>JAKSIG010000060.1 GCA_024398955.1 Fibrobacter sp. | reverse complement strand
ATTACGCAGTTTTATCCTAATTTTAAACTGTCCAACTTTTTGGGGTCAGTTCAAAAAAGGGACCTTTTTTTACAACGATTCCAATTAATAACTTAGTTATCAATTACGAGTTATGAATTATGAGACATATAATTGCGTCGTCGCCGCCTTACTTACTCTCATAATTCATACTTAATAATTCGTAATTGACGTTGATTGAACAAAAATAAGCTTACTTATTTTGGCCCGCTGCGCGGGCAGAACAATCGGCTCGGCAATAAAATCATGCAAGCATGATTTTGCAGCACTCGCCTTACTTATTTTTGTTGATAATCAAAGTCTTGGCCTTGAAGGTCTTGCGGTCGATGACCTTGACCATCAGGGAAACCTTGTTGTCCTTGTCCAGGGCGTTCCAGTACTTCTTCAGGTTTTCTTCGGCGGTGTCGAAGATGGGCATGAGCTTCGGAGAACCTTCGAAGGAAGGAATGGGCTTGCCGTCGGTGACGTAAGTGCTGATGAAGTGGCCAAGACCCGGAAGAGCCTTTTCGAATTCAAAGGTAGCGCGTTCGCAGCCTGCGTCTTCGCAGTTGTTGCGGGACTTCAGGATGCTGAGTTTGTACAGGGCAGGCTGAGCATTCTTGTAGTGAATACCGGAAATACGCGGAGTGAAGTTGGGTGCATCGTCTTCGTACTGACGGGTTGCGAGTGCGCTTTCGAAGGTGCCGCCCAGCTTGATGGCATCATAGATGGTATCGGTCTGGTCGCCGTTGGTAATGATCTGCACGTCGGCAGTGTGACGAGCCGGGTAGTAGATGATCAGGTGCGGGTCGGTAAGTTTGGATTCATCGAAGGCCTTGGTCTTCATGAAGCCAGTCTTTGCTTCCATTTCGAACACGCGGTTGCGGCTGTTGACGCTACGGCCCATGATCCAGTAGACCTGCACGAAGGACTTGCCATCGGGGCTAGTGCCGAGAACGATGCCACGGCCAGGATACGGGTTCTTGGCGAGAGCCTTGAAGTTATTCTTTGCTTCATCTACATAAGACATATTGTACCTCTTGTTGTTAAAATCTAAGGGCTAGGTTCTAGGGGTTAGGGCCGCAGGAGGCAAGTGGTTTTAGGGACTAGGGGCTAGGTTCTAGGGGCTAGGGCCGCAGGAGGCAAGTGGTTTTAGGGACTAGGGGCTAGGGCCGCAGGAGGCAAGTACATACTGTTTAAAGAGAGTTTCATCTTTATGTTCCTAATCTCTAGTTTCTAATCTCCAATCTCTAATCTCTAGTTTCTAATCTCCAATCTCTAATCTCTAGTCTCTAATCTCCAATCTCTAGTCTCTAATCTCTAGTTTCTAATCTCCAATCTCTAATCTCCAATCACTAATCTCTAGTCTCTAATCTCTAGCCTCTAATCTCTAGTCTCTAATCTCTAATCTCTAGTCTCTAGTCTCTAATTTCTAGTCTCTAATCTCTAGTCACCTTTTCGGATTATAATTGTTCATTAAAACGCCAATTTCGCTAGATTCCTTTATTTATAAGGGTTTCAGAGCGTTTACACCTATCTAAAGTGACGCAGAAGTGACGCTTTTTGTGAAGCCTCATCAACCGACATAATCCTTTTAGAACGCAAGTATTCATCTAGGTCGCTAATGTAGAATTTTAAGTCGCGACCGTCTTTTGAATAGGCGATTTCTCCACGTTGAGCACGCTTTCTGACGGTGTCCTCGGCACACTTGAGATATTCTGCCGCCTGCTTGACATTAAGAACACGGCTTCCGGTTGCAGTTCCACCTCCAATCATAGCACTGATGGAGTCTAAAAGCTCGTTTTTCAAGGTGGAAACAGCCTTCTCCAGGTCGGTCTTTGTAAGAAGTTCATCCGCAGTCATTCTTCGCCTTCCTTCGTTTCAAGTTTGTGGATCGCTGCCACGAAAGGCAGTGTGAAATTGATCATAAGCCCGTTCAAAAGACGTTCCACAGGAACGCCTAGACGAAAGGCTGCTTCCAGGTAGCCCTTCGTGAGACTTTCCGCCACAGCGAACTGTTTTCGCTCCAGCGGGATATTCTTCCCTTCCCCATCTTCAAGTACAGTCTCTCGATAGACCTTACGCAGGCACTCCAGCCTGTTATTTGCGTCAACCATGGCAATGATGGAGCAAATTTCCTTATCAAAATCATCCATGGCTCACGCTCTCCAGATTGTGACGCACTCTCATGCGTCTCATAAAGTCCTGTGGAAAAAAGGAACGGAATTTCTTCACGTCCCTTTTCCATGCATCCTCGAAAATGGCACTCCAAACCAGGAGTTCATTTCGATGGCGTAACATTTTAGCGTCGGGCTTCTCAAACTGTTCCAGCGTAACTTGAAGAAATCTTGCTCTCCAGAGAAAGCAAGCGTGCAACGCATGGAGAGCCAGTTTGTGAAGCTGACAATTCCTAAAGTCAAGGATGCTGTTCACATCCTTGGATTCTGCGAGACTGGAAAGGGCACAGTTCCTCTCCTGAACATTGACGGAACAGTTGACGTTCGCAATGCGCAGTTCTTCCTTGAGCTGGGCCACAGTCCGCTCCAGTTCCCGCACATAACGTTCGTCTATGTTATGCTTTTTATCTTGTTCCACGAAACCTTTTCCTTATGTTCGTAAGTGAAATACTCCCTCTCGACAAGCCTCTCCCCGTCCAGATGGAAAATGGTAAAGCGAATCCTACCCTCAAGCGCGACGTTCGTACATTCGGCGGCAACAGCCTCAATCCATCTGTAAGCCTGCTGTACTTCGTCAAAGCTGGCCTTCATCTCGCTTGCTGTTACGCCTGCGACGTTGGCGAAAGTTTCATCAAATTTTGCACGGGATTCATAGTGCATGGTCATACCTCTTTTTTTATGGTTTTGATTTTTTAGTCAGAAAAAAAATCCGGTGATATCGCGCACCGGAAACGCGCCTGCTATAGGTGTCGTCCAGAGTCTAGTACATCACGCGGAGGTGACGCACCTTACCATGAACGATATCCGTTATGAGCTGCTTGGCAAGTTCTTCGCCAATGCCATAACGTTGCAAGTCCTCAAGCACCTCGCGATTTACGAGACGCTTATATTCCTGTTCATCGCTGGGAAAAAGCATGGACTCACGCGTAGCCCTGGCGTCCGCCTCGCCACAGTCAACGTGGGTCAGCTTCTCCGCTTCGGCTGCAGCCTGCTTTGCGCGTTCTGCATCCAGTTTGGCGGCTTGCGCCTCCATCTGTGCCTTGCGAAGCTGTTCCTCGGCCTCACGCTTTTCGGCTTCCGCTTTTTCCCTTGCGGCCTTTTCAAATTCAGCCTGCTGGGCGCGCAGCTTTTCAAGTTCGGCACGTTCGGCTTCCTGCTTTTCAGCGCTTGCCTTGATGCCCTCAACCTGGCGCTTTGCGTCCTTGATGGCGTCCATCGCTTCGGCATAGCTTTCATCCCAATAGTCCGCATCATGTTCGTGGCTGCTGATCGCCTCAAGCACCTGCTGACAGCCTACGCTGTCACAGCCGATGGCTGTTGCAGGAAGGTTGGTAATATCCACGATTTCCGCCTGGCGCGCCTCGATTGCGCGGATCGGAGCCATGGTTTCCTCCTGCAGCATTTCCAGCGTTTCCTTGATGGTTCGACGGGTTTCGTCAACCTTCTTGGGTTTCGCCTTGAGCGCTGCAGCAACCTTCTTGCCTTCGTCCTCAATGGCGTTCTTGAGCTTCGCGAGCTTTGCGTTCAAAGCCTTGCGAGCCTTGTAGCCATTTTCGGTATGCACGTCTGCAACAAGTCCACGCGCGATCTTCTTGACCTGCTTAATCATGGGAAGGAAATTGTCCTTATCCATGAACAGGGTTTCCGGGTCCTTGCAGTCCGTCTTGATTACGAACTGCTTTCCTTCGTCCACAAGCATAACGGCATTGGGATTTTCAATTTCAATCACCTGGATTTCAACGGCTTCTTCAACGTTTTCGGTAATCATCTTGGCCTCTGCATTCTTGATTGTCGCTTCCATTAGAAATTCACCTCCTGCATCATATCGTTTTCAATCTTCTTCGCCTCGCGATAGAAATCGTCCAGCTGACCTTCGTTAAGGTCCTCCAGCTTCTCGCAGTTGAATCTGCGCAGAGCCTCCTTGATTGCAGGCTGGTTCATCTTGTTGCAAACACCAATGAACTTTGTCTTGCGGTCGCCAACCTGTTCCTGCTGTGGCGCCTGGGTAGCCGCATTCTGGAACGGTTCTTCGCCATAATATTCCGGCGGCTGATCCATCGGGACATTCTCGACCGTATCTTCAAGGTCCTGAGTGAACTCACAGCTTCCGCCTGTTGCCTTGAGAACCGCGTCAATGAGCGAACGCTTCGAGGCCATCTTCAGGACGGTGTTATAGACGTCCGCAATATCCGGATTTTCAAGTTTCTTGTCGCCCTTCTTGAAAATCATCCAGCGACCGTTTTCATCCTTCTTCGCGGTAAAGCCCTTGCCACCAAGGGTCGAGGGGTCTTTCTTGTTCCAGTATTCCTTCGGAACAGGCTTTCCAGTATTTTCAAGCTCGCTTCCGCGATAACGGTACTTGCTTTCCATGGTGCTGCAGCTTCCGATTCCAGTTGCCACAAGTTCGCCACCGCTGGTAAGCGTGGTCGTGACGGTGTATTCGCGGTGACCGTTACCCAGATCGTTAATGTCCGCGTGGGTTCCGCTTGCAAGACGGAACGCCATGCACAGGAGTTCTGCTCCGTTTTTCAGGAGCGTGGGCTTGTCGCCACAGCCCGGAATAGTACCGAAGTGGACCTTATCCACCATCAGTTCGCGCTTGAGCTGTCCGACCATATTTGCGCGCAGCTTGAGTTCGCTCAAGCTCATCATGAAACCTGTATCTACCAGCATTCCGCTGGTGCCCTGGCTTTGAGAAATCATTTCGTTCGACATTTTTACCTATTTGTTTTGATTCGTTGATATTTTGGATTCAATTTTTCATTTGGTAGCCTTCTCGATATTTTTCAGTCGCGCTTCCACATATCTCGTGACTGCACCCTTCCAGTTTTCAATTATCGTTCCTTCTCGCGTCTTACCTCCTCTACTGAGTGTTATTTCGAACCATTCACGCGCAAGCGATTCATCAAGTGAACTCTCTGCGCAGAAATCGTAAAGATCTTCCTTTGATGGAAACTTGGGCTGTGGTTTTGGTGGCCTTGGATTCCTGATTTCATGACCTGCTTTTTCATGGCCTGCAAGTGCGTTTGCCCTGTTCACTTCGCCACGTAGCTTTATCCTTTCCTGGGAAATGCGAACAAGGAACGCGCCAAAGCTGGTCCCATCGGAAATAGCGTCCTCAAGAACGTCCATGGACTCCTTGATATCGGCGACGATTTGATCGTCCGTCATTTTACGGAAATGCTTTATGAAGTCACTGAATGAAACCTTAGCCCAGAACGGATTCGCCATTTTCATAGGCCCTTAAAATCAAAGCGGAAGCGATCATACCTTGAGTGGTTGGCACTCCCTTGTCCCTGTTTCGCTTGGAAAGTTCCATCAGCGCCTGCTTGGCCTGTTCGGTAATGCCGACCTGCCAAACTTTCTGTTGCCTTGTATTCAAATTGTCTTGCATATTATTCAAACTTATTTGTTTTCTTTACAAAATTTATTCACTTCTATGCAAAAATTCAAGAGGGAAATTAAATTTTATCAAAAATTATTTGACTATTATGCAAATTTTGTTTAAATTTGTTGCATGAACATCGAAAAATTTCTCTCCCGTACAAATCGTAACGCCAACAGCCTGGCTGCAGAGCTGGGCTTGAACGCCTCAAGCATCACTGCCTGGAAGAAAGGCAAGTCCACGCCCAGCTATGAAGTATGCCAGCGCCTCCTGGAAACTGGCATGGATATTGACGAGTTATTTACTCCGGAGCTTTGGCAGGCGATAAAGGAGCGTCACGCACAGGAGATTCGCGGGGAGGTTGTTCTTTCTCCGGAGGAATGCGCTGCAATCGTACGGAATGGCCTGCTTGCTCTGCAGGGAAAAGATACAGATGTTCAAGTCCAGTCAAAGTGACTTTGAGACAGTCTTTGAGTTTTGGCATAATAATCCTTTGGGTTCCTTAGGGAACCCAATTTTTTTGTTGATTGTTTTGCAATTCGCAGCGATTAGCAACAAAATGCAAACGCCCTTTGCAACTGGCAAAAGTTGGCAACGGGTCGCAACAAAAATTTGCAAGCCTTATATAGTAGTAGAAGTAGTAGGAGAATGATTAGTTAGTAGAAGTATGAGTAATAACTATTCTCAGATATTGAATAGAAAACTTTTATATAAAAAATCCTCATACTCAACTCATAGTGCCCTGCAGAAAAAAATTAAGGGTAATTACGTAGAACAAGCAAACAGCAGCTTGCAAAGCGTTGTACAGGCGTTTTGGGAATAAACAAGTAATTTAGCTGGATGAACTAAAAAAACGCTGTACACGTCCTGTAGTGGTGCTTGCTTAATTCTGCAAAACTTTGGGACGATGTGCGAAAATTTGCAAATCGCAAAAAAGATTTCTTTGAAATTTAGCTCATTAGCTATCAATGTTTAGGTGAGACAATCTTTGATAACTCTTTGAAACTGGGTTTTATGTAAAAATTCTATCCCTGTGTTTCCCTTATTTTTTTTATTTTTCCCAAATATTACTCGTATGCCCATGACTAAAGAAAATCCAGAAAAGCCTCAATTTGACCAAAACGCTGTTATCAAGGCATTGCAGAACGCGTTGCAAACAACGAGTTCCAAGATTGGGCAGATGAGCGAGATGCTGGATGTCGTGAGGATTGTGGGAGAAGCAAAAACTTTCAAGACGGCTAGTCTCGCGCTTACTGGCGAAATTGCGGATCGGCACCATGCAGAACGAGTGAGCCTTGGCATGGTCAAGCACGACTACGTTGTACTTGCCGCAATAAGCCATACGGATCATTTTGAAAAAAAGATGCAGGTGGTCCGAGACCTTGAAAATTCCATGGAAGAGGCATACGAACAGGATGCAAACATCGCCTATCCAGCGCAGGCTGAAGATTCTTCCATAGTAACCCATGTTCACGAATATTACAGCAAGACCCATGGTGCGGGTAATTTGCTTTCTGTGCCTGTGCGTCGGGGTGACGATACCATTGCGATTCTTACATGTGAAAGAACGTCCAAACCTTTCGGAAATGATGAAGCAACGCAAATATATCTTACAGCCTCGCTTGTAAGTGCAAGGCTAGAAGAGCTTCACAAGAAAAGCGGATGGTTTGGCAAAAGGCTCGTTCATGCAATAAGGAGCGCGTTTGCAAAGTTGCTTGGACACGAACATACGTGGGCAAAACTTATCGGCATTCTTCTATTAGGATTCATTTTGTTCGCTACGCTCGTCCCGATAGAATACAGGGTCAGTTCTCCGGCCATGCTAAAGACAGACCACATCACCTACATAAGCGCTCCGTTTGATGGATTCATAAAGAGCGTAAACGTAAAGCCAGGCGACATCGTCTATAAGGGCGATGAGCTGTTGAGGCTCGACCAGAAGGATTTAATGCTGGAAGAAGCAGACCTGCTTGCCCAGGAGCAGGATAACAAAAGGGAAATCCAGAAAGCCCAGGCGAACAAGCAACTTGCTGATTTGCGCATTCAACAGGCTAAGCTCGCCCAGACTCAAGCCAGGCTCAAGACAGTACGCTACAAGTTAAACCGTTCTGTAATCCGTTGCGAATCGGACAGCGCCGTTATCATAGAAGGTGACCTGCAAAAAAGGATTGGCGCCCACGTAAATCAAGGCAGTGAACTTTTCCAGATGGCTTCAATTAAGGATATATACATGGAAGCCGATGTAAGCGAACTGGAAGTAAACAACGTTCAAATTGGCGGAGAAGGCCTGATGGGAATCAAGAGCCACCCGGACTACGTGTATAGATTTAGGACAACCCTCATGAGTCCGACAGCAACAGTAAAGGATCAGGAAAATACCTTTGCCGTACGTGGCGAGTTTGTTCGATATACACCGGAGTGGTTTCGTCCCGGCATGACTGGCATCGCGAAGATTTTCGCCGGAAAGCGAACTCTCTGGTGGATTCTTTCGCATCAGGCAATCGACTACCTGCGTCTAAAGCTCTGGTGGTAAAAACTTACGTTAACCAACGTCGTTTCCGCTGAATCCCAGGGAATCTTCCAGCCAGGTGTCCGTTCGTTGCACCGCCAATCTGTTCTGGTAATCCTTGTGTCCGGCACGGTACTGAGCCCAGCGAACAGCCAAGGCAGAAAACAACCCCAGGCGGCTAAAGATTGCGGATATGGTTCCCGGCAAATTTCTGCGTAGCACGTCATCTTCAAAACTTGCGTAGTGACTCGCGCTTCCCGGGTCCCCTTGTCTTGCTGCGCGGCCAAAAAGCTGGCGGTCTATCCGTGACGACGGATTGCACTCGGTTGCAATCACATGGAGACCGCCCAATTTCTTTACCTGTGCAGGAATCTTGATGTCAGTTCCTCGGCCAGCCATGTTTGTAGCCACCGTTATCGCACCCATTTGACCAGCATCGGCAATAATTGCAGCTTCGTCATCGCTGCGAACCGCATTGATGATGCGACATCCGAGACCCTTTGCTGCAATCATTTCTGCAATGATTTCACTTTCGTCAATGTCCTTGGTTCCAATCAGAATCGGCCGCCCACACTTATGGATTTTTAAGACTTCCGAAACAATGGCTGCTCGTTTGGCACTTTTCTTTGAATATGTGCGGATGCGGGAAATTTTACGCTTGCAGGGACGATGGTTTGGAACACATAACACAGGCGCTCCGTAAATCGTCCAGAATTCACCAAGAGCCTCCTTGCCAGTACCGGTCATGCCGGAAAAATTCCTGTACAACCTGAAGAATCTCTGAAAGCTCATTCGAGCCTCCGTTTCCTTAAGACCGGAAAGTTCCAGACCTTCCTTGAGTTCAATCATCTGGTGGAGGCCCCCGTTCCAGGAACGCATTGGCATTTTTCGCCCAGTAGATTCATCGACAATCACAATCTTGCCGTTTTCTACAACATACTGTCGCCCTGCAAAGAAAAGATACCGGGCTGTAAGAGCCTGCCGAACAAGGTCTTTCAAGAAAGCAGCCTTTGAAAAGCCCTGCATCGAGGAGTCTTCCTGCATTTCTTCAAAGTCCCTTAAAAAATGGATTGCACGAAGTTTTCCATCCACAAGGAAATCTTCACCTTCCCTCATTTTCTTTGAAAGTTCGAAAGCGATTTTGCAACTTTCGTTAAAGCCTTCGTTCTTGTTTTCACGGGATATGATGAGTGGGGTCACGGCCTCGTCAATCAGCACATTGTCCGCCTCATCTACGATGGCAGTACAAAGTCCACGTTGTACGACGCCCTTTCCAAACTGACCGCCCTGCAAGCTGAATCTATCAAGAAGACGCTTCGAAAAGTTTTGCATCTTGCCCATGGCTATACGATCCCGTAGAAAATCGGCAAGAACTTCCTTCGCCGTGGAATAGGTAACCGAAGCAGAATATCCGTTCTTTCTTTCGTCAGGCTTCATTGCCGAGGTGACTGCACCCACGGTAATTCCGCAAAAATCGTACAGCGGCTTCATGATTTGGGCGTCACGACCAGCCAAATAGTCATTGGCGGTAATCACATGGCAAGGTTGCCCTGAAAGCCCACGGATTGCGGCACACATGGCAGCAGTGATTGTCTTGCCTTCGCCGGTGGACATTTCCGCTATATAGCCATGGTAAAGGCACAAGGCTCCCGCAATCTGTTCAACATAAGGCCTGTAGCCCATGGTGCGAACGACGGCTTCTTGCATCAAGGCGAAGGCTTCACGTAACACGGAATCAGTGACAGGACGCTTGAAGAGTTCCGACAGATGGACAATCCGTTCTTTCAGTTCAGAATCATTTTTTGTTGAAAAATTTTTGCTTTGTTCATCGACCTTGCGCGCTGTTTTCAGCATTTTCCGAATGATAGAAGAACGGCTTTTAAAACGACCTTTAAGCCTAAACACAAAGGCATCTATACCCACGGGGATTTTTTCCACGTGCTTTAACGAAGTGAGCCTGTAATCGTGCGTCAAGTCCATTACATTCTATAGTATTTTTGCAAAGCCTGGCGAATCTTGCGAATGCCCTGCGTGGCTAGCGGTGTGTAGCCCAGCAGCAAGTGTATTTTACCAGTCCGGCCATGCAGTCCACGAACACCAACGGAATCTGGCAGTTCTGCCCGCAGTAAATAAACAGGCTCCGCAGTCTGTTCCGACGTTCCATCGCTCCTTGTTTCGACATCGCCGCCACCGAACCACCCAAGAGCATTGGAAGGCAGCCGATCCTGGGCGCTGGGGATTGCCTTTGCAGAAACGACCTGCAATTCCTTGAACACATCGCCATGCAGGCGGACCGAAATGTGGATGGGCCGCTGTTCAAACAACCTAGCTCCTTCTTCCTGGTTTACCACAGCCAAAAAGTCAAAGGAAGTTGTGTCAAGTAAAATCCCAACGGAATCACCCTTTCCAACCCAACGCCCTACATAGTCTTCGATTCCGGGAGCACTCCACACACCGTCTATGCCCGCAATCAAGGCAAGTTCACGCTTGCTCTTTTCAAGTTCGGCCAACTCCTGCCTTAAAACGGCAATCCTCTTTTTCAAAGGTGACATATTCTCCGGGGCTTCACTTAGCGCCCGATTGTACATTTGTTTTGCTTCTTGAATTTCGGCTCGTTTTCCATCAATGGTATATTGCAATTCACTATTGCGAAGCAACAGTAGGGTATCACCCTTTTTAACAGAACTGTTGCTGTTCTTGTAAACCCTGCTGACAAAGCCGCCCTCGGTGGCAATTGTATTTTCATAGCGACGGGCCTCCAATACTCCAGGGGCGGTAAACGTGTCGGGAACAGGCAGGCCAAACAGAATTCCTAGCAACACCGAGAAGAATAAGATTGTTACAAAGACAGCCCTGTTTCGGACTCTTGAAAGGGCTGGCCCCCAAAAGACATACCTGATAAACTTGCCCACAGGAATGACCACCATGGTCAGGCACAGAAGAATTCCCATGATAAAGGAAAGAATCAAGTAATGGGCAGAAATGGCGACGATAAAACCTGCAAACAGGAAGAACCTGTAAATTGCGCTTGCAATTCCATAGAATGTATAAATCAGTTTTTCGCTTACGGAAAAGGCAACTGGCTCCGCATCACGCTTTCTAAAGACATAACGCTCCAGAAGATACTGCAAATGCCTTGCGGAATGCTGTTGCAGATTCGGCATATCCAGCAAGTCTGTCAGAATGTAGTAGCCATCAAAGCGCATGAGCGGGTTTACGTTGAACAGGACTGTAGAAACCGAGCAGATGATAAAGACATTGTAGCACAGAGCCCTTGCCGTACCTCCGCCAAGGTTTGCCCAAAGAATCAGCGCCACCGAAGCTATAAAGAATTCAAAGAGCATTCCTGCGGCACCAACAAAGGCTCTATGCCTCTTTTTGCGAAAAGACCAGCTTGCCGTGGCATCCACATAGGGCAAGGGGGCAAGCAGCATGAACATTACCCCAAGCGTATGAACTTCGCCTCCATACCGCTTGACAATGCTTGCATGGCCAAACTCATGAAACAACTTTACAAAAACGGTGCAGACATACACCCAGCCGATATTGGATGGAGACAGGAAGCCTGCACTTTGATCCTTGAGCGCATCGAAGTTTTCAATCCCATACTTAACGGCAACAAAGACTGTCGCGAGCCAAACAAGAAACATGGGCTTGCTGATTAAGATGCGTATAAGCCAACGAAGCCGATTCAGAAGCGGGTCCGGATCAAAAACGGGTATGCGAAGGAAAAAGATGTTTAGCAGGGTGGACTTGACTTTTTTGCGACTTCGTTTCTTGTCTCGCTCAAAAAGTTTCGTTCCATCTTCAACACCGTCATAGAGCAGCATGTTCGCCTGGTAAAGTTGGGCGAGCATTTCAATGACTTCACCCTGTCCGGGAATATCCCCGTCACCACTTTCAAGCATGGAGTTCCAAATTTCGCCGACAGTCCTTTTTGAAGAAAGGCGTGAAACAAAGGAGTAAGCCCCCTGCGGCAAGCGGAAATACTGGTTCGTAAACGGCTCGTAAAGCACATACCAGAGAATGCCTCGGTACATTTGTCGATGTACACGAACGCTGGACCGCAGAGCGATCCTGCTCCCGGCCAGGCGATACCACGACTCATGGAAGATTTTTCGCTGACGATCCTGGATCACTCAACCTCTACACATCCTCTACGGGAACTTTGATAATGCCCTTGTCAAGCACAAGAAGGTTGTTTTCACCAAGCAAAACAATCCTATACTTTTTGAGCCAATCCAGACGTTCGTTTTGTGGGTACAAGAAAGACGAAAACGGACTTTTGTCACTGTGGTCAGGTACAGAAATGTTCAAGAAACTTTTGCAATGGTTACTGTCGAATATTCCCTTACTCGCCAAATGATTCCAAGTAGAATTCAGTTGGTCGTACGCTTTTTCTGCATTCACCTGGATATTGTGAGCTTTGCAGTATTTTAGTTCACAAAGAAGCAGGAAGCCTCCATCGACAACTTCCTTTGCTCTAAAGAGGCATTCACAATTCTGTATGCCTCCGGGAAAGTAGTGCGGGTGTTCCTCGAAATTCACCCCAAGCATAGCCACATGTTTTGGATTTTGCAAGTGAAAGGCCGAAATATCGGTAAATTCAGTATCGGAAATACAAACACCCTTACGATTTTCTGCCGGCATGGAACTTGTCTGTTGCGTATAATCGGCAACCCAGACATCGCCTGTATATTCCTTGGCGTGAACAAATTCTTCGACAAGATCAACCATAATAGGAAGCGTAGTTGGAAAATTCGTTCATTACGCGTTTCATGACACGGTCAAAGTAATTGCCGCGAATAAGGCCGTCTTCATCCTGGAGCGAAACGACAGTTCCATCACGCAGTTCCCATGCAGCAACATCACACGGGTTGACAAGAGAATCTGTCGGAATTTCTTCTTGCATTTTGTCCTTGACCATATACCCGAGCATGCAATTGTTTATTGCATAAAGAAGGTATGGACTATGGGTCGCTACAAAAAGTCCATCAAGATGGCGAGATGTATTTTTCAGAAGACTTTGCACAAGCTCAACTTGTGTTTGTGGGAACAGGTTTTGTTCAGGTTCTTCCAGATAGACATCCGAATACGCTGTACTTGTAAAATTTTCATACAGTCTTTTGCATTCAAGATGATCTTCTTTCGAGATAAAAGGCAAAGTCAGACGTCCTATTTTTCCAAAAAAACGTTCTTCATCTGCAGTTATCTGCATTAAAGTTTTCTTATAGCGTTTTTCGTAGATATGGAAAAGGACTGTATCATTTTCGCTATCACTTACAATGTTTGACGGCAACTTAGCTGAATACTGTTCGTTGAACAAGAAATTCAAATATGCCCACATCGGGATTACAGACTGCAAACCACTGGATGCGTTCGTAAGATTAAGTTTCACTCCGTCTTTCAGCAATACATAATCCCTGGAGGATTCGTTGTCGAAAAAGTATTTTACGTTCAAATTCAGAACGTCAAGCATGTTGCCTGAATTATACATGCCCCTGACACCGTTCCAATCAGAAATAAAATTACGAATGTTGGTATTTCCAAACTTGACTTCAAACCAGTTTGGAATTGCAGCAACAAGATTTCTTTCAGAAGGAATATAGGAAATTTTACCCCGTTTATACTCCCAACAGTTGTCGGAAATAGTCAAGTCAAATTTTTTTGAATCAAAGTCACACGTAAAGTGAACAAAATCCGACTGGTATTCCACAAGGCTACCCGAATGGATATAGCCATCCAACTTATGAAAGACAACGAGATTTTCAAAGACATAGTCAAAATTGGCAAAGCCGTTCTTCCCTTGTTCTAGAAGGACTCTCTTTTCTGCCCAGGCACAAAAACAGGCTATTTTCAGGATGCAGCTTTTTCCTGCGCTTTGAGGACCAATAACGACATTAATCCTCTTTAAGTCTAATTCAGCTTTCTTTATTGGACCAATATTTTCAATTACCAACTTCTTCATACGTTCAATACTCCAAAATTAACAAAAACTAACCCATAGTAGCATTAATCAAACCATTCCCATCACCAACAACGTGAATTACAGGAGATACTTCACCGTTGGAGACTTCCGGTATCAGAATACGATATTCGTTGTTTTCGGGTTGAATGATTTCGC
>JAKSIG010000006.1 GCA_024398955.1 Fibrobacter sp. | reverse complement strand
GCTCTGGATAAAAAAGGTCCCTCATTCGAGGGGCCTTTTTTAACACCCTCCCCTAACCCCTCCTCAAAGGAGGGGGATTTTCGCTGGATGCACCCTCCCCTAGCCCCTCCTCAAAGGAGGGGGATTTATTGCAGACTTCCCCAAACCCCTTCCTCAAAGGAAGGGGATTTTTGTTATATGCACCCACCCCTAACCCCTCCTCAAAGGAGGGGGATTTTCGCTGAATGCGCCTTCCCCTAGCCCATCCTCAAAGGAAGGGGCTTTTTGTTATATGCACCCTCCCCTAGCCCCTCCTCAAAGGAGGGGAATTTTCGCTGGATGCACCCTCCCCTAGTCACTCCTCAAAGGAGGGGGAGGGATAAAAACTGCATTTTCACCCCGCTATTTTTTTTGAAAACATTCGCTCTTTATAAAAAGAATCGCATTATCTACATTTGCAAGCAAGCTTGCATGTAGGTGCGGCTCGGCAATGACCAAAAACAAGTTTTTGGTCGCAGCACTCGCCTTTTTCTACATTTGCTTCTGTAAATAAAGAGGTTCCCATGTTTTTTGAACAGGCCATTGCAAATTGCGTTCCCAACTACACCCGTGAAGCGGATTCCGCCCACGGTGAATCCTTAGCCATGTTCGACTATAAGGACGAACTGAAGATCAAGAACCAGGCCATCAAGGAATTCTGGGAAGTGAACCGCCTGGCGGGTAATCCCCAGAATGTTATCGCAAGCCCCATGCCCCGCGGATACCGCACCACCAGCAAGCGTCGTGTGGCCATGGTTCCGGGCAACCTGCAGTTCGACCGCCAGGATTCCATGCTGGAGCCCGAAGAACACAACAAGATTTACAACCTGTTGTTCGAGAAACTGATTACGCCGGCATACAAGCCCCTGGCCTACGCTCTGAACTGGATCATCATCCGCGGCACCTACCGCTACCGCGTTGTGATTTTCAACATCAAGAAGATTGACGCCACCATCGTCCGCAAGCTGAAGCAGATTTCCGAAGTTCTGCAGAAGAGCGAACTGAACGTGACCGCAGCCCACGCCTACGTAGACACCACGGAATCCGACTACTACCTGGAAGCCAAGCGCCCTACCGAAGGCCTCAACTTCAAGCAGCTTTACGGCCCCCGCGAAATGTCCTTGGACCTGGGTCACTTCCGCCTGAAGTATCCGGTAACGGGCTTCAGCCAGATTAACGAAAGCCAAATCCACAACCTGATCAAGGCCGCCAGCCGCATGATGAGCCTTTCCAAGGAAGACAAGTTCCTGGACTTGTACTGCGGTTACGGTTTGTTCAGCTTTGCATTGGGCGAAGCGGCAAAATCTGTGCTGGGCGTGGAATGGGAAGGCCCTTCCATCGAAAGTGCAAAGGCCAGTGCCAAGTTCCTGAAGAAGCCCTACAAGTTTATCGCCGGCAAGATTGACGAAGAATTCGTACAGCTGCGCCTGCCTCGTGTAGTGCCTGGCGAACCCGAAAAGATTTTGCTGGACCCGCCCCGCAAGGGCTGCGAACCGGGAGTCATTCATGCTCTTGCCATGCGTAAGCCCATTCGAGTCTGCCATGTGTTCTGCGGTACCGACGAAATTCCCGCCGCCCTCAAGGAATGGGAACGTTACGGCTACCGCGTTCGCGAAGTGCAGCCACTGGACTTGTTCCCCGGCACGCCGCATCTCGAAACCATCGTGATGCTGGAAAAGAAATAATCCAAAGCTGGTTTAAGGCTCCTCCAAAGGGGCCTTTACCATTTTAAAGTTTTTAGAACAGAATCAATTCTTGCGGTCAGCTTTTTTGCGCCTTCATAAGAAAGATGGTCCATATTGTAGGCATGACTATCTTTGTAATCGTGACGACCCATCTTATTCTCGTCCATTAGGATGAAGTACTTTCTTGCATTGGCCATGGAATCAAGCCAAGCAATTTCTTTTTCGGCAACACTACGCTGTAAACCATAACGTCCCAAACGTCCTTGGTCTTTGTATTGAGGCGCTTGGGGGAATATAACACCGATGAGATAAATTCCTTTTTTTGCCAACGAATCAGAAATGTCTACCATAGCCTGCATGCGATCTTCCAGGAAAACGGTTTCGTACTCAGTAAACACGGAATCGCCCTGTTTTTCAATGCCATCGGCATCCCAGGAGCGACTTCTGGAGTAGCGGCCGCCTGCATCGGAATACATTTCAGAAATTGCCTTTTCGGGCGGATAGGAATTCTTAACAATCTTTGCAAAATCCTTCGGAACGCCGCCAGCCCAATAATTGTGGTTCATATCATATATATAGCCAGGAGCCGAATTCAGAAGTGAAGCAAGAGCCTTGTCATGATCTCGCCAATTGTCCAGGTCCAACGAAACAACTATCGCCTTTAGCTTTTCCTCATGATTCATGGCATAACTTCGAATAAGGTAAATATCTCTATCCGGATCAATGCCTACTCCCGATATGTTAAGGGCGTTCCATGACGAAAGTTCATCTGGTGCCACCCCCAATTCTGCACGGGAACTTCCAATAATAAGGACATCGGTCTTGGGCAAATTTGTCCAGTACAGTTCCATTTTGTAGCGATAAATGGAAGCCATTTCATCGTGCATTTCTGATAGGTAGACACCGGCACTGTCTAGATTCAAGGTGGATTCAATTTTTACCGAAGCCGACGGTTTTACCCATAGGCAAGGATGCCAAAGTTCATTGCCCGAGACCAGGGCGACGACACTACTATCCGCCAAATTTACAAGTGCAATTTTTGAATGGGAACCATTGGCACCTGTAAGCGAAACAACGGCCAGGTTTGCAGCAACACTATTTTCCTTGGCATTCAGGACCCACTCGCTGTGGTCAAAACTATAGCCAGTCGGAGCAGCCACATTCTGAATCAATTTCCCAGATTCGTCTACAATCAAGAGCTGTTCGTGAACGCCATATTTCTTTTTGACAAAATCACGCCCTGTCTTTCCGCTAAAATCCAGGAAGAGCGTTCGTTTAGAGCCGTCATTGGAAAGAGAAGCATTGCAGGCTTGCTCGGAACCATACCAAACAGTATCCTGAGATTTCTTTTCGGGCCCATTCTCTACAACTCGAGCTCGTAAAAGTCTTGCACCGGAAACAGCCAGACGTCCATCTTCGCTGACACCGCCATGGTAGGCACCATCAAACAACTTTTGGGGTGTTCCAAACTTGCCATTGCTAAAGGGAACCTGCCATGTACTTTTCTTTAGGAAGTCTCCATCTTCATTGTTTTCGCCTGCATCAGAAACGTAAATGATGGAGGTATCCCCCGCAGATACTCGCCAGCGGGGAATGGCTGCAGATTCAACATCCAGCTGGACCAATCCTGTTCCTGCAGAATCAAGATTGCGCACATACAGTTTAGATTTCTGCGCAATGCCCTCAAGCCCCGTACAGAAGGCAACCTTAGACCCGTCAGGAGAAACATCGGGATGGTAGGAATCGACGGTGTCTGCAATCTCTACAACAGAAGTTGATCCGCTGGCAAAATCCACAAAGGCGAGGTTGCCAGACTCATCATTACGGAACACCAGTTTTGACTGGTAAGAGCCCACAGCTCCATACATTTTTTTTATCGAAGTTGTCACCTGGATTACAGAGGTGCTGGCAAGCCCATTGTTATCCATCCATAGAGCATCTGGAATTTTTCCGTATGCTAGGCGAAAGCCCAGGTAGTCCCCCTTCGTCAGGGAAGTTACCGAGTACACATCTCCGCGATTATAGGCATCAATGTTTTCAAAATCATTGCGGAAACTTCCACCCTTTACAACTCGTTCCCCAAGGCGGCCGCCATCTGGAGCACCTGCATAATTAGAAACGGAGCTATCCTTAAAGTAACCAAGCCAATCGTTAACCCATTCCTTAACGTTTCCTGCAATGTCGCAGAAAGACTTTGCTTCCGTCTGTCTAGAACATACAGGATGAAGCTCATAATCTGAATTTTTACTGTCCCAGGATTCTTCGGGTTTCCAATGATTAGCGGCAACAAGCATCCATTCCGCTTCGGTCGGCAGGCGAAAGCCATCTACGTCCGTAAGCAAGGTCAGGTTCTCTAGGCCAACACAATGCCCTGCCGAATCCAGGTCTACTGCGGAAAACTGATAGCAGGAATCCATATCGTGAGCCTTGCTTTTGGCATTGGCATAAAGAACCGCATCGTAATAGGTAACGTTGACCATCGGAAGGTTGGTATCGGCAGCGACCCCACAATCAGCAAAACCGCCCCATTGGCCGTCGGTCAATTTTGCAAACTCCCCGCAGGTAACCTCATGGCGATCCATGCAAAAATCGTAAGAGAACTCCACCCTCATCCCGGGACGTTCATTGCTTTTTGCCAAGCCATCATCTGTACCAAGAACAACATTTTTCTTATTGGCAGCAACAAAGACCATTCCCTCGGGAACAGCAATAGAGGGTTCGTCAACCGTAGCTTCGGCAGATCCCGACGATCTGTCGCTACAGGCAGAAAAAGCTACCATCAGTAGGAATGGTAATGTTCTGAACAGATTTTTCATATTCTCCGATTCTCTATTGTAAATATAACGAGTATTAAAGGTTTTGCGATTAGCTATTTTTACATCATGGATACGAATTCCGACCAAAATAAGCCCGCATTGTGGACCCGTCCCTTTGTGACCTGCGCCGCAGCAAACTTTTTGCTGTTTTTCAGTTTTTACCAGCTGTTACCGGTTTTGCCGCTGTACATCTTTGAAAAGTTCCAGACAGACAACGCCACCGCGGGCGTTATCATCTCGCTGTACACTATCGGTGCCCTTTGCTGCAGGCCCTTTGCCGGATTCCTGGTAGATACCCTCAGTCGAAAGCCTCTTTACTTCTGGACGTTTTTTGCATTTACCCTCTGCTTTGTGGGTTACTGGGCACTGGGGCTTTTGCCCTTGCTTGCGGTCGTCCGTTTTATGCACGGCGTATTCTTCGGGATTTCTACAACAGCAAGCAATACGGTAGCCATCGACGCCCTTCCCAGCAGTCGTCGCGGCGAAGGCATTGGCTATTTTGGCATCAGCGTGAACCTGGCTTTTGCAACAGGCCCCATGACCGGCATGTTCCTTTACGAAGGCCTAGGAAGCAACATCGTATTCGCCATTTCCATCGCGCTATGCGTCATTGGACTTATCCTGGTAAAGACGTTGCCCGTAAAGCCCCGCCCGAAAATTGCGCATCCGCCACTTTCCTTGGATCGTTTTTTCTTGACTCGCGCCATTCCGCAATTTCTGAATTTCATTTTCGTCGGTTTTGCCTATGGTCCTGTAACCAACTACATTGCCCTATACGCAAAGGAACTGGGCATCGGCGGCAGCGGCTGGTTTTACGCATTGATTGCCGCAGGGCTCATCATGAACCGAGTTTCTACAGGACGCCTGATCGACCGTGGCTGGCTTACTCGCCTGGTAGGTATTGGCATGACTTTAAATTGCGTTGCCTATTTGATTTTGACCTACTGCGGCGAACTGGGAACAATACTGCCCGGCGGCCCCGCGGTTCCATTCTTTGCATCAGCCTTTATGATCGGCACAAGCCTGGGTTTGATTTTCCCGGGTTACCAGACCATGTGCGTAAACCTTGCAAGGCACGACCAGCGAGGTACCGCCAACAGCACTTACCTGAGCGGGTGGGACATTGGCATTGGCGCAGGAATTTTAGTAGGCGGATCCATGGCTCAGCATTTCGGCATGCACCAGCATGTCTTTTTGGCTTGTGCCGCCGCTCTGGTCATGGCCGACATTATGTATTTAAGCTATACTAGCAGACATTACTTGAAAAACAAATTGGAAGGGATTTAACAAAAGGCCAGCTATGAAAATCAATTTTTTTAAAGTGCCCATGGCACTTTGCATTACAGGACTTCTTTCTGCAGGAATTTTCTGCAGTTGCGAAAAACAGAACGCAACCAAGGACTCCGTAAAGGATAGCGGTTCCCAGGCCGTTTCTGAATCCGCTGTTGCAGAAAATGCTGCAGCACCTGCCGCAGAAAAACAGACCGATGCCACCAAGACCATTACCCTGTCAGACGGATCATCCATAACCTGGATCCAGGACAACATGGGCGAAAAGCTAAACCCTCGCGACTTGTTCAGCGACGCCAGCGATTCCCTCTACAATTCCTTGAACTTGCCCAACGGCATTCCCGCTTCTGTCAGCACCTACCTGCTGAACGCCGATGGCGAATACGTTCTCTTTGATGCAGGCCTTGGCGCCTTCGGTGGACAGATGCTCGCCCACCTGAACGAACTGGGCGTTAACCCCGACGACGTAAAGAAGGTTTACCTGACCCACCTGCATGTGGACCACATTAACGGTCTCGTTAGCAAGACCGACGCAGGCTTTGAAAAAGTTTTCAAGAACGCCGATGTGTATGTCGGTCAAGTGGAAAAGGACGCCTGGATGAATATGGAAAAGAACGACTTGCAAAAGGCAATCCTTGGAGTCTACAACGACAAGTTGAAACTCTTCGCCTTTGGCGATACCTTGCCGCATAATGTGATCGCCCTGGACGCCGTGGGCCACACTCCGGGACACACCGTTTTCCAGAAGGGCGAAATGTTGGTAATTGGCGACTTGATGCACGGATACGCCCTCCAGATTGATCATCCGGAAATCAACTCCAACTACGATATGGACAAGGCAAAGTCCATCGAATCCCGCAAGAAGATTCTCGCCTACGCCAAGGAACACAACCTGACCATGGCCGGCATGCACCTGCCTCCTCCGGGATTCGTGAAGTAAACAGTTAAACTTGGAAACCTGCAGATGAAACCCTGGAAACTTCTGGATACCGAATATCTGGTAAACGCTCCCTGGCTTAAGGTTGCCAAGGAAAAGTGCGAACTGCCCAACGGAAAAGTCATTGATGATTTTTACACCTTGTGGCAGCCGGACTGGGTTCTGATTCTTGCCCGCACCGCAGAAGGCAAGTGGGTTATGACGGAACAATACCGCCATGGCACTGGGAAAATCGCTCTGGAATTTCCCGCAGGAATCATTGACAAGGACGAGACTCCGGAACAGGCTGCAGTGAGAGAACTGCAGGAAGAATGCGGATATAAATTAGACGAGAGATTATCTACCGAGTGTCATCCTGAGCGAAATGCCGCAGGCATGGAGTCGAAGGATTTAGCACCGGCCTATCTTGGAGCCTACCCTGTCAATCCGGATCGCCACCGCGGTAAGTTCCATGTGGTGTTCATCGACGGCGTAGTCCACGCCGGCGAGACTAGTTTCGACGAAACCGAAGAAATTGAATCTACCGAAATGACCGACGAAGAACTGCAGGCAAAGATGCTCGATGGTACCTTCAGTCATCCGCTGCAAATGGCGGGTTACTTCAAGTGGAAACTTTCGCAAAAGTAAGCGATTTCACGAGTTCGTAAGCAATGTCCGAATTCATCGAACCGCAAAATAATTCTTGGCAGGAACAGCCCCGCCGCCCTATTCAAGCTCCAATCCTCGTCTTGGGTTTGAACGGCGTTCCAGGTTACGCCCTCTTCAGGCATTTCAACAGGCTGTTTGGCGGAACCGACGAAAGCGATGGCACCAGCGGAACTATTCATCCAGCGAAGCGACATCCCGATGTTCCCGCGCCCCTCATCGGCATACGCCCCATTAAACACCCCTGCGTTTACGGGCAGGACGTTGTCGCCATCGACGCGGAAGACACCGCAGGCCTTACCGCACTTTTCGAGAAGCACAAGTTCAAGACGGTGATTGACGCCAGCGGAAACTGCGCGCTGAAAGCCTGCGAATGCGATACACCCCGAAGCTACCTGCTGAACTGTTCCCAGGGAGTAGACGCCGCCCAATTGGCAGCAGAATTCAACTGCGTCTTCGTGCGAATTTCAACGGACATGGTGTGGAGCGGCAGCGAAGAAACCGCCCACCTTCGCCCCTACAAGGACGACACGCCCAAGGACCCAATCCATAATTACGGCAAGCACCAGCTGGAAGCGGAAATGGAAATTCAGCGGATCAAGCCAGACGCAGTCATGTTGCGAGTGCCGCTCCCTATGGACTACGCACCCGGTGGATGCGCCGGCGCCATCGACTGGATCAGCTACCGTTTTAGACCGGGCCGCCCCGCCACACTTTATACCGATGAATACCGCAGACCTATTTACGGAGGCGACATGTGCCGTGTGGTCCAGTACATTCTGGAGCACGAATTTCCAGCAGGCATTTACAATTGCGGAGGCCCACGACGCGTAACCCTCTATAACGCAGGCCAGCTGGTAAACGCCATCGGCGGCTACCCTCCAGAACTGCTCCACGGATGCCCCCGCATTGAAGCAGGCCCCCTTCCCCCGCGAGTAGGTGACCTGGACATCGACAGCAGCAAGCTCTACAGCCTGCTTCCGCCAAACTTTATTCGCCCCTGGCCCTTTGACGACGCAATCGTCCCCACAGACAGAGACTGGCACAAGTTTTTCGGCAGAGACTGCCCCGACAAGCATATCGTGGGCAGCGAAGAAGCCATCTACAGGCTTCTGGTTTTAGGCGAAACCTTAGAATAGACGTCTGTCCGCAGGCTATCCTCGGTGGAACGTAAAGGACTTACCCGTAATTTTCTTACTCTCGTACGTGCAGTCATCCGCCTCTTTATACAGAGTTTCGAACATCACATTCTTGCGGGCAAAAGTAGCACCTAGACTGGCGGAAATCCGATAATCTTCATGTCCTGAAATTCGAGTTTCATCTAAGTTAGAGAAGAATCGCTGAATCACTTTTGCGCCCACTTCTTCCGTTTTTACATCCAAAGCAAAGACTACAAATTCATCGCCACCCAGGCGCATAAGGACATCATTATCACGGAAAGCCTTGCGCAGGGCATTGGCAGTCGCAACAATCACTTCATCGCCAGTCTGGTGACCAAAGGTATCGTTTACACTCTTGAACTTGTCAATATCAAAGAGGCAGAGCATACCGTCACGATTGTCATACAGAAGTTCCTTAATCTTTGCTGTTCCCGCCTGGCGGTTATAAAGACCTGTCATGGCATCTGTTTCGGCCATAGTGGTCAGGCGGGCTTCGCGGCTCTTCTGTTCGTTAATGTTTTCCACCACAAAAATAACGCGATGCAGTTCTTCTTCCTCAGAATCCCTAACAGCAATAAAGCGAGCACGACACCACCCAAAGTTTACACCCAAAAATTCGTGAGTAATAGTTCTCTTGTTTTTTAGACGCGTGCAAAGCGTAGACAAGTCTACAAATTCAAGAACCCCCTCCAGAAATTCGGGAGCCGTTGTTGCGGTCATGACGTCTGTCAAATTCTTTCTAAATCCTAGACGTTCATCGGGCAAGACATCCTTGATATACTTGTTTATTCGTACCAAGAAATACTTATCCGTATTCAAATCCGCCTGCACCATAGAAACGTAAATGTCCGCCAAAGACTTCCATTGCTGAAGCTGCATTTTGCGATCCATGCTATTCGCTTGCTGCACCCTATGTTCAAAAATATACCTTTCGAGCAAAGCCTTCTTCACATAGGATCCTAGGACTATTCCAAGAGCAGCAAAAATACCTAGATCCACAAATTCCTGCTTACGAATTTCAACAGGTTTCAAGTCTGTCAGTAAGTAAACAGCTATAAAGACAACAACCGTCACCAGAGTCAGCAGATTAGCACGACCCGGACGTTCTGCAAAAAACTGAGGTACCGCAAGAAAGATTGCAAAAAGCGTAATTGTCAGCTGATTGGGCGTACACACGAACGTAAGGTACATGCCAGTAGCATAAAGCGATGCTTCAAACGCAAACAGCAATGTCGGCAGAATCTGCGGGTATTTAGGAACGGCAAATCGATTCAAAAGAAAAATAACACAGGAAAGAACGAACCCAGTAAAATAGCCAATTACCTTTTGCGAGATTCCATTGATATCAGAAAACAGTCCCGTAAGAGAGGCTGTAATAAATCCCACCATGGCAAGAATCGAAAACGCCTGTAGGGCAACATGGTTTCGCTTGTCAAGCGTACCCTGCACCTGTTTTACTTCGTCTGAATCAATACGAGCATTCAGAAAAAAATTGATGATATTTTTTAACATAATCGCTAGACCTTTCTAGGGATGTTCCCGCATTTGCAGATATTCAAAAAAATTCTTAGTTACTCAGCTGCAGTTTCTCCGCGTACTTCATAATCATCTTTGCAGAATGTTCTGCACGGTCCGTTTTCTGACCTTGCTGACAGAAGAAGTCCTTCACAATCTTGTTGAGTTCACCTAAAGAGCCAATCCCCATCTTAAGCAATGCCGGCAGGTAGGATTCAAGATTCACCTTGTCCACTTCGGGAGAATAGAAAGTAATGATTCGAGCGCCGATAATGTCGGTAATATCGGACAGGCTATGGTACTTGAGGCCCTTACGTTCCAGTTTTCCTTCCAGACTTACAGGATCTTTCACTCGGGATTCCACAGCCACCACATAAATTCCACTTTCCTTCATCAAGCGGCACAACGTCTGCTGGATAAAATCCCTGGCATCATCGAAAAACTTCTTGTTTTTGATGAATTCATTCATAATCATTTGGCAGTGAGAGTCCATATTCGCCTCATTACGTATAATTTCTATCAGAAAATAAAAAAGAATTGATTATCTTTGAGTTTGTTGTGTTACCGAATAAAAGGATTTAACGATGGTTATTAACAAAATTCAAGATGGCGACGCCTTGACTCTTGCACCAGAAGGCCTTCTGGACACCGTAGGCACCATGCGCCTGATCAATGTTAACGACAGCGTGAAGGAAGTCTTCGAACTGACTGGCTTCATCGACATCCTGACCATTGTCTAATTCGTTCTAGCTTTTTTAGGATTTTCCCCAGACGCCTTCAATCAGGTGCTTGAATTCCCTGTAGGCGAAGGAGTCCTTCAGGTCGTTGAGTGCGGCAAGAAGCTCACGGTAATGCCATTCATGCAGGGTGGAATCTGAAACATGGAAGATAGACCAGAATTCGTCCCCATGGGTTTTGTAGTCCCTGTAGATAGCACGCATATTTGAAAGTTTGTCGCCCATGGCGACTATTTTTGTATCTAGGCTAGACCTTGTCAGACGATCTATTGCAATCTGCTTGCGGACTTTCCAGGATTCGGACTCGCTCATTCCTGAAATTTCCGGGTCGCTTTCGTTTGCCACCAGTTGTGCAATACGGTCGCCGAATTCTTTTCGAATGTCCTCACAAGAAATTTCAGTATCCTCGACAACATCGTGAAGGGCGGCAGCAGCCAACAGTTCCTGGTCGTTGGTCATGGTCGCCACAATAGCTACGGCTTCCATAGGGTGAATAATGTAAGGGAAGCCTTTTCCCCGACGTTCCGTGCCCTGATGCGCCTTGATGGCAAAGTTCATGGCACGGTCCAGAAGTTCTGTATCCATTGCGTTGTTAGGCATTTTCAGAATTCCATATCAGAAAGCCACGATGCAAGTCCTTGTCGCCATACTTGTCTTCAGCACCTGGGGCAAGTTCTTGCGCCGTATAGCCGGAGCGAATGTTCAGCAAGTTAACAGATTTTATAGTTTCATCGTAACTGAAATCAATACGGAAAGTACGGTAGGCAAGAACACCTGTCTTTGCATTTTCATCAAGAGTGAGGCGACGGCGGGTTCCGTCAAAGGCACCTTCGCTAAACCCTCCGCGGCCAAGCTGTACATCTGCAAAACTGAGCAAGTCAAAGGAACTGTTTTCGCCAATCCATTCATTTTGAGCGGAAAACTTTTCCGAGGCAATAACAGTCCATCGTTCCCCATCCTGCTCTTCTACCCAGCCGGCCTTCGCGTTCGGGAACGCATCCGCCATTGGTATATAAGGTTTGATGTCTATAACAGGCGATTCATTTAGTAAGTCAGCCTCATCTACATACAAAGTAAGGCCTTCCACTTTCAGAAGGCGGACACAACTTAAGCCGATAGGATTTGGGCGATAGGGAGAGCGACTGGCAAAAGTTCCTACGCGATCCTTCCCCTTGGGCGGAACCGGCGGGCGGGTCGTTGGACGCCAGCCTTCATTTTCGTGAAACTGGAACAGCACCCAGATTCGTTCGAAGCCATCCAAGTCACGCAGGGCCGTTTCAAAATTACAGCCCGGATTCAACACGATACGGCCAGGATGCCCCGAAAACAGACGTCCCTGTCGAGGTGCGTCATACTTGTAAATGGCATCGCCAAAAAATGTTCCGATGGGCGTAATTTCCATAGGGATAAAGTTAGAATTTCTATTATTGCGTCAGTCCTTATTCCACTGGAGTTTTCCAATGAAACCATCGACTTTTGTAACCAAAGCACTCCTTGCCGCAGTTTTAGCAACAACGGCTCTTTTCGTTAATGCCTGCAATTCCGACACACAGAACATTCGTTTCGGTTCTGGAAACAAGGGTGGTACCTACGACAAGTTCGCCAACAGTTTTGCAGAACAGTTCAATAACAAAAATAGTGGTACAGGTATTCAGGTAAAAAATACTGCGGGAACTTCCGCAAACATCCGCCTGCTAGAAGAAAACTTTCTTGACATAGCCATTGTCCAGGCCGACATTCTGCAGGATTACCTAATGCGCAGCCGCATGCGCCATGCCATTACCGCTGTAGCAGGGCTTTATACAGAATCTATCCAGGTAGTCGTTTCCGCCAATTCCGACATCAGAACGATAGCAGACCTTACGGGTAAAAAGGTTGCTGTGGGCGAAGAGGAATCCGGAGTCCTTCGCAATGCAGAAATCATTCTGGAAGCCTACGGCATACCCTTCGATAAGATCCAGCCGAAGTACTTAAATTTCAAGGAGTCTGCCACAGCTCTCAAAGCCGGAGAAATCGACGCATTCTTCTGCACCGCAGGCATTCCCACGCCCTCTATCAGCGAACTTGCTGCAAGTAAGGGCATCCGCATTCTTTCTCTTGATTCCGCCGACGCAACACGCATCATGAGCCTCCATCCGGAACTTACCTCGAGCGATATCCCCGCCGGCACTTACGCCGGTCAAGACTCTACAGTTCAGACTTTGGGTGCAAAGGCTGTCCTCGTCGCAAACCAGCTGGTCGACGACGCCCCCATCAGCCAGATTATGGAAGAGCTCTTTGCTAACGGTTCCAGCAAGCTAGAAGGATTTTCCACCCCCTCCATCGGATTCGTGACCTCCAATATACCGGTAGGATTCCATCCGGCAGCAGTCAAGTTCTACGCCAGCAAGAACATTATCGTCTCACCCGCCGCACCCCTGCAGGGCCGCGGCCCTACCCCATCTACCGGCGACTAAGGAGACTCCATGTATAAACTTTCTTTAGACATGTATCAGACCCTGGCCTTGGCCGTTGTGGTTCTTGTATTCGGTGCAAACCTCAAGAAGCAAGTCAAGATATTGGAAAAATTCTGCATTCCCTCCCCTGTGGTGGGGGGCATCGTTTTCGCATGCCTTTCCTGCATTCTTTACAAGCTGAACATTCTTGAGTTTTCCTTTGACGAAACCTTAAAATCCATCTGCATGATGGTGTTCTTTACCTCTGTTGGATTCAACGCAAACTTGAAGATTTTGAAAAGTGGTGGAGTCAACCTGATTCTTCTCCTGATTTGTGTATGCGTTCTCATTGTGTTTCAGAATTCCTTAGCAGTATTCCTTGCAAAGGTACTTCACGTCAGTCCCCTGGTAGGCCTTTCCGCAGGCTCCATCTCCATGGTTGGCGGTCATGGTACCGCAGGAGCCTTCGGCCCCGTACTTGAAGACTTCGGCATGGAAGGAGCCACCACCCTCTGCACCGCAGCGGCAACATTCGGTCTCGTGGCGGGTTCCCTCATGGGCGGCCCCCTGGGGCGTAAGCTCATCATCAAGGGCAACCTTCTCAAGTCCGCCAAGTCCAGCGAACACGACAAGGTCGAGCTGAAGGAAGAACAAAGTAAATATCGTCGTTCCGCCCAGCGTTATTCCACAGCGGCCTTCCAGCTAGCCATCGCCATGGGCTTTGGCACCATCGTCTCCACGTTACTTTCTAAGACAGGCATGACGTTCCCGGCATATATTGGTGCCATGATCGTCGCAGCCATCATGCGCAACATCTGTGAATACAGCAGTAAATACGAAGTCCACATGGGTGAAATTCGCGACATAGGCGGCATCTGCCTGTCCCTGTTCCTAGGAATTGCCATGATCACCTTAAAGCTCTGGCAGTTGGCCTCCCTAGCGCTCCCTCTGGTGGTGCTCCTCTGCGCCCAGACATTGCTTATGTTCCTGTTTGCCTACTTTGTGGTGTTCAATGTCATGGGCCGCGATTACGATGCCGCAGTCCTTTCTGCAGGCGTTTGCGGCTTTGGCATGGGAGCAACCCCCAATGCCATGGCCAATATGCAGGCAATAACCAACAAGTTCGCCCCTGCAGTAAAGCCCTATCTTTTGGTTCCTATCGTAGGAAGTATGTTTGCAGACTTTATTAACAGCCTCTGCATTACGTTCTTTATCAATCAGTTTTAATTTTAGGGGCTAGGGCCGCAGGAGGCAAGTGGTTTTAGGGGCTAGAGGCTAGGGGCTAGGGCAGCTGGAGGCAAGTGATTTTAGGGGCTAGAGGCTAGGTTCTAGGGGTTAGGGCCGCAGGAGGCAAGTGCATACTATTTATAGAGAATTTCATCTTTATATCACTAATCCCTAATCACTAATCCCTAATCACTAATCTCTAATTTCTAGTCTCTAATTTCTAGTCTCTAATTTCTAGTCTCTAGTTTCTAATCTCTACCCGCAGTGTATTCCCGAAATCTCTATACCCTGCACCTTCAAAGGGGCCTTGGGCCCCGACCTTATAACCTCGCACCTCATACCATTTTCTATCTTTACCCCCGATGAAAGATAAAGCACGTAAACTCATTGAAAAGTACGAAGAACTGGAATCCGAATTGGGCAATCCCGATGTTTTGGGCGACCAGGCTCGTTATAACAAGATTCACAAGCAGTACAAGGGTATCGAAAAGGCTGTAATCAAGGCCAAGGAATACCTGCAGATGCTTAACGACCAGGAAGAATGGAAGATGGCCCTTGGCGATTCCGACCCGGAAATGGTGGCCATGGCAAAGTCCGAGCTCTCCACCATCGAAAAGGCGCTTCCCGGTCTTACCGACGAACTTCAGATTCTCATGGTTCCCAAAGATCCTTGGGACTTCCGTAACGCCACCATCGAAATCCGCGGCGGTACCGGCGGCGACGAATCCGCCCTGTTTGCCGGCGACCTTTTCCGTATGTACCGCGCCTATTGCGAAAAGATGGGCTGGAAGCTTACTATCCAGGACCTGAGCGAAGGTACCGTTGGCGGCTACAAGGAAATTCGAGCCTACATCGAAGGCGACAGCGTTTACGGTACATTAAAGTTTGAAAGCGGCGTACACCGCGTACAGCGCGTTCCCGAAACCGAAACCCAGGGACGCGTACACACCTCTGCCGCAACCGTTGCAATCCTCCCGGAAGCTGAAGAAGTTGACGTGGAAATCCGCGAAGCAGACATCCATATGGACACCTACCGTTCCAGTGGCGCTGGCGGTCAGTACATCAACAAGACCGACTCCGCCGTCCGCTTGACCCATATTCCCACCGGCGTGGTGGTGAGCTGCCAGACCGAACGTTCCCAGCTCCAGAACCGCCTGCACGCTATGGAAATGCTCCGTTCCCGCATTCTTGACGAAGTCATCGCCAAGAAGGAACGTGAAGAAGCCGCCAGCCGTAAGGCCCTCGTGGGTACCGGCGACCGTTCCGCCAAAATCCGTACTTACAACTATCCCCAGAACCGCGTAACCGATCACCGCATCGGCCTTACGCTGTACAACCTGGATCAGGTAGTTGCAGGCGACCTGCAGGAAGTGATTAACGGACTCCAGATGGCCAACGCCCAGGAAAAGCTGGGCAAGTTCCAAGCTTAAACAAAGCTGGGTAAGTTCCAGGCATAATCCGGTCTACCAGACAGCAACAACTCGTAAAGGTCAGGAAAATGGCAGCTCCCGCAAACAATGGACCTATGACGGTTCTTGAAATTCTGAACCGCACCAAGATCTTCTTCGAAAAGAAGGGCGTCCCCGACGCGCTGCTTGATGCTCAGTACATCATCAGCCATGGGCTGAAGATGAAGAACCGCATGGACATCTACCTGAACTTCGAAAAGCCTCTGACCCCAGCAGAATTGGACGTTCTACGTGAGATGGTCGCCCGACGCGCCAACCGCGAGCCCTTGCAGCACATTATTGGCGACACCAGCTTCCGCGGCTTTATCATCAAGTGCGACCGTCGCGCCCTCATACCCCGTCCCGAAACGGAATCCCTGGTAGACATGGCCATCGAGCGCCTCAAGAATGTCGAGGCCCCCTTCATCGTCGAAATCGGCACAGGCTCCGGCTGCATTTCCATCGCCACCGCAAAAGAGATCGCGAACTCCAAGGTCATCGCCTGCGACATCTCCGAAGAAGCCCTGTCCCTTGCAAAGGAGAACGCCAGCGCCAACGAGCTGGCGGCACCTCAGTTGGCATTCGCCAAGGGCGACCTGCTGAACGCCGTTACCGCAGAAGCGTTAACCGCCTCTGGCCTTGCCGCAGACCAAAAAATCGACTGTCTTATCGCCAATCTGCCCTACATTCCTGATTCCGAAAAAGGCAAGCTTCAGCCCGAAGTAGACAAGTTCGACCCCGCTCTGGCCCTTTACGGAGGACCCGATGGCCTAGACCTCGTACGCAGCCTTCTTCAGCAGACCCAGGGCCGCCTGAATGCAGGAGCGCCCATCCTGCTGGAAATCGGAAGCGAACAGGCCGCCATCCTTAAAGACGAAGCAGTCAATTACCCCTGGCTGGAATTTGCAGGAATCCATAAAGACTACAACGACAATATCCGCTTCGTCAGCTACAAGGCAAAATAGTTCAAAAGCCCTTACAAAAAAGTCCGCGAAATCATTCGCGGACCTTTTCACTTTAACCAAAATTAAATGGGACTACATTCCCACAGAACAGCCTAAAGCACCCAATACAAAGGTTTCACTTTCACCCATGCGGTAAAAGGGCAGCAAATCATCTTCGTCTACGCAGACATCCAAATCCAGCAGCTGGATTTGTTCATCTATACGCCGCTTAAATGCTACAAAGCCAGAATTGCGGTTAACATTTTCTTCGGAAATCCACAGATCGCATTCAGAAACTTTCGTTTTTACCTTTCTCATTTTTATCCTTCAAGGCGCTCACAGCCATTTAATCAAAGCACCTTTTTTGTTTTTAAGACCCATACCATCAGTGTCTTTACGAGCAGTAAATATAGAAAGTTACAATGTCAATTTATGACATTTTTGGATTTTCGATTTTTTTGAAAAAAATTTGATTACTCGATTACCGTTGCAGTAACCATGGCATGGCCTACTTTGTCGAGACCAATCTTTTTACCGGCAGCAACGCTCAAGTCAAGAATTCGATCGCCAACATAAGGGCCACGGTCATTCACGCGAACCACGACACTTTCGCCATTATCCGCACGAACCACTTCCAGCTTTGTACCAAAAGGGAGCGTCTTGTGGGCGCATGTGTAGTCATTCTGATTAAAAGTTTCTCCGCTGGCAGTCAGCTTGCCATGAAAGCCGGGGCCATAATAGCTAGCCTCTCCAGAAATCTTGGTACCGATTTCAGCCTTTTCCTTAGAGGCATAATGCTTACCCGGAAAGCGCACGTAGCCCTTTCGAGCAGCGATACTTGCAGAGCCTGCACAACCAGCCAACAATGCAGAAGCACAAAGAAGCAGAGGCAGAACTTTTCGGTAAAACATCAGAAAGCCTTATTCAAAGTCGTACATACTATTGTATGTATTTTCAAGGACTTCGTCTTCCTTGCTCTTGACTTCAGCCTTTTTTTCTTCGGGCTTCTGGTTCAGCTGTTCATAGTACTGCCTAGAAAGCTTGTCGATATGGGCTTCGCTAGTCTTTACACGCTTTCGGAGACGTTTAAGATCTTCGTCTGTAACCGTAAGGCGGCTATTCAGCATCTTAGCGGCATGCTTGCCCCAAGGAGTCTGGCCGTACTGATCGCGAAGAGTCCTGTAAACCGCGGCGGTACTATCCAGGCGTTCTGGATTCATCTGGAAGTACACGGCCTTCATGTACAGGGCCTGTGCGCCAGATTGAGTTTCGGGATATTCCTGGTAAAGGCTATCAAAGGAATCGAAGGCCCGAGCGTATGCGGAATCCACCAGGTCCATCTGATCCACAGGCATCTCAGACGCAATGGTCCAGAGGCTTTCTGCAACCATGTAGCGTTCCTTGGCAATGTCTTCCTTAGTCTTGAGGGTAACGCGCATACCCAGGTTTGCCTGGGCCTGCTTGCCATATTCCGTATCCGGATACTTCTCGATGATTTCCTTGTAGATTTCTTCGGCGGCATCAGGATCATGCATAAATTCGTCCAGGATAAATGCCTTGGCATAAGTGGCACGCAGAACCCTCAGGCTATCCTTGGAATCGTTGATAATGGCATCTAGGCGGGCAACGGCGCTATCTGTTTCAGACAGCTTAAACAGGAACAGCTCCGCAATCTGGAATTCCGTAGAAAAGAAATTATCCACATTGGGAATAGAATCCTTGGCCCTGTCCTCGTCGTTCTGATTACGCAAGGCGATCAAGCGCTTAAGGGCGTCACGACGTTCACGGCTTTCCTGAGCCCACTTGCAAATAGTTCTCGAAATAAAACTGCTATCGTAATAAACAACAGCCTGCTCATAATTCAAGGTCTTGTTCTGTTCGTAATCGCCAAGATTGAAGTAGCTGCGGGAGGCATGCTCGGTCTTGGGGTATTCAGAATTCACCTTCTGCAAAATGATAAATGCATCCGGGTAACGGCCGGCCTTCAAGGTTAGTTCGCCAATGCGCACCAGGTAATCGGGCTGCTTATTTTCAAATTCCGGATTCTTGTAAAGTTCCTTGTATTCGTCTGCAGCAGGAAGCAGCTGGTCCATGCTGGCCAAGCACTCTGCCGCCTGCTCCCCCGCAGTCTGACGTTCACGAGGATTCAGCAACTTGATTTCTTCGGCAATGTAATGCTCACGAGCCTTCGGCCAGTTTTCTTTCTTGTAGTAGAGCCCTGCCAATCTAAAATGGGCCTTGCCTCGCATAAAGGGAGTGCCCGATGTATCAGCCAAAACAGCTTCCAAAGAGGCTATTGCCTGGTCAGGAAATTCAGACTGTTCGTCCAGAAGCGAAAGAAGGTTTAACCCCTGAAAATAATAAGGATGGTCCTTAGAGGCTACAACAGGTTCCAGGGCAAAACGGCTGATATTAAATTCGTGGTTTTTATAGAGACAGTAGGCACGCTGGTATTCTACCGCCGGCATGGAATCGTGATCGGAGAAGTAGCGTTCAAATTCATCGTACTTGGTAATAGCCTTTCCCCATTCCTGCTTATGCCTAAAGGATTCACCAATCAGGAACACTGCCTCGGCGGTACGCTTCTTGTTCTTTGGGAAACGTTCAAGAACGCGGGAGCCTTTCTCGATCACCTTGTCGTACTTCAGGCGTTCATCAGAGCTAGGAAAAGAGGATTCGGCGTCAGGAACGCTATCCTGGCGAGCCGTTCGCATCTCGGAGGCCTGGTCGTACAAGCGCTCAGCATTAAACATGTGGTTCAGATAAGCACAGCAAGTGCAACCTTCCAACAAGAAGGCCAACAAGGCAAAGGCGATGTATCTGAACTTGAACATATTAAGCTAAAGATATAAAATTGACTTTTCCTAGGATTCCCTGTTTTTAGTACTGATTCAAATAGGTCGCGTAATCGCAGAGTTTTAGTCCCGGAGGAAGGGCCGACTTGTCAAAGCGAACCATGCGGACTTCGGCGGACTTGCCCACCACACGGGCCAGCATTTCAAAATTATCCTGAGTCTCCCAGACAGCGGCATCCAGCACAAGGCCATCACCGCAGTCCGTTTCACCGGTACTATTGCCAATGCCTGAAATGCGGGAATTCTGCTTTAGCAAGCGGGTAAACACTTCGGGAGCAATTCCCAGATGGTTAGAGTTAGAAGACGAATCGAACACAACAACATGAACCTGACGGAAATGATTCAGGGAGTCGAACACAACCGTGTAGGTATGCATATAGGGAGGTTCGTAGAAAGATTCCTGCCAAACGTTATTGGCTATCGGACGGAAATTCGAAATGGAATACTTCTTAAAGAATTCTTTGGGAGTTGCGCCGTAACGAACAAGGTAATGGCCCAACATGGTAGAAAAGTCGTGAGTCGTCGCCGGAGAACCCTTACCGCGAAGGCTGTCAATGGCGCGGTTCAAGTCGTCGGCAAGAACATCCTTCTTAGCAGAGGCTGCGGGAGTCACCACGCTGGCTTCCTGAATGCGCTGCTTGATTTCGGGATACTCAGGATCAGCCTTCTGAATTTCCTGGAACTGCAATCTAGCCTGATCGAACTGGCGACCCTTCAAGTAGGCTCGACCCAAGGCTTCTCGCAGGGGAAGGTTTTCGGGGTACTTTTCTACCAGCGGTTCAAGGATATCGCATGCGGTCTGGGCACGATCCTGCGGAGAAAGAGCAACGCCGGCGCCTGGTCCCGGAGGAGACTTTTCACCCAGGGTAGCCGCTGCGGTGCGGGCTTCTACATATTCCGGCTGAAAGGCAAGAATGCGCTGGTAAATTTTTTCGGCGGCATCAAAGTTACCCTGATATTCCTTCAGGTAACCCTGGAGCAGGAGCAGCCTTGCGTTAACCGGAAACTGCGAAAGAGCATATTCCACAAGGGCAGAGCAGCTGTCCAGCATTCCCGCGTCATGGTATAGCCCAGCCAGCAGTTCATAAGCCCTAGGAGAATCTCCATTAGAAAGACTAATGGTAGTCTTAAATTCTGTAGTCGCCTGAATGTTTCGAGAATTCCTCTGAAGCAATTCTCCAAACCAAAGTCTTGCCTGAAGAAGCGTCGGGGATTTTTCGGTAGCCACGCGAGCCAGTTCCAAGGCTGCGGTTTCGTTTCCGGAGGCGAATACAGAGCGGCTTTCGAGATACGAAGAAATTCCGGATTCAGGAAAACGCCCCTGCAACTTCCCCGTCAACAAGGTCAGACGGTCTCGCTGGTTATCGTTGAGGGCCAAGCCCTGCGAAGACATGTCGTACAGCACATTGACTTCACCCCAAATGGCTTCTAGCAAATCAGGATAAAGAACAACCACTCCATCGTAAATGTCGTAGGCGGACACATACGCCCCTGAACGAGAAAGTTCCGAAGCTCGACGAAGTTCCGTTTGCACCTGCACCGGCAGCTTTGCGTTCGTGGCCACCCAATTAGGGGCATCGCCACGGAGTACTGTAGAACCCGCAGGCATTCCAAAGGGAATGGCAGGCAAAGCTACCTTGGCCGGTCCATAGACCTCGTAGGCGCGAAAGCCCGCAAATGCAAGCAGGGCGCCACAACACAATGTCAAAAAGAGATAGGCTGCCTTTCGGGCTGCGTTATTGGAATTAGACATGACCCCGACTCCCTATTAGAGTTCCAGGAAGTCAGCCAGCTTTTCCTTATGCTCCTTGCTCTTCTGGAGGCGGCGGAGCGTCTTGTTCTTAATCTGGCGGACACGTTCACGGGAGAGTTTCAAATCTTCGCCGATGTCCTTCAGGGTGGTATCTTCTACAGTATCAAGACCGTAGAACATACGCAGAATTTCTTCTTCACGCTGAGGCAGGCTAGACAAAGTTTCCTGGATGAGCTTGCGGCGTTCATCCTTCTCCATATCCTCGTCCTGGTTTCCATCGGTACCCAGCACATCCATAAGGGTGCTGACAGATTCGCTGGAATTGGCCACCGTGGAACTGTCGCCGATAGGAGCGTCCAGAGAAATATCCACGATCTTTTCCATGACTTCGACGATATCTTTTTCGAAAGGAGAAAATTCTTCCATGGCGATGGTGCGATCATAATCACCATCATTCTGCATCAGAGCGCGTTTAAAGCGATTTACGAGGGCAAGTTTGTTAGGCGGGATTCGGACCGCGCCTACCTGTTCAAACAAAGCTTTCTGGATTGACTGGCGGATCCACCACACAGCGTAACTAATGAACTTAACATCCTTGTCCATGTCAAAGCGCTTTGCTGCCTTGAAAAGGCCAAGATTACCTTCGTTAATAAGATCCAGCAAGGAGAGGCCGCGACCCTGATACTTACGGGCGACACTCACCACAAAGCGGAGGTTACCTCGAATCAGGCGCTGTAGAGCGGACTTGCGAATTTCTTCTGTAGCCCCAGTCTTGATAATCGTCAAGAGAGCCGACTCTTCCTGCGGAGTAAGAGTCGGGAAACGATTCAAGTCCCGGAAATATAGCGCTTCGTTTGCATCACTCATAAGATCACCTATCAATCCATTTATCTACACAACGTAAATCAATCCGTTGAGTTGAACAAATATGGCTTTTTACACGACTTCCGTCAATCAGCCTACTGTTAATTCGCGCAGTTTATCGTAGGGATAAATGCCGGAATTGTGTCCATCGCTAAATGCAAGCGTCGCTGCATAGCGGCCTACAGACTGAACCTTCAGCAAGGTAATATCGCCAGGAACAGAGGAATCGTCCAGCGTCTTTATGCCGGTATGTTCATCTACACATAGGGCACAGGGGCAGGCACAGCGCAGGTCGCGAGCAGAACAGGCTCCACGAGAGCCGTCATTCCATTCTACGCCAAGCTTTCCGTCGGGAGTTCTAAAGAATTTCTTAGGCTGTAACATAAATACTCCTTAGACCGATTCCACCGGCAACTGTTCAAATTCGTAGTTATAGCTCTTGAGGGTATCGGCATTCTCGTGATCGAACACGGAGATTGTGCGAACCATGGCATCAGCCACCTGCATGAACACTCTTGCAGACTCAGAATTGGGATACTTCAGTACAGCGGGAGTGCCGGCATCACCACAATCGGCTACAGCGGGTTCCAGAGGAACCTTGCCGATAAGCGGAACGCCCCATTTCTTGGCAATGGATTCCCCACCACCCTGGCGGAAAATATAGTGCGGCTTGTTGCACTGGTCACAGATAAAGTAACTCATATTTTCGACCACACCGATAACAGGCACGCCAACATTGTCAAACATGGCAATGCCCTTGCGGCAGTCAGCAAGAGCTACTTCCTGGGGCGTGGTCACAACAACGGCACCAGACATGGGGCAGTTCTGGGTCAATGTCAGCTGAATGTCGCCCGTTCCTGGAGGAAAGTCCACCAGCAGGTAGTCAAGCTTGCCCCAGCGAACATGGTGGATAAAGTGCTGAATCATCTGACTTACCATGGGGCCGCGCCAGATGGTAGCCTTGTCAGAATCGGCAAACATGCACATAGACACAATGCTCACGCCACCCTTGGCTTCGACAGGAGCAATGGTATTGTCTTCAAAAACCTCGGGAGCCTTGTCGATACCGAACATGAGGCCCATGCTGGGGCCATAAATATCTGCATCCAGAATGCCCACACGTGCCCCAGACAGGCTCAATGCCATAGCCAAATTTGCAGTCACCGTAGACTTGCCTACGCCACCCTTACCGCTGGCAACGGCAACGACATGAGCCACTTCACCAATATGGGAATCCTGGGGAGCCTTGGCTGCAGAATTACCCGTTGCAGAGCCGCCTTCCTTGGCGGTAAATGTCACATTCACTTCAGTTGCACCTAGACTCTTGACAATAGCAATGCACTGGTCCTTGAACTGATCACGGATGGGGCATGTGGGAGTAGTCAGTCGAAGATCGAAGGAAACCTTTGTTCCCTCAATCTTTAGGTTCTGCACAAAGTCCAGTTCCACAATGTTCTTGTGAAGGTCCGGATCCTGCACGGCGCAAAGCGCCTTTAAGATGTTTTTTTCGTCAAGAATCATAAAACTAATTAACAATTAATAGTTAACAATGAACAATTATACTTAATCGTGCTTCGCACCTTTTTAGGATGTCGAAGAAAGCCTCGTGCCTCGAACCTGGGACCTAATTAAGTGAGAATTTCGGCATTCGCAACAGGTGCGTCATGCAAGGAGGCCATTCCTCTTCGTAATGGCTGACCAAGATGATTGTCGTTTCTGTAGAAAGCAACTGAAGAAGATGGAATATCTTTTCGCGATATTCACCCTTCAATCCTTGTGAAGGTTCATCCAGCAGAAGAACCTTTGGCGGGCGAATAGCAGCACGCGCCATTAACACCAGTCGCTTATCGATAGGAGACAAAGAGCGAACATTCTGGTTCACATCCTCAAAACCCAAATACTTCAACCATTCTCGGGCCTTGGCCTTTTCTTCCCAGGTGGGATTCTCGGCCTTGCAGAGATTCGGAGTAAAGCCAGTAAGAAGGACATCGAGAATACTCAGGTCTTCGCGGTACTGCAGGGCCAGTTCCGGAGAGAAAAAGCCCAGTTTGGCCTTGTGATCCCAGATGTTGAGACCATGACCCGGACGTTCACCCAAAAGAGATATGTCGTTGTTGTAAATCTGCGGGTGGTCTGCAGTAAGCATCCCCATGAGGGTACTCTTGCCGGCTCCGTTTTCGCCCATGACCGCCCAATGCTCGCCCTTACGTACGGTCCAGTTCAAGTTCTTGATAACGTCAGTTTCCCCAAAGCGGACATTGATGTTCTTCAATGAGAAAAGCTCTTCGCCATCAGATTCAGACTTGAATTCAGCCGCAATGTAGGATTTACCGGCCTTCAGGTCCACCACTTCATAATCCTTCAGTTCCTTCTTGGTGAACTTGGGCTGGGAGGCGACTTCAGGCAACTTGCCTTCGTACTGGGTAAAAGTCTTGTCCGCATAAACAAAAGCAGGAATTTCTGGCAGCAGTTCGTCTTCGCGGGCCAGGCGAACGGCAATCCTCAAATCTGTTCCGCGGGTGCGGGCAAGTTCTGCCACACATCCTGCCAAATGAGCACGGTATTCTGGATCTAGACCGCCAAACAGGTCGTTAAAATAGACCCATTCCGGATTTTCCATCCACATGCGGGCCAAAAGAACTCGACGCAATTCCCCGTTAGAAAGGCTAAGAAGCTTTCTGTCTAGAATGCCTTCAGCAAGATCTGCAATTCTTAGGGCTTCGTCCAGTTTTGCGGGATCCGTTTCAGGCCAGGCCATATCATCGATATAGCGATCTGTCTGCAGAAAGAACTTCTTGTTCAAAAGCAGATTTCGAACCAGCGGAGCCTCGGAATCCCCAAGGCTAATAAAGCGCTGCTGGAAGAACGGAGCCAAGGCCTGCTGGATCTTTCGCTGCATGGCCTCAGACATGGTAGAAACATTCTTCTGCTGATTTAAGAAATGAGTAATGACTCGGTCAAGATCCTCGCCTTCGGTACTGAAAATCTGCACCTGCGGGAACTTCTCGATCAAAGCCTCAAAACGTTTAAATTCCATGGGCGCAAATGTAGAAAAATTTCAATTTGCCCACCACGAAAAAAACTCCCAGCGATTCCGCCAGGAGTTTTACATCGAGAGAAATTTTCCAGTCGAATCACGCTAATGAACTTCGTGAGCCACAAGCGACTTGTATTAACAAGTCGTGGTGGCGAGAGCTTTGCTCAGCCGCAGGTTCTAAGCCCGCGTTTAGAGCAAAGCGGTCATATTAGAACTGGGTGAAGAAATCCCATGTTACCTGAGGTACCCAGGACTTTGTCTGGCCAGGATCCTTGTGATCCCAGATATGGCCACCGTTCTGAGTACACCACTTTACCGGGAAGCGTTCATCCACAGTCTTGTAGTCATAGCAGAGATGAGGACCGGAACCCTTGTATTCTTCGGCCTGTTCGCCGCTGGCATCCGTAAAGTTAGGGCCATTGTGCTTAAGGGCTGTGTTACGGGCTGCACGACCAAGGTCCGGACGGCACAGGTCGTCCTGCAGGCCAAGCACACCCATCCAGGCGATGGACTTGCCGGAATGAGGCGGAACATAGATGTTGATTTCAGCCGTTTCGTAAGCTGCTACACCACGAAGCACATGCTGATGGTCGCGGGAAAGGCCGTTGGTGAACATAGAGCCATAGCTGAAGCCGGCGGAGAACACGCGGGAAGAGTCAATGCAGAGATTGCTCTGGAGATCAGCCAAAAGTTCATCGAAGAGAATGTAGTCATCCTGGGCCCAGGGAGCCTGATTGCCGTTTCCTTCGGGAGCCACAAAGATGGTGGTCTTTTCCGTATCCAGAGGCTTCATGCCATAGTAGCCTTCCTGCTGAACGCCACCTGCCCAGCCACCCATGCAGTGCATACCGAACACAAGGCGGTAAGGCTTGTTGTTGTCATAGTTGTCGGGAATGTCGATTCGGATGGTTCGCTTACCCTTGCTCCACTGGAAATCATAGCTACCAGACTTCACGCGGTTCCAGGTCTTGCCGCAACCGCGGGTAGGAACGGGAGCATTGCCCTTGGCCCAGCCGAATTCAAAAGTTTCTTCGACACCAACAGGCTTTTTCAGGACAAGAGTCACATTGGTATCAAGATTTTCAAGATCCACTTTTAGAGTATCAAATCCTTCAGCGTACACAAGCAAGGTTCCATCGACGTAGCCTTCCTTCCTTAAAATCTTTGCTGGGGGAACCTCATAGTTGGAGCCATAGGAAACGCCGTAATCCCCATTAGTCGTAAATCTCAAGTTCTGTTGTGCGGAACCGACCTTTACACGAGCAAAGTACGTGCCTTCAGCCTTAACAAAGGCTACGCAGATCTACGGATCCGGATCCCATAAGTTCCTTGTTCAAAACACGATTGCCCATGGCATCAAAAACCTGAATCTGAACAGGGTCTGAAGAAGCCTGTGAGTACGAGAGGACACCTTGGTTTACGTTGACAAAACCGGGAGTAAACTTAACTTTAGCCGCATTCCCTATGCCCATCGGCACATCACGAAGTGTAAAGGAGCCAACCCCATCACTATGGGTTACAAGATCCGTTCCTTCAAGGCTAATCGTCGCATTCTTTACGGCCTTATCCTTTTCATCATAAACGGATCCTGTCAAGACAAAAGCATGTGCAGCAGATGCTGAAAGAACTGCAGCCAAACCAAACGCAAGTACTCCCATATTTTTCATCGAAAAATTCCTTATTTACTTTACCACAATCTAAAGATACCTCCGCGAAAACGTTTTTTGACATGGAACGAGATTGATTTTATGGACAATAAGTCCACACCCAATTCGCGTACACTTTGCTATTTTGTAGGCATGAACGAAATCCTGCAAAAAGCAATTCTAGGTGCCGAGAATCCTGGCGACACCAACTACCGTCTCACTGCAGCCGAGGGCATTGAACTTCTTACAAAGGCTTCATGGACCGATGTGGTGGAAGCCGCAAATCTTGTGCGCCAAAGTCGCCTCCCCGGAAATCGCGTAGGATACACAGCCTTCCGTATTGTAAACTATACGAACGTGTGTGAAGTGACCTGCAGTTTTTGTAGTTTCTGCAGGCCTTATAAAAGCCCCGAGGCATACGTTCTTTCTTTAGATGAAATTCGCCAGAAAACCATCGAAGCAAAAGCCAGAGGCGCCGACCATATCTTTTTGCAGGGTGGCGTCAACAAGGAAATCCCGCTGGAATACTACACAAGCGTCCTCAAGATGCTCACCAAGGAAATGGGAGTTCGAGTCCGCGGGTTCTCTCCCGTAGAACTAAAGCGCATGGCAGAATTCTACAATATGGATTTAGACCGACTGCTGGACATCCTTAAGGAAGCTGGACTCAGTTCCGTTCCCGGCGCAGGAGCCGAAATTTTAAGCGACCGCATGCGTCAAATGCTTTCGCCTAAAAAGTTGCAGGCACAGGAATGGTGCGACGTGCTGGCCGCATGCCACAGGAAGGGACTTCCCGGTAGCGCCAACATTGTGTTCGGCAGCATCGAGACCCCCGAAGAAATCATCGAGCATCTGGAATACGTTAGAAAGACTCAGGACCTGGCCGTAGCCGCAAATGTCGCCGGATTCAACAGTTTCGTCGTCTGGACTTTTCAACCCCAGACCGACAAGTTCCCCATCCGTCATGTTCGCGGTGATGAATACCTGAAACTTCTTGCTCTATCACGCCTCTATCTGGATAACATTCCCCACATAGAAGTTTCCCTGTTGGGGATGGGACTCTCTCTTGGTGAACTCGGATTGCATGCCGGCGCCGACGACATTAACAGCATCGTCATCGAAGAAAACGTGCTGACCAACCACGGTCTGACTTCTATTGAGGCTGCAGAAGACTTTATTCAAAACGCAGGCTTTACCCCCTATCGTCGCAGTCTGAATTTCGATTAGCCCTTTTTTCGGTTATTAGATAAAAACAACGGTTTAAATCCATACCGTTTCAAAAGTCTAGCATCTAAAAATTTCGTATTTTTTAGGGCATGAAAAAATTGACCATTGCATGTATGGCTCTAGCGGCCATGGCCTTTGCCCGACCGTCTCTGCAATTTGACCGAGAACGTATCGAGGCAGGCAATACATTTGGAATTCAGCTTGTTTTCCCTCTGCAAGATTTGCCAGATAACCGCAGCGACCTGCTGTTCGAACCTCAGAACGGATTTTCTCTTGTTAAGCTGGACAGCGCCGACCAGCTGATGCGCCCCGACGACCCTTTTGAATCCTTCTTTGGCGGTGGCAGAAACCGCGGCTACAAGGCCCGCGTATACACCTTTACTCTTAAGGCCCCAAAAAAGACAGGCCGTATTTCAGCCGGTTCAATCTACCTGACCATCGATGGACAAAGGCGGGCTATCTCCGGTGACATTCCCGTCAGTATCCAGCGAGCCTATGCCGACGACGCCCTTACCGTGAGTCTGACCCCAAGCAAAAAATCCGTATACGAAGGCGAGCAGTTTTATGTCACCCTCGGGTTCCATGCTTACGAACACTTCCAGGGTAACTTGCAGGGCACCGACATGAACACGGGCAACGACTTCATCGTTCACCGAGGCGACCTGTCTACCATCAAATTCGAACCTATTGAAAATTCCCGCCGCGAATACCAGGCTAGCGGCAAATTTGCATGGCTCAGTTCCACAAAGAGTGGCAACCTGCAAATTCCGGCATTCAAGTTCAAGTACACAAAGCTTGGCGAACCGAAGGTTGTTGAAGAAACAAAGCAGATGGGCGGAATGTCCTTCTCTAGCCGAAGTGTCAAGCAGGAATCTATCGAAGCCGAGGCAAGCTCCCCCACAATAAACATTACCGTAAAGCCCCTGCCTACAGAAGGCAAGCCAGAAAACTTCAGCGGTATGGTGGGTAACTACAGCTTCAGCGCCGATTTTGACCGTACCAACCTTAAGGTTGGCGAAGCCATGACCCTTTCCATCAACATCAAGGGCGATGGTCTTCCCGGGTCCATTACCGACCCCAAGCTACCGGACTTTAGCGATTTCCGCTCTGTACCTCCCGAAAACGAAATCTCCAAGAAAATCGTTGGGAACAAGGTAATAACCAGCAAGAGTATCAAAGTATTCCTTTATCCCAAGAAGAAGGGGCAGTTCACCATTCCCGAAATTCAGTACAGCTGGTTCAACCCCAGCAAAAAGAAGTACGAAACAGCAGTGGCGGGTCCTTGGGATATTGAAGTCGAAAAGGGTGATGCCGCAGCCGAGGCCATGTTCCAGGCACCGATGGCGACAGCCGGCAACGGCCCCGCACCCGTGCAGAAAAAAGAAATTGAATCTCTCGGGAACGACATCCGCTTTATCCACCAAATCAATGGAAACGCCAGCAGCCAGGCTCCCTACAAGAACATCCTTTACTGGATTCTCTTTGCCGCTGCAGTCCCCTTCTATTTCATTGTGACTTTGATTGTCAAGCGCAATCGCAAGTTAAGCAGCAATGCGGCACTGGTCCGTAAGGGAAAGGCCAACAAGCAACTTAAGGCCCGTTTCGCCAACGCCAATGCAGCTTTGCAAAAGGGTGACGCCAAGGCGCTCTATGCTGCGCTAGAAAATGGCCTTGTCGACTACCTCAGCGACCTTACCAATGCAGAATTCAAGGGCATGACCCGCCCCCAGATGAAGCAGGAACTAGAAAAGCGCAACGTTTCTGCAGACACAATCGCAGCCATCGACAACTGGTTAGAGAAGTGCGCCTTTGCACGATTCGCTCCTGTTAACCCGTCTGCAGAAGAACAAAAGAAAATGCTGGCCGACGTAGAAAAACTCTGCGAAAGCTTAAATGGTTTGAAGTAAGGCTAAAAGAGGTTTTAACGATGAATAGTATTTTTAAGATCTGGATTTTAGCAATCGCCTGTACCGCAGGCATGACCTGTGCGGTTCCCGCAAGCGCAGCTCCTGCAACTTGTGCAGGCATCGAAGCAGGAACCAAAGCCTACAACGAAGGCGATTTCGAACGCGCCATCGACGAGTGGCGCACTTGTGCCGACAGCTACGAAGAGCAAGGCAATCAAGATGCAGACCTTCTGTACAATCTGGGCAATGCCTACTTCCGTAATGCAAAGCTGGGCTTTGCCATTTACTACTACAAGAACGCCCTCCGTCAGCGTCCAAACGACGCAGACATTCAGCATAACCTGACCTATGCCCAGGCCATGACAAAAGACAAGGTGGACAACGATGACGAAGAAAACCCGCTGCTGGCAGGTCTCTTCGCAGCCCACCACGCACTGTCCTTAAAGGTCCAGATGTTTGTGCTGTTGGGAATCTTCTGGCTCATTATGATCATGGCAACCGCCCGCAAAATTTCTACCAGCGAAAAGGCCAAGAACATCTGCATCGGCACCATGTTCGCGCTCACCGCCATATTCTGCGTTATAGGCGCCAGCGCAGGCTACAAGATCATTGTGGCAGAAACCGAAATCACGGGAGTGGTTACCGCAGCAGATGCAGATGTTACCAGCGCACCCAACGACAAAGCGCAAACCCTCAATACGCTTTCCGAAGGAACGTCTTTCGAAGTTCTTTCTGAGCAGGGACAGTTCGTAGAAATTCGTCTCGGCGAAAAGGTAAAAGGCTTTGTCAAGCGCAGCGATGTAGGAATCGTGAAATAAGTAGCGGATATTTTTAGAGGCTAGGGCACCTCCAGTCTCTAACCTCTAGTTTCCAGCCTCTAACCACTAACCTCTAGTCTCTAGTTTCTAGTCTCTAGTCTCTAGTCTCTAATTAAACCGCAGCATCAAAGCAATTTCGAACTGCAGAATCTGCCGTAAGTGCGGAGTTTCATCGTCCAGCTTTTCGTGAATCTGACGGTACTCGACGTAAGAACTCATCGAAGCCATCTTGTTGAACTGATAGCTGGCCGCAGGGCGCAAGAACCATTCATGAGTTCTCGAAGGAACCGTGCGTTCGGTAAGACTCAATTCCGGATTATAGACGATCGCTTCTTCTTTCTTTCCTGAAACCGGAGATGTATAGGTCCACTGCCTAAAGACACCATCGGTTCCACTTTCCTTATTCCACATATCGTAATCGGCGTCAGGATCGTATTCCTTACGGATGGTCTTCTTGTAGTCGTAACCAGCGGTAAACTTCAGGTCAATGGAATTCTTGAACTTAAAGAACCACTTCCACATCTTGAGAACCTTGTCAAGTTTCAGCGGGTAAGTAATGGTAAAGTCATCGCCAATGTTAAAGGCAAAGTCGTTGTACAAGGACGTATGGATCCAGGGGGTTTCCCAGAAGTAGTCAGTGGTATCGCGGCTGGTGCTAGAGGAGTCCGGCCAGCTGGTAATGCCAATCACTTCTTCCTTGGGGCGACGGTCCGTATCGTCGATCTTCATACGAACCGCATTTTCGATTCGCATATTGTTCTGCAGCAAGAACGAAATCTTGATCAACGGATTAAAGTTGATGGACTGGTTCCAGGAATCTTCTGCACTCTGGAAAGGATGCACTGTTGTAGTGTAGGTATAGTCAAAGCGATGGGTTGTAGAAACGCTCTTGAACCCATTCAAGAAGGATACTCGCTGAGAGAAGTTTGGCACAGAGACACCAATGCCGATTCTGGGCCAAACTGTAGTAGTATCGATGTACAGCGGATACTCGCGAGACTGAGCGAAGTCTTCCTTCCATTGCAAATCACCAGTTACGCCGATATCCCAAATAGGCAAGGTAATTCCAGAAGAAACCTGGAACTGACGAGATACAGAATGACGGAAGTTCCCCTGATAGACCAATGTATCTACATGGTGGTTTCTGTACTGGGCAAAGTGACGATAATCATCGCGATGATCCAGGCCCATGTCACCTGTAACGATATTATAAAAACCGCGGTTCTTGTAGCCATTGCCGAAGCCAAGACCGTACAGATAGTACTGGAACGGAGTTACGCCCTGTTCTTCGTACAGCTGGGCCAAGGTAAAGTTTTCGCCCACCGTATTGGTGCTTGCATTCCAGTTAAAGCGAACTTCTCGCCACTTGACCTTGTCAAAAGCCCTTGCCAACATTGATTCCTTGCCAAAGGTACGGGCAAAGTCAAGAACCTTGAAAGACGGAGCAAATTCAAAGCGGTTCGTTTGAGAAATTGTCCAGTAATTCTTGTCAATAGAAGACTCATCCATAAAGTCAAAGTCATCAGGAATGGTCTTCTGCTGGTTAAAGTCAGAAGTGAAGGTGGCGTTAAACGGAATGAACGGAATGAGCCTCGGGTTAAAGCCGATTCTGAATTGCTGGCTACGGGCTCGTTCGTTGCGAAGAATGCCGTAAGAACGGCCGTACTCGCGATGGCCTACACTATCAACCTTGTAGAAGCGAGTGCTGTCATAACGGATTTCGTAGGAATCCGGATTCTGCATATCGATGGCCCATTCACCAATGGAATCCCCGGATTCAGAATACTTCGTTCTAGGAATGGTATCATAGGGAATAGCCACTACGCTATCCGAAGAAACGTAGACCCTACGGTCGGAATGGTCAAAGTCAAAGACATAATCGCTGGCAAACAGGCCGCCATCGCGAGAGGTAAAGAAGTTTTCCTTAACAAAGCCTTCCCTATCGCCACCGCCATACATATCACGCTTAACATTCAAGGAATAGCTTGTGGTCAAGAACGACAGGATATTCCAACGCATGTTCAGCTTATGGTTCAGTTCGGTCGTGTAGGTTACGATCTTGTCTACCTGCGGGTCCACATAATCCGGATCGCGAGCCTGGTTCACGTAACGGACATAGTTCAAGTCAAACAGAGTCAAGTCGAAAGTCTGGGGCCAGGGTTCAAATTCCGCCTTCGAAATATCCTTCAGCCAAGAAATCTTGGAAAGCCCTTCGAAAGGTCTGAACTTGAACAGGCTGAATGTACCCAGCTTATATTCAAGTACCGTATGATAAGAATAAGTAGAATCCGCAGAGGTTGTTGCACGTCCTTCTGATTCCGTATAGGAATAGCTAAAGGCAGGGCGGTCCAGGAAAATCTGCGACATCACTTCGCCAAGCTTCGTATCCTGCCCCTTGTAATCCTTACGGTAGCTAATGCCAATAGTCTTTTCGCGAACGTAGGACTGGTAACCCTTGGATTCCGCATCGTCACGAAGTTCCTGTTCCTCCTTAGAAGAACCAACCTCCAGTTCATTCTGGAACATGTCTCCCGTCAGTTCAGCAAAGCTACTGTGCTTCAGCATCAAGTCATCCGTAGGCTTCATGTAGGGGCGCTTGGTAGAACTGTGGTAGCCAAAAGAAAGAGGTATGTGGAATCCTGCGCTATCGTTCAGGAACTTGTTCAGGTTCATGGTGAAGTCGCCCGCCACATCCAACTGGGATGCCGCTTCAGAAGACTTAGGCTTGGGAGAGCCGTTAGAAGTAGAAAGCGTAGCGAAATCGCCATCCTGGTAACGCACCGTTCCAGAAAGAGAAATAAAGTCAGAGAAGTTCACCTGGCCACCCACACGAGCGGCATAGCCCCATTCCGTATCCATGTCAGAAAGGCGCATGTCATCCAGCCAGAAGGTTCCCTTCAGGTCTTCTGCAGAAGCGCTGGAGTCCGCAATAATCACAAAGCGCATCCAGTCGATGCTTGTTATAGAAGGATTACCCACCAGACGAATCTTTTCGTCGCGAGCCTTGGCACGTTCACCAGGAACAGCCTTTTCAACCGCACTTACAAACGGCGGACGGCGGCCACGTTTCAAGTCAGAGAAGTCTGCCACGTTCATGGCAAAGGCGTTATCCAGCCAGTTCTGTTCGTGGCAATCCTGAGGACGTTCATTACCCTTGCAGCTATAGTTCGTGGGTCTAAAGCTCCATTCATAATAGTCGCTGGAACCTTCCAGGGAACCTTCACCAAACTGAATGGCAAAGCGCACGGGCACAGAAGAAGCTTCCGTCGCGTAATGAATTTCCATCATCAAGGACTTATAGCTTGAGAAGTCCTTTTTATCCGTTTCGAAAATTCTGGTAACACCCACTTCCTGGCCAGGATTCATATTGTGGTAATCCAGGACAAGAGACGTTTCCTTAAGGGGAGCATTCGTTTCGGAATCGCGTTCCGTGGCCGTGTTGGGAGACTTGTAATACTTATTGGAGTTTTCACGATTGTTGATGGTAGAAACGCTAATGTAAGTCGTATCCTTAGTGGAAGTCGCTTCGGAAATAGAAGTCTCAACACCATTCACTTCAACAATCTGGGAATTTTCAGAAGAAGAAGTCTTGTAGAAATCAGCAACGGTGGTTTCTTCCCAGGCGTTACCCACGACAGCCAGGTTCACCACCTGCACCTTAGCCTCAGCAACGCCTGCAGACAGGTTGCCCATCCAAAGTCTTGTGTACTGCGCACCCGAAAGAATCGAGAGATAATCACTACCTGTAGAAGATACGATGGTATCATACAGGTTCAGGGGAATGCGCCACTTACGCCAGCCATTCTTCAGTTCTTCAAAGTTTGCGGGATCCGTATCAGAAAGGTCAATGCGATAGCGAACAAAGCTAATGTCTGTATCCAAGGAACCATTCTTGTTAATGTCTTCTGTATCGTAGGAACGTTCGCCAGAGTTGTCTTCGGTACCGTTGATATTTACAGGAGGATCGCTTTCGTCGTCCAGGTCATCGTTGTAGTTATCGCGGGCAATGTCCGTAGAAGACGCATCAGAATTCAGGCTGTTATAGATGGTAGAAACGCAAGACGAAGAACGGCAATCCCAAACCTGTCGAGATTCATCAGAACCGGAAACACCATCCAGACCCTTATCGTGAAGCGCGGTTGTCGTTCCCAAATCATTTTCACCATCGTAGAGGCCGTTAGGTTCGTAACCGTTAATAGAAAGGTCTTCGCTAACAAGGCCCAAATCCAGGTACAAAGAACCAACGTTACCACGGGCAACAATTTCAATATACTTCATGTCGCTCATGTCCTGATAGTAGGCGCTATTGGGACGCATAACACCGCCCCAGGAATTGCCCATCAGGTTGTCGTTGGCTCGCAAGGTCATCTTCAGCACGGTCAAGTGCTGGTTATCCACATCAGAGTTCCCCACATTGGGGTAGATATTCTTATAAAGTTCCGTATTGTTGCTGTGCCAGATAAATTCACCCTTATGGCGGAAGTCCTGGCTTTCGATGTAGGTCGACAGGTTCGAGGAAACGCCACCCGGCGGAGACGCCTGATACCATGAAAGGCGAGACAGAGGATAGGTCAAGCCAGAAGTCGTAGCTTCGAAATCTTCTACCAGGGCAGATTGCTTATCGGTAGTATTTGCGTTGTGGCGGCTCGCTGCAAATTCAGCTTCAAATCTCCAGGAAGAAGTTGCAGTCGCATTAATGCCGGGAATCGCATCCACAAGTTCAGTCAGAGCTCGCACCGTATCCTGCAGGCGCAGGTTCATACCCAAAAGAACGCTGGAATAAGGTTCGTTGCCAAGTGTGGGAACCTCTGCAGTAGTACTCTGGCTCTTGTAAAGTGCAGTCAAACCGAATACAGAACCTTCACCCATGCCATAAAGATCCAGGGGCAGTTCTGCTCGGGCACCCAGCAGCAACTTGTTATCGATTTCAAACAGAGGTTCGCATTCGTAAGAAACCTTGATTTCCTTGTTGGGATCAAGAGCGCGTTCACTCAAAAGTTCAATCTGGCCCAGTTCGTAGTTCACTTCATAGTCCGTACCGCGAATAAGGGTGGTAGAACCTGCAGTCACCTTTTCTGTGCCTTCGGAAATATCCATGCAGGAGCCGCCATTTACAGAATAGCTGGAGTTAGGATCGCGAACGCTTAACGTAGAACTACGGCGCTTGCCTACAGTTTCAAAATAAAATCTGCTTGTATATCGAGAAAGATTATAGACAGGCAAAGTATACAGCTGGGTCATGGCAGCCGAAGAGTCCAGCAATCGCAACGGTTCCAAGCAGTTTGCACGAGCTCGCTCTGTAGCATTGGGACCCGAGTATTCAGACAAAGGCTTACAGGGCAACCACATTTCACCGGTATAGGCGCCAGATGCATTCTTCTTAAAGATAGATGCATCATTGACCAACGGGCTTCCGGTAGTAGTATCCACAAGGCCAAGAGTCTTCAGATGGGAACCTGCTATTCCGGCCTTGTTCTTCATGCGGAGCACGAAGCTAGAGGAACTTGCATCAGAAATGCCCACAGAGTAAACGTTACGTAGCATCAGCTTGTCGATGTCGGTAAGCTCAGGAAGTGTTGCATCCCACTGGATCAAAACGACCTTTGCACCATCGCGAATTGTCGTTCCCACTCGGCCAGTTCCATCGTTACTCCAGCTTGCTGCCACCAAGGTATTGCGGCTCACACCGTTAATCTTTAAGATACCCGTCTTTGCATCATAGCTGAACTCGGAGCTGGGAATTTCGATCATACGTTCCACTGTCTTTTCGATGGACTTACCCGAAGGGGTTACATACATCACGGTCACGTTATCAATAACGCCTGTAGTGGAATTCGTTGCTCCACGCTTATAAAGCTTCAGGTTTGTAGCCGGATAGCTAGAGGTGGTTCGACCAGCAATGGCAGAATTAATATAGGCAGTCCTAGCCTCGTGGTTCAGGAAGTAGTAGCGATAGGTAATGAACTGCTTATCCAGGATCTGGAATTCAGAAGTGGTTTCGCTAGCCTTCAGGGTAAATTCTTCCTGTTCACCTCCATCCTGGGAAGCAATGGTCGTCAAGCGCCAGTCCCCCAACTTCCAGTCAGCCTTAATACCGAACAGGCCCTGGTGGCTTTCGGAATAACCCGTAAGTTCAGTACCCGTCAAGGTCAAGTTGGTGGTACCAGCTTCTACGCGCTGCAGAATGTAGTCTTCGAATTCATCCTTGTAGGATTCCTCGTACACCACACGAACCTGGTTCTTGGTTCCAAGACCTTCTTCCACGTTATTGATTTCTACAGTAATGTAGGGGCCAATCTTACCCTTCACCATAAAGTTCGGGGTATAGTTCAAAGTCGGACTAGGCCACAGACTGGTATAGGTGCTGCCTTCGGCGTCATCCTTTTCGCCATAGCCCTTCAAGCGGATATCCATGGTACCCTGCAGCATCAGCTTGGGCTTATCCAGGCCAAAATCACGCATCCAGGCAGGCATGGTTACAGGAATGGTAATATCAAAGACAGAACCCGTTTCTGGAGTTTCGTAACCTTCATTAGCCTGACCTACCAGACCATTCAGCCACAAATTCTTGCGACCAGCCAGGTACATATCGTTCACGTAATCCGTAAGTTCCGGATAATGGGCTGTCCACAAGGTTGTCGTATCGCGAGAAACGGCGTTTACATGCTTTTCGCTAATGTCCATTTCACGGGAGGCCGCATCCAGGTCATGGCTAAACACCTGGCCTCTAGACGCATTCATCAAACGAGGCGACGAACCGATACCGCCAAAGGGAGCCATGCTTCCCATCGGGTTGGCAGAAGGGGGCAATTCCATGTACTGGAACGTAGGCTGCCATTCCGTTTCTGCAGGATCAGCCTCTCCCACTTCCGCATCAGATGCCGAAATCGTTGTAGGGGCGGCAGGCTGAGCAACAGGCGCCGGCTGAGGGGCTGGAGCAGGCGGAGTATTAGGAGCAGTAGGCTGTGCAGCCGGAGCAGGCGGTGCAGGAGTCTCCGAACTCGAGGACTCTGGCTCTGGCGCTGCGGCGGAAGACAGGGGTTCCTCAGACGAAGACACCACCGGTTCTGCAGCAGAAGAACTTTCTATCGGCGCAGCGGCACTGGATTCAGCAGCGACCTTTGCACTGGAGTCAGGCGCGGCAGACTGAAGTGCTTCAGGATTTGCAGGCGCAACAGTAGCGGAATCGCTCTGCGACCAGGCGAATCCAGCAGCCAGGGCAACACCCACAGCAAGCCACCAATGTTTTAAACCAGCAAAAGCCACGTCAATCTTCAGTTCTTTAAAGTCATCCTTTCACAGGACAATATCCACCACAAAATACTGAATTCCAAATTAGCGAAACCAGCAGAAAGAGGCGACATGCCCGGAATTTGCGGGAAATTAGCAATTATTTAAACAAAAAAAGGAAAGCCCCCTTTCAACAAGGGGGCTACAACGCAATTTTTATACAATTAATTTGTATAAAGTGACTAAAGCGGGATCTGTGAGTAAAAAGGCACTTGGTCTTTAACCAAGTGCCTTTTTAGGAGAGGTTGGGCTTACGAGACGAACTCTATCGTTTCTAGCCCAACCGGTCTTATTCCGCTTACAGCGGAATATTCGCGTGTTTCTTCCAAAGGCGCTTCTGATCCTTAGTCTTCAGAGCGTCGAAGGCGCCAACGAGACGCTTACGTACGTCTTCCGGCTTGATGACTTCGTCAACCACGCCCATGGCAGCGGCAACGTAGGGGTTCATCAATTCGTCTTCGTACTTGGCGATGCAAGCGGCACGTGCAGCCACCGGATCCGGTGCAGCAGCGATTTCCTTCTTGTTGATGATTTCAACAGCACCTTCTGCACCCATCACAGCCACCTGGGCAATAGGCAGAGCGAAGACGTAGTCTGCGCCCACATCCTTGGAGTTCATGGCGATGTAAGCACCACCGAAGGCCTTACGGAGAATGAGAGTAACCTTAGGTACAGTTGCTTCGGCAAAGGCGTACAGGAGCTTTGCGCCGTGGCGGATAATGCCGGAGTATTCCTGCTTGCTACCAGGCATGTAACCCGGAACGTCTACGAGAGCCAGCAGCGGAATGTTGAAGGCGTCGCAGAAGCGAACGAAGCGGCCAGCCTTGGAGGAGCCGTCCACATCGAGAGAACCGGCGAGAACCTTGGGCTGGTTAGCAACGATACCGATAACTTCACCGTTCAGGCGGGCAAAGCCGATCACGACGTTCTTGCCCCAGTCCTTCTGGACTTCGAAGAAGCTGTCTGCATCAGCGAAAGCGGCGATCACGGCGCTAACGTCGTAAGCCTGCTTGTAGTTATCCGGAACGATGTCCTGGATAGTAGCACTCTTGTCTTCGGCAGCTTCGCAGGTAGCTTCCTGCTTGTTCAGGAACTTCTTGAAAAGTTTCTTGATGCCGGATTCGTCGGCCTTTTCTTCCATCTGTTCTGCAGCGGGAATAGGCTTCGTCTTGTTGCCCTGAGGCAGGTAAGAAAGGAGCTTGCGGACACCTTCCAGAGTCTGCTTGTCGTCGGGGTACATGAAATGAGCCACACCAGACTTTGCAGTATGCACCGGAGCGCCGCCCAGTTCTGCAGCGGTGATGTTTTCGCCCATGACCTGCTTAACAACAGCGGGGCCAGTGAGGAACATCTGGGAAGTGGACTGGGTCATGAAGATAAAGTCAGACAGAGCCGGAGAGTAGCAGGCACCACCAGCGCAGGGGCCCATGATTACGGCAATCTGAGGAATCACGCCAGAAGCCCAGACGTTACGGGCCATGATGGCGCTATAGCCAGCCAGGGAGAATACGCCTTCGTCGATACGAGCTCCACCGGAGTCGTTCATGGCGACAAAGGGGCAACCAGCTTCCACAGCCATGTCCATGACGCGGCAAATCTTTTCAGCATGGCACTGACCGAGGGCGCCACCGCCAACAGTAAAGTCCTGAGAGGAAGCAAAAACCAGACGGCCATTCACCTTGCCGTAACCGGTAACCACGCCGTCACCCAGGACGACCTTGCTTTCCTTGAGAACGCGGTTGCTGGACTTGCGAAGAGCGCCAACTTCCACGAAAGTACCTGCGTCGAACAGCATTTCCATGCGTTCGCGAGCAGTATACTTGCCGGACTGGTGCTGCTTATCGATACGGGCAGCGCCACCAGCAGCCTGAGCCTGGCTCAGGTACTCATTCAGTCTGTTAAGATGTTTTTCGTTCCACATACAGTAAGAACCCCTTGTGTAAAATTTTCGCAAACAAAGATAAAAAACGCAGTAAAAGCGGTCAACCAAATTCGCCTAAATTATTGCGTATAAGTAAGTTGGTAGAAGAATATAAACAAGAAAGGCCCCCGTCAGTAACGGAGTCCTTCTTGAATTCTCTTGAACGAGCGCGCACCCATCCCGAGTAAAACTCGGCTGACCGGAGGATCTCTTTCTGACGAACGAGCCGAGTTTTTAAATAAATGCTTCGATACCTTCGCGGCACTTTTCCCACTGCTTGTTCTTCTGGCACAGAAGGTCAAGCATCTTTTCGTAGGTAGCCGTGTTGGAGAAGCCCTTCCACAGGCGACGTTCCACAGATTCACCGCTATCCTTGTCGATGGTGGTGATGGTGTCGTAGTAGTTGGAGTTATCCTTGAATTCGCTGATGAGGATGCCCTTAAGATCGTCGGTATAGATCTTGGAGGCATACTTCAGAATGGATTCGTTGAAGTTCAGTTCGTTTTCGACCAGCCAGTCGAAGTCCTGGATCGGATCGCCATAGATGAGCCAGTGCTTGAGGGCAAGAGCCACAACCAGGTCCTTGACGGCGCTGCGGAAGATGAACTTGTCTTCGAGACGGCCATTCCAGGTGATGCGGGTCAGCGGATTATCGTCGTTAGCTTCGATGGACACGCCCTTACCCGGGGTAACCTTACGGATCTTGATGGGGAGGCGAGAAAGGAGCTGCCAGGCCTTGGTGAAGGCGATGGTCTTGCGGACGAAATCGCGTTCCTTTTCGGGAGCCACGCGGACGAATGCGCCGAAGCAACGCTGGTAAAGAGTTTCCTTGTCGAAGATGCAGTCAGAGGAACGGCATTCAGAAAGTTTGCCATCCATCATGAACAGTGTCTTTGCAAGTTCCGGACGCATACGGACTTCGAGCTTACGGGTACGAGCCTTCAGGCGGACGCCATCCTTATAAACGTAGGTAAAGCCTTCTTCCTGGTAACGCTGCCAAATGAAGAACTGCAGGTCGTCAGCGGCACGCAGATGGTAGCTGAACACCGGGTTCTGGCGGTTGTTAGCCATGGTCACCTGGTTCAGGAAGCTGTCGGCACCAGGATACGGAACCACAACCTTCACGAGAACGTAGGGGTTCACCGGCTTCTTGCTCTTCTTGGCGTACTGTTCGTAGGTGAACAGGGACTGAGCACCGTTAATAATCTTGGGGCGTTCAATAAAGAGAACCTTCTTGCCGTCGCGATCCTTCAAGCGCAGGTCATCGCCGGTAAGGGTCATACCGTTGTGCAGGAACGGGAAGTCATCCACATTCACATTCTGGTCGTCGGCGCGTTCCATGGTCTGGAAGGCATCGATAAGGGCAGCATTGGTATGAGTGAGGTTTCCAAGGTAAGTACGAATGTTACTGGAGACGATAGCCATGTTGTGCTTGGTCTTCAGACGCTTACCCAGATTTACATGGTAGTCAAAAATGGTACGGATGGGGCAGAAGCCCAGGAAAAGTTCACCGTGATCGCTGGTGAGGTGCAGCGGTTCGGATTCCATCACAATTTCCAGCTTGTCATCAGCAGAGCGGAAATCGCGAGTCAAGTCATCGTGTTCGGCAGAGATTTCAAGCTTGGCCTTGACTTCGTCCTTCCAGAGGGTCAGCTTACGGCGCATATCCTTGAGGGTACGTTCCAGTTCGGAGTCGGTAACGTCGCGGCTAGCGCGGGTGCGGAGCACGGTGATTTCCAAAGTTTCCATATAGGGGCGGCTGGCCGGAGTATCGGAATCTTCTTCTTCGGAGTCGTCGGAAATCTTGTTTACAGCCCAGGGGTCAGCTTCTTCGCGAAGAGACATGAAGAACGGATTGGTGGGGTCGCTAGTACGGAACACGGCAATCTGTAACTGCTTCAGGTCGGCATTCAGATGTGCCACAACCTTTTCGAGAGGAGTGTCTTCATCAAGGAAGATGAAGAATTCCATATAGCCCTGGGAATACTGGAATCCATGGAAGCAACCATTTTCGTCCAGGTTTAGGTGCCGGAGTGCCTTAATTCGATCGGTAGGATCGTTAGGGTTGAGACTCAAAAGGCTAGCCACAAATGCTAGACGGCGTTCCTGTGATTTGGTTAATTCCATTTTTTCCTCGGTATGATAGCATCAAAAATCGGGTGCTGATGAGACACCTGACAAGTTCGACCATATTTATATACTAAAAATAGCTTCAAACGCCCCCATTTGCGAAAAAAACATGCAAACTTTTTAATTTTTTTTGGGAAAAGGCTCCAATTTGTAGTGAACAAATGTGCAAAAACTTATCTTTTTACAATTTTTACCGCGTTCCCACGTCTTTTTTTATAAAAAATGCTAAGATTGATTTTATAGGAGACTTGTTATGAATTTGCTAGATGTTATTGCCAAAGCCAAGGCCGAAAAGGCCAAATCGCTGGATCTGTCTCAGCAGAACATCCGTCTGCTCCCGCCGGAGCTGTTTGAACTGGATTCTCTCGAAGAACTGATCCTAGACCGAAACATGCTGGTGGAACTTCCCGACGACATCGGCAAGCTCAAGAATCTTAAAAAACTTTCTGTCAGCGAAAACGACCTGATGGAACTCCCCGAGACCATCGGCGAACTGACCAAGCTGGAACACCTGTACCTGGGTTACAACAGCCTGTCTGAGCTGCCCGACTCTGTCGGCAGCTTAAAGAACCTGCAGCAAGTGAACATCGCCAAGAACCAGCTTCTGGACCTGACCAACGAAGTCGGCAAGTGGACCAAGGTGACAAAGCTTAGCCTCCACGACAACATGCTCTCCGAAATCCCTGCAACTCTTGGCAAGCTCACCAAGCTGAAAAAGCTTTATCTCGACAACAACGACCTTACCAGCATTCCGGCAACCTTGGGCAAACTGGAATCCCTGGAAATCCTGATGATTTCTGGAAACAGCCTGGGAGCCATTCCCTCTGAATTCGGCAACCTGAAGAACCTAAAGGAACTGGTGCTGGACGCAAACCAGCTGGCCACCCTTCCCGAAAGTCTCGCCGAATGCGACAGCCTGGAAACGGTCTCCGTTATCGAGAACCCCATGGAAGGTGGCATCCCCCGCGTTCTGTTAGACAAGAAGAACCTGAAGATTGACCAGTAGGCCGCAGCCAAAGGTTGAAGGGGCATGAGGACTAAACTGGGCAACACTCCTACAAGAACCGATGCGAAGAACATTCCATCGGTTTTTTGCTTTTTCGCAGGATTGATTTCAGCCATCCTTTGCGGTTGCAGCGACTTTCTGCAGCCAGTCGAAAGTACTCCAGCCCCCACGGAATACTCCTACAACTACTGGCTACTGACCCGTACATATCTTTTTGAGGACGAACTAAAGAACTTGGACGAGGATGGGGATTCCACGCAACTTCTGTATGCAGAACTGGAAGACCCCTTCACCCGCTACGTACCGCCTTCAAAAAGCGAATCCGCCAGCATTTCAATCAACACTAGTATCGTGCAGGGCGACGTCGGTATGGAGTACTTCCTGAACCCCGGTCTAGAGCATCCGCTCTGCATTTACCGCGTATACCCAGAGGGTCCGGCAAGCAATGCCGGAGTTCCCCGATACGGCTGCATTCTAAAGGTCAATGATGTTGAGCTTAAAGAGGAATCAGCAGAAGCGGTAAGGATGGTGTATTCCACCTACGATTCCGTATTAACTTACAACAAATTAATTACTCTTGTTGTAGAGTACGATGGAGATACGGTCTCCTACGAAATGGAAAAGGGAGACGTATACGCCCCCACAGTTTTTGTGGACACCCTAGAAGGAACGACCATTATCACCATCAGCGAATTTAAGCAGACCACAATCGACAAGGCTGCAGGGTCTTTCGGAGAACTAAAGAACTATCTGGACTCCACACGAAATTCAAGGGAACCAAGGCTGATTGACCTACGGGGAAACCCAGGGGGGCACGTTACCCAGTGTGTCGCCATGGCAGACCTTTTTATCAAGGAAGGGCCAATTTCCACAAGATCCTGGCGCACCTTTGACGCCAACGGCAAGCCCTTCAAGAAATCTGTTTCTGTCGAGGCAACTCCTGGCGATGCTGGCGAAGGTCATCAGTTTGTTGCGCTGGTCAACAGGAATAGCGCCAGCTGCGCCGAAATTTTTACCGCCGCCCTTGCAGAGGGTGCAGGCATTCCTGTAGTGGGTTCGTCAACCTATGGCAAAGGCATTGGGCAGACCACCTGGAAAACTATGGCCGGCGGGCTTGCCCTCATAACCAATCTTGAATTCCTGACGCCCAAGGGCAATTCCTATCACAAGAAAGGAATCGCGCCCGACAAGGACTGCGGATCAGAAGCTCCGCTTACCTGTGGCATCAACTACCTACGAAACAAGTACGGTACCAAGACTTCTGTTCTAAAAAAATCTGCAGTATTCAAAGCCGACGATTTTCAAATCATTTCTCGCAAGCAGCCGTCTTTGGGAGGCGCCTTCAGAGAAAATGACGACCCGAAACTTGATTTGCGGGACACAAATAATTAGGGGGTAACATGAACATTAAAATTGCAGGAATCCTTGCAGCAGCAATCGCATTTGCGGGATGCTCCGACGACGATGCTGAAGGCATCAACTTTCCGTCTAGCAGTCAAAAACCAAGCGACTCATTAAAGGACGACGTTTACTTTCACGAACTTGCATACAACCACATGCTTCTGGGCGTGCTGTATTATGACGCCCATCTCAAGAAAGAGCTAAACGACGATGTTCGCGTCTACTATGGCCTTTACAACAAAGAGGACTATACAAAGGGCGCCTGCACCGCACCTTTCGCAGACGTATGCGGCATGTACAACCAGATGAGCGACAAGTTTACCCGCTATTTTGATCCGACCTTTGCAGACCGCATTATGAAAATGCTCAACGAGTCCGACGAACTGATTGGGCTGGGCATTGACGTGGATATTGTCAAAAGCGAAGAAGACAGCTACCTCGTCATTAAAGAGGTCTACCCCAACGGACCTTCCGATGGAAGACTCGACGTAAATGACATCATCGTTAAAGTCAACGAGGACATTCCCAGAAGTATCGAAGGTTTCGAGAAGCTGACCACCTTTGATACGCCAACAGTAGTTAACCTTACTATCCTAAGAGACGGAGAAGAAAAGGTCGTCTCAATTAAAACAGGATCTTTCTTGAGCGCCTCTGTACATCTAAAATACCGCGATTCAATTCCGGTCATCAAGATAGACCAGTTTGTTCCCGAGTCGTCTCACGAAGCTGGTACCTATGGAGAATTCTTCGACATTCTAAACAAAGTTGTAAAAAGTGGCGCTAAATCCGCCGTCATCGACCTTCGAGGCAATCCCGGTGGCGGTACAAACCACTGCACTAACATTTCTTCGGAACTTTTGGACAAGGGCGACACCATCATTACGTTTATAGAAACGGAAGTCGATTCCGTAAAACGAATGGGCCAATACGAATACGTACAAAGGTTCGACACTCTTACCTACACGGCCACATCAGACGGCATCGGCAGAGAGCTCTATTACGTGTTTCTTGCAGACGAAGGTTCTGCAAGTTGCGCCGAATTAATGCTCTCCGCTGTAGCAATCAACAAGAAAACTCCCATAATCGGGCAAACCACTTACGGCAAGGGCATTGGGCAGTACTATGTTCCCACGTACGCCAACGGGATTGCAGGAATTACCGGTATTCACGGTTTCGACAAGGATGGCGTCAGCTACCATACATACGGTATCGAGCCCGACTATAAAATCAGCGACCCAGAAGAACAATTGGAAAAGGCTGTAGAATTGGCCAAGGAAGCCAAAGAAACCCGCACTAAAGGCTACGGCACCGTTTCGACAGGCAACTTTGACAAAAAGGCTGCGGTCATTCCTACAACCCAACGAGATATGATGCTTGATGCAGGGCTGTACAAAATCAAGAGACTCAAGAAATAGAACCCATTCATTTTATACAAGAAAGGCTGGCAGATTTGCCAGCTTTTTTTTGCAGAAAGCTTCCGGAACTTTTAGTCGATATTTCTCATGCGGACCATGACATCGGTAGAGTCGTTCGCCTTTACTGCAGGAGCAGCCAGGGTCAGCTCAATTTGCTTTCGAGTTTCAGCTACCTGCTGCTTAAGGCGACCCAAACGTTCACCCTCTAGCTTGGGCGTTGCAATCATTGTTTTGCTGGATGGATTGATCCAGACGCCCTTTTCATTCTTGAAGCCAAAGTGCAGATGTGGGCCAGTACTACGGCCTGTGCTACCCACACGGCCAATCACCTGGCGGGGAGCCACCTTGGCTCCAACGGAGACTCCACGAACAGACATATGCATATACCAGCTTTCTGAATTGTCACGGTGACGAATCGCCACCTTATTACCGCTGAATTCATCATAGCCAGAAACAGTCACCACGCCTTCTGCAACTGCATAAATCGGAGTTCCTGTAGGGTTACCATAGTCAATACCATAGTGAGTCTTACGCTGGCCAGTAATCGGATGAACGCGCGTACCGAAAGGACTTGTCACATGGAGACGGTCCAGCGGATAGCGGAGACCATCGTAAACCAGAGCTTCGCCAGACTCCGTGTAATGGGCGTTAAAGGAGCTCTTGGGATCAGGATCCTCATAGCGGAAGGCTTCGTGATGGCCCACGATTTTTCCATCAAATTCTGCATAGACAACCTTGCCACTAATCCAGATGGAATCCTGGTAGAAGGTTTCTTCTAGAAGGATGCGGAACTTGTCGCCGGCACGGGCCAGGGGGAAAGCCACCTTACATTGCAGAACACCGCTAACAATGCCCACCATTCGACCAGGGATTCCCACACGGAAGAGAGTTCCGTTAAGGGTACTGCCTTCTGTAAGGGCACCCTCAAAAACGGACATCCTGTGAGTCACGGGCTTTTCTATTCTGCTGTAAACGTATCCTGTATCATTTTTGCTCATCATGTGGATAGTTGCAGGACTCGTTGCATAACGGAATCGCTGAACACTTCCATTGGAATCCAGAGCCGCAAAGAATACCTGGCCAACACGCATCTTGGAAAGTTCCACGCTATCCTGCATGCCAAGCACAAGCTTGCCGCGTTCCTTTTCATTGATGTGCATGCGGGAAAGCACCTGGAAAAGTCCATCACCAGCACGAACGGTATCATTTTCTACAGTCCAATTTCCAGGAATCTGCTGAGCCTTTTCTACAGCCTGAGTCAGGGAGTCTATCTTAGCCTGAATTATAGCGCCTTCAGCCTGCAACTTCAAAATTTGTTCCTCTTCGTTACACCCCATAAAGGAAAAAACGCAAAGGGCAAGAGCTAACTTTATAAAACAACGTATCACAAGGACCTCAAACCAGATTTTTTCAAAAAACTGCAATTTCATCTAGCAGATTTCAGTCATTAGGACGCAAAATAAAAAAAGTCTCTCCATTTATCTGGAGAGGCTTTCTTTTTTCGCAAAAAATACGATTACAAATTACTGTGCTGCAGCCGGAGCGGGAGCAGCGGCAGGAGCGGGAGCAGCGGCAGGTGCGGCAGCAGCGGCAGGAGCGGGAGCAGCGGCAGGTGCGGCAGCAGCGGCAGGTGCGGGAGCAGCGGCAGGTGCCGGGGCTGCAGCAGGAGCGGCAGCGGGCTTTGCTTCGGCCTTGGGGGCTGCCTTTGCAGCGGGCTTTGCTTCGGCCTTAGGAGCAGCCTTTGCAGCAGGCTTTGCTTCAGCCTTGGGGGCTGCCTTTACTTCGGGCTTTGCAGGTTCTGCAGCAGGTGCTGCAGCCGGTTCGTCAGCGGAACGAGTATCGATCAATTCCATTTCGAACACGAGAGTGCTGTTGCCCGGAATCTGCGGGCCACGACCACGAGGACCGTAAGCGATGTCGCTAGGAATCCATGCAGTAACCTTTTCGCCCACCTTCATGAGCTTGAGCATTTCGGTCCAGCCCGGAATGACAGCACCGATGGGGAATTCCAGAGGTTCGCCGCGATCGACAGAGCTATCGAACTTAGTGCCATCCAGAAGAGTTCCGGTGTAGTGCACCTTAACGATGTGACCATCGGCAGGAGTTGCACCATCGGCGTTTCCTTCCTTGATAACCTTGTACTGAAGACCACTTTCGGTGGTAACGACACCTTCGGCAGACTTGTTCTTTTCAAGGAAAGCGGCGCCAGCAGCCTTGTTGGCTTCTGCAGCCAGGCTATCCTTCATTTCCTTTTCTCTCTGACGAGACTGAGACAGGTCAGTCAAAGTCTGGAAGATGGTAGAGTCGTTCATCAGGTAGCTAGCGGAATCTTCGTTGTAGCGTTCCTTGAAAGCCTGAATAAACACATCGATGTCCAAATCGATGGAATCACGAGTGACCAGCTGGAAGTGAGCCTGGTTGCCAAAGTGAGCACCGAGAGCATAGCTATACTTGTCCTTTTCGGTTACAAGAGCGGTCTTCTTTGCCGGCTGGGAAGAACCCTGACAAAGCTGATCGCAACCAGTCATGGTAAGAGCAAGTGCACTTGCAGCAATAATCAATTTTTTGTTCATTTCATTCCTCTTTTTTGTTAGACACACTGAAAAATAACAAAAACCTTGTTCAAAAAGCAAAGTGTAACCGATTTTTACCAATAGTTTTTCATATATTGCACATCGTATAAAAATAAGGATTTCATATGTGCGGAATTGTTGGATATCTTGGGCAAAACGAGGCCCTGCCAGTCCTTGTAGGTGGTTTAAAGAAGCTTGAATACCGTGGTTACGATAGTTCGGGCGTATCCGTCTTAGACGGAAACATCATCAATACCGTGCGGGCTTCCGGTAAAATTTCAGCTCTTGAAGAAAAACTGAAGAGTTCCCCCATCAAGGGAAATCTTGGCATTGCCCATACCCGCTGGGCTACCCATGGCGCCCCCACTGAACAGAACGCCCACCCCCATACCAGCTTTGACGGCAAGATTTCCATTGTCCATAACGGTATTATCGAAAACTACGCCTCCCTAAAAAAGCGTTTGCAGGCAGACGGAATCGAATTCAAGTCCGAAACGGATACCGAAGTCGTCGCCCACTTAATCGCAAAGTTCTATAGCGGCAACCTGAAAGATGCCGTACTGAAGGCTCTTTCCCTTATCGAGGGTACTTTTGGCCTGGCAGTCATCTGTAACGAACGCCCGGGCACCCTTATCGGCGCACGTCGTGGAAGCCCCCTAATTTTGGGCATCGGGCAAAACGAATTCTACCTGGCTAGCGATGTTTCTGCCATTATCAGCCACACTCAGAAAGTTGTGTATCTCGAAGATAACGATGTTGTCGAAATTCACAACGATGGTTACAACCTTCTGAACATTTTGCGCCAGCCCGTGCAGCACGAAGTCCAGGATGTGGAATTTGATGCAGACGCCATTGCCAAGGGCGGTTTTGCACACTTCATGCTGAAAGAAATTTTTGAGCAGCCCGAAGTATTACGCAACACCATGCGCGGTCGTCTCCTGGCAGCAGAAGGCAACGCAAAGCTCGCAGGCCTCGACACCAATATCAGGGAGCTTCGCAACATCAACCGCATTATCATTACCGCCTGCGGCACTAGCTACTATGCCGGTATGGTAGGCGAATACATGATCGAAGATCTGGCAGGCGTTCCCGTAGAAGTGGAATACGCCTCCGAGTTCCGTTACCGCAACCCCATTATCAAACCGGGCACTTTGGTTCTTGCAATTTCGCAGTCCGGTGAAACTGCAGACACGCTGGCCGCTCTAAAGGAAGCACAGCAGAAAGGGGCAACAGCACTTGCAATCTGCAACGGCGTAGGCTCCACCATCGCACGAACCAGCGACGGCGGCGTATACCTCCATGCAGGTCCCGAAATCGGCGTTGCCTCTACAAAGGCGTTTACTTCCCAGGTGACTGTACTTGCCATGATCGCAATGCTGCTCGGCCGTCAGCGTCGCCTCAGCTTTGAAAGCGGCATGGACATCGTAAAAGCGATGCAGGAGCTGCCGGGCCAGGTAGAAAAGACACTAAAGCTTTCCGACCAGATTGCAGGCATCGCCCACCAGTACGCAAAGGCAAACAACTTCTTGTACCTGGGTCGTCACTACAACTACCCCGTCGCCATGGAAGGCGCCCTTAAGTTAAAGGAAATCAGTTACATCCACGCAGAAGGTTACCCCGCTGCCGAAATGAAGCATGGGCCCATTGCCCTCATCGACGAAAACATGCCTGTCGTAGTAATCGCTCCCAAGGACGCCCTCTTTGACAAGGTCATCAGCAACGTTCGCGAAATCAAGGCCCGCGGCGGCAAGGTCATTGCGATTACCACAGACGATTGCCACCCGCTAGATGAAATTGCAGACCACCTGATCAAGGTTCCCAAGACCATCAGCATGTTAATGCCGATTCTTACCTGCATTCCGTTACAGCTAATGGCGTACCACATTGCCGTACTCCGTGGTAACGATGTGGACCAGCCCCGCAATCTCGCAAAGAGCGTAACTGTGGAATAGTGGTTAGGATTTTTCTAAATTTGTAGCCTATGGAATTGGAAACTCTGGAACAGGAAGACTACGAAGTCCGCATCGGCGCCTTTAATGGCCCCATGGACCTTTTGGTGTATCTTGTCCAAAAGAAAGAAGTTCCCCTAGAACAGATTTCCATCGCAGAAATTGCAGACCAGTTCTTGAAGTGGGTCAACGTCTATAGCGAATCCATAAACATGGATCTTTCTAAGGCAGGCGACTTCCTTTCTATGGCAAGCCGTCTAATGGCACTGAAGGTGCAGGAGCTTCTGCCAGCAGACGAACGCGACCCCGACATGGAAGCGGAATACAACGAAGACCGCGAAGCCCTCATGAAGGAAATGCTGGAATACCAGCGTTTCAAGCAGGTTGCCAGCGGCCTCCAGGAAATGGAAGGCAACAACTTCGGAACGTTTTCTCGCGGCCGCCTCGAAAAAACGCAATCTGACGAAGACACTCTGGCTGATGCCAACATATGGCAACTTTTTCGAGCTTACCAGAAGAGCCTGAAGACCAAGATTTCTGAGACAATCCACCACATCGAGCTGGATTACGTAACCATTCAGGACCGCCAGCAGGCCATCAACAACTACCTGAGCGTCAATGGGCGAGCCCTGTTTGAAGACTTGCTAGACAACGATTCCCACCCCATCGTGGCTGCAGTTACCTTTATGGCCATGTTGGAGATGATCAAGACCGACGAAATCGTTTTCAGGCAAAGCGAACTTTTTGGACCCATCTGGATTTACCGCAAGAAGAACAACGCAGACTTTGCCGATGAAATGGCCCGAGAAACTGTATTCTTCAGCAAGGATCCCGATGTAAAGCCTGGTCTTGTTGAGGCCATCCGCAACCAGGCCCTCGCTCGTTCCAAGGAGCAGACCGTGGGCGATTTGGCGGCTGTTATGCGCGAAGCCGTTCAGTGGGCAGAAAAGGGCCGCAACGTTTCCGAAGAAGACTTGACCGCAATGCTCGAAGGTCGAGTAGACATGTCTGACGTACAGGAAAACCCCTTCGCAGAAATGATGAAGGAAGATGATGCCGCCGAAGGCATTGTCTCCGAAAATTCCGCACCTGCAGAAAATTCTGCACCGGAAACCACCGTCGTACCCGACGCAGAAGCAGCCGTAGAAGCCACAACCGCCGAAGAGGAACTACCCGTTGTAGAACGTCTGGCAGAATTTGCGGATGAAGACGAATTCGAAGAAGACGGCGAAGACGCAGAATTTGTCGACGAAGACGAATTTGACGAAGACAGCGAAATTGCCAACGACGATGAAGACGACATTGCCCCCACAATCATTGCAGCCGACGACGATGACGATGTCCCCGTAATCGTTTCCGCAAGCGATTCTGCAAAGGATCCAGCCCCTGCCTCAGAACCCTTGCAGGCAGCAGCAAGCGACCCCTCCCAAATGTCCGACGAGGAGTTTGCAGAATTCATGCGCAAGGCTCAGGAATTCTACAACAACGGCGGCGAAGCACCTACAATGCCAACTGTTATGGCTGCCGAACCGGAACAGCATACAACTACCGCACCGAAGCTGGAGCAATCTACCGCAGAAACCGCCGAGCCGTCACCGACTCCTGTTACAGAACCTGAAGAAGAAAAGGACGAAGGTCCCATCTTCGCCGGGAACGAAATGACCGACGAAGAATACATTGCCTACCTTACCAGAAGTGCAAAGAACTTCGGGAAGAAATAAAAAAAACGGACTAAACAAAAGTTACGTACTCGTTTAGTCCGTCAATTTCAACGTTTATGCAGTTTTCGTTATTCTTAGCGGTTAGTCGTTGCTGCGACCACCCAGCAGGCCTGCACGGCACGCCCAGTACAGCAACTGCATAATGGAGCCGATGGCTGCCGCCACATAGGTAAGGCCTGCGGCAAAAAGCACACCGCTTACTGTATTGTACTCGCGGCCTTGAGCCACAATGTCCATACGGGCCAGGGCCTTCTTGGCGCGGCTAGAAGCATCGAACTCCACGGGAACGGTAACCAGGGTGAAGAAAGTGGCAACAGCGAACAGGACCACGCCTGCCACAGCCAGAGAGTAGCCCAAAGCGCCAACAGTCCCCTGAAGAATAATACCGATGATCACAAGCCACGGACCCAGATTAGACCCGATGTTTGCGGCAGGCACGATAAAGCTGCGGAGCCACAGGGGGAAATACCCCTGTGCATGCTGGATAGCATGGCCCACCTCGTGGGCGGCTACGCCTGCGGCGCTTGCATTGCGACCATAGTAAACTTCCTTGGAAAGATTGAGAGTCTTATTCAGCGGATTGTAATGATCCGACAGGAAACCCTGATGAACATGAATCGAAACATCCGTAATTCCGGCATCCATAAGGATAGCCTTTGCCACATCAGCTCCGGTAAGACCACTAGAAATATTTACCTTCTGCCCTGCCTTGAAGCGTGATTTTACCATCCAGGAAACAATTCCGGACAAGGCCAGTGTAACCAGCAGGATGGACATGTATAGGGGATCAAACATCATATTCAAAACCTCTTTTTTTACATCATCGATAAAAATCGAATTTTTATCAAAATCTTACTTTCTAAATGTACAAAAGACGGGTCGCCCATGCACGACCCGACATCGGCGAACTTGACAAAATCATCAAAAAGCAGCTACTTAAGCATTATCCGCTGGGTAAAAGATCCTATTTCAGAATCAACACGGACCAAGTAACTGCCGGCCCCCATACCTTGTAAGGGCAGAGCAATATCGCCCACAGAAATGTTCAAAGTCAAAACAGCCTTTCCAAGCATATTAAATACCTGGACCTGACGAATCGATCCTCGGGAGTTGTCTACAATCCAGACTCCGCCATCGTTACGCAAGACTCTGCGAGTCACTTGTGGTTTTGCCAAAACAGAAGTTTCATCCACAACAGGCTCAGTCCTCGGTTTCGTATTCTTCAACAGCACCGCCGTAATGGACTTGGCAGGAAGCGTCAGGGCAACCTTCCCTCCGGCAACCACTGCAGATTTTTTCTTCAAGGCATTGCTTGTGTGAGAGACGAACGTCTCCCCCGTCAGGCCAGAAAGTTCATAGGCTTCCAGTTCGCCATCGACAGCGTCAAAATCCTTCAAGGACAGTTCCACGTTCTGGGCATCTTTCTCGGAACGGTTTACAAAGACCACCGTCATGGAATCAACCAGCGGAGTCACAGACGCATAGGCCGACACCAGGGAATCGTTACTGGACCTGGATTCTACACGAGCCTCATGACCATAGCGGCTAAACAGATGTACGGTCTCGTACATGCCATCGCCCCATGTCCAGGGAGTAAAGATTTCCACCCCGTTATCCTGGAACGTTCCCAGCCATGATGCATAAGTCAGCGCCGTAGTCATGGGGTCGTCCTTATCGATAATATCCGTTTCAGTAATTCCAAGGGTTATGCCATGGCCTTTGCCAAAATAATGGTCCAGCCAATCATTCACACGCTTAAAGACGTATTCCTTTGTCTGGTTGTTGTCCCACTTTCCGCTCACCATCTTCATGCCGTTGGTACCGGAATAATTGTAGGTGGTGTCGAAGAATACACGATGCCAGTTCACACGTTCGGCATAAGTCTTTTCGGTGGGATACCAATGCATATCGAACACATCCAGCAGCTTGACGCCGCTCTTTTTCTGCTCTTCGGAAATGCGCTTGATAAAGTATTCCAGCCAGCAGTAGTTGCGGTCTTCGCCCTTGCCCAAGCCGGACTTGCCTTCGGAGGCGCCGGTGGTACACCACTGCCATTCATTGGCAACTACAGGTCCCGTAAGCTTGACTTCCTTCCAGGCGGCACGAGCCTTCTTTGCCACATCAATGTAGCGGCCCACCAGGAAATCAGGATCCATATCCAGAGGCAAATCCCCATGGGTGCCGTTCCAGATTTCCATTTCATTATCCATGCTCCAGTACTGGAATCTGGACATGTCATAATTCAGTTCGTCGCGCCAATGCCCGATGATTCCTACAGTGGAATCCGCAGGCCATTCCTCGTTGTACAAACTGTAATCCCCAGCCTTAATCAGAGTCTTTCCATCAGCGGAGATTTCACCACCGCCAGCAAGGTCAAAGGTCTGAGTCGGCCAAAAGCCATGTTCCTGATAATAATTCCAGTCAGGGAAGTTATACTCCGTCGATGCCGCCGCATAACCAGTCAACTGGAACGCGTACATGGCATCCACTCCAGGCAGGTTATCCAAAACCTTCTTGGCGGTAATGTCCCAGTCATGGCTGTAGACATTGTTGAACCAGTCCGGATGAACCGTCATTTTCTTTCGCCAGTTGTAACGGGTCGAGTTATTGCCGTTGTTGGCTCGCAAGAAATGCATGCCGGATTCCAGCATCTTGCCGTAAAAATCATTTTCCTTTTCAAGAAGGGCTGCGGCCTTTTCTTCGTCTGTTTCTACGCCATCGCTAATGACATCGATGTTTCGACCATAGATGTACGGAGAAATCTTCTTGATGCCTGCAGAAGCATCCACAGAAACCGAAATGTCCGCCTGAGACAGGCTTGCAGCAGACAGCCCAAATACCAATGCAACCTTTATAGACTTATGCATTCAAACACCCTCATATTTTCTATAAAAATATCTTCCTACACCCGATTTTCAAAATCCTTTTTTAAGGCATACAAAAAAAAAGGCGGGGCAAAGCCCGCCACAACGAGGCGATTCCTACATGTCGCCCGTTTTAAGAGGGGTGTTATCGCGAATGCGGGTAAGCACCAGACCAAGCAACATATAGAACACAGCCTGCAAGGCCAAGGGATAAAGCAAGGCAGAGGCTTCAAAGATATCGGCTCCGCGCTGTTCAATGCTAAGCCAAGCCGGCACAGCAAAAGTAGACGGCAACAAGGCAGACAAGCCCACCATCCAGCTTGGCACAAGGTAAGTGGGCCAGCTGAAGTTCGCCAGGAACAGAATGGGGATACTCATAAAGAGGAAAATCTGCATGCTGGTTTCGCGACGAAGGAACACCTGCGAAAGAACCATGCCGAAATTGATGGTACTGAACAGGAACACAATTGCAAAAGCAATCATGGGCAGAAGCTGTCCGCGACGCGGGAAGTCAAAGATGTTATAGATGACAAAGTGATAGAACAAAATGAAACTGCAGTAATGAAGGAAGTAGGCCAGGGATCGACCAAAATAACGGTAAGGCATCTTCTCGTTTTCAACAGCACTGTCGCGGAACTTCTTGCGGAACTTGCGATGGGCGCGGGCTCCACCAAGAACGCAAATGCCGATAACCAGAGTCTGCTGAAGAATCAGCACAAGAACGCTGGGCACCACATAGTTGGAGTAGCTACCCGTATTGTTGAACAAGGTCTGAATGCTCAACGGCGTGGGATCGCGCATGGCCATTGCCTTTGCCGCAGGCACCTTCTTGCCCAGGGCGATTCGCTTTACCTTTGTGGTTGCCCCAAGTGTCAGGCCACAGGTAGTAAATGCAGTACCTATGTTTCCATGGAGCATCACGTAGGCGCCGTGAGTAAACACGTTCAGATTCACACTGCCGCCATTGCGCAAGGTCTTTTCCATATCCTTGGGAATGACCATGAAGCCGTAAATCTTTTCGTCGGCAAGAGCTTCTTCCGCCTCTCGCAAGTCCGAGAAAACATAACGTACGTCAATCTGCTGGGCGGAAGCCGACATCTGCGTCAGCTGGCGGGACATGACCGTATGGTCCATATCCACCACAGCCACAGGAACCTTTGACACCGTCTGATTCATGTAGGGCGTCGGGTAATAGAACGCATAGAGGATTCCCGCCACAACCAGAAGCAATACTGCGGCGGCATCCGTATAGAACAGTTTCCATTCGGCAAAGGCCACCTTGATGAGGCGAGTAAATAAGTCAATCATCCTTACTTCCTCCTCAATTTCACTTCGTCACCAAAGAGGCTGACGGATTTCAGGTCATGTTCTTCTTCTCGCTGGGCGGCACGTTTCCAGCGCATAAACAAAGTGCGACCCGCCACAAGATGCCAGAAAATCGCCATACCGATCAGAATCGCAATGGAATCCCAGGCGTGAGCCTTACCTACGGAACCCTGCAGCATGCAGGACTGGACCTTAAGTACATGGGTCAGCGGCAAAAGAAAAGCGAAGCAACGAACCGCAAAAGGCATGGCCATAATGGGGAAAGTCTGGCCTGCAAAGGCAAAGGCGGGGCCCGCGATAACGCCTGCCGCGCTGGTGGACATTCGCATATTGCCCGTAAGCCCCACAAAGGCAGCACCGACGCCGTTGCAGGCAAACACCATGGCCACCTGCCCTGCAGAAACCATGATGAATTCATCAAGAGTCATGGGAGCCATGAAGCGGTGAGTGTAGGCATATACAGCAATCATCGCCATAGACTGGATGACGCCCATTGGAATCACAGTCGCCAGGCCAAGAATGGCGCGGGAGCCGCCGGCTGCCGCCAAATATTCACGTACGCGATGGTCACGGAAAGTCAAGCTGAACAAGTACACGGCTGCAAGAATACCTGCCAAATGGAAAATTGCAGTCACAAGCCCCATGCCCAAGAAGCCCTGATAGTTTCCGCTGGTATTTCCTACGGACTGAAGCTGAACCTTTACAGGTTCATCCATCATCTTGGTAAATATGTTCGCCCCGATGGAAGAAACTACAGAACGAATTTCCTTTGTGGCAAAGGAATTAGTCAGGTAATTCTGTCCGCTGGAATATACAGGAATTACCGGCGTTTCCAAGCGAAGGGCGCGACGTTCCAGATCGTAGGGCAAAACCACAAAGGCCTGCAATTCACCTTTTACAATGGCATGCTCGCACTCGCTAAAGTCATGACATTCCAGGACTACATCCACTACGGGATTTGCACGCAGGCCTTCTTCAAGTTCATCAGCCAGCTGGCTGCGATCCTGCTTTATGATTCCAACAGGAATGTGCTGCAGGATTTCGGCAGAGAATACGTCCACCATAAAGACAGACGTTCCAATGGGCAACACAAGAAGCACCAGCCACAGCACAATGTTGTGGCCAAAGTAGACCTTTCGAACAGTTCTAAAGAAATCAAGAAACACGGGAAACGTCCAGCGTTACTGAATCTGATCCATGGGGAAAAGGACGCTCATGCCGGGGCGAAGATTTTCAATCTTCTTGGTAGGACGCATGCGGACTTCAAAGGACTTCAGGTCAAAGCCGCCACTTTCCTTGGAAGAACGCCAGGTAGCGTAATCACCCACAGAGGCGATGTAAGAAACCTCCATATCCACATGACTGTCCAATGCAGGAATGTACATCATGAAGGTCTTACCCTTGGAAACGTTCTTCAGCAGGTCTTCACGAAGGTGGAATACAGCCCAGGAATCATCAAGGTCGGTAACGGCAACCACAGGCATACCGGAGCCAACCACCTCACCTTCTTCCACAAGCTTCACGGAAACCTCACCAGAAATGGGAGCGCGGATCTTTGTTTCTTCAAGATAGGCATCCACTTCGGCGTTAGCGCCCTTGGCCTGAAGAACAAGAGCGTTGGCGGCAGCCTTGTCTTCGGAACGGGCGCCGGCAAGAGCCTGATCGTACTGAGCCTTGGCAGCATCGGCTGCAGACTGGGAAGCTTTCATCTGAGTTTCAGCCTCATCACGCTTCTGCAGCGGCAGGACTCCCTGACTATAAAGTTTCTGCACACGGTCGTAGGTATTCTTGGCCAGGTTAGCAGCTTCCTGAGCGCGATCAGCCATGGCCTTCAATGCGGTCACATCTTCGGAACGGGCGCCATTCTGGGCCTTGTTTGCCTGGGCTCGGGCGGCACCGAGAGCGCCACGGGCCTGCATTTTCTTGGCTTCGATTTCAGGGCTGCTGATGATTGCCACAATGGCATTCTTTTCGACCACGTCACCTTCGCGGAAGAACAAACGTTCTACTCGGCCAGGAACCTTGCCTGCCACCAGCACGCGACGGGCTTCCATCTGCCCCTGCAAATAGGCATCGCGAGGTTCGGTAGCAAATTTCTGCAAGGTGGAAATGCCCAGAACAATCAAGGCGATAAGGGCAGCGACAACGAGAACTTTTCCGAAAATTTTTACAGCCTTCATTTCTAATTCTCCAATTCTTAAAACTTTATCTTACTGAGCCTGTGTGGGAGCTGCTGCAGGAACTTCTGTCGGAGCAGCGAGCGGTTCTACGGCAGGGGCGTTTTCAGCAGCAGGAACGGTCACGCTTTCTGCAGGGGCTGCAGGCGGAACAGGTTCTGCAACGGTGTTTTCAGCAGCACCCTCGGCTGGCATCGCCATAGGAGGCAGAACCGGTGATGCAGTCTCTGCAGTTTCCGCATTCGGAGCGGGAGTTTCTGCCACCGGAGCGGCAGATTGTTCCACCGGCTTTACGTCCTTCATCATTTCACCGGCATTGGCCACTTCGCCGCTAGCTTCCAGCAAGCCGAGCCAGGCCACAACCGCATCGTAATGAGCCTTCAAGTCGGCCACCTGCAAACGGGAAAGAGAAAGTTCCGCATCGACAACATCGAGACCTGTAGCAAGTCCCGCCTCATAGGCGAGAGTCTGACTGCGATGGGCTTCTTCAGCAAGTTCACGGGTCTTCTTCAAACTTTCGAGACGGCTCTTGGCATGTTCCATTTCACGCCAGCGCTTTTCTACCAAGAGCTTGATGTTATCCATGGTCTGCTCTTCCATGCTACCGAGGGAGCGGTCCAAAGCCTTTGCGTTAGCAACCTTGGAGCGAGTCTCGCCACCCTTGAACAAATCCCACTGAAGCTTTGCACCCACAGCCCATTCCGGTTCCAAAATGGTAAGATCCTTCGTGTAAAGTTCCTTATAGGCGAAAAGAGCGACCAGCGGGTAGTAATCGCCACGAGCAGCGCTTACGGCATCCTGACTACGCTTACGCTCGGTGCGCAACTGGCGCAGCCCCGGGTGTTTATCTAAAGCCAGCTGCTTGAATTCCTCCATGGAGTGAATATTCTCGGGAGCCATCACAGGCGTAGTGGCGGTAAGGCTAGTATCCGTGTGCAGTAAACTTGCAAGAGCCATTCGTGCAAGAGACTGATCTCGATAGGAATCTTCCAGGGCGTTCTGGGCTTCGGCCAGGGCAACTTCTGCACGAAGGCGTTCAGCCTTGCTAATCTGGCCTCCTTCTTCCAACTTCTTGGATCGTTCCAGATGTTCTTCCAGATTCCTTTTTGTATCCTCTCGCATGACCGTCAATTCTTCTGCCAGGCGCAAGGTGAAGTACTTTGTCGCCACATCCATCAGGATGGCGTTCTGGGCCATATCGAAGGCGGCCTTCTTGGCGGTCACGTTTTCCTTGGCGGCATCGTAGGCGGCAGTACGCTTAAAACCGGTAAACAAGGGCCAGATGGCAGTAAGGCGGGCATTAAAGAAGACATCGTCCTGAACCTTCATGCTAAAATCATCGGAATTCTTGATTTGATCCGAAGTGGCCTTCTGATACTTTTCAGCCTGTTGCACTGCAGCGCTGTTGGCATCCTTACTGGTAACCACAGCCCCCCAGATGTCCCCCGTCTTTGCATCTACGGCAGCCTTGGCCTGCTCTTCGGCCATGGCCTGGGGCATGCCTGCAGCAACCATCTGCTGGACAGCACCGGCATACGCCTCACCATAGGCCTTTTCGTAAGCCGCGCTGTATGTAGACAGGTAAGCCTTGGAATAGGCTGCAGTCCCCGCAATGTCGCTCAAGGGGCCCTGCAGGGAACTCAGGTCTATCGTAATGGGGTCGTTAATCTTTGTTACGCTTGCAGTCAAGGACAACTGGGGCAGAAAACGGGAACGGGCCTCGGTCTGGCCACTTTCAGCCATTTCCACCTTGGCTTTTTCAGCCTTAATCTGAGAATTACTGGATTTTGCCATGGCAATTGCATCTGCCAAGGAAATGGGCGTCGCAAAGGCAACAGCACAAGACGTCAATGCAAAAAACAAGCTTTTATTCATACCACCTAAAAAAATAACAAACTCCCCTCCCAGAAAACGAGATGGTAAGCAAAACTTACGATTTATACGATTATATTACATAATTCTTACTCCACAAAATCTGCAAAAAAAACTCCGGTTTTTGGCCGGAGTTTTCCACTTCAAATTTTATTTGTATCCTTTACTTTCCAGGAGTCGGATCGCCAACGGTCCATGCAGAAGCTTCGTAACCCATAGTGGTGATGTCCACACGCTGCAGGCTAGCTCCATAACCATCAGCCTTCTTATAATCTACACCTGCTCCACTCCAGCTGTCGCTATAGAGAGTAGCGTCGGACCAGTCAAAATACCACTGAATGTCAGCAGAACTTGTGCCAGTTGTGTAAGTATAGGGAGCCTTCACAGCAATTGTTTCGCCGCGGTTAGAAAGCTTACCGGAATAGAACCGAACCGGAACCGCATCGGGAATGGAATAGCGAACGCGAACACCTGTTTCGCCAATAGCATTCTTCACAGAATCCGGGAAAAGAACCATCAGGCCATTTGCAGGGATTACATCGCCCGTCGCAAATTCCTTGTTGATACCTTCGATCTTCCAGCCCTTGGACTTTCCATTGACGGTTCCATACAAGCTAACGTCTACAGCCGAAAGGTTCTTCAGTTCAAGGAATTCCAGCTGGTTGGGATCATCTTCATTGGGGTGGTAGTTGATTTCGTTAATAACAACGGCACCCACATAGAGAGCGGTGTTTGCAGCACCCGGAGTAGCTTCCTTAAGGGCACCCTGGGCAATGGATCCATCGCTCAAGTCCACAATACCACTGGAAAGACCGCTAGACGGGAGCAGCAGGCTAGATTCATCGCCTTCCACAAGACCATAAAGGTAGTAGGAACCGCCAATGGGGCTAACCACCAGTTCTTCGCTAAAGTCCTTGGCTCCATCCAGAACCAGGTATCCCTGTGCAGGAACGACGCCAGCCTTAATTGTCATCTTTTCGTTGCGTACCTTGGATTCAAAAGTCCAACCCGCAACATCCACAGGTTCGGAACCGGCATTGTACAGTTCAACCCATGCATCCCCCTGAGCAGAGGTAGGCATGATTTCGTTAATGCGGACATGAGATACTTCAAGCCATTCGTCGGGGCCTACACCAGGATTGCCCAACAGGAGCTTGCTTGCACCCCAAGAAGAAGACTGAGCCGCGTTGCCGCCCTTAAACACAAGAGAACGGCCCTTACCATTGGCAAGGCTCGGCCAAGGAGGTTCCTTGCTGTAGGAGCAGCTCACGTCGCCCTTACCGGTAAGCTTAACATCAATGACATCGCCCTCGTTAGAAAGCTTTGCCACAGAGCCCGTTTCATCCTTATCCCAGGGGCCAAAAACGCGACCTGCAAAATCCTTATAGGTCTGCTTGAACAATTCCACATTGTTTGTAACCACAATGTATTCACCCGGGGTTAAAGGTTCCGCAGGGAATGCATAGCTAATGGCGCCATCAAGACGCAACTGATACATCATCATGTCAGAAAGTCCCGGGCCATCGGTAATGGTCAGTTCCACCCATTCCAACTCCGAATTTTCGGGAGCGTTGTACATGATTTCGGTAATGTTCAGGTAGGTAACACCTGCCTCTACAGAAGAGGAAGAAATCTTTGTAGGAGCGCTTGCAGAGGATGCAGGAACCTGGACCTCATTGCCCTGAGAATCCACAGACGTAATCATGGTTACGCTAGAGGAGCTAGCATTTTCAATCACCGGATCGGAACCGGAACTAGAATCATCGGAACAGGCGCCAAGCATTGCAAGAGCAACTGCGCAGGAACCTGTCAAAGCGATTTTTTTGATATCCATAAGAGACATCCTTTTTAAAAGCCATTTAGCCTATATTACAAATTTTCTTCAAGGGTCTGCCCCAGCTTTGTCCAATACGGGGTCTTGAAACGACGAGGATTTTCATAAAGTCGCTGCCATTCGGCGGCAGCATTGCCAAACTTCGAAAAACCACCCTGTTTTAGATTCAGAAAACGAATCAAGTCAATCATCCAGTAAGGGACCTGTGCACAAGGGCACTTCAATTCAAGAACAGCATCGCAACCCGGCAAAAAGAACCTGGGGATACCCGTAGACTGCATATAGTGAGGGTCTACGGTGTAGTCAAATCCATTTTCTTCGCGGAACCGCATGCCAGTATCGATGGTTACGCGGGAATACTCTTCGCGAAGCCCAAACCAGGCCCTGCGCTTATACTGAGTCAAAAGACGGGGATGAGCCCCATGCAGTTCTGTCTTGTACAAAAAATCGCTAAGGTACTTGCGGTCCTTATCTGTCTTGCAGGGCCATTCGTCTGGCTTCATGTGCCACACTTCACCCGGATTGATGCCCTTGATGGTTGCACGACTCTTATAGCAGATGCTCTTGATTTTTCGCTTGACTTCAAAGTGAAAAGTACCATCCTGAGCAGGGTGTTCTCCGTATGTACGGATGCGCATGTTGAAACGATCCAGCAGCTGCTTCTTTTTCCAGCCCAGGAAAGTCCAGCTAGGAGTATCCAGATAAAGGTTCGTGATCCAGTAGAAACCGCCAGGTGTGATTTTGGAGTAGTAGTCTTCTTCGCAATAGGGCGCAATAAAGGCGCCGATCTTATCGGCCCATTCCACCGGAATATGGTACTTCAGTTCGAAGCGTTCGAGAAGACTAAATCCGCGGGCTTCTGCCATATTACTTCAGGCCCTTCTGCAAATGATTCTGGACGCCTTCCTGAGAAAGGACTCCTGCATACTGCAGCAGTTCCAGATAACGGTTCAAGACTTCGGTTTCCAGCTTAATGGCACGCATGTCGCTTTCGATTCCGCTTTCACGGGCACGCAAAAGCAGCAACGGGTCGGAGCCCGCATTCTTGGCGAACTGTTCAAAAATGGACCCCGCATTCACCTGTTCCACAAATTCCTTCTGAACCTTCCACTGCGCGATCAGGGCGTTAATTTCCTCTACCAATTTGGCGACCTTCTGATTTACAGAACGAACCGCATCCATGTAGTCGCCCTCGGCATCCAGCTCTGCCACCTGGTAGCGCAGTTCGCTGTCCTTGTTGCTATCAAAGAAGGGCAGACGAATACCCACATTCAAAAAGAACTTGTCGGCGGTCTTACGGTTGTCGTAATCCGGCACAAGCACGTTAAACACGTGGGAGTTATCGTACTTATAGCAGGTACTGCCATCATCACTAAAAGTGGAGCAGCCACCCGACTTAATCCAATCTTCTTCGTAATCCTTATAGGACCCTGTTACATCGCCATAATCCAGGTCCTTGTACTTTTCCATCAGGGATTCAATCTTCAGGGAATAGCCGATACCTACGTGAGAAATGTAGTCACGACCAGACGCCACGTCCTGCTTGGCCTTGGAGGTTTCAGAATTCTTCTTGCCCAGAGCCTTTGCAATCTGCGGGAAGGATTCGTCTACGGTAACGCCGTTTTCAATTTCCTTGGCAACATCATCCATTGTCGGAAGCCATGCAGTATCCAGCTCGACACCGTCGAAGTCGGGAACCCACAGACGAAGCTTAGCCTCTGCATTCAAGAGAGATGTACTGTCGCTAATAAGTTCTGCCCTAAGGCTTGCTTCCTTTTCTAGGGCGGTCATCAAATCCTGGGGATTAAAGCTGGCAGAACCGGATTTCAGGTGCATAACCTCGATACGGTCGGCGTTCACCTGGTACAGTTCCTTGTTCAGCTTATTCAGACGCTGACGCATCAGATAGTGGATTGCCCTTTCGTAACGATCGTATAAAAGAACGGCACGGTCTTCAGCAAGACGGGCGTTCTGGTACTGCACCTGAGCATCCCAGTGAGCCTGGTCCGCAGCACCTTCACCAAAGGCCTTGGGCGTAAAGCGAAGTTCAAAATCGTGCTGGGCAAAGCTAAAACCATCCAGCTTATAGCGCAGCTCAAGTTTATCCCACAGTTTGGTATTATGACCGCCGCTAGTCATTTGGGCGCGTTTTTGCGCAGACTGGTAACGAGGGTCATTATCAGCAGACTTTACCAACTGCTCCCAGGTAAGAGGACCCGCAAAAACAGAGGCGGCAAGGGCTAGAGATATTAAACCAAACTTTTTCATTATAAAAACCTAATTCAAATACCGGATTTTATCAAGAATTTCTGGAACAGGACTTCAGTTCAAAACTTATTCGGAAATGGTCACCATTTCGCCAAGAAGGAAATGATTTTCAGCGGGAATGGTAATGGTCACTTCACGTCCGTGAATGGGCATTTCGGGCATCTTCCACATACGAGTGGGGAATTCCACAATGCGGCTAGACAGGCCAACGACCTTTCCTTCAACAGCCTTGCCTGTTCCACCCAAAGTATGAATCTTTACGGTTTCGCCAATATCCATGCGCTGGTACATACGTTCGTGAATGTAACCGCGAATCAAGGTCGGAGACTTGTGGGTCAAGGTAACGATGGGTGTAAAGCTAGAGAGCTTTTCGCCATCGCGGGCATTTACAGAGCCCACGACCCAGCTTTCCTTGGCAATCTGAATCAGTTCTTCCTGTTCCTTCTGCAGTTCAGCCAGTTCCTTGCGCAGGTTTTCGGCTTCGGTCTTGCCAGAAGTCTTCTGGAGGCGGCCGCTGCTCTTGAGCAGCTTAATCTGTTCATTAGCATTTGCCTGTGCCACGGCCAGTTCATTCTTCAGACTCTTGATCTGCATGGCCATGGCGTCATTGCCATCATCATCTCCGCCAGAGTTCTTGAGACTCTTGAGTCTGGCTGCGATTTCCTTATTGCGCTTATACTCCGTTTCAAGGTTACGGATTTCTGCCTTGAGGGTCATGCTGCGGGTAGCGAGCGTAGCCTTGACTTCGGCCACCTTCTGGTCGATTTCAGCAGACGAAAGATTGCTGCGACCTTCCAGAGCGTCCAGTTCGCGAGTCAGTTCTGTAATGCGAAGAGTCAGGTCTGGGCGATTCAGTTCAACGATCGTGTCGCCAGCTTCAATTGCCTGACCAGACATAACATGAACCTTAACGACCTCTGTTGCGCTAGGAAGACTAATGGTAGTCTCTGTTGCTTCGGCAATGCCCTGGAACATGGTGGCCTTGCCCTGGTAAATCATTCCCAGGACTATGACAACGACAATGCTAAGGCACCAGGCGTAGAGCAGCTTGTACTTGTACACATGGGCTACACCAGGATTGGTCTTGTGGGTATTCCAGAAACTATCGAGAATTTCTTCAATCTTAGACATCTTTTACCCCTTACATTTCCGTGGTGGCGTCTTGCATCATAAAGCTGATGTCAGAAATACCTTCTACCGCAGAAAGTTCCTTAAGGATATCGGCAGCAGGCTTGGTGGCGCGGAGACGAACCTGGTAAGCGCAATCCACACGGGCGCCACCGTCAACTTCACGCATGGTAATGAGTACGTAAGTCTTGAGATCCTTACGCATGATTTCTTCGATAGCCTGACGGGGGGCAGACTCATTGGGCATGGCAAAACGGAGCATGCCGTCAAAGAAATGACGGGTGCCAAGACCAGTACGAGAAAGGAGGAAGGCTACAAAGCAGAATGCCACAGTACCACCGGCTGCAGCACCCCAGGCATAAACACCACAACCGATACCGGCGCCAAGAGAGGCGAAGATAAACATGATATCGCGGGGATCCTTAAAGCTGGTACGGAATCGAACCACAGAAAGCGCACCCATCATGCCAAGACCGCGACCCACGTTATCGCCGATAGCAGACATCACCATGGCAGCCACCACAGAGCTAAGGACAATGCCCTGCACGAAATTACGGGAATAGGACAGACCCAGGAAGGTCTTTTCGTAGGTCCAGGCAATAACGGAAGAAAGAATAAAGGCCAAGATAAGAGTATAGGCCAGTGTAATGAGAGAGGCGTTGGCTGTGCCTGACTGGACAGCTAAAAGGTCTAGCATAAGGACTCCGTTTGTTATTCTACACTTTTGCCACCATAATTTACTTTTTTAAGCCCCAAATTTGAGGGGGGATTGTGTAAATTCGGCTGTACAAAAATTGCCAAACAGTCCTCTTGAGGGGAATTTCGGTAAAAAAACTCCCTTTTTTTCAAACACCGACCGAAATATAACTTAAAAACTCAGTTAAAGCGGCCTATTTGCATTTTTTTACGTCCGCCCCTTTCAGAGACCAAGGCCTCTATAAGGAACAGCAATGCAGCCAGTCCAAGGAAAATCTGATAGCGATCCTGATAGTTTTCCATGCGGTCGCTAGCCTGTTCCTTCTTCTCTAGCGAGGCGATTTCGGTCAGCACTTTCTGCAGCTGAAATTCACCAGGACTTGCATAGAAGTACAGTCCTCCGGTAACGCTTGCAATTTCCTGAAGGGTTCCGTCTTCGAGACGCGTGGTAACGATATTCCCCTGCACGTCCTTCTTGTAGGCAACCTCACCATTACGACCCGGTACAGGAATAGGCACACCTTCTCGAGAGCCGATACCGATGGTATAGATGCGAATTCCCATTTCGGCAGCTTCCTTTGCAGCATTGACCGCAGCAGCCTCAAGTTCTTCGCCATCGCTCATAAGAATCATAACGGAATACTGCCCAGCAGAACCGGAATTCCTGTACAGGTCCATACCCTTTCGAATTGCATTTTCAAGATTCGTACCTGGCATAAGCCAGCCGGGAGTCAATTCGCGAAGCATCATCTGGACGGTTCCATAATCCAGTGTAAGAGGGACCATGACCTGAGCTTCGCCAGAGAAGGCCACAAGGCCAACACGGTCTCCGGAAAGTCCTTCAAGGAAGGCAGAAATTTCGTGACGGCTACGGGTTAGACGGTTAGGCTTGATGTCTTCGGCCAGCATGGATAGAGAAATATCCTGCAACAGCACCAGATCCAGGCCTCGACGTTCAATATGTTCCATCTTGCGGCCCCACTGCGGGCGGGCAAGGGCAACAAACAGAAAGGCGATTGCCAACAGCAAAAGCAACACTTTGGCCAGCCTGCGCCAAGGAGAAACCGAAGTCGAAAGTTTCGGCAACATCGATAGAGAGACAAAACGGGCCGCCAGCTTTTTACGACGATGGTAGGCATACAAAAAAAGCAAGGCAAACAGCGGGAGGGTCAGCAATCCCCATAAAAACATCGGTTCAGCAAAACGCATAGCAAGACTCCATTACGGGATGCGAACAAAACGAGTGTTGGCAAGAAGCAATTCTAAAAGAATCAGGAGGGCACCTATCAGCAGCCAAGGGTAGAACTTTTCGGCATAACGGGCGTAGGCAATAGTTTCGATTTCTGTCTTTTCCAGTTCATCGATTTCAGAATAAATCCTTTCCAGTTCATCCTTGTTTTCGGCCCGATAGAATCGACCGCCAGTCTTTTGAGCCACGGCATTCAGTACGTTTTCGTCAATACCTTCTTCGGGGGTAATCTCACGTTCTCCCCAGCTAATATCACCGGTCCACGGATTCTGCTGAAAAGCCAGAATCGTACCGCTACGCTTGCCAACACCGATGGTATAAACCTTTACTCCCAGAGACTGAGCCACTTCTGCAGCTCGTACCGGGGAAATAACGCTGGCATTATCCTTACCGTCGGTCAAGAGAACAACCACCTTGGACTTCGCTTCAGACTTTTCTAGACGGGCAAGAGCGTTCATAAGACCATCACCAATAGCCGTACGGCTAGAGAAAATGGAATCCTTCGCCAGTTCGTCGCTGGCCCCAAGGATTTCTAGCAGGCTACCATAGTCCAAAGTCAAAGGACACTGCGTAGTAGCACGTGAACCAAATGCGGAAAGACCGATCCGGTCACTATGACGTTTCTTGATGAACTCTGCAATTACCTCCTGTGCATAGCCCATTCGGCTGTACTTCCAGTAAGCGCCAGATTTCAGTATTCGTTCGGCGTTCATTACCCCAAGCTTCGACTGCTCTGTACGGGTCAGCATGTCAAGTGTACCCATGGATCCCGAAACATCGAGAGTCAGCATGATATCAACGCCATCGGTAGAGGTATATTCGACTTCCATGGCATTCTGGGGACGAGCAAGAGCAACAATAAAGCAGCAGAGTGCAGCCAGGCGCAAAGCCGGCACAATATGACGGAACTTAACTCGACGGCTGGGAACCGCCTTTTTGGCAATAGACAAGGCGGGGAACTTGATTGTACTCTTACGGCGACGATTGCGATATATATAAGAGACTATAAGAACCGGAACCAGCAAAAGAAGCCAAAAAGCCTCCGGGTTCTGAAAATGATAGGCTCCAATATCCATAAATTCTCCAAAAAACAGCAATTTTTCACTTTCTGCGAATAATATACAAAAATACGCAAGGCGAGTGTCGCGGCGAAAATGTCCCACATTTTCGACATGACCGAGCCGCCGTATTTTATGAAAAAATACGCAAGGCGAGTGTCGCGGCGAAAATGTCTCACATTTTCGACATGACCGAGCCGCCGTATTTTATGGGAAAAAAAGTCTTTTTCCTTTTAGACAGTTCCCTAGCTGGGTACGATATGTCTACGGACAATAAAGAGACTCCCATGAACAAGAATTACTTCAAGAACATCGCTGCCGAACTAAAAGCCCCTGTCAAGAACAACAAGACCATTCTGCAGTTTCCGCAAATCAAGGCGCTTGAATACTGGGTCCGCTACCTGAATAAGAAAAAAGACTACCCGGCACCTTCCGAGCTGATGCAAGCACTTCCCTTTGAATCAGCCAAAAGCATCATGGAAACCGTCAACCTGACCATGGAAAAAGAGAACAAGGCTGAAGTTCTAGAAAGCAAGAAAAACGACCAGAAGCAAATCAGTTCTTTTACTGAAAGTCTGACCAGAAAAATTTCCAGCGAAAAAGTTGACTTCAGCGATTTTCTATTTGACGAAGGTGCAGGTTCCGCAAAGACGCATCCTCGACCCCGAAAAGCTCCGCCAGCACCTTCGGCTCCATGCTATTCAAGAGCCTACCATGACCGTGAAGAGGCCATCAGCGAAATTGACGAAGCTTCAAAATCGGGTAATCTCGGGCAGCTGGTCGAAAAGGTGCGAATGCATCTTGACCGCGAGCAGATTTACGACAAGGCAGTCAAGGACACCCTCATCAAGGGGTTCATCCAGGAAGCCACCAAGATTATAGCCCAATGTTCCATTTCTAGCGATCCATATGTCAAGCGATTGAGCACCATGCAAAAGGTGTACAAGCTTAAAGATCTTGAACTGGAATTTCTTATTTTCACATGGCTTACGTACAAGGAGACAGCCTTCTGTGGCCTGCTAGAATACCTGACCAGCAACAGATTCCGCAGAAACACCAACACCCCTTGGCTATTCAATGAAATTTATGGAGCATCAAGCAGCCAGATAGACGAAATTCTCGGAGAAGAAGGAACACTCCGTCGAATGATGATTCTAGACAATGAACTGAATCCATTAAAGAGCATCACACTCTATCTTGATGGTTGCGCAGGCAAGAATTATTGCGACAATTATTACTCCGTTTACGAAGGCGCCGCCATCCCCTTCGATCAGCTTCAAGGGAACAATCCCAATGCATCTCTCCTGTTAGAAATGATCCGCCATCATAAAAAGGGAACTCCGCTCAATATATTTCTTTACGGAGTCGAAGGTTCTGGCAAGACCGAGCTTTCTAAGGCTCTTGCTAGCAAGCTTAATAGGAAGCTGATCATTACAAACATGATGACCGCCGGCGAGCACAAGGATAACGCTCTCAGCAATACCATTCACGAAAAGATGTGCGCCATCGCGCTTGCAAACTTTATGTTCAGCAAGGACAACGCCATTCTACTTGTAGACGAATCCGACATCATTCTTAACAGTTGCGAAAAGGGGGTGCTAAATTACTTTCTAGAAGAACTGGAAATGCCAATTATCTGGATTTCCAACAACATAGACCTTATTGAAAACAGCTCTCTGAGACGTTTTGATTTTTCCATGAAATTTGAGCGTCTTTCAGCAGAACAACGCAAGGACGTGTGGGATTCCATCATCAAGGCACAACGTGCAAGCAGGCTACTGGACGACGAAACAGTCAAAAAACTTTCAGCCCAGATTCCAGTAACAGCCGGAGGAATCACACAGGCAATCAGAACGGCAAAAGCCTTAAAAAAATCAGGCTGTAAAATCAGCGCAAAGGACATCGTGCAGCAGATGACCAGGGCCCAGGCTGAACTTTTGGGACTAGATCTGGAGTATGTCAATAAGGATACAGACTCCCATGCACCCAAGTATTCCCTAGACGCGTTGAACACCGACATAGACATGGGAAAAATGAATAAGGTTCTCCATGGCTATGACGAAAAATGGAAAACTTTTACAGAGGAAGACCGCGGAGATTCTCTTTGCGTTCTGTTGTATGGCGCACCCGGTACAGGAAAGACGGAATTCGCCCGACACATCGCACGGGAACTGAACCGTCCGCTAATTGTCAAAAGGGCAAGCGATTTGCTGGACAAGTATGTCGGCGAATCCGAAAAGAACATCCGCCAGATGTTCAAGGAGGCAGAGGACCAGCAGGCGATTCTATTTTTAGACGAAGCCGACAGCCTGATTCGCGATCGACGTGGGGCGTCCCGCAGTTGGGAAGTTTCGCAGGTAAACGAAATCCTTACCAACATGGAAAACTTCAAGGGCATCTTCGTTGCAGCGACCAACTTCAACGACAACCTGGACCAGGCATCACGACGTCGATTCGCCCTGAAGGTAAAATTCAACTACCTGAAGCCAGAAGCGATTCCACAAGTGTGGAACATCTTCTTTCCGAAGGTTGCATGTCCTGACGAAGCCCGCAACATCTCAAGTCTTGCTCCTGGCGACTTTAACGCTGTATACGGGCAGTTGCGATTCTATGACGACAGCGAAATCAATCCGCAAGTCATCATGACAGAACTAAAGAAGGAAGTCTCCCTTAAGGATGATCCAAGCGGAAGACGTATGGGATTTTAATTATCTTTGGGGCGTATAAAAGGAGTCATAATGACACATTTCAACGCCCCCATTGATTTTGAACCCGATGCAAAAGAAGCTCTTGAAAAAGGCATTGCCATTGTTGCCCTGGAATCCGCAGGCGCCTTCGACGGCATCCCTTATCCCGAAAATTTCAAGACCATCAAGCATCTGGCCAGTCGCGTTCGCGAACTGGGAGCCATTCCCGCACATATCGTCATTAAGGAAGGCCGCATCAAGGTGGGTCTTTCCGACGAGGAAATCGAGGAATTTGCCAAGCAGCAGGGAAATCTGTACAAGGCCTCCCGCAAGGACATTCCCATGCTTATCGCCCAAAAGCAGAATGCCGTAATGACCATTGCTGCTACCATGCTGATTGCCAACCTTATCGGGATCAAGGTTATTGCCGGCGGTGGCATCGGTGGCGTTCACCGCGGAGCCGAAACCACCATGGACATTTCAGCCGACCTGGAAGAACTTGCCGTAAGTAATGTGGTCTGCGTCTGTTCCGGTGCAAAATCCATTCTTGACTTGGGCCTGACTCTGGAATATCTCGAGACCAAGAGCATTCCCGTAATCGGCTACAAGACCGACAAGCTTCCCGCCTACATGGCCAGAGAAAGCGACTTTGATGTGGACTACCGCGTTGACGACGTAGATGTAATTGCCCGCGCCTTTGCCGCCAAAAAAGCCCTGAAACTGGAAGGCGGTCTGCTGGTAACCAATCCCATTCCCGAAGAGTATGCCGTGAATGCATCCGAAATGAATCGCGCCATCGACAAGGCCGTAAACGAAGCCAAGTGGGATAACATCAAGGGCAAGGAAATCACACCCTACCTACTGCGTTACGTAAAGAACATCATGGGCAACGAAAGTGTCGAAGCCCAGAAGCAGTTGCGTTTGAGCAATGCAGAACTGGCAGCAAAAATTGCAGTGGCCTTAGGCTAACCCTAAGATTTAAGGCTGCAACTTATTCGCGGCCAAAAAAGTCCAGAATTCGCTGTTTGTAATCAGGAGCCTCGTCGTAAACGGCGTGGCTCATTTCTTTGTACATAAAGAATTCGCAGGGAACGTTTTCCGCCTGCAACTTTGCCGCAATCTTTTCAGAAGCGACGCCTGTAACCACGGTATCATTTTCTGCGCCGATGACGTAGACGGGGCACTTGATCTTACCCAGGTCATCGTAAGTATCTACGCCCTGGCAGGCAGCAGACATGATGGCGAAGCGGTGAAGCTCTTCAGGAGTGGCTCCGGAATTCATCTTGAGAAGGACCTTACGCCAGCGTGCCACAAACTTTTCTGTAAAGCAGTTGTCGATGAAGGAATCCACCAGTTCTTCGGCACGGCCTTCGCGAGCCATGATGGACCAGCCGCCGATACACTTGACCTGCTGAGGCTCGGCGCGGGAAGAAGACGAAGCCAGTACAAGCTTATGAAACAGTTCCGGATGGCTGATGGCCATATACTGAGCCACCATGCCTCCTTGAGACGTTCCAAATACATCTGCATTCCTTATACCAAGAATCTGGAGCGTTTCCGCAAGGTCTTCTGCCATCTGCGAAATGGTGTAACCTTCGGGAGCATCCTTAATCCTGTCAAAAAGATAGCAGGTGTAATCCTGCTTGAACATCTTATAGGAGACTTCAACGGAGGCGGCAGAATTCAGGACATTCTTTAGGGACAAGCCTGGAATTATTAACAAGGTCTTTGGGCCCTCGCCAAACTTGGCGTATGGCATTTCAAACTTGTCTGTCTTGACGCTCTGAATCATATCTGGCATAAGGGTCTCCTTGATTTTAAGTATAGCAAAAAAGGAGCGAGAAGCTGTCTTTAAAATGTTATTTTTATTGTATGCAGAAAAACCAGAACAGCGAATGGTGGAAACGAACCATCGCCTATGAAATTTACCCCAGCAGTTTCCAGGATTCCAACGGCGACGGCGTTGGCGACATCAACGGAATTACAAGTCGTCTGGATTACCTAAAGTCCCTGAACGTAGGCGCCATCTGGCTGACTCCGGTGTACGCCTCCCCCATGGTAGACAACGGCTACGACGTCTCCAACTTCTACGAAATCAATCCGCTGTACGGCACCATGGAAGACATGGAGCGTCTCATCGCCGAGGCAGGCAAGCGCAACATCAAGATTGTGATGGATCTTGTATTCAACCACACTTCCGAAGAATGCCAATGGTTCAAGGAATCCAGAAGCAGTCGCAACAATTCCAAAAGTGATTGGTACATCTGGCGGGACTCCATCGCAGACAAATCAGAATCCAACGGCAAAAATGTAGAACCCAACAACTGGCGTGGCATTTTCGGCGGTTCCGCCTGGGAATGGTGCGAGGAGCGTAAGCAATTCTACCTGCACACTTTTGCAAAGCAACAGCCCGACCTGAACTGGGAAAATCCAGATGTCAGAAAGGCTCTTTACGACATCGCCAACTTCTGGATTGAGAAAGGCGTAGGCGGCTTCAGAATTGACGCCATTCCCTACATCAAGAAACCTGCAGATTTTAAGAGCGGAAAGCCCGACGCAAAAGATGGAATGGTCAGCATCCACACCATGACTGTAAACACCGACGGCATCCTGGACTTTCTTTACGAATTCAAGAAGAACGTTACCGAAGGTAAGAACGTGTTTACTGTCGCCGAGGCCAACGGCGTCGGGCCCGACGATTTAAAATTCTGGGTAGGTAAACAGGGAGCATTCGACATGCTCTTTGAATTCGGACACATTCACGATGTGGAACTCTGGTGCAAGCCCACACAGTTCTCCATGACGGATTTCAAGAAGGCCCTCGTCGCAAGCCAGTGGGCAACTGCAACAAACGGCTGGTACCCCATCTTCTTCGAGAATCACGACAAGCCCAGATGCGCCAGCAACTTTTTTGACGACTCCATCGCCAAGGATCCCACCAAGCGAGTGCTTGCAGAAAAGGCAATCGCCACATTGCTCCTGACCCTCAGGGGAACGCCCTTCATTTACCAGGGGCAGGAAATCGGCATGACAAACGTGGAATGGGATTCCATCGACAAGTATGACGAAGTCAATTCCAAGGCGCAGTACAAGTTCGCATTGAGCGAAGGGTTCAGTCACCAGCAGGCCATGGAATGCGTCAATCGTTTCAGCCGTGACAATTCCCGCACCCCAATGCAGTGGGACGCCAGCAAAAACGCAGGCTTTACCAGCGGAAAGCCCTGGCTATCGCTAAATGAGAATTTCAGCGGCATAAATGTTGCCGACGAAGGTAATGACAAAAATTCAGTCTTAAACTGGTATAAAAGGCTGATCGAAAATCGCAACAGCTTTACCGCCCTGACTGCGGGAGCGTTCACACCACTGCTAGAAAGCGACCCGCGCGTCTTTATTTTCAAGCGTTGCGTAATTCATGACGACGTTCATCCGTCTCAGGGCGAAATTTCCAACGACATTCTCGTTCTTGTAAACCTGACTGACAGCGACGTTCTCTACGACTGCAAGCAACTAGGCGGATCCTGCGGAGCGCACGGCTGCGAACTCAATCTGCAGGCAAGCAGCTATGGCAACGCGTCCCTCGGGAAATTACGACCCCTAGAAGCTGCAATTTATCAAGTCGTCCGCAGTTAAATTCCACATTAAGACAGTTCACTTTTATATTTTTGACTTTATGAAGTTACAGCATTTCGCATTTAATCCCTTTGGCGTAAACGCCTTCGTTCTGAGCAATGATGCAGGCGATGCAATCCTTATCGACCCCAGCGTTTCCAATGGTCTGGAACAGGACGCCCTGTCAAAATACATTACAGACAACCACCTGACGGTACGCCGCGTACTGAATACCCACCTGCACTTGGATCATGTGTTGGGCAACGCCTTCGTAGAACGCACCTACGGAGTAAAGGCAGAAGCCCACCAGGAAGACGAATTTCTACTGGATTTGCAGGAAGAACAAAGCAGTATGTATGGATTACCTTTTGACGACCCCGCCCCTGCTCTGGGCGATTACATTGCAGAAGGCGACTCCATTGAAGTTCCGGGCATTAAACTTCATGTACTTCATGTTGCAGGTCATTCCCCAGGTGGCGTAGCGTTCTTCAGCGAAAAAACTGCCATTGACATCGGAAACGGAAAGAGCGTTTCCGCCCCGCTTCTATTTTCCGGAGATATCCTGTTTGCCGGAAGCCGGGGACGCTCCGATCTCTTTGGCGGTGACGACAACGCCCTAGTTACGGGAATCAAACAAAAATTGCTGGCACTACCTGCAGAAACAATTGTATTGCCAGGCCATGGGCCCAGCACAACAATCGAAGATGAAAAATTCAACTACTAAAAGAGTCTGTGTCAGCAAGTCTCTTTTTAGACATGTCTGTTACAAAGTTTCAGGTAGTTGTTAACGAAATCGTTAACTAACACTTTTGAAAAAATGCGAAAAACACAACCATTGGTTAACTAATGAGTTAACAAGTGGTCTTATTTCTTCTCCACAACCTTTCCAAGAGGAGTCTGCATTTGCCTGCGGAAATTCGCATAGATGCTAGGAGAGGTAATATGGTACAACGCTTCCTTCACCATGGTTTCCACATTAAAAGCTACAGAATCAAACACGTACTTATAACTTTCAATGGTATCGTCAAACCCCAAAACATAGGGGCGAGGCAAGCCCTTGCTCTTATAGTAATCGAGCAACGTGGTTGCTACCCAGTCATTGGAACAGACAAAGGAATCCAGGGTCGCGTTTGCTAAAAGATTCCCCATCATCGTCATCAAAAAAGTCTGGGAATCGACACCTTCCTTTTCGGCTTCAGGCTGCACATCAAAAGGGCTCGCCAAATAATCGTTCACCAGGGGAAGCACTTCAATGCCTGAATTTTCTAGGCCTTCAAGGCGGGCCTTGGACCAAAAACTGCGGTGAAAGGGCGAAACATAGTGGACCTTTTTCAGATTCTTTGTTTTCAAATGTTGGGCAGCAATAACGCCCGCTTCTTTGCCAAAGGCTACATTGAAGAACGCCCACTTTTTTCGATTTTGCGTTGTCTTTGGAACTTCATCCGGAGCATATTCCCACCAAACTGAAATAGGACTGGTAATCTTGGCAAAATGGGCAAAAAGATTCGACGGATTGAACACCAGCCATGTAGAAAGAAAGGCCCCCAGGCAATGGGCGTCATCCCTTGGTATAAAGGGGTGCCCGTCTGCAGAGAACAAGGTATCGCTAGCCTCGTGATAACCTACAAAATGTACAGCAATCTTTTGATTTGCCGCATACTGTGACATCTTACGGAAAACCTCGGATTCACGTTCCGCATCTATTTTAAAATGTCCGTTCTCATCGGATCGATGAACGAAGATGATGTAATTGAAAAAACCGACTGGGCGTTCTTCGTCAAAATAGTACTTGGCCCCCACCTGACGCAGCACACCCCGAGCAACCTGGGTATTCAAAAATTTTTTGACGCTGTAAGGAGAAACCTTGTAGCGTATGGAAAGTTCCTTGATGGAGGGAATCCGTTCAAAGGCATTCAGGTAGCCAGACTCCAGGTCCTTGGCGAACAGAGTTTCTACCACAAAATTGGTATCACTCCTGGAGACCGACATGGTTACAGGCAAACCGCCCCAAAAGCAGCCCTTGCCTTGATAAGACTTAATGAAGCCTTCATCAGAAAGTTCACGATAGGCCTTGTGGACCGTAGCGGTAGAAAGACCCAATTGAACAGCCATCTTACGAACCGACGGCATCTTGTCACCTTCATTAAAGCCAGCAGTGGCAATGGACTTTTTCACGTCTTCAATAAGCATAACATTTCCTTTCCATAAAACTATAGAAAAAACTGTTTCAAGTGTACTTCACTCACAAAGAAAACAGGTCATTGCCGCAGTTTTTATATTTGTAGTTAAGTTAACCACGAAAGAACATCGCTAATGCAACAGGCAAACAACAGAATTTTATGGATCGACGAATATAAGGGGTTCGTCCTATTGCTGGTCTGCCTTTTCCATATGGAGCAATCCTTCAAGAATGTGAGCATCGGAATGGAGGCGCTCAGTGCCATGCGAATGTCTGCCTTCTTCTTTATTTCAGGCGTACTTTTCAGCACCCGGCGATTTGCAGATTTCAAGAGCTACGCCCTGCACAAGACCAAGGTTCTGCTCCTCCCCTACATCTGGCTTTCTCTGCTGTTCTTGGCATTGGACCCTGTAGTATGGAATTTTGAGTGGTTTCCCAAAGCCCCCAAGATGACCATCATGAATACTGTACCGGTTATCGAGAATGTCGGTCAATACATGGGCTGGAACCTGGCAAAAATTTTCGTAGCCGGAAAATCCAGCATCGGGTCGGGCCCGCTTTGGTTCGTATTCACGCTGTATTCCATCAGCCTGATGTTCTTTGGAGTGCATAAAATTGCCGAACTTATTACACAACCTTTGAGGAGGCGCTTTAGCGCCCCTCAACATTGCATGGAATGCGATAATTCGTTGAACGAACTATCGCATCGCTCGCACGGGGGGCCAGGGGGTGGAACCCCCTGCATCATTGTATTAATTGCCGCCGTTGCCGCAAGCAGTTTAATCGCCGGTTGGCTGCTTTTTAAAAACCACATTCGCTTGCCTCTGGGCATCGAACGAGACTGCACCTGTCTTGCCTTTTTTGCACTGGGCTGGCTCTGCAAGGAACCTATAAAAAAGTTAGGCAACATCAATTCCAGAGTCGGGAACGCAGCTCTGCTAATTGGCACCATCGTAGCATTCGTGCTATACGCCATCATCGACGAAGCCATGCCCTGGTTCAGCATCATGAACAACACCCTAGGGAAAAACATTTTCCGATTTGTGGGAAGTTCCGTTTTTGGAATCGCAGGCCTCATTGGAATTTTTCAGCTCTTGTCCAAAATACCCAACGTCACGCCCATCGCAATCTTCAAAGGAATCCTGCGAAACATTTCACGAAACGCCCTTATCATTCTTGCTGTTCACTGGTGGATTCTGCTGGTGCTGCGAATCGTGTTCAAGGCGGAACTGGATAAACCGGGCATCGCCTACCTAAGTGTTTTAGTAATCGTCGCAGGCGTTATCGCCGCCATTCCTCTTTTCCGAAACAAGCTGTACAAGCTTATCGGCAAGGAAAAAATTTCTGTCAAAGAAAGCCTGAGCATTAAATAGCTGATCTTAATTTGTCATAAAGTAATCTTCAAAAAACTCAATATCTAAAAATCGGTAACGAAACGTCAGCCCTGGTGAAGTAGGTTAACTAAAAAATGCCCCAGAGAAAAGTTTGAGTGTCTAGCAAAATATTTTATTACCAAGAGTACGATTCCATTCAATTTTTTATGCAACGAATAGAGAAACCATCATTTTTTCCTGCATATGCAAATTCAGCTTCTTGATTGCTATATACAAAGGAGATGCTGTACGCCAATTTTTCGTCAATTTCAGTAATAGTCCAAAAACGCGAATGTTCCTTTACATTCATAAAATGCCCCCCATCATGCATATCTCCTGCAGGGAGAATTGTAAAGCCATAGTCATCAGAAGCTTTGATGTTTTTGTCAAGCCAACCTTCTTTACTCTTTAGAATTTTTCCCACTCCTATTTGAAGTTCAAGGGGACCTTTCCCGGCATTGACATAATGATCAATGGCACTAAACAGAACTTCATAATCATTTTTACTAGGTAAACGCCAACCAGACGGGCAAGCAGAATTTATAGCTGAATTCCAAGTATAAAGACGACCATATTCATCACAAAACTCTTTTTTATTTTTATAACAAAAACTATTTGCCATTTTGAAATTAAGGTTCTGAGCAAACCAGGTTTGCGATTCTATTTTAACAGTCCGATAAGTTTGATTATCCCTTAAATCGGTAAAAGATCCTTCAAAATGTTCAATAGGTTTCGGACCAGTCTTAATTTTTTTTGTATTTTCGCTTTCTCCTCCACAGGATATTAAGAACAAAAAGCAAAACACCATCAACAAAGAATTCAAAAATCGCATCAAAACTCCTAAAATAAATTTTAAGTTATATATAGAAAAAAAATCTACCCTAACAAAACACCTTGATATACTAAAGCCTTGACCAACTACTGCACAAATTGTATCTTTGTGGTATGGCTAGAGCGCGCAAGACAATTACCCCGGATCCGTATGCAAAACCGATAGCAAAGGTTCTCTCCCCCGAGCAGAGCCTTCCGGGAAGATTGCGTCAGTTCCAGGCGCCAACCCGCGCCAACTTCGAACTGGTAAGCCAGTATGGCGCCGCCGGCGACCAGCCCAAGGCCATCGAGCAGATTACCGAGGGCTTCAAGCAAGGGGACCAGTTCCAGACGCTCCTTGGCGTAACCGGTTCCGGCAAGACGTTCACCATGGCAAACGTCATCAAGAACGTGGGTAAGCCTACCCTCATCCTCACCCACAACAAGACCTTGGCCGCCCAGCTCTACCAGGAATTCAAGGCTTTCTTCCCCAAGAATGCGGTGGAATATTTTGTCAGCTATTACGACTATTTCCAGCCCGAAGCCTACATTCCCCACACCGATACCTTTATCGAAAAAGACGCCAGCATCAACGACGAAATCGACAAGCTGCGTCTGCGTGCAACGGCTAACCTGCTGACCCGTCGCGACGTCATTATCATCGCATCCGTCAGCTGCATTTACGGCTTGGGCAGCCCCGCCGAATATTTCGACCTGATGGTTCGAATCAAGAAGGGCGACATCAAGGATCGCGACGACCTGCTTCACGAACTGGTCCGCATCCAGTACACCCGTAACGACTTCAGCCTGGAACGCGGAACCTTCCGCTGCCACGGCGACGTCATCGAAATCCACCCCAGCTACGACGAAGACGGCATGCGCATCGAGCTGTTCGGCGACGAGGTGGATCGTCTGGTGCGCTTCAACATCATTACCGGCGAAGTCATCCAGGAGCTGGAAGAAATGACCATCGCTCCCGCCAAGCACTTCGTGACCAAGGAAGAAGGCCGAGCCGGGATCCTGCAGCGTATGCAGTTGCAATTGACGGACCGCCTTGCGGAACTGGACAAGGAAGGCAAGGTCCTGGAATCCGCCAGACTTTCAAGCCGTACTCGCTACGACATGGAAATGATCCGCGAAACCGGTATGTGCAGCGGCATCGAGAACTATTCCGCCATTATCGAAAACCGCGGCCCCGGTACCCGACCCTTTACCCTCATCGACTACTTCGGTGACGACTGGCTCCTGATGGTGGACGAATCCCACGTAAGCATTCCCCAGGTAGGCGGCATGGCCGAAGGGGACAAGAGCCGAAAGACGACGCTGGTAAATTACGGTTTCCGTCTGCCTTGCGCCTTGGACAACCGCCCCATGAACTTCAAGGAATTCGAGTTCATGTATCCCAAGCAGGTGCTGTTCGTCAGCGCAACGCCGGGCGAATACGAACTTGAAAAGACCGGCGGTGTGGTAGCAGAACAGATCAACCGCCCCACCGGCCTTCTGGACCCGAAGATCGAGATGTTCCCCATCCAGGGGCAAATGGATGTGCTGCTTTACCGCATCGAGGAAACGGTCAAGAACGGCGACCGCGTGCTGGTCACCACCCTTACCAAGAAGATGGCCCAGGACCTTACGGACTATTTTGTGGAAGCGGGTATCAAGGCCAAGTATTTACACAGTGACATTAAGACCTTGGAACGTCACGACCTCATTAAAGGACTGCGCACCGGCGAGTTCGACGTGCTGGTGGGCATCAACCTCTTGCGCGAAGGCTTGGACTTGCCGGAAGTCAGCATGGTGGCTATTTTGGACGCCGACAAGGAAGGCTTCCTCCGCAACTACCGCAGCCTTATCCAAACCATGGGCCGCGCGTCCAGAAATGTGAACGGCACCGTATTGCTGTTCGCCGACAACATGACCGACAGCCTGCAAAAGGCAGTAGACGAAACCATCCGCCGCCGCACACTGCAGGAGGAATTCAACAAGGAACATGGCATTACGCCAAAGTCCGTCAGCCGCAAGCTGGAAGGGGACCTGGTCATCAACGATCCGCTGCTGGAACTGTGGCGCGGCGACAAGACTCCCCAAGCTTTGGAAGACCCGGATTACGACGCAGACTACGGCTTCGGCGACGCAAATGACGACAACGGGGATGTCCCCCTGTTCAAGGGCGCCCCCCTGGGCAAGCCCAAGAAGACTCCTGGCCGAAAGAGTTCTGCCAAGTCCGCAAAGCTTTCCATCGAGGAACTGGAGGCCCAGATGAAGGCCGCAGCAGCCAAGCTGGATTTCGAAGAGGCTGCACGACTCCGCGACCTCATCAGGGACATGGGGAAATAAGCCTATTTTCGCCTCAAATCCCCTCCATTTTTTTTAAAAACTGCTATTTCAACCCGTTTTTCTCACATTTTTTAGATTTTTACACCTATTTGTCGGTTTTAGTAGTCCGCTTTGGGGTATTTTTGTGTATTTTCAATGGGCAAAAAACTTTTTAGAGAGGAAACCTATATGAATTTCAAGTTTGCAAAGACCCTTCTGATGGGCTCCGTGATGACCATGGGCGCATTCGGCCTCGTTGCCTGCGGCGACGACAGCAGCAGCGGTTCCGGTCCCGACGTTCCCGAAACCCCGATTATCAGCGCTTCCAGCACTCAGGATATTTCCATCAAGACTAACAACCTTGGATCAAACTCCCGCGGCGATGAAGTTCGCTTCCAGGGTACTTTCGAAGTAAAGCTCGATGCTGATACTACTAACATGGCAGCCGACATGAACTTCTCTGCAATGCAGTTTGAAGTCGCCAAGGGCGCTGTCATTCCAGGCGGTTCCTACACTCCGATCGAAGGCATCGTCAGCGTAGCCAACCCTGCTGTTGGCGGCAAGCTGGTTGACCTGAGCGCCATGGGCATGGGCGTTACCGTCAATCTCGCCAACCCGGCTCTTACCGAATGTGGCGACTACACCCTCATCGTCAAGGCTATCGTTACCGATACCGACGGCAAGAACAAGGAATCCAACCAGTACATCACCTTCAACCGCGACCCGGGTTACTACTGCAAGTCTACAGAACCGGAATCTTCCTCTTCTGAACCTGTCGTAGAAGAATCTCCGCTGGCTACTTGCACCGTTGAACTGTCCACCAACCTTGCTCCGGGCCTGAACCTGGCAACCTGCACTGCAGCTGATGCAGCAACCGCAGACGTCGTCTTCTCCAAGAGCGGCGACGGCGACATTAACTTCAAGAGCGCAAACGGCATGAAGTTCGGCACCCTCGTCGAAGACTCCTACTCTGTTGGTTACTGGCCCGAAGTCAACAACGGCAAGGCCGCCGCCTACAAGAGCGACTTCAAGTACAGAGGCATCAATCTTGACGGCGCAAGCAATATGATCGAAAGTGCCGACAAGATTTACGTTGCACAGAATGCAGCTGGCGCCTTCTACGCATTCGGCTTTGCTGAAGAAGATTCCTACGCCGAAGGTAACAACAAGGACTTTACCTTTACTATCAAGGTATATCATCAGTAATCTTTCGTAGGTTAAACCTTTTAAAAGGCTTCTCGCTCAGGCGGGAGGCCTTTTTTGCATTCGCCTTTTTTTCTATCTTTACACCCGTAATTTAACGCGCCCGGAAGGTCCGGGCATAACTGGAGTAAACTATGCTTAAGAAGCTTTCCAACTTCCCTGGTATCAAGGGTCCCGTTGTCACTATCGTGATGGACGGTTACGGTTTCAACCCCAACGAACAGGGCAACGCTATTGCCGCTGCTCGTAAGCCCACTCTGGACGCCTTGTTCGCCAAGTACCCCAACGTTCTTCTGAACGCTCACGGCCGCGCCGTGGGTATGCCCACCAACGAAGACATGGGTAACTCCGAAGTCGGTCATAACGCTATCGGTGCTGGCCAGGTTTACAACCAGGGTGCAGCCCTCGTTCAGGACGCTATCGTTTCTGGCGACATCTTCGGCCGCGACGCATGGAAGGAAATCTCCGCCAACGTTCGTGAAAAGAACTCCGTTCTTCACTTCATCGGCCTCTTCTCCGACGGTAACGTTCACTCCAACATTTCTCACCTGAAGGCCATGGTGGCCCAGGCCAAGAAGGAATCCGTGAAGAAGGTTCGTATCCACATCCTCCTGGATGGTCGTGACGTTCCTGAAACTTCCGCTCTCGACTACGTTGAACCCTTCGAACAGTTCCTCTCTGAACTCCGTTCTTCTGAATTCGACGTTTGCATCGCTTCTGGCGGTGGCCGTATGCAGATCACCATGGACCGTTACAATGCTAACTGGAAGATGGTTGAACTTGGTTGGAAGACCCACGTTCTCGGCGAAGGCCGTATGTTCGAATCTGCAAAGCAAGCTATCGAAACCCTCCGCGGCGAAACCAAGGCAATCGACCAGGATCTTCCTCCGTTCGTAATTGCTGCTAACGGCCAGCCTGTTGGCACCATCAACGACGGCGACTCCGTGGTGTTCTTCAACTTCCGTGGCGACCGCGCTATCGAAATCACCCGCGCCTTCGAAGAAGAATCCTTCAATGAATTTGACCGCGTCCGCTTCCCCAAGGTTTGCTACGCCGGCATGCTCCAGTACGATGGCGACCTGAAGCTCCCCAACCGCTTCCTGGTTCCTCCTCCGGCAATCAAGGAAACCTCTGGCGAATGGTTCGCAGAAACTGGCGTTAAGCAGTTCGCTTGCTCCGAAACTCAGAAGTACGGCCACGTGACTTACTTCTGGAATGGTAACCGTTCCAGCAAGTTCGACGGCGAAACCTACCTGGAAATCGAATCCGACGTTGTTCCGTTCGAACAGCGCCCCTGGATGAAGGCTGCAGAAGTTACCGACGCCATGATCGAAGCAATCAAGAGCGGCAAGTACCAGACGCTCCGCTGCAACTACCCCAACGGCGACATGGTGGGCCACACTGGTTCCTTCCGTGCAGCTACCATGGCTATCGAAGCTGTGGACATCGGCCTCGCCCGTCTCCTCCCGGTGATCGACGCAGCCGGCGGTGTTGCTCTCATTACCGCTGACCACGGTAACGCCGACGAAATGTACGAAATCGACAAGAAGACCGGCATGCCGAAGGTGAACAAGGATGGTTCCTTCAAGGCTAAGACCAGCCACACCTTGAACAAGGTTCCCTGCATCCTGTACGATAACGTTACCGGCGGCAAGCTTGGTCTCAAGGAAGGCAACTGGGGTCTGTCCAACCTGGCAGCAACCACTGCTAACCTCATGGGCTTCGAAAAGCACGAGGCCTGGGATGATTCGATGCTCATCGTGAAGTAGTGAACATCAATTATTCGCATCAAACAAATAATTAAAAATGGACTCCTTCGGGAGTCCATTTTTGCTTGGGATGATTCACCCCTAGCAAAGCATACCTACTATCTAAATACTTCGCCGGCAATTTCCTTGCCAGGGGCGTTGCTCCCCTTCTTGTGTTTTACCTCAAATACGACGTCCCCTTCCTTTAACCTGAAACGGACTTCCGCATCCAGCTTATACGCACCGTGGGAGCCTGAAATTTTGAACCCTCCCGGAATTTCCTCCAACTTAACAAAGGCCGTTTCCGGAGCCTCGAATTCAATGGCATTCCAGCCACCGCCAATCTTTTCGGGAGTTTCATCGGCAACCATATTTACGCAGGTGACGTAGCTATCCCGCGCTAAGGCCAAATCCTCCTTAAAGGCGTGATACTCATCCATGTCGCCATCATAGGCAAAGGAAGAAGTTACCCCAAACAGGGAAAACAGTAGAACAAATAGCAGACCAAAAACATTATTCTTCATAAAACGTAATGTAGCAAACGTCAGTCAACCAGGTTTAGACAAATTTTTGCCACAACCCCTAAAAAAATTGCATTGTCGTTTCTTCATTTTTATATATTTGTGCCACGCTCACACCAGCCCAGGTGGTGGAATGGTAGACACTGGGGACTTAAAATCCCTTGGGGGCAACCTCGTGCGGGTTCAAGTCCCGCCCCGGGCATTAATGAGCTAACCTTTTAAGACCAGCGGGGTCAACATGATCGATTTCTATCCGAATAGCATTTACTATCCGCGCGAAGCCGTCGAAGAGAAGCTTGCCAAGGGCGAACTTCAGAAGACCGAAAAGCACCTCATTGGCTGGACCGAACGTCACCGTGGCGAAATCTGGGACTGTGCCCGCGACGACGCCGACGAACCTACCGACGAAATTCTCCTGGATAACCTTCGCGCCCTTCTCCTTTGCAAGGGTTCCCTGCAGCCTGCAGCCGAACTGGGCGACATGATCAAGGAAATCAAGAAGGAAGAATGGTACCTGAACGAAAAGGAAAAGGAAGGTAACCACGAAGACACCGAAGAAGTGGCTGACGAATGGCGCGCCAAGTACCTGATCAAGTGGCGTGAAGCCCGCATGTTCGAGGCATTCATCCTGATCGAAAAGAAGGCAGACCAGCTGCTTTCTATCCTTAAGGCAAAGTAGTCAAGGATTTCTCTAATGAAACGGGCTAAGCAATTTTGCTTAGCCTTTTTTGTTGGCGAAAAACTTCAGATTGTTATTGAGGATCTTTAGGGTTCCAGACGCTTTTCCAAACGAATGGGGCCCACATTTCAAACGTACCACCAGCACTGCGTCGATACAGCCAGAAGTTTTGAATATGCTCTATGACCAAGGCCTTCAAGTCTTCATCGTTCACATTGCTAAACATAATTTCTGGATAAAATCTTCCTAGGGAATCCAGAGTCAGCTTGATCCCCATCATGACATCGCCTTCGGCAATGGCGGGATTCGAGCTATTCTTTTTTGAGGACTTCCGGCTAGACTTCTTTACATTCTTAAAATAGTCAGCTGCAAGCCAGTGAAGTCCGGCGGCTCGACCTTGCAAATACTTTTCAATCTGGTAGATGTCGCGGTTGGCAGAATTTTCCAGCACATAGATGTCATTTGCAGAAGGCATGACCATACGACCCGTAAAAGCTTTCTGGTTCACAGGTTCCTGTTCAGGCACAATCGTCACAACCGCAGACGGCTGCTGCAATCGCAACACCCCCACTATCATAATAGCGAAGAACAATGTCAAAAAAATCAAGGGAAGATTTTTCACAACAGGATCCGCGAAACGAATTTACTCGATAGCCTTAATGCAAAGCTGTAAAGTCTTGCGACCATTAAAATAGTTCCATGTGGGTTCAAACACCACAGACACCAGGTCGTTATGGTTCAATAAATTCTTGCTCTTTCGAAGACCGAAGGCTATAGCCGGGAACACTCGACTTCCTGCCTGAGAAATGTCCATCTGCAGATGGCCGCCCTTCAGTTCGCGCATTCTATGGATGCGTACGTTGTCAGCTCGGAACGTGGGGTACGGAAAGTTTCCTCCAAAGGGTTCCATCATGTCGAAGAAATCCAGTACCGTTACCATCGGGCGAAGCATCTGGTTCTGCCCAAAGGGGATTCCATTGGTAGGCATGTACTGCCCGGCTTCCACTTCGAGTTCATGAAGAGAAACTTCTATGTCGTAAGGATAAGCTTCGTCCTGCAGTTCCTCTTCGCCTGTATAGTTCTGGCTTTCGGCAGAGCGGTCCAGCCGAGCTCGAAGTTCATCGACCTTGTCGGCAGCAAGAGAGAAACCAGCCGCATTCGCATGACCACCCCAGCGGTCAAACAAATCCCTAGATTCAAAGAGAGCCTTATGCCAGTTAAAGCCAGGAACGGCACGGGCACTGGCATGAGCCATGCCATCGCATATAGACATAACCGCCGAGGGCCTATGGAATTCCTGTGCAAGCTTGGCAGCGACGATTCCTATGACACCTACATGCCACTTTTCTCCGGCCACAACAATCACTTTGGGAATGCTATCGCCATAGACAGCCTTGACCTGTTCCATGGCCATGTCGGTGATTTCAGCTTCCTTCTGCTTACGACGGGCGTTCCAGTCGCGAAGCTCTGCCAGCAGGGCATTTGCCCCGGCCTTATTAGGAGAAAGCAAAAGCTTAAGTGCAGGATCAGGTCGTTCCATACGGCCAGGTGCATTCAGGATGGGAGCAAACTTGTACATCACATCGATGCCACCTACAGAACTGTGGGGCTTCATCAAGTTGCCATACATTTCCTGCAGGCCAGGCCAGCTACTGTTTTCAAGATTCTTTAAACCAGCCTTGGTAAAGCAGCGGTTCTCGGGCGTCATCTGGACCAAGTCAGCCAACGTTCCAAGGGCCACAAGGTCCAGGAATTTTTCGGGCACGGGCATGCCCAGGCGAGAATACAAGGCACAAATAAACTTATAGGAAACGCCTACACCGCACAGTTCCGGATTCCGGTAAGAATCGCCATCCTGGTGAGGGTCCAGCAAAACATCGCAACAAGGCAGCCCATCGCCAGAAGGCTGATGGTGGTCAATAACCATGACCGCCATGCCCAGGTCCTTGGCATGGGCTATTTCCGCATTGGCGGTAATACCCGTATCGACAGTCACCACATAGCGGGCTCCTGCTTCATACATTTCGTCTACCGCAGACATAGACAGGCCGTAGCCATCGCCAAAACGATTCGGCAATCGCCAGTCAGACTCCACCCCAATTTCTGCAAGGGCGCGAGTCATCAAGGTTACAGCGGTCATGCCATCCAGGTCATAGTCACCAAAGACAAAAATCTTGCCGCCCTTAGAGCGCACATCCAGAAGCCAGTTGACGGCGGCCTCCATCCCCATGATTCCAAAGGGATCCAGCACATCATCCTTGCTTCCGCAGAGTAGGTGGCGGGCATCCGCAGCAGATGTTATCCCACGGGACACCAGAAAGCGGGACACCACATGAGGAATCCTGAGGCAGTGCGTAATGGACGTCGCCAGGCGTTCTTCTGTTACGCCAAAACTCATTTGTATCCCTCGAATAGTTTGAGGGACAGGTTCTGCAGGCTCATGCTCGCAGTCACTCGACGGGACTCAATGCGGGACATGGATTCTTGCACAGCCACCAGCGCCAGTTCTAGTGCGGTGGCATTTATACGCGGGAAGTTTTCGATCCCAACATTAATCGTGGTCTCGGGTAAACGCAAGGGGGCGCCAGCCTCCAGGCGAATCAAATCCGCAATCAAGAATGAAAGAACCTCAAGGAATCGATTGGCCTCGTAAGCTTCATCCAGTTCTGCATCCTTCAATGCCATGAACAGGCCCGTGTAATCCTGGAGCAATGACTTACGAAGGAATTCCACCGCGAGCTTGCACCAGGTCCCGCTGTACTTGGCATAATAGAGAGCCTTACCCGGAGAGCCTACTGCAAGACCAACATCGTCGTCAGAAAGTTCAAACTCGGGGGCCTCGTCTTCGTCCGAAGACTCGCCAGACATGACTCGCGTACACTCGCTGCGGACTTCGTCGTTGGTCAGGGGCAGCAAATGCAGGGCCAGGCAACGGGAGCGGATTGTCTGCAACATCTTCTCACGAGAGGACGTGGTCAGAATAAAATAGGTATCGGGAGGAACGTCTTCCAAAGTCTTAAGGAAGGCATTGCTGGCGGCCTCGTTCATGCGGTCCGCCTCTGCAATGATCACCACACGCACACGATCGCCCTTCATGGCAAAACCGCCGGTCATGCCTCGAATCAGGTCTACAGAAATAAAGGACGCCGTACCGAAAAGGTCAACCCGGTAGGGGTTCTTCTGTATTTCTTCAATATAACCTTTCTTAATATCTTCAATGGTCTTTGCTGTACTACCAGCAGCCACATCGGCTCCACTCTTGGAGTGAGCTTCCTTGGTATCCAGAGGAATCACCCAGCTATCGGTTGCACCACTATCCATTGCCATGCGGCAACCAAAGCAATGACCACAGGGGCGTTCATTGGGATCGGAGCATTGCAAAGCCTGGGCAAGCTTCATGGCCAAAGCCTTCTTACCAATGCCGGCCGGCCCGTCAATCAAAATAGACTGCGGGAAGCGGTTCTCGCGGAGAGCCGACATCAGGCGAATTCGGGCGCGCTCCTGGGAAGCTGGGCCATGTAGAATGTATTCTATCATCTATTGCTTTAACCACTGGAGGGGATCAACGGTCTGTGTCCCTTCACTAACTTGAAAATACAATTTAATTCCATTTAAGGAGGCAACGTCGCCCACCTCTCCAATTTCTTCGCAATTTCGGACTTCCTTACCCTCTTGCACACGAATTGTCTTCAAATGACCGTATACAGAGTAGGTTCCACCCTCATGCTCAATAATGACAGACGGTCCGCGTCCATCAATTTCAGAAACCATCACAACTGTTCCGGCAGAAGCGGCCTTTACCATTTCGCCACGCTTTCCGCGAATTTCGACCCCCAGGTTACGAGTCATAATGTGGAGTACCGGATGTTCCTGCAGGCCATAACTGCTAATGACCTGGCCCTTAAGAGGAGTACACTTGGGGCCCTTAACAGACTCTGCCACGGTAATCTTCGGTTTGGAGACCTTCTTTGTATCGGCCTTTGCGGGTTTCTTCCCCTTGGCCTTGGCAGCCTTTTCCCTGGCAATGCGTTCTGCTTCAGCCTTCTTGGCAGCCTCGATTTCCTTCTTTCGGCGTTCTTCCAAAGTCTTGATAAGGGCAAGCATGGTCTTCTGGTTCTGCTCAAATTCCTGAAGTGCACGACGCTGCATATTCTGGTCCTGCTTTAGGGATTTCAGCATTTTTTCTTGACCAGACATTTGACTTACCAGTCCCTTCTCTTCGGCAGACTTCTTGTTGCGAAGTTTCTTCAAGTCTTCAAGATGAGCAGATTCCATCTGTTTTTTTTCATCACGTTCATAAACAAGCTGCTGCAAAGTTTCCACTTCCTGCTGATCCTGATTCAAGATATGGTGCACCCAGTAAACCTGCCTATCAGGATTGCCTTCACGGGTCAAGAGGCTGTACAGCACCTTGGCTTCACTTGTTCTTCCATTGACATACAAAGTCCTGATCCTCTTCTTCATGACTTCCTTGCGATCCGCAATTTTACGGTCCAGAGAATCAATGTCAGCAGATAGCTGAACGATTGCCCTTTCCAGCATGGTCTCGCTTTTTGAAAGTTCATGAATATAGGTTCGAGTCTGGTTCAGGTTCTGGTCCAGCAAGGAGATGGTATTCAGCACGCCCTTTTCTTCGGTTTCCAGCAAGGCCAGTTCCTGCCTCTTCTTGGCCAAATCCGATTCCAGTTTCTTTAGTGCGTTTTTCTGTTCGTTAATTTGGGCATCGGTCTTCTTGGTAGCCTTGGACGATACAGACTTTGAGTTGGAAGATTTTGCAGGCGCTGATTTCGTTGTTGCAGGCTTCGCAGATTCAGCCTTTCCCTTGGGCGCGGCAAAGCCCACACTCACCAGGAAGCACAACAATACAATCAAAAAACGCATGAACGCCTAAACCCTACGTTACAAACTATTCCTGTTCGTGACGTTTGATCATCAGGAAACTTCGAACGGTCCTAAAGCTAAAATAACCCGACAGCAAAGTGACTAGCAGAACAACACTTGCAAGTCCCATCCCCAGTCCATCGATATTGGCTGCAATCATAGGAATGGCATCGGCCACGGACTTGATTACACTCATCAACAGGATAACCGCAAGGCCACTTCCCACCAGTCCCTGAATTACCCCCTGCAACACAAAGGGGAATTCAATAAAGAAATGACTGCCTCCAGCATACTTCATATTTTCAACCAGGAGTTGACGGGAGAAAAGAGAAAGCCGGACCGAATTACAGATAATCAGAGAAAGAGTCACAAGCAAAAGCACGCTAATGCTGATTGGCCAGAAAATCATCTTGAACTTCCAGGCAGCAATGGTTTCAACCCATTCCACCGGAGCCTGCACCTCTTCAAAATACTCTTCGCGAGCAAGAGTATTCCGCAATTCTGCAAGATCTACGGGATTGCGGCTGTTTTCATCCAAAGTCACACGGAAAAACGGTGGGATAGGATTCCCTTCTACAAGGTCGAGCATTTCGCCAGAAAAATGGTTACGGAAATCCGCCAAGGCGGAATCTGCACTAATGAACGAAACTGAATCAATATGCTTGGTATGCAGCAGGTGTGTCCGTATCGAATTTATTGAATCTGCCGGCAGAGTTTCGGGCAAGAAAGCTTCAACCGCATAAAGGTTTCGTTCTGCAGACATAACCCTCAACACCCCACCCAAAGCGGTAAGGGAAGCCGAAAGCAAAAGTGAACAAAGAAAAATCGTCACGAGAGAAGGAAGGATCACCGTTCGGTGTTGCCTCATTCCTCTGAAAGATTCCGATATTAAGTAGCCAAGTTGTCCAAGCACGGGATGAATAATACTAAATTTTGGGGAGTTCTTAACGGGGCGACAATGGGAAACATCATTATAAAGATATCTGCACTAGTCTTTGGCATAGCCCTCTGGTTTCTAGTCATCTCTCAAAAGGACTTCCAGCTTTCCATGGAAGTTCCCCTGAACTTCGTGAAACTTCACGAGAATATGGCAATCGCCTCGAAACCGCCCCACACCTTGCAAATCACTGTTGAAGGCAAGTCCTGGGACCTGATTCGTCTGCGCCATCAAATGCAGAAGGACAATCAGAATGTGGTCGCCATGGTAGTGGACCTGCAGAACGTGGAATTGGGCGGAACCCGCATTCATCTGGATGCCAAGAACTTTGTCGCTCCGGGCTTTCCGGACGTAAGCTTTGTGGAACCCGACAACCAGCTGATTTTCGTAGATCTTGAAATAGACACCCGCATAGTCCGCAATGTTCCTATCAAGTCCAACGTAAACTTTAACGCTGCCCAAGGCTACCTCCTTGCCGATGAGCCCAAAATTCTTCCCGAAGAACTTAAGGTCTCTGGAGCCCGCAACGCACTTACCCGAATCATCGACATTCCTACAGATTCCATCAACTTTGACACCCTGCGTAGCAGCGGCGAATTTGTTGTCCCGCTGAACTTCAGTTCTTTGCCGGCATTCGTAAGTCCCAGCGATTCAACTGTAAAAATTGCTGTAAACATCCAGAAGATGAACAACAAGACCTTCAAGAATGTTCCTGTAAACCTAATCGGATTCTTTGACCGAAAAACTTACTCCCTGGATCCCGAAACCGTGTCCGTCGAAATCACGGGTGGCGAACAGGTGCTGGACTCCATCGACGCCAAGGACATCGAGCTGGTTCTTGAATTCAACCGTTTTGCAATCGAAGATGCCGACAGCCTCGCCCCCACAGTAAAGCTAACCCTTCCGGCTAGCGTCAACCGCGACATGTCCATCAAGGCCTTCCAGGTCAAGCCCGAAAAAGTACGTCTGAACAAGATTGAGGCAAAGCCTGCCGCCGCCGAAAATACCGAAGAAGCAGTCCAGGAGGCTGTAAAATGATTTGGCTTGGAATTGAATCTAGCTGCGACGAAACTGCCTGCGCCATCCTGCAAGATGATCCGCTGAAAGTTCTTTCGAACCCGCTGTACAGCCAGATAGATGAGCACGCCCTTTATGGCGGTGTGGTTCCCGAAATTGCAGCTCGCGCCCACCTGCAAAAAATTGTCCCCGTAGCCGAAGCCGCCGTCAAGGAAGCAGGCATCAAGATGACCGACATCGACGCCATCGCCTACACGACAGGACCCGGCCTAATGGGGCCGCTCCTTGTTGGAGCAAGCTTTGCAAAGGGCCTGGCACGCGACTTGCAGATTCCTGCCTACGGCATGAACCATCTTGAGGGGCATCTGGCCGCAGCCTGGCTGAGCCATCCCGAAATCGAGCCTCCCTTTCTGACGCTGACCGTTTCTGGGGGTCATACAGAACTCGTTCTTGAAGAGCCCGGGTTTAAGTACACCAGCATCGGTCGCACTCGCGATGACGCCGCCGGCGAAGCTTTTGACAAGTGCGGCAAACTGCTGGGGCTTAAATATCCCGCAGGCGCCACCATTAGCCGTCTGGGTGCCAATGGCAACCGCAAGTTCGTGGAATTTCCTCGCGCCTTACGCTCCCACGACAACTGCGAGTTTTCTTTTAGCGGGCTAAAAACAGCGGTTCTCCGCTATACAGAAACACACGATCCCGAATATATCCAGCAGAATCTGGGGGATATTTGCGCCTCTCTGGAAGACGCCATCGTAGACAGTCTGGTTACAAAGACCATTAACGCCCTCAAGATGACAAAGATGAAAACGCTTGTCATGGGTGGAGGCGTAAGCGCCAACGCATGGCTCCGTACACGTCTGCAGGATTATTGCGGCAAGCACGGCATCAAGTTCTGCGTCCCTGACCGCAGCCTCAGTACCGACAATGGCGCCATGATTGCCGCAGCAGCCATCCGTCGCGTACGTCAGAACAAACTAACATCCATCGATGTGGTCAAGCCCTGGATGCCTCTGGCATTGTAAGACAGCTCGCAATTTTACGCACAATCTTATGCAGGCCATTTTTCTTTAACGGCTTTTGTAAGTATATTATGCCTATGGCTTTCCAAGTTTCCAGAATCGCATTATTTGCAGTCGCTCTGTCCGCGCCCATCTGGGCCCAGGACATTTCTAAGCCTGTAAACGATGTAGACGTGTTCCGCCCCGAAAAGCGAAACGCAAAAGTGGAACTTGTAGATTCCACCAAGAACAACTCCGTTACCTTAAACGTGGACATCTTCGCCGACGAAATGATCGGCTCCTACTACATCCTGTGGGATCGTATGGATGACATTTCCGACGAAATGAAGAAGATGATGACCACCCGCGATTTTGCCCGCGATGAATTCTTTATGCAGAACATCGACCGCGAGCAATTCGAACAGGAACGCATGCTGCAGCTCTTTGAAGACAAGAAGCGGGAATACTTTGCCATCTTCCCCGAAGAGGCCCTCAAGATGATCGAAGACGAAAAGAAGGACGATCTTCTTCCGGCAGAAGCTAGTGCAAGGAATTCCGACAACAGCGAGCCCAAGGCTCAGTAAAATGTTTTCTGAAGAAAAAATCTTTTCTCGCTGGAGCCTATCCGGATTTGCCGGACTCCCTGCAATTTGTCTTGAATCCGTAGAGAGCACCCACACTCTCATGAAGCAAAAAGCAGCCTCTGGCGAACTCATGCCAGGTTCCCTCATTGTAGCAAACCAGCAAACAGCCGGTCGGGGCCGTCACGAACGCACCTGGGAATCACCAGCAAACGCGAATCTTTACTTCAACATCCTGATTCCGCTTGATGGAATTCCATTGGCCAGTGCGGCGCAGATCACTCAAGTGGCAGCGCTCACCTTCGCAGAAATTTTCCGCGACCTGCAGGATTCCGCCCTCACATCAAAGGATCTCGGCCGCGTCACCGTAAAGTGGCCCAACGATATCCTCTGCGGCAGGAGCAAGTTCTGCGGCATCCTGGCAGAAATCGTATTCATCCCAGGTTCCTCAGAAAATGGAGTGCGTCAACCGCCAAAGCCCGCAATGAACCTCGGGGTCGGAATCAATGTCAATAGCGATTCCGCCCACTATGCATTCTTAAATCGTGCAGTTACCACCCTTAAGGAAATTGCTGGCGGCAGAAACATCAACCGCGAAAAGCTGCTTCAGGCCTTAATCGGGAACCTCGAAAGAGCCGTAGGTCAGTTCCGAGCCTTCGGGATAACTCCGTGGATCGAAGCTTGGCGCAAGATGGACCAGTTCATCGGCGCCCGCGGAACCATTGTCGTCAACAACAACTGCACCGACGAAAACCGCAACAGCGGAATTGGTTCCATCAAAAAAACGGGCCGCATTCTTGACATGCAACCCGATGGAAGTCTCCTATTCGAGACAGACGACGGTAAAGTTGAAACAGTCTACTCCGCCGACCTAGAAATCTGATCGAACAGAGCAAGCTAGAACTGCACCCTACTTTCTTTTTGATTTAAAGAAAACGCTTCCTACAAGAGCCACAGCCAACACAACGATCATGGCAGTGAGGCCCATATCCAGCAAGTTCTGGTAGGCTGCAAACTTTCCGCTTTCAATCATAATGATGATGACCAGGGCCATGACGGCACCTAATGAGCCAAGACGTTCAAACATCTTGATCTTGTCTTCATTATCAAATTTACTTGGGCCGTTAGTAAAGGACATTGACATCTCCTCCCATTACAATCCAGACAATGAGTCCAACCATGACCAGCACACTAATAGCAACATTGGCCAAGAAGAAATCACGATTCATCGCATCCAGATCATCTGACTTTCTAAACAAGTGGATATAGAAAACAGCGGCTGCCATCAAGACAGAAACAGCCCACCAGGCAATGCCCATCTGCCATACAAAACCAAAAGTCACGCACAAGGCAAGCATGGCCATATGGCTCCAGAAGGCAATCTGCAGCGAGCGCTTGCGACCAAAGCGGGCCGGTACAGAATGCAAGCCCATCTGGCGGTCAATTTCTTCATCCTGCGTCGCGTAGATAATGTCAAAGCCTCCCATCCAGAGCATCAGTATCATCAGCAGGAAAATGGGAAACAGAGCAAACTCCCCACGAATAGCGATCCAGGCGCCAAGAGGGCTCATACCGATTGCAAAACCCAGGAACCAATGGCAAAGCCAGCTAAAGCGTTTCCAGTAGGAATAGGACAGCAGCAACAGCCACACAGGCAATGCCAACAAGCCTGCCAAGGGCTGCAGCAAGGCCGCAAAAGTCACGAAGAGTACACCGTTCACCGCCAAAAAGGCAATGACTGATTTCTTGCTCAGACGACCATCTGGCAAGTGACGCTTTGCCGTACGCGGGTTCTTGGCGTCGATATCGGCATCGGCAATACGGTTAAAGCTCATGGCACTATTGCGGGCAGTTACCATGCAAAGCACAATCAGAACGATAATGCGGCCCGTTTCCTGCCAGCTCATATCGCGGAAACCGTTTGCCGCCACCCACATGGAACCAATGGCAAAGGGCATGGCAAACAAGGAATGGCTCAAACGCACCAGATGACCGAATTCTTGAATTTTCTTGAACATACTTATTAGCTTAGGGACAAGGCATTCTAGGGGATAGGGCATTTTTAGGGTCTAGAGACTAGGTTCTAGGGGATAGGGCCGCAGAACGCAAGTGCAGTCTATTTAGAGAATGTTTCGTCTTTAAAACTCAAGCAGAACCATCCCGATACCCCTAGCCTCTAGTCTCTAGTCTCTAGCCTCTAGTTTCTAGTTTCTAGTTTCTAGTCTCTAGTCTCTAATCGCAAATCACCCTTCATTCTTCATTGTTAATTGTTCATTGTTCCACGGTTTAACTACATCGCAAAATTGTTCCGCCGGTATGCCCAGATGTTTCAGCACCTTCACCACCACGGTGTCCACCAGTTCATCAATGGAAGCGGGTTTGCTGTAGAACTGCGGCGACGCAGGAACAATCACGGCCCCCGCCCGAGTCAACCGCTCCATATTTTCCAGGTGGATCAAATTGTAGGGCATCTCCCTCGGCACCACTACCAGGGGGCGGCGCTCCTTCAGGCAGACATCCGCCGAGCGGACAAGCAAATTATCGGAAGTTCCGGCAGCCATACGGCCCAATGTTCCCATGGAGCAAGGCACTACGGCCATGCCGGAGTAGTCAGCGCTGCCGCTGGCGCATTCCGCAAAAAAATCATTCACATCCGGAAGCACATCGCAATATCTATAAAGGCCATCCTGGCCTTCGTAGGTCACAACATCCTTACCGGGGGCAGTTACAAGAGCCGTAACATGATGCCCCAGTTTCTTCAGATGCATGGCGGTACGAGTTGCGTAAATGGCGCCACTGGCTCCTGTCACCCCAAGAATAAAGCGGCTCACTTGGCGTCTCCCGATGTAGCAGCTTCCGAAGATGTTTTCTTCAGCAATACGCGATAAGCCACACCCCAGAAACAAGGCTTTACATGAACAAGTTCAAAGCCATTTCTTTCAGCCATCTTCACAAAGTCATCCACCGGCAAAAAATGCAGCACGGAATTTACCAGATATTCGTATGCATCGTGCTTGCTGAACAGAGCACCCATTACAGGAATGAACATCGGAGCCAGCACCTTGTAAAAGAACCTGTTGAAGGCGTTGCGAGGGGCAAAAAATTCCAGGACCTGCAAGTAGCCACCCTTGTCGAGAACCCGTGCAGATTCCTTCAGGCCGGCCTCGGCGTTGGGTAGGTTTCGCATGCCAAAGCCATTCAGCACCACATCGAAGGTGGCGTCACCAAAAGGCATTTTCATGGCATCCAGCTGAACAGGAACGGCAGTTGTATTCTTGCCATCCGCACCACGAAGCATTCCGTAGGAAAAGTCTCCGAGAATAGCCAAATCCTGCTTGCCGTTAAACTTCTCGTAGGTAACCGCAAAATCACCGGTACCTCCACACAAGTCCAGCAGACGCTTCCCCGGATTCTGTTTCTTCAGTTCCCTGCAGCAGGCCCTGCGCCAGCGAATATCCTGAAAACAGCTGAGGGTATGATTCAAAAAATCATACCGGCCAGATATTTCGTCAAACATCTTGCGGACATAGCTTTTGTCTTCGGGATTTCTCATGCACGCTAATTTAGAAAAAAAGCCTCCCCATCCAACCTTTAAATAAACAAATTGCGATTTCTTCCCCAATACAAAAAAAGAGTGCAGCCTTCGCCACACTCTTTCTAAAATCAAATAGCAGTCTTACTACTTGAAGGTTGCCGTAATGGACATGCCCTCGGTCGGAGTAACGATATGGGGGTTTTCGGAGGAACCATCGCTCCAGCCGGTAAACACGGCACCATTGGCAGGAACTGCGGTCAGTTCCATCTGAACACCGCCGAAGAAGGTTCCGCTATACTTGGTAGAAGAAGCGGTACTACCCGGGAGGTTCATGCCATCCATCAAGACAACGCCAGAACCGTTGGAGGCAATGGAAACCTTGATATCGCTGGAAAGGCCGAATTCTTCACGATATTCAGAACGAACCGTCGCATCGCGAGAAACCGCCCATTCCTTCATGCAGGAACCGCTAATACTGAAACCGTTTCCGCAGGAGTTCTGGTAGTAGCGTTCATCCTGCTTGAACTTTTCCAGGTCCCTAGAAGTTTCAGAAGAAACCAGGGTAGAAGCCATTGCATCAACAACCTTGGCAACATTTTCCGCAGTCAGGTAATTGGACAGCATCACAGAAGCATGGTTCACAAACAGGCGCTTGAAATCGGGATTCTTGATCAGCTGCACATACAAGGTATGGAAACATTCACCCTTGGTATTGTTGTAGCAGGAACCTGCGGGGCGGCCACCCTGCTTTACCCACTTGAACATATTCACGCTCTGGCCAAAGCCATCCACCTTCCATTCCCAGTCAAAGCCATGGTCAACGTCATAGATCATGAACTTCCAGGGCTGTTCAGGGCTACGCCATGCACGAACGTTGTTGTTGGGCCAGTCACCATTGTGATCGTACATTTCGGCAATCATGTAGTCGGCAAAGTTACCCACATCCATCATGGTCTTCACCATAGCGTAGTTGGCGTTGTTTTCGCCGCTAAAGTCGTTTGCAGCAACAAACTGAAGCAACGTAGTGTAGTTAGCGACATCCGTAAGCCCGCTACCAGTAATATCACGGCCAAGGTGCTTAATGATTTCCACTTCGCCGGCGTCAATACCGTAGTTACTTTCTACGTAGTGGCGGTTAAAGCGTTCACGCATGTCGTGAATTCCATAGTACTTACCGTTATAGAAAACAACCACCTGACGGCTGCGCTGGTAATCTACGCCACTACCTTCAAGAATTGCACCAGCCATAGAATCTTCAAAGTAGTCGCTCACAAAACGGTTACCGTTGTTACGGAGATTGAATGCCTTGAACTTGTGGTGAGTATCCTTACGGGTTTCAAACAGCGGATAGTCCAGACGGCCATCCTGATACTGTTCACGCATTACGATAGCCACGGACTTCTTCTTTTCCATACGGCTATAGTTACCCATCAGAGAGATTCCTGCATCAATTTCAAAAGCCTTGCTGGCACTGGCGCTACCTTCGGCGAAGTATTCCACATGAACCGGGAATTCAACATCTTCATAAAGGCCTGCCGGGCAGGACTTCGGTTCAGAGCAGGAGGCATTGATGTAATGCTTGTCAAAGAAACTAGGATCAACGCTAACAGCAACCACAGGCATACTAACCTGCTCGCCAATAAAATAGGTGTTGCTTACAACCTGCCTGGTCAGCAAGCCATCCTTAAAGGCGGCACAGCGTACAACCATATTGTGGTCTACGTTTATAGGATCCTTGAATTCCGGAGAGTTCTTTGTAGGCTCAGAACCATCCTGAGTGCAGCGCACCGACAGACCATTGCCGGTCTGAGGAGGATTCAATTTGATAGGTTCATTATAGAAGCCACCCTCGGCACCGTCAAAGTTAAAGGTCGGAGCCAATCCATCAAATGCGGTTTCCACATTGTTGGGTTTCTCAGGAGTAGGAGTTCCGAAATACTTCCAGGCGCCACCATCCACAATACCCCAGCTTACGCCAGAAGAAAGTTCCGGGTAGTGAACGGAATCGCGAATTCCAAAGTAAGGGTCTACCAGGTATACGGAACCGCCATCCTTTTCCAGTTTCCAGTTGGTATGGGTACGACCGTGCCCATATTCAGTATCGTTGGGAGACACAGCCAGGTTCTTCTTATCGCAGAAAACGGTACGGAAGCCCTTAGCGGCAATCAGCTCATCGCCGAAAATCCACTTGCGGCCATTCTTGGTATTTTCAATAAGAGAATAGCCCTTCAAATTGGCGGATTCGTTACCGGCATTATAAATTTCAACCCAGCCCGGATCGTTCCCTTCTTCGTCGAGCCAGTTAAGATTGACAGGGGCAATTTCAGTAATGATCAAGGCAGAATTGCCAACCCAACGAAGAGAAGTATCCTGCGGAACATATATGGTGTCGATTTTAAGAACTGTATCCCCAGTAACAGGGTCAATCACACGAATCGAATCAAGCCCCGGAATAAGAGTGTCAATCCTGGTAATGGTGTCACCTGTAATGGGATCGATAATCTGGGTTGTATCAGCAACTACACCCTGAAGAATTTCATTACTAGAAGTGCTGTCATCGGACGAACAGCCCATAACACCATTAAGAAACAAACCCAAACAGCCCAAAGCCGCAATGCCGTATACTTTCTTTTCTAGGAACACAAAGCCACCTATCAAGTTTGATACTGAAAAAAATCAGTCAATTTACGTCTAGACATCCCAACAGTCCGACATACACTTTCAACACCCAAGTGTAAATTTAGAAGTTTTAGAAAAAAAAAGGAAAAAATATCGGTAATATCTTATTTACCCTTGACAAGGCTCACAACCTATGCTATATTTGGCTCATCAATTCGGCGCTGTAGCTCAGTTGGTAGAGCAGCGGACTGAAAATCCGCGTGTCGTCAGTTCAACTCTGACCGGTGCCACGAAAAAGACCTTAGCTTACGCTAAGGTCTTTTTTCTTTTTTCTTTTTTTCTCGCCCCTTGCCTTATTGTGCAAAAAAAAACGAACCCACAAGGAGTCCGTTAATTTGTTCTACACACCTACCTAGACTGTGAACGCTAGCGACGACCGTCACCAGAATCCGGTTCCTCGGCTCCAACTCTATAGGGTGCATAAATATCATCCCAGTGAGCCATCAGGGCATCCACCACCTCAGGTTGGAACTGAGATCCGCTCATCTTCACGAATTCTTCCTTTACCTTTTCCTCGGGCCACGGAGCCTTATAGCAGCGATGGCAAGACAAGGCGTCCAGCACGTCGGCAACAGCGCAAATGCGGCCTGCCAGAGGGATATCCTCGCCCTTAAGACCAAGAGGATAGCCTCGACCATCCCAACGTTCATGATGGGAACGGGCCACATTGGCGGCAAAACGCAAAAGCTTTCGCTTAGAATTGCAAAGCATCTTGTAGCCGATTTCCGCATGGGTCTTCATGACGGCATATTCTTCGTCGGTAAGCTTACCCGGCTTGTTCAGCACGGCATCGGGAATACCGATCTTGCCAAGGTCATGCATCGGTGCAGCCAGATGAATTCGTTCGACCTCTTCACGAGGAAGTCCCAGATATTCAGCCAGCTTCTTGGAAATTTCTGCCACACGCAAAATATGGTCGCCGGTTTCGCGGCTACGGGATTCAGAAGCCTCGCCCAGGGTATGAATGATTTCACGCTGGGTTGCTTCAAGTTCAGCCGTAAGCATTGCAGATTCCACGGTCTTCGCGGAATACACTGCAGTAAGCTTCAGACGCTCCAAATCCTGTTCAGAGAAAACCTGAGACTCGCCCTGCTTGTTGATCGCCTGGAACACCCCCATCACCTTGCCCATGGAATCCATTAGGGGCACCGTCAAAACAGACGTGGTGTGGTAGTGAGTCTTTTCATCGCTACGGCGGTCAAAGCGGGAATCCTGGTAAGCGTCCTTGATCAGCAGCGGCTCACCAGTAATAACGGAGCAGCCAACAAAGCCTGCATTCTGCGGAATGCGGAGCTCGCTTACACCATGAGCAACCTTAGTCCACAGCTCGCCGCTTTCTTCGTCAACAAGCCACAGGGAACAACGGTCAGCAGACACGATGGACCGACCAAGATCGGCCATCAGCACAAGCAGATTGTCCATCTGTCGTTCCGCCGCAATTTTCGGCATATAGGAGAACAGCAACTCCAGAATTCTCTGGGACTCTGCAACTTGTTTCAGTTCTACTTCCGTCATATGCTCTAATAATAGTTAATGCACTAAAAAATCTCAAGAACTATTGACGGAAAAGCATATATTTTTCTATCCTTTGCCCACTCTCTGGAGGAATAGGCTAATTGGTAAGTCAGCGGTCTTGAAAACCGCCGCCGTAAGGC
>JAKSIG010000059.1 GCA_024398955.1 Fibrobacter sp. | reverse complement strand
TTGCTACCGCAATAGACAAAACGAATGTTATGCAGTTGCTGTGTATAGGTTCGGAGTAGCGCTTCCACATTCTTTTCAGGATATTCCGTAATCTGCTGGAATTCGTCAATAGCCAAGACGACCTGTCTCCTTTGGCTATTTAAAAATTCTAAAACGCTTTTTAGCGTATATTCCTTATCGGAAGCATTCACATAATTGAATTGAACCTGAGGAGATCCCGATAGAGGATCCATCGTAAACATCGGGCGAAAACCCTGAAGCAGTTCCATAAACTGCTTACCAATGGACTTTTTTGCAGGAAACTTTGCCAGGACCGCGTCTGCCAACGCCTTTGTAAAATCTGACAATTTTTGGGTTGCAAAAATATCCACATACAGAGTTTCAAAAGGCAATTTCTTCGCACGAATTTTTTCAAAAGTATGAAATATCAGCCCCGTTTTCCCATACTTGCGAGGAGAAATCAGAGTGGAATCAGCACCATTCTTAATATTAGAAAGCAAAGCCTTTGTTTCGGCATCGCGATCGCAGAACAAGTCAGCAGACTTATAGCCCTTAATAATAAACGGATTTTCAACCATATTTCAGTCTCCGTTTACAATATAACATAATCACCTAAAATAGGCAACCTATTTTAGGTCACCTAAAATAGGTAATATCTTTTTAATACATAAAAAGAGAGCAGGCGTTCCCGCCTACTCTTTTCTCATAATTCATAACTCGTAATTCGTAATTCACGAAACAAGTTTCCAAAGGAAACTAGTTTCGTGTGAGAGTCTTGTACTTAATGGGCTTGGGGTTTTCGGCATCTTCGCCCAGACGCTTGCGGCGGTCGGCTTCGTATTCGCTCCAGTTACCTTCGAACCAGACAACCTTGGAGTCGCCTTCGTAAGCAAGGATGTGGGTTGCGATACGGTCCAGGAACCAGCGGTCATGGGAGATGATCACGGCGCAGCCTGCGAACTTGAGGATTGCCTGTTCCAGAGCCTGGAGGGTTTCGATATCCAAGTCGTTGGTAGGTTCATCCAGGAACAACAGGTTGCCGGGCTGCTGCAGGTTCTTGGCCATAAGCACGCGGTTACGTTCACCACCGGAAAGGGTGGACAGCTTCTTCTGCTGGGCAGCGCCAGTGAAGTTGAACAAGCCACAGTAGGCGCGGCCATTCATCTTGCGGTCGCCCACCATAATTTCGTCGTTGCCACCGGTAATGGACTCCCAAACGGTCTTGGTATCGTCCAGAGAATCGCGGCCCTGTTCCATACTGATGATCTGGACAGTTTCGCCAATCTTCAGAGTACCGCCATCGGGCTTTTCGGAGCCGGTAATCATCTTGAAGAGCGTGGTCTTACCAGCACCGTTGGGGCCGATAATGCCCACGATACCGGAGCGAGGCAGGCTGAAGTTCAGATCGTCGAACAGCACCTTTTCGCCAAAGGCCTTCTGCAGGTGCTCTGCCTGAATAACGATGTCACCCAGACGGTTACCGTTAGCAATGTGGATCTGAGCCACGTTAATCTTTTCTCTGGAGTCTTCGGCCAGCAAGTCTTCGTAAGCCTTAAGACGGGCCTTGTTCTTGGCCTGGCGAGCCTTAGGACTCTGCTTGACCCATTCCTGTTCGCGAGCCAGGCGCTTCTGACGGTCTGATTCGCCCTTCTCTTCGTTCTTCATGCGTTCCAGCTTCTGGTCCAGCCACTGGGCGTAGTTACCTTCCCAAGGAATGCCGCGACCGCGGTCGATTTCCAGAATCCAGCCGGTAACGTTATCCAGGAAGTAGCGGTCATGGGTCACGAGAATAACGGAGCCCTTGTATTCGCGGAGGTGGCGTTCCAGCCAGGCCACAGTTTCAGCATCCAGGTGGTTGGTAGGTTCGTCTAGCAAGAGCAGGTCCGGTTCTTCCAGAAGCAGACGGCAAAGAGCCACGCGGCGCTTTTCACCACCGGAAAGGTTGGTCACCGGCCAGTCGCCCGGCGGGCAGCGGAGAGCGTCCATTGCAATTTCGATATTGCGGTCCAGGTTCCACAGGTCCTGAGCGTCGATGATGTCCTGAAGCTTGGCCATTTCATCGTAAAGCTTGGTCATTTCGTCTTCAGACAAATCCTCGCCCAGTTTTATAGAAATTTCGTTGAAGCGATCCAGGATTGCCTGCTTCTTGGCCACAGCCTGCATCACGTTTTCCTTGACGGTCAGGTTCGGATCCAGCTGAGGTTCCTGAGGCAGGTAACCTGCGGTGCGACCCGGTTCAATCCAGGCTTCGCCCTGGAATTCCTTATCGATACCGGCCATAATGCGCAACAACGTAGACTTACCAGCACCATTCTGGCCGATAATGCCAATCTTAGCGCCATAGTAGAAGCTGAGGGAGATGTCCTTCAAGACTTCCTTGTTGGGGTAAGACTTGCACATCTTGTACATGTAGAATACAAACTTTTCTGCTTTATTTTCGGCCATAAGACTCGCTCCGCTCGAATTACGAATTATGAGTTACGAATTAAAAAGATGCTAATCGCGGCTCCGCCGCCTGGCTTTTTAATCATCCATTGTCAATTTTCAATTTTCAATCATTTTATCTGTTATTCAAATAATCCAGAACCTTGTTGGTCAGGTCGTTTTCCTTTTTCCAGAAAAGCACGGCACCCGTAGCACGATCCACAACCATGTCGTAACCTTCTTGCAAGGCGATTTCGGTAACAGCCTTACGAATCAACTGAATAATAGGGCCGCTGACCTTTTCGTTTTCGGTAATCAGTTCCCCCTTACGGCCATAGACACGATCCATAAAGTTTTTCAGTTCCGTATCCTTCTTGGCGTATTCAGCTTCAAGCTCGCGCTTTTTTTCGTCAGACAGCATCAGGGCCTGCTTATCTAGTTTTTCCTTAACAGCAGAAAGTTCCTTCTGCAGCAGGTTGCCCTGCTGTTCCCATTTAGCCACCTGACGGTCATATTCTTCCTGAGCCTTCTTGGTGCCCTTGTAGCCATCAAAAATCAGCTTTGAATCCACATGGGCAATGCGGAGACCGTCTTCGGCAAAGCCTGCAGAGGCGCCGAAGAACAAGACTAAAGTCAATACAACTAGAAGTTTCTTAACCATAAATTCTCCTTAGAAGCCCTGGCCAATCACAAAGTTGAATTCCATATCGCCCACTTCGCTGCGTTGCAGACCAGAGTAGGTTTCACCCACATCCAAAGGCCATGCAAAGTCGAAGCCAATAATACCGAGCATAGGAACAACAACGCGGAAGCCAAAGCCAATATCCTTCTTCAGGCTTGTGGGATCCCATTCGCTAAGGGGACTGCGGCTGGGTTCCGGAACCTTGGTCTTGGGATTGTAGCGTTCACCAAATACGTTACCGGCATCAAAGAAGAAGGGCAACAGGTAGAAGGTCTGGGGTACAAGGCCCAACTGAAGTTCTGCACCAACGTACTGGTAGCTACGCCCAAGGCGACGGTAGCCGATAGAGCCCGAGCTATAACCACGCATGCAGCCTTCGTAGCCCATGACGCCGCCCATGGTGTACAAGGTGCGGTACTGCAGCTGATCGCCAAAGATAACGCCATACTGGTTGGTAAGAGCGATAGTCAGGCGATCGCGGAACAGCGGGAACCACCACTTCACGGTGAGTTCGGTCTTCACAAAGTTAAAGTCACTGAAGATAGCGCCATCAGCCCACTGCACATCCAGCACATAGCGGGAACCGTCGGTGGGGAACTGCGGCAGGTTCTTGTCATCGCGCAGCAGGCGGAAGTTCAAGGCAGATTCAACGCCGGAGTAAACCACATAGCTGTCGTCGATGTTCTTGCCCTGCTTGTTCATGAGCCAGCTATAGCCAATCTGTCCATAGAAGTAGTCGTCGGGCCACTTCAGGCGCTTGCCCAGGTAGACGCTACCACCATAACGGGTAATGTCCGGATCGTCATAGTCAGACATGTTCCACCAGGAGTAGCTCAGGCTAGCACCCAAGGTAATAGGCTTATCAAGGAACCACGGTTCCTGGAAGCTGATTGCGGCACTCTTCTTGTCGGCGCCGTATTCCACGCTAAAGCTTGCAGCCTGGCCATCGCCCATACAGCAGTTGGGAATAGACACGCTTGCGGTACCCACAAGACCATCGCTTTCGCTATAAGAAACGCCCAGACTGAACTGACCCGTACCGGCTTCCTTTTCCTGAACGGTAAAGTCAAGATCCACATCCTGGTCACCCACCACCTTAATGTCGGGAATGACCATGTCGAAGTAGTTCAGCTGCATAATTTCACGGAAGGAACGTTCCAGCAAGGACTGGCGGTAGGTGTCACCCGGGTACAGACGCACTTCGCGGCGAATCACCTTTTCGTTAGTCTTGGTATTGCCATGAATGTGAACCTTATGGATCTGTGCCGGCAGGCCTTCGGTCATCTTGTAAGACAGGTTCACAATAGAATCGTTGGTAAAGGTGCGTTCTTCTTCGTAGGTCGCAAACAGGTAACCATCTTCGCGATAGGCATCCAGCAGGGCCTTGCGAGAAGCGTCATACTTGTACTGGTCAAAGACGTCGCCGCTATCCAGGCGGAAGGCATAGGTCAGCATGTTGTCGTTCAGCACTTCGTTACCAGAGAAGTGCAGTCCGCCCATGTAGTACTTGCGGCCTTCGATCATATGGATATGAATAAGAATTGCACTGGAAGTCTTGATGTTATCATACTTGTTCAATGCAGAGAACATATCTTCGATCATGTAACGAACCACAAGCTTCTGCTCGTAAGGCTTCATCTTCTTGATCTTCAGGAGGGAATCAATCTTCGGGTTGTTCCACTTACGGCCCTTAACGATATCAAGCCATTCCTTACGGGAATCTTCGTAGCGGATAATATCGTTCAGGTACTTCCAGGCGTCTTCTTCGGACTTGACCTTGGGCATCGGTCTAGAAACCCAGGGCATTTCGCCAACAGCACGGTGGTTGCGGTACAGGTGGGTAACCTGCATGGTAGGCTTGCCGGCCATCTTATACAAAGCCGTAGCAGTATCGCCAAGGGCAAGATTCAACTGATTGTAAAGCGGTTCCAGCTTTTCGCCAATGGGAACCATGCGACCCAGATAGAACAGGCAGGTAGAATCCGGCAGGTATTCTGCACTGTATTCAGTAAGTTCTGCATCCAGGTAACCAAAATGACGGATTGCGTTCAGCACGGTATCGCGGTCAGCCTGGAATACGTTTTCCTTGAATTCGCCGCCGCCCCACCACTGGTCCATCTTGGTAACCATGTGTTCCAGAATGTCTTCGCGGGGAACATTGTCGTTACCCTGAATGTCAAATTCACGGACCTTCACCTTTTCGCCTTCGCGAACGATGAAAGTCACCAAATTCTTGTTTTCGTCTACGGGAGTTTCGCGGTAGCCCACTTCGGCCAGCAAATAACCCTCGGAGCGATAGTATTCAAGAATAGACTGACGATCTCGTTCCAGCTGGCTCTTGCTATACACCTGGCCAGGAATCAGACGAATCTTTATGCGCAAATCTTCTTCGGAAACTTCATCGCAGCCATCCAGAACTACAGTATCCAGGGCAGGCAATTCCTTAATCTTAAAGATCAAGTCTACATCAGAGCCCTCGCCTACGTAGTCAATCCAGGCGGTAACATCATCAAACAAGCCAGATTCATAAAGAGACGTTACAGAAGACTGCACCTTTTCGGTTAGTCCTGTAGGAGAATAGCTCTGGCCATCGCGAATACCAATACGGCTCAACACAGAACGTTCGTCCATGTGCTGGGTCCCTTCAACCTTAACCTTGTGGATCTTGTTTTCCACCATGTAGCTCTCGGACATTTCGGACATATCCAAAAGCTGAGCCTGGGCTAGGCCAACAATAAACAACGCAAAAAACAATAAGCGGGTACGCAGAATAAACCTACCTAAATAAAATTTCAATAAAGAAAAGTTCAAATTTCCGCCCAAAAATACAAAAATATGGCATTGCAGATGTATCAAGCGTCTCTACTAATGGGCAAAATCAGTCAGTTTCCGCAATTTTTTAACAAATCAGCTTGTTTGCGAAAGTTTACAAATTTGTCAAGAATTAAAACATAACCTCTTAATTTTCTTTTTAAGGCTGAGTTCATTTTTCTATCATTTAGCATAACAAAAACTTACATCACGGAGTTCCCATGAAAACTCGTTATTTACTACCACTTCTTGGAGCCGGCCTTGTATTTACGGCCTGCGACGAGACAACAACGGCGGCTTCTTCAGAAAGCTCTACAATCGTCTGCGACAAGCTTTACGCCGAAGGCGCCATCAAGAGCACCGTCAAGAACTCTGTCCAGTACGAATACACCTGTAAAGAAGGTCGATGGGAACTCACCGACTCCACAAAGATCAAGACTCCCGTCGTCGAAGAAGAAGATGAAGACGAAGAAGAAGACCTTGTGCTCTGCGACAAGCTCTACGCATCGGGTGCAAAGAAGCTGGAACTGGACCTAGATGAACAGAGCATCTACGAATTCACCTGTTCCAAGAGAGGCAACTGGAAGGCAACCGACACCATCGAAATCATCCCCATCATCAAGAACATTCTGGATACCGTCACCCTTACCGATACCATCACCAATACCGTGAAGGACACCGTAAAGGTCGACGTCATCAAGAAGGATACAGTCGTTGTTCGTGATACGGTCAAGGTTCCAACCTCCAGCGGCTCCACCGCTACCGAAACGCAGCTGCTTTGCGACGACCTTTATGCAGCAACCGCCATCAAGTCTGAATTCGACGGTTCCATTCTCCGCCAGTACAGCTGTTCCAACGACGGTACCTGGAAACTGGTAAGCAGCGTAGAAATCGGCACAAAGCCCGTCGACCCGCTGCCCACCTCAAGCGCAAGCGAAGAACCCGAAAACACATCCAGCTCCAGCGAAAGCGTGGAACCCGAAAAGATTTCCAGTTCCAGCGAAAGCGTGGAACCTGAGAAGATTTCCAGCTCCAGCGAAAGCGACGAACCTCTCACTCTGATGCCCGCAATAGGCAATTGCCCTTCCGAAAGCGGCGAAGGGCTCTACTGGTGCGGCCCCAATCTGGAGCGTTCAGTTACAAGCCCTCTGGCAAACGAAACCGAGACTGCCGGCTACTTTATAACCTATAGCGACATCGACGAGGGTGGCGAATCCAAAATCGTATGGCCTGTCGCCTTGGGAAACAAGTACAACGATCAAGCTCTAGACCCTGTTATCGACCTCTGTAACGGCCTCTGCGGAACAATGAAACTGAGCGGCAGCGAATACCCCCTTGCCGGCATCGTATTCAACGTTGTCGGAGAAGGAACCGACGACATCGAAGCCGCAGACGCCTCTAAAATGAGCGGACTCTGCGTTTCGTACTCTTCTGATGCACCTCTCATGGTTGAAATGGGTGGTACCGTCGCAATGGAATCCGCTTTGGGTTATGACCTCCCCTACATCGAGCTTCCAAAAGCAATGGCACCCACCACCGTGTGCCATAGCTGGACAGAATTCAAGCAGAGCGGCTGGAGCAAAACGTCCATTACTGGCGCAGAAATGTCCAAGCACCTGGCATCAGTAAAGATCAGAAACTCCTACGGTTCCAAGAGCGGCGACGAAATCCACTTTAACATTTCTGCAATCTACTCTTATTCTGTAGTCGACACTTACGGAGAAAACTACAAAGAAAACGACTACAAGTACTCCTGCCTCGACGAAAGCGGCCCCCTAAGCTGGTGCCCGTTGTATAACTATGAAGTACTAACTGGGCACGATGTAGACGGTTCGTCTAGCTACTGGTATTCCCTCGACGACGCTGTTGATGGCGGAAGTTCCAGTATTGTGTGGCCGGTAGCATTAGGCAATGAATACTACGACGCCGCAATGGACCCTGTCTTGGATTACTGTGGCGGCCTTTGCGGTACAGCAATTCTGTCGTCGGGTAAAATTCCTTATCCATATGTCGGCGTAGGATTCAACATTGTCAACGAAGATCGAGAACCCGCAGACGTAAGCGACTACAATGGAATCTGCGTCACCTATGAGTCTGAGTTGGCATTCACTATAACCTTCGTACCTAGCGAAGAAGACGAAAGAGCTCTTAATTACGATGTTCCTTTAGTCCGAGTCCCGAAAAGCGACTTCGTGACCACCAAGTGCTTCACGCTGGACAATTTCAAGCAGGAAGGCTGGGGTAATGGCGCAGAGGCCACCGGTCCAGAAATAGCAACGAAAGCGGTCGCCCTCCGCATTCAGTTCCATGGTTCTTCCGCCGACTACGACGTAGAAAAGTACTTCAATATCAAGGCTATTTCCTCCATTAACAAGTAAGAATCCTACAAACCATTTAAACGAAGAAGTCCCGCTCATCTGAGCGGGGCTTCTTTTTACTCTAAGTTCCTTATAAGAACTGCAGAAATTTAAATGCTAATTTTTGGGAGCCAGTTGCGGCCAATATCCGGTAGGTTTCTGGTTTAAGTACGTCAGGTAAGTCCAGGAATCATCACGGAAGGAGTCACCAATCATAAATTCATCCAGGGCTCCAGAAAAGCCACCCAACCTGAAGTCTGCGGCAGAACTGCGCTTGCCATCCCAGGCAGACTTCGTAAAGGATTCTACCTTACGGTCATTCACAAACAGGGTTCCCTGGCCATTGCCAGCCATGCTAAACCCGTGCTTGCTAAAGGCCACATAAGTCCATTCTCCAGCGGCAAGGCCCTCTACACCAGAATTCCAGCGAACACTATAGCTAACCGTATCCTTGGCGCCAGAATCGGCAGGAACTTCTGTCGCAATATGGAATACTTCTACCACAAAGCCGTCCTTCGGGTCATAACGCAAACTGTATTCCTGGTCAGCCTTTTCAAAGATCAACTGCTCCTTGCTCAAGTCGTCTAGACGAATCCAGAGAGAGAAGTTGAAAAGTTCCAGCACATCGTAAACAAAATCGCTATGCAGTTCCGCATTGGCTTCTGCGGACTTGTCGGCAACAACGTAGCTGTCGGACTTCATTGATGCACCGCTGCCAACCACACCATCGGTCTGCTTCACGCCTGCTGCAGATCCAGGAAAGTTCTGCTTTTCGGCAGCATCTGTTACAGGAGATACTCCATCGTCAAAATGCCAAACTGCGGTATAGGACCTGTTGGTGGGGAACACATCGCGAGCAAAGGCAGAAGACAACGTGTTGTCAAACACCAGTTCCAGGGAATCTTCAAGATTCAGGGAATCAATACTCACCCAGAAAACAGCCTCTTGCGCCACAGAATCGAAGTAGGCATTGGCAATAGGCAGCTGCTTGCTAGAACCGCCGTCAGTCTTGATACGGCGAACCTGCCAGCGGCCTTCCATACCGGCCAAGGTGTCAAAATTGCAGTTTTCGGGAGTCAGGCGAAGCGCCAGCGGAATATCGCTAACAAAAGTCACCAGGGAATCGATGGATCCCTCGGGCAAGGCCATAGGAGCAACAAAACGCATAACCAGGGTGTCAAGAACAGGAATCGTGTCGACATTTGCAGAATCCACAACAGAGGAATCGGCATCAACAGAATCTGCCGGGACATCACCGGAATCCTGCGGCAACGAGTCCGCTGGCGTCATTCCCAAGGTTCCCGAAGGAGCGACAAAGACCTTCTTGAAATACAGGGAATCCGATTCCAGATACAGACGGATATCCAGGTTTCCGGCAGGCAGGGAATCTACACGCACAGAACCATTCTTTACCAGGACCTCGCGATAAATCGAGGTTCCAAGAACAGAGGCCACACCCTTTTCGCCACTTCTAATGCTCTTAGGAACATCCAGCAGCGCAAAGCTGGATTCCTTCAAGGTATCTGTAACAGAAACACCCGAATCACCTACGGTAACAACCACGTCCTGAACAAGCAGGCGCATTCCGGTCGCAGCATCCAGGGCTTCCACAGAATAGGTACCTGCCCCCACGTTCCTTATGGTAAAGGAGCCCTTTTCATCTGTTTCCGTCTTGAAGACTTCGGGGATAGAATCGTCAAAAACATCAAAATCGCTAGGAAGGCATTGAACCTTGACCAAGGCAGCGGGCTTACCGCCATCCAGGAAAAGATTTCCGCCAACAGAGGCTAGTTCCGGAGACCCCGTTTCGGCACTATTGCCAGCCAGGCCGTCGGAGCCAGAGTCTCCACAGCCCAAAATTCCGGCCAACGAAGAGGCCAGAACGGCACCAAATGCCACAAAACGTTTCTTCACACGAACCAAACTCATCATCACCAATATAAATATAATTTACGCATTTATAGTCTAGACAACGAAAAATAACAAGCCGTTGCCCACAGACAACGGCCAGTTAGACCTTAAAAGCCGTTACCCGTGGCTACCCTCAATAATCCAGCGGCAAAGTTCCTCGATGCTGGCGTAATCCGGCAGGGTCTTGATAAAGTTCTGGGACTTGCTACGTTCAATGAACTTGCTCCAGGCAGACTCGCTCTTGGCCTCAAGCCCCAAGTGTTCCTCGATGGCACCCTTGGTCCACACCCAGATTCCCTGACGGCGAAGCTTGGCATGAATACTCCTGATGGCCATTTCGGCCTCGGGCATGGCGGCCATCATGGCGTAGGCCTGAGCCGCAGTCGTATTGCTGTGCTTGCTGACAGGCAGGCCATTTACCAAGCGCAGATGATGCTGGAAGGCCAACTCGCGGAACAAGTTCTGGCAATAGCGAATATCAGGATCGTTGTAATCCAGGAAACCGTCGTGGGTTGCCGTCGTAAAGGCGTAATCCAGGTCAACAATGGCCCGAACCGGCATGTCCATGGCGTCTAGCACCTGCATAGACTTGCGGGTATTGCTGACCCCACCCTGACGCACCAGGGCGCACTTGATCAGGGCGAAGCTCTGCCCCGTTATGCGTTCAAACAAGGCCGGAAGCACCCTAAGTTCAGTCTTTCCTTCGGTCAGCAGCACGTAATCGGCGAACAAGAGTTCATTACTGTTGGAAAGACTAAAGAGCATCTGCAACTGGCTGGGCGCATCCTGTACCACCTGGTGCACAGCGTCTTCCATACGCTTGCGCATGAAGGTACCACGTTCCTTGTTCTTGCGAATCAGAAGAGACGTGCTTACATCTTCGCTGGTAACCATCTGGGCGCTGTGGGTGGCAAAAACCACCTGGTAGCCCTCGTTGGAAAGATTCTTGAGGGCCACACGAACAAGCTCCACCGCCTGGGGGTGCAGGTACAGTTCAGGCGAGTCAATGAGCAGCATGGTGCGGCTCAGGTAATGATTGTTATGATGCTTCTTGATATCAGCCAGGTAACGGATCAACGCCATCTGGATGGCGCGCTGGGAGCCCGCCCCCATGCGACTAATATCGCGTTCAAATCCGTCGTCCTCGTCCATGACCTTGAGGCTAGCCTTTTTCAGGAAGGTCTCCATGGTGGGCACGGGAATATCCAGTTCCACCCTTACGCTTGGGAACAAGGGGCGCAGTTTTTCGTTGACATCCTTATCAAAAGCACCAATTTCTTCGGCACGATTTTCACTATTTGGCGAAAGAAGATCGCTAAACTTGTTTAAGAGCAGATTGATTTCACCGCCAAAGCGTCGTTCAAGAGGCTTAAAAATCTCGTGAAGCAGCTTTACGAAAGCCTGGTTCCCTTCAAAATCCCAAATTGCAATAGATTCCGGGAACATGCGGCTAAAGGCAGCCATAAAACCATCGTTCACGCGGACCCATTCCTTACGGTTCCCGCCATTGCGCTTATTTGTGGGTACAAAGGCAAAAAATTCCACAGATTCCGGATTTTCGCCAGGAACCCGCTGCACCTTTTTTACCCGAAGCTGCCCCATGTTGGGCCCGGCATTCACCAGAAACGGTTTAATTTCTACGGATCGTTCCTCACCCAGTCGGGCAAGGACCTGTTCCGAAATACCATCGAAAACACCCTCTACCTCTACGGGCAGGTTCGGGTTATCGAAATAAGAAATATCTAGCGAAAAATGGGCCAAAAGCCAACGAATCCCCATAAGAATGTTGGTCTTACCCGCATTATTATAACCAATCAAGGCAGTAAAACTACTCAGCGGAAAAGTCTGCCGCTGAATAGAACGGAGATTCGATATGGTAATCTCGGAAAGTCTTAAAGCCTGGGGTTGCATGGTTAGAATGTATATAAAAAAGACCATGGAAGGGCATCTACGCCCTCTTTTTCGTAAAATTTCAGTAAAATTGCAAAAAAATCTGAATTTTTTTCTTTCTAAATCGTTTATCTCTATGAATGGGGGCGTTCCCCCCTATTCCTCCGGGCATTCGCCCGATGAACGAGAACAACTGAAAAAAAAATGAATCTTCAACAAATGAGCCTGTTCCTGACGGAAGTCCACCAGGCGAAAAAGAACGGCAAGGATATCAACGAAATCATCAGCCGTTATCACGACCGGTACAGGAACGTCTATATCTACAACGACTTCTGCATCAAGCACATCCTCACCGGAGGCGGCAAGGACCTAACACTAGTGACAAATCTGGCGAATGCAGCTCTTCGGCTTACCGGTAGCGATTGCATCGTTAACCCGGAACTTGAGAACCCTGTAATCTCCGGTGGGCTTATCTACAAGGATATTGAACAGGACATTGTCATTAGTCGACGACGTAAGGAGGTGGATTCGGAATCCGTAGACCGAATCGGGTTAGAATTCCAGCACATCGGTTACGACGCCTATAACAACCGCCTGCTGTTCTACGTGGCCCGCCACGTGGGGAATATGCTGAAGAAGGGCTATTTCTACGACAGGATGCAAAACATCAATATCATCAGTTTCCAGATGTTTGATTACCGGCCCTGGGAACTTTCCCAGCGCTATGTCCATACGGTCTGGTTCCAAGATGACGAACACCACACCTTCAGCAAGCAACAAACACTCACCATCGTGGAAATCGACAAGTTCCTGAAGCACGCGAATACGGATTACGCCGCAGACGACAGCCGCCTCGCCCAGTGGCTGCGCGCCATCGACGCCCTGAATAACAACCAGGATTTCTCCGCGTTCGAAGGCGACAAGCATTTCAGCCTATTGCAAAAGCGAGCTGATTTGAGTACATTTGCACCAGAGCTGTTTGTTGAAGCAGGAGAACACATGAAGGATGACGTAGAAGTGGCGGCATATATCGCCCGCCAAGAAGAACGCAAAAAGTCTGCCGAGACTATCGCAAAACTCCAGGAGGAAATTGCTTCCTTGAAGGCTGCTTTAGCTAAGAAAAGCTAGAGTCGATTTTACTTTTTTCTAACAAGTATTATTACAGCCAATCAAAGCCGTAAAACCACTCAGCGGGAACGTCTGCCGCTAAATAGATCGGAGATTCGATATGGTAATCTCGGAAAGTCTTAAAGCCTGGGGTTGCATGGTAAGAATGTATATAAAAATTGCCGTGCAAAACAAATTTTTACAATTTTTTCCTGTACAATTAATTGAAAAATACGTGTAGTACAAGTTTAGCAAAAGAAAGTATCTAGATCCAAAACTAGACCCTGACTTTAAGCGACTGCTAAAGAACAAGGCGGCCATGATCAGCTTCCTGAACGCCATCCTCCGGCTGGATAGGGATAAAATCAACAAGGTGGAATTCATGGACACCCAGCTGAGCATACATGCGGCGGACCTGCTGATACTCCAGATGGACATCCACGCGAAAACCGAAAGCGGCCTGCATATCAACGTGGAAATGCAGGGCTGGCCCAACACATTCTTCAAGGAGCGAGTCATACTGCAGGAAAGCGCCTTCCTCTGCCACGAGAAGACCCTCTTCGATGCCGCCATACGCGAAAAATTCTCCACTAATAGCGAAATGGACCAGGCGGAGCGGGAAAAGCACCGCTACGAAATTCCCCATGTCTATGCCGTATGGATCTGCAACTTTGACATCAACGGGACCGCCGGCTACTACGACTGCTGGAACCTCTACAGCGAGCACAACGTTTTGCAATCCGCAAAGGGAGAGGCTCCCTTGCCAATCAGCCCGAAAGTAAAGTATATTATCATAGACCTGAAGAAATTCAGAAAAAAGGAATCGGAACTGAAGTGCGATGAACACCGCTGGCTTTACCTCATCAAGAACGCAGCAAACTCAACGAAACTTCCAAAATTCCATGATTCCGCTCTCGACAACGCCGTAAGGCGTATCACGGTAAACACGAAACGCGACAAGAAAATCCTGGAGGACCAAGTGGCCTGTACAATGACCTTAGACGAACAGATGGGGCGCCTGGCCCTTGCCCGCGTGGAAGAACGAGAATCCTTGACTCGCAGGCATGTGGAAAACGCCTTGCACGGAAATGTGCTTACCGTTCAGCAGATTGCCGAATACAACGAAGTTTCCGTCAGCTATGTCCGCAAGGTCAAGGCAGAAATGCTTGCAAGTAGCAAGAAGTAAATACCTGCGATACAGTTCCTGACAATGCGCCTTGCGACAACGCCGTAAGGCGCATCACGGTAAACACGAAACGCGACAAGAAAATCCTGGAGGACCAAGTGGCCTGTA
>JAKSIG010000058.1 GCA_024398955.1 Fibrobacter sp. | reverse complement strand
ACCTTCCACCTTTTCGGGATTGCGGGGCTTGTCGCCATACATGATCTTTTCGTACATGGCGCCGATTTCTTCGCGACGGCACTTCCATTCGTCCTTGGTAGAAATTCTGGAACCCGCCAGAGTGGTAAACGGGTCCGGAAGCTTTGCGTTATTGATGCTCGTAGGAATGTTTCCGATAGGGCATTCATCACGGTAGTCTTCCTTGAAGGCGGGTGTTCGGTTGACCACAGTTTCTTCACTGGAACTGGATAATTCTACAGTTTCAGAACTTGATGACAATAAAATCAAACTTTCTGAAGAACTTTGGGGCAATTCAGCCTCTGTTGCAGAACTCAACGGAATTTCTGCAACGGCACATGAAGACAAACCTTCTAAAACTTCCGGGACAATTTCCGAAGAAGAACTTTCGGGATTTTCCGGAATGGGATTCAGGCCATTTTCATCGGGAAAACCCGGGAATGAATCTGCGGAAGAGGCTGTTTCTCCTACAGAATCATTGAAATTTGGAATTTCGCCCAAATTTTCTGGCCGGGTAGCTGAAGTTTTATCTTCGGAACAGGCATTTAGGCACAATAGACCTAAAACTGCCAGGGCGGAAACCGCCAGCATCTTACTGTTTTTCATAATCCAATCCTAAACAAACCCTCATCTCAACCATTAGAGATTGAGGTAATTATAATCTACCTCCTGCACGTGACATTCATCACACATACAAAGTATAATCCGTTGTTCTCATTTACAACGGACTAAAAAAAGACTGCTGTTCCTAACCGCTCTTTTACAAAAATTGTTTTTCTGATGTAAAAAATTACGGTCTATGAAAAAGTCTTTTGGGCCAAAATCGAGTGTATAAAAAAATCCCTTATTTTTCGCTTATTTCATAATATGTATAACTCGGGCACCCTTTTTTTTAGATATAATTTAGGGTAATGGAACAACTCAATCTTTCATCTAACCAAGAGCACATCATTGATGTGCTGATTAGAAAGAATCCTAAGCTTGATCGAGGGATTCTCGAGAAGGCTGTTGCCTTTATTGCAGAGGCTCACGAGGGCCAATACCGTAAAAGCGGCATGCCTTACACAGAGCACCCTTACGAAGTTGCAAAGATATTAGCAGACCTTAAGCAAGACCAACCTACGGTACTCGCCGGTCTACTCCATGACGTGGTCGAAGATACCGACTACACCCTAGAACAGCTATCAGAAATGTTCGGCCAGGACGTCGCCTTTATGGTGGACGCCGTTACCAAGATTACAGCAGCCCAGGAAGCCAACAAAACGGCGCAAAAGGCAGAGACTTACCGAAAGTTGATTATCGCCATGGCCAAGGATCCGCGAGTCATCATGATCAAGATCGCGGACCGCATCCACAACATGCGAACCATGCGCTACATGAAGCCGGAACGTCGTCAGGCGATTGCCCAGGAAACCCTGGACATCTACATTCCGCTGACCCATCGATTTGGCTTGTACAAGCTCAAGAACGAACTTGAAGACCTGAGCTTCAAGTACGTGAACCCGGACGAATACCAGAAGCTGGTAGACGCCCTTATCGAGAACAAGCAGGCTCGCGAACAGTACATCCAGTCTGTCATTGGCCCTCTCCAGATCAAGATGGCTCTTGAAGATTTTGACTGTACCATTCAGGGACGAACCAAGAACATCTACAGCATCTACAACAAGATGCTCAGTCGCGGCTGCCAGTTCGAAGACATCTTCGACATTTTTGCCATCCGCATTATCGTGGATACCATTCCCGAATGCTATTTGGCCCTAGGCTACGTCCACAACCTATGGACTCCGCTCCAGAGCCGATTCAAGGACTATATCGCAACCCCAAAGCCCAATCTTTATCAGAGTATTCACACCACTGTTATCGGCCCCGAAAACAAGATGGTGGAAGTCCAGATTCGCACCAAGGACATGGACCTTACTGCAGAAAAGGGCTTTGCCGCCCACTGGGCCTACAAGCTGGAAACTCAGCACGAAGGCGAAGAACTGGCCTGGCTGAACCACATGGTCAAGTTGCAATCTGAAATTTCGGACTCCAAGGAATACCTGGACTTCTTAAAGGTGGACCTCAAGCCCAGCGGCATGACCGTATTTACCCCCAAGGGAACCTCTGTCGAGCTGCCCCAGGGAGCAATCGTACTGGACTTTGCATTTGCGGTTCACACCGAACTAGGCCTGCACTGTATCGGCGCAAAAATTAATGACGAGGTGGTGAACCTGGATACGGTCGTTACCCATGGAGCCACCATCCAGATTCTAAAGAGCCCTCACCAGGAGCCTAGCCCCGAATGGCTGGAGATGGTAAAAACAGTAAAAGCCAAGCAGGAACTTCGCCGCTGGATGCGCAATAGCATGATCCAGCAGTCCAAGGATCTGGGTAAGGAAATCTGGATTCGCGAACTGCGTCTGGCCAAGATCGAAAAAGACAAGCGCCCTGCAGAGGATGCCATCAACAACTATTTCGGCACCTCCAGCGTAGATGAATTCTACGAACGCATCGGCCAGGGCGAGCTCCCCCTGGTAGACATCCAGAGGTTCCTCAGCGACGGCCAGAGCCAGGCGCCCAACGATTCCGCCAAGTCATTGCAGTTCTTCCCCTCCTTCAACAAAGACAAGAAGGCTGAATACCGCGACGAGATGCCCCTGCAGATTGGCCGCGAGACAAGTCTGATGATTCACTTTGCCAAATGCTGCGCCCCTGTTCCAGGCGACAAGATTGTAGGCGTTCTGCGCCCGCAAATCGGCATCGAAGTCCATAACGAAGAATGTGCCGAGCTGAAAAAGCTCACAGACGGCCAGCAAATTGCGGTACAGTGGAGCGAACAGTCCACCCACGCCTTCGAGGTTCACCTTTCCATCGAAAACGACAACCGCAAGAACTTTACCTACGACGTGCTTAAGACTTTGAAGGACGAAAACCTGTTTATGGACCGCATTTCCTCTGTGGGCGTGAATTATTCCGGAAGGGCACGTCTAGTCTTTAAAGCCTACCGCAAGGAACAGGTAGACAACCTCATCGCAAACATCAAGAAAATTCCAGGCGTACGCCAGGTGGTCAAATCATGATTACTCCCCTCCACCACAGCGACTATACCTTAAAGAACCGCGCCTTCAACTGCCGAATGCGCAATCGCTATTACGAAGAAGTGTACTATGCCTTTAGGGCCATGTTCCCTAACGAGGTTGCAGACCGCAAGGAGCCCAATCCGGTAGCCGACACCATCTGGTTTCAGCACCTGGGCCTCGAGACCAAGCACTTCGAACGCCGCCTCATGACATGCCTTGAGTATGCCCAGGCAGCCGTTTTTTATGGAAAAGCCGAAAACGCCTCCCTCTATAGCAAGGACAAACGCTGGGGTATTTTGCAGGAAGAAATCTTCTTGGTACACTTTTTGCAGGAACTTTTATCTACAACACGTTATGTAGTCGCTCGTATTGATACAGACCAGATGTTGCAACAGTGGGCAGGTGAAATGCAAGACCTAAAAACAAAGCCGGTGGGTTCGGGCTACGTGAACACCATTCAGGAAAAACTGAATGAAATGAACGCAACCACCATCGTGGAGTTCAAGGGCCTGCTAAAACACGTTCTGGACCGCTTCCAGATAGGCAATACTCTTTTCGGTACCGTACAGGAGTTGCAGAACTTTTATTAGTTGATGATTGAAAATTAGAGGATAAGGAAAATATGTCTGAATATATAATTCTATCCATATTTCTTTTCTTAGGCGCGTTCATAGCGGCGGCGGCTACGGTAGTAGGCCTGTTGCTAGGTTACCGCACGAAAAAGACAAAAAATAAGATGGCGCCCTACGAATGCGGTATGGAAACGTTCGGTAACGCACGAATCCAGTTCAAGGTCGGCTATTACCTGTTCGCCCTGCTGTTCCTGGTTTTCGACATCGAAGCCCTTTTCCTGTTGCCTGTAATGGCAAACTTTAAGGAAATCATGGCTGGACACACAGTCCTCTCCCCCGTTGTTGTTGTTATAGACCTTGTAGTCTTCCTAGCAATTCTTGTTTCTGGCCTTGCCTACGCCTGGAAAAAAGGACTTCTCAAATGGGAATAATCAATTTTGCACCTAAGATTCTGGATCCGGTTCCCGGCGGAAAGTACGTCGTGAACGCCATTGACTATGTTGTCAACTGGGCCCGAGCCAATTCTATTTGGCCCCTGACCTACGGAACAAGCTGCTGCGCCATCGAAATGATGAGCAGCTCCATGGCTCGCTACGACATCGCCCGCTTCGGTTCCGAAGTGTTCCGAGCCTCTCCCCGTCAGGCAGACCTGTTCATTATCGCTGGTACCATTACCCGCCGCATGGCTCCCGCACTGCAAATGCTGTGGGAACAGATGCCCGGCCCCAAGTATGTTCTTGCCATGGGCGCCTGCACAATCAGTGGCGGCCCCTTCATCTACGACAACTATTCCGTTGTACGTGGCGCGCAGAACCTGATTCCCGTAGACGTCTTTGTTCCTGGCTGCCCGCCCCGTCCCGAAGCTCTGTTCCATGGTCTTCTGACCCTTCGCGAAAAGATTCTGAAGGAAACTTGCCGCGATCCGTGGCACGAGGGCGACACCAAGGACGTTGCCTTTATGGACCGCTATCGCGAAGCCGCCAAGGCCTGGGCCGAACTTGAGAAAATCAAGGACGAAGAAATGGCCGAGGCCCGCGCCAAGTTCAAGGAAGAAAATCCCGACTACAAGAGCGCCTTTAAGCCTGTACGTGTGGTTAAGGAAAACTTCCCCGAAATTGCACGTGAGGCAACCCCCTCTCGCGGACTCTCTCAATCCGAAATGTTCGCCAAGCTGCAGGCTAAGTTCCCATCTGCCACCGTTCCGGCTTCTGGAGAAGACACTGTAGAGGCGGTCATTCAGAATATGGCGGCAGACGCGCCCCTTGAAGTCACAATCGACGCTAACGATTACCTGTCTGCCGTGGAATTCGTCAAGAACGACGCCTCCTTCAGTATGGACTACCTGATTGACGTGACTGCAATCGACTACGAAGACCACTTCGAGCTGATCACCATGCTCCGTAGCATGCAACATGGCCACAAGCTCTTCTTCTGCACTCCGCTGAAAAAGAATGCCGACATTCCCGAAGAAAAGCGCGCAACGGCCCTGCTAGCAAAGGTTCCTACCGTAAGTCACCTGTACCCGGCTGCCGAAGTAAAGGAACGCGAAGTCTACGACATGTTCGGCATTGAATTTACAGGTCACCAGGACCTGCGCCGCATATTCCTAGACAAGGACTTTGTAGGTTACCCCCTCCGCAAGGATTTCACTAACCCTGATATGATTAAGAGGCCGGTATGAGTATGACACAGCTCCCTCCGGGATTCAAAATCACCCGAGAATCTAATACCGAAGAATTCTTCGTAAACATGGGACCTCAGCACCCCAGTACCCACGGTGCTTTGCGTCTTGCCCTTCGTATGGATGGCGAAACCATCATTGAACTGGTTCCCCATTTCGGATACATCCACCGCGGCATGGAAAAGCAGGCCGAGTCCATGACTTACCTGCAATATATCGCCATGTCCGACCGTCAGGACTACCTGACTGCAATCCAGAACAATCTGGGTGTAGCCCTGGCCCTTGAAAAGGGCATGAATATCGGCGTTCCCGAACGTCAGGAATACATCCGCGTCATGCTTTGCGAACTGGGACGTATCGCAAGCCACCTGGTGTTCTTCGGTTGCTTTGGCGGTGACCTTGGCGGCCAAACCTGCCTGCTGTTCGGTTTCAAGGAACGTGAAATGATTCACGACATTCTTGAAGAAGTCACAGGTTCCCGCCTAACCACAAACTTCTTTCGCCCCGGTGGAAGCCGCTTTGACGTTCCCGAAAACTTTATTCCAAGAGTAAAGTCGTTCCTGGACCACATGGAAGACTCCATGAAGGACTACGAACGATTCCTCTCCAAGAACATTATTGTGCAGGAACGAAGCATAGGCATCGGCATTCTCTCCAAGGAAGACGCAATCGCTTACGGTTGCTCAGGCCCAGTACTTCGCGCCAGCGGCATCGACTTCGACGTTCGCAAGAATAACCCGTACAGCATTTACAGCCAGCTGGAATTTGACGTGCCTACCGCCAGAAACGGCGACTGCTACGACCGTTACAACGTACGAATCGCAGAAATTCATGAATCCATGCGCATTCTGCGTCAGTGCGTCGGCAAGTTCCCCGCAGAAGGCCCCTGGCGTTCCAAGGAAAAGCCGGTCAAACTTGCCGCAGGTCGCTACTACAGCGAAATTGAAACCGCAAAGGGCCTTTATGGCACCTATGTGGTGGCTGCCGCAGGAGACAAGCCCTACCGCATTCACACCCGCGGCCCCAGCTTCCCTCACATTGCAGCACTGAACAAGATGGTGCAAGGTCACACCGTTTCTGACTTGGTAACCATCATGGCAACTCTGGACCCGGTGATTCCGGAAATTGACAGATAAGGAGTTTGACTTTTATGTTCGTACCCTCTATCACAAACCCGATTGGCGACGTCGTTCGCGAATGGGTGCCAAAGCTGGCAGAATATCTACCGGTGGCTATCCAGTCCGAAACATTGAACAGTATCGTAGCCTTCCTGGTCAACGCAGTCATTTGCGTTATTGCGGTCTGCGCAGTAAACATTGGTTCAGCCCCCATCCTGATTTACATGGAACGTAAGGTCTGCGCCCATGTGCAATGCCGTCTGGGCCCCATGCGCCTTGGCTGGCACGGAACGATCCAGACCATTGCCGATGTGTTAAAGATGCTCTTCAAGGAAGTGTACAATCCCGGTGGCGTAGACAAGATCATGTACTACATGGCTCCGCTCATCGTGCTGATAGCTCCCTTTATGGTAGCAGCCCTCATTCCATTTGGCCCCACACTCGTTGTTGCAGACGTAGACATGGGAATCCCCCTGATTATCGCAGTAAACGGCTTTGGCGTTCTGGGCATTCTGCTTGGCGGCTGGTCCAGCAACAACAAGTACTCGCTCCTTGGCGCACTCCGCAGTGGCGCCCAGATGATCAGCTACGAAATCTCATTCGCCATGATTCTTCTCTTTGTGGTAATGATTACAGGTTCTACCAACCTGATGGATATTACTCAGAGCCAAAGCGGAACTGTTCTGGACTGGATGATTTTCAAGGTTCCCGTAATTGGATTTATCGCCTTTATCCTGTTCTTCATTTCTAGCACTGCAGAAATGAACCGCGCACCTTTCGACATTGCCGAAGCAGAACAGGAATTGACCGGTGGCTACCATACGGAATACACGGGAACCCCTTTCGCAATGTTCTATCTGGCAGAATACATCGCTCTCGTTACAAATTCTGCTCTTGCCACCACCTGTTTCCTGGGTGGATTCCACGCCCCCTGCATTGGCGTGGCCGCAGTGGATACCTACCTGAACATGGTACCGGGAGTCGTGTGGTTCTTTGCCAAGGTCTACTTCATGATCTGGTGCTACATGATGGTCCGCTGGACTTTCGTACGCCCCCGTGTAGACCAGTTAATGAGTTTTGAATGGAAATTCCTGTTGCCGGTAAACCTGGTCATGCTGGTTATTGGCGCAATCTATGTAGCGTTGTTCTAAAAGGGAATTGCAATGACTGAAAGAATAACTACAAAGCAATATATCAAGCGCTATCTGAAGCGCTGCATTACGGGTCCGTGGAGCCTGATGTGCGGTCTGTCCGTCACATTAAAATACTTCTTTAACCCCAAGCGCATTGTAACGGAACAGTATCCCGAAAACCGCAAGACCCTTAAGATGCACGAACGTTACCGCGGTCGCCTCCAGATGGTAGAAGACGCCGATGGCAACAACCACTGCACCGCCTGCGGCATGTGTGAACGCGCCTGCCCCAACGCCAGTATCAATGTTCAGCCCACAAAGAACATTGCCGGCAAGAAGGTTCTGGGGCGTTATGTGTACCACTTTGCAAGCTGCACCCAGTGCGGCCTGTGCGTCGAGGCCTGCCCCTTTGGCGCCATCCGCATGTGTCAGGAATTTGAGGTTGCCACCACAGATTCCAGCACACTGGAAATGATCTTGAACAAGAAGGAGGGACAAGGTTAATGCCTAACATATCCCAAATGATGACCGCATTGTCTGGCGCATTCCCTCTGGGAGGTATGGACATTGCGTTCTATGTAGTGGCAGCAGTCATGCTGTTTACCGCCTTGTTGACGGTTGCAGCAAAGAACATTCTGCAGAGCGCCGTATTCCTGATTTTCTCCTTTGTAGGAACAGCAATTCTCTATATGCTTCTTCACGCTGAATTCATTGCCCTCGCACAGGTAATGGTTTACGTAGGCGGCGTAGTGATTTTTGTGGTGTTCACCATCCTGCTTACAAGCCACCTCGGCGAAGACGCCTTTAGCGCAAAGATTCCTAGAACCTTTGCCGCCTTCGCACTTGCAATTGCATTTGTGGCCATAATGGTCAAGATGATCTTGCCGATTGAGGCCCTGCAGGCCGCAACGCCAAACGCTCCCGAGGGTTATGCCTCTCTGAACGCTTTTGCCCTGAGACTTCTGAGCTATGGCACCGACGGCTTCGTCATTCCTTTTGAAGTGGTAAGCATTTTGCTTTTGATGACCTTGATTTGCTCCATTACCGTGGCCCGCAAAGACAAGGAAGAACAGAACAGGGAACAAAGTAAGGAGGTTCAGAAATGACTTTAATGAACTGCCTGATTCTCGCATTCCTGCTATTTGGCATAGGCGTCTGGGGTCTAATCCACCGTCGTCACCTGGTAGGCATGCTGATTTCCATGGAATTGATGCTTAACGCCGCCAATATCAACTTTATTTCTTTCGCCTACTTTACCGCAAGCGATTCTACCGCGGGCGCATTGTTCAGTATTTTCGTCATTGCAGTAACGGCCTGCGAAATGGCAATCGCCCTTGCCATTGTGGTAAGCATGTACCGCCGTTACAAGAGCCTTGATGTTGAACAGTTGAGGGATCTCCATGACTAACGAAATCTCTATCAGCTACCTTATCTTCCTGATGCCCCTCCTGACTTTCGTGGTTAATGGGCTTTTCCTAGGACGTAAATCTGCCAAGGGGGCCGCAGCCTTTGCAATTACCTGTAACGGTATTGCTTTTGCTTCTGCCCTGTACCTGGCGATAAAATTCTTCACTGTGGGCCTTCCGCCCATCGTGTTCCAGATTCCGTTCCTGAAGTTTGCAGAAAACTTTGCGGCAAACATCGGGCTTCTGGTGGACCCCCTCAGCATCATGATGCTGGTGGTAGTCACGTTCATCGCCTTCATGGTGAACATCTACAGCGTAGGCTACATGCGCGGGGACCGAGCCGAAGGTCGATTCTTCGCCCTGCTTTCACTGTTCAGTTTCAGCATGCTGGGCCTTGTGGCAGCCACCAACCTTTTCCAGATGTTCGTATTCTGGGAACTGGTGGGCGTTTCCAGCTACCTGCTCATTGGCTTCTGGTACCACAAGCCGTCTGCAGTAAGCGCATCCAAGCAGGCCTTCATCCTTACCCGCTTCGCCGACAGTTTCTTCCTGTTCGGCATCGTGTTGGTCAGCTATGTTCTGCAGAGCTTTGACTTTTTCGCAATCAACAGCATTACTCTAAGCTACTTCAAGGAACATACCATCAATCTTGGCATTATGACTGTAACTCAGGCAGACGCCCTGATTCTTGGCGCAGTAATGATCTTTACGGGCGGCTGGGGCAAATCGGCCATGTTCCCCATGCACATTTGGCTTCCCAATGCCATGGAAGGTCCTACTCCAGTTTCTTCCATCATCCATAGCGCAACCATGGTGGTGGCCGGCGTCTATCTGGTAGCACGACTCTTCCCCTTCTTCGCAGTCTGCGGAAACGCTCTGGAACTGATTATGTGGGTGGGTGCATTTACCATGGTATTTGCAGCAGTCATCGCCTGCACCCAAAAAGACATTAAGCGCATCCTGGCATACTCCACCTTGAGTCAGCTGGGCTATATGATGTTCGCTCTTGGCGCCTGCAAAATTGGCAGTGCAGTAATCACCACTGGTTGGACAGCCTCCACCTTCCACATCTTTACTCACGCCTTCTTCAAGTGCAGCCTGTTCCTTATTGCCGGTAGCCTGATCCATCAGGTTCATACCAACGATCTAGACGCCATGGGCGGACTCCGCAAGAAGATGCCCGTAACCTACATCTGCGCCTTGATTTCTATTCTGGCAATCTCCGGCATTCCGCCCTTCTCCGGATTCTTCTCCAAGGACGAAATCATCCTGGCGGCATTCCAGGGGCACCACTATGTTGTATTTGGCCTGGCTTTGCTTACCAGCGGCCTGACCACGTTCTATATGTTCCGTCTGTTCTTCCTGGCGTTCCACGGCAAGCCCCGCAGCGAATCCGTAGCAGCAGGCCACGTCCACGAAGATTTTGCAATGACCTTGCCTATTGCAATTCTTGCCGTACCCGCACTCCTTAGCGGTATTGCAGCAAAGGGTCTGTTCGAACACTTCTTTGTTCCCGGCAAGCTTCGCGTACCGCAGCTGGTACTGCTCCCCGAAGCACACTGGATTCCCTTTGTCGCGGTCGCCATAGCTGTTCTGGCATTGCTCATTGCATGGGTTCTGTATGCAAGTCCCAAGGCAAAAATTGAACGAGCCCTAGACGACGTCAATCGCGGTGGAATCTACAAGACCATCTATCACAAGTTCTACTTCGATGAAATGTACTACTGCGTAGTCCGTCAGTTCATCTTCAATGGCGTTGCCAAAATTGCCCGAAACATTCAGGACTATGTTATTGAAGGTCTGGTGGCAGCAGCAGTCAAGTTTGTTCATATCCTCGGAAGCCTGGTTCGTACCGCACAGAGCGGCAACCTGACCTTCTATTTGGGCACCCTGATTGTGGGCATCATCATTTGGCGTTTCATCGGGAATCTCCCCTTCTAAGCAGGTTTAAGCATGGATACTTTACTTTTTAACCTGATTTGGCTTATTCCCCTTTTCACAGTTCTTGTTTGTGCCCCCATTCCTGGTGCAAAGGCAAAACTGATTAAGGGCATCCACGGCGTTTCCGCCACATTGGTATTGTTACTGGTTGCATACCTGACCTACCGTCTTTACACCCTTAGCGGAACCCCCGCCAACGAGGCGGCTGCACCTCTCCTGCTCCAGTTCTTTACCGACATTCCCTGGATTGCAGCCCTTAACGCCCACTATATGGTTGGCGCCGACGGTTTAAATATGTTCCTACTTCTGCTTACTGCAGTCATCGTGTGGGCGGGAGTATTTGTCAGCTGGGAAATCAAGGGAAACCAGAAGGTTTTCTTCGCCCTGATCCAAATGCTGGCCACCAGCGTCTACGGCGTATTCATGAGTATGGACCTTGTGCTGTTCTTCGTATTCTACGAAATGGAAGCACTTTGCATGTACTTGATGATTGCCGGTTACGGTTCTGGCCGTAAGGATTACGGTGGTAAGAAACTGACTCTTACCCTTGCCTTCGGTTCCTCCATGATTCTTGCAACATTGTTCGGCCTCTACTTTGAAAGCGGAATCCACAGCTGGAGCATTATGGAACTTTCCAAGATTACAATTCCCATGGACTTCCAGATGTGGGCATTCCCCCTTATGTTCATGGGCTTTGCAGTTAGCTCTTCCCTGTTCCCCTTCCATTTCTGGAGCCCCGATGGTCACGCCAGCGCACCTACCGCAGTTTCTATGCTTGCTGCAGGCGTCATGATGAAGATGGGTGCATACGGCTGCCTCCGTATTGCCATGTTCCTTATGCCCGAAGCCGCAAAAATTTGGCTCCCGTGGGTTGTGGCCTTCCTGATCTTCAATGTGGTTCTCGGCCCCTTCATTGCCCTGCGCCATAAAGACCTGAAGTACATTACCGCATACAGTTCCATTAGCCATCTGGGCCTTATCTTCCTGGGCCTTGCCGCCATTACCCCTGTCGGTCTTCGCGGTGCAGCCCTCCAGATGATTTCCCATGGATTCCTGACAGGTTTGTTCTTCGCAACCATCGGTATGATCTACGAACGCACTCATACCCGAGACATTACCCAGATGGGCGGTATCATGCGTAAGATGCCCTTCCTGGGCGTGGGCTTCGTAATTGCAGGCTTCGCCGGTCTCGGTCTTCCGGGCTTCAGCGGATTTGTCGCCGAAAGCACCATCTTTATTGGAGCCTTCGGTCAGGAATCTACCCTGACCCGCATCGTAACCATCCTGGCTATACTTTCTATTACAACGACTGCAGTGTACATCCTGCAGACAGCAAACAGAATGCTTCACGGCAACATGCCTGCCAAGTATGAAACACTCACCGATGGCTGCTTCCGCGAAAAGTTGATCATCGTGGTGCTGGTTGCATGTCTCCTGCTCATCGGTATTTTCCCGGGCTGGATTTCAAATATGCTAGACCAGAGCATTGCTCCGATTTTTGCAAAGATTTCTGCCGCAACCGCACCGGTTAACGGGATTGGAGGTTAATATGAGCTACATTCCCAATTATATCATTCCCGATTTGCTTCTTTTGATTCTGCCCTTCCTGGTAATCGGCAGCCGCCTCTTTGTCAAGGACAATTCCAAGATTCCCTGGAGGATTGCAAATATCGGACTTGTACTGATTTTTGCCCTGCTGAACTTCATCCCTTTGGCTGGAGGCAGCAGATTCTTCATCAACAACTGGAACGTCAGCGACTTCGGAATTCTGATGCGCGAAGTTCTGGTTCTTAGCGCCATTCTTGGAGTCTGGCTTTCTAAGGACTACTTCAATCACGGTGGCGACGGCAAGCCCGCCATGAACCAGATTGCAGAATTCATTGGCACCATCGCCTTTGCCACCTTCGGCGGCATCACGGTGATCTCGGCCTGCGACCTGCTGACCTTCTTCCTGGGCCTTGAAATTGCAACCATTCCCATGTACGCCCTGACCGCATGGAACAAGCGCGACCAGCTTGGTTCCGAGGCTGCCACAAAGTACATCCTGATGGGATCCGTGGCAACCGCATTCGAACTCTTCGGATTTAGCTACCTGTACGGCTTTGCAGGAACCATTCGCTTTGACGCCATCCAGACGGCAGCATCCAATCCCAATCCGCTGCTGTGGATCGCCATACTGTTCCTGTTCTGCGGTATTGGCTTTAAGCTTACGCTATTCCCCTTCTACACTTGGGCACCCGACGTGTACGAAGGAGCCCCCACCCCCGTAACGGCAGTGCTTTCTGTAACTTCTAAGGCAACCGCAATCGCCTTCCTGGTTATGCTGGTGTATGGTCCGTTGGCTCCTGTACGCGAACAGATTGCCCCCCTCATTGCCTTGCTTGCTGGCGTCACCCTGTTTGTAGGAAACCTGGGCGCACTTAAGCAAAGTCGCCTACGCCGCTTTATGGCATATAGCTCCATTGCCCAGGCAGGCTACATCATGATAGCCTTGCTAGGTGACAGTGCCATGGCAAAGACAGCAATCATTTACTACTTGTTCGTCTATGCACTTTCCAACTACCTGGCCTTCTTCGTATTCGGCATCATCGGCCACCACCGCGAAGAATCCTTCGATAGCCTCCGTGGACTATCCAAGCAGAATGTATCTCTTGCAGTAGCCCTCGCCGTGGCCATGTTCAGCCTGGCAGGCATTCCACCTCTTGCAGGCTTCTTCGGCAAGTTCCATCTGTTCTTCAGCGGAGCATCTACTGGCCACTATGGCATCGTGGTGTTCGCCGTTCTGAACAACGTCCTTGCCCTGTATTACTACCTGCAGGTTATCAAGAGCGCCTGGGCAGACGAGGCAGACGAACACCTTACCCCGCTCCGCATGACCCGCCGTCAGCGCTGGGTTATTGTGCTGTTGACAGTCGCCGTGATTCTTATAGGCATCCTCCCCTTCCTCAGCAACAACGTATTTGCAGGATTCACTTTCTAAACAAAAATTGCAGTTTAACCCTGCAGTTTTTATAAAAAGAATCACAAACCACCCCTAAGTGATGTGAACCCCGAAAGTTGGACACAACTTTCGGGGTTTTCATGTATAAGAAACACACAGAAGCAGAATGGGCTAAAGTCCTGGAGCTACATCTTTCACACGTTGATTCGCCCTCCATATCCAAACAAACGGGGATTGAATTGAGTGAAATCAAACGACGGATACAGCAATTTAGGCTAACAGGCGATTGGCGTACCAATCGGAAGCCGAATGTTCAAGCGACAGCGAAGCTGAAACGTCAAACTATTGACGCTGTGATCCAACAATCGCTATCTTGTTGCGAAGCGACCGTCAAGTACGGAATCAGCTTCAGTACAATCAAGTCCTGGCTGAGAAAATACCGCCATGGCGGCTATGAAGAACTGCTTGCAACAAAGCCCAAAGGGAGGCCACCTAAGATGCCCAAGAAGAAGAGAACCACAAAAGGCATGACCGAACTTGAACGCCTTAGAGAGCGTGTGGAGTATCTTGAAGCGGAGAACGCCTACTTAAAAAAATTGAAGGCCCTAGACCAGGAAGAGAATGCCGAGATGTTCGGTATAGGGCCGAGACAGTCCGAGGACTGAGCGACAAGCATGCGCTTAAGCATCTCCTGAAGGCAAGCGGGCTCTCCCGTTCCACATACTACTACAACATCCGGAAAAAGGTGGATCGCTACGCCGACGAGCGAAAGCGAGTCAAGGCCGTACACGCAAAGAACAAGGGCTATTACGGCTACCGACGCATAAGGGACGAACTACGAAACGAGGGCTTCTCGATTAACCACAAGACGGTATACCGCATCATGAAAGAGGAAAACCTGAAGAACGTCCGCAGACGTAACAAGTACCGTTCCTACAAGGGCGAAGTAGGAGCAATTGCACCAAACATAGTCAACAGGAACTTCGTTACATCAGCTCCAAACCAGAAATGGGCAACGGACGTGACACAAATAAATATCGGCCAGGACAAGTGCTACCTGTCGCCGATACTGGACATGTACAACGGAGAAATCATCAGCTACACCATATCAGACCATCCGGA
>JAKSIG010000057.1 GCA_024398955.1 Fibrobacter sp. | reverse complement strand
TCATGCAGTTCCACCCCACCAGCCTTTACGCCCCCAGCCTCAAGAAGCCCTTCCTGATTTCCGAAGCGGTCCGCGGCTTTGGCGGCATTCTCAAGAACGACAAGGGCGAAGAATTCATGAACCAGGTTCACCCCCTGCATTCCCTCGCCCCTCGCGACATCGTGGCCCGCGCCATCCACAGCGAAATGCAGCGTCTCGGCAAGCCCCACATGTACATCGACCTCACCGGCCACACTCCGAAAGACATCCGCAGCCACTTCCCCAACATCTATGCCAAATGCATGGAAGTCGGCGTCGACATGACCAAGGAATGGATCCCCGTTGTTCCGGCAGCCCACTATATGTGCGGTGGCGTGCTGGTAGACACCTGGTCTCGTACCGAAATCCATGGTCTGTACGCCTGCGGCGAAGTTGCAGCAACCGGCGTCCACGGAGCAAACCGTCTGGCCTCCAACTCCCTGCTCGAAAGCGTCGTCTACGCCATTCGTGCCATCGACGACATTACCTCCAGCGGACTTCTAAAGGAAAAGTTCACCGTTCCCCATACCAACAAGAAGGAAAAGGTGACCTTTACCAAGTCTACCTACTGGCGCAAGCGCCGCAAGATTCTGCAGGATATGATGTGGACTCACTGCGGCATTGTACGTACCGTGGCAGGCCTCAACCAGGGGCTCAAGACAATCGAAGGCCTCGAAAAGGAAGTGAACAACGCCATCAAGAACAAGGAAACCGAAAACATCTACTTCATTGAATTCCTGAACGCACTTCAGGTTTCCAAGATGATCTTGATCGCCGCACTCCGCCGTAAGGAATCCCGCGGCCTCCATTACATTCTGGATTACCCCAATCCGTCGCCCAAGACTAAGCACCAGAGCATTTATCTCGGCGACAAGAAGTAGGAGGTGCCGTGGCAGGAAAGGTAGCGGACAAGCCTTCAAAAATCGGCGGCTATAAGCCTGTTCAGGAACTTGGAGCAGGAGCCATGGGCAAGCTATGGCTCTGTCATGATCCTTCTTTAGACCGTATGGTCGTGGTCAAGCAAATTCAGGCCACCCAAGAAGAAAATCCCGACGCCATCAAGCGATTCATGCAAGAAGGCAACATTCTTGCGCACCTGAACCACCCTGCCATTACAAAGCCCTATGGCCTATGGAAAGAAAGCGACGGAAAGCTATCTCTTTCTATGGAATTTGTTCACGGCTACACGCTCAGGAACATTCTCGATAAATGCAAGCAACCGCCCCTGTGGGTAACAATGCAGGTTATCTACGAAGTTCTAAGCGCTCTGGGCCATGCCCACCGCCAGAACGTTGTTCATCGCGACGTAAAGCCGGCCAACATCATGATCGACGAAGATGGCCACGTGCGCCTTCTTGATTTTGGCATTGCCCACACCGACAACCAGCTGGACTTCAACCGTTACTTCAAGGACGAAGAAGATCGCAGCCGCATTACGCAGACCGGCGCAATCCTAGGCACGGTAACCTACATGAGTCCAGAGCAGACTCTTGGTGAAGACGCCTCCCCCGCTTCCGACATGTTCGCAGTCGGCATCATCGCCCTCGAAATGCTTGTAGGAGCAAACCTGTTCCGCGGAGCCAACTTCAGCGAAACCATCCAGCGCATACAGAAATTGCGAATTACAGAAAAGGTATTCCCCAAGGATACCCCTGCAGCCCTGCGTAAATTCGTCTTGAAGCTTTTGGCAAAAAAGCCCAAAAGCCGTCCTATTACGGCCTGCGATGCAGCCGACCAGCTGGCGGCCATCATGAAGTCTCTGCCCCGTGACTTAACGCCCTATATGAGCGTATGGTGTGCGGCACTTAAAGAAAGCCAGGGACCACTCCAGGAATCCGACTACTCGACTCCGGCCCTATACGGTAACGACAGCAAAAAGTTCATTGCCATGGGCATTGCCATCGGTGCCGTGGTTGGCGCAGCCATTGCGACCCTCTGCCACATCATTCTATAAACTTTGCTATTTTACTTTGTCTAGATTATGAATACCATAGATATAGTAAGCCTCGTACTTATCCTGATTCTTTTGCTGATTGGCCTTTGGCACGGCCTTTTACGAGGAATCTTTAGACTTATCGCATGGATCGCCGCCATTGCCGGTGCCTACCTCGCATACAAGTTTCTGTCGGACCTGTTCGTAACCATAGGCTTTAGCGACTTTACCGCAGCAATTGTAAGCATGTGTATCGGATTCCTTGTACCCTTCCTTGGATTGCTCTACGCCGGACATCGAACAAACAAGGCCATCGCCAAAACCGTTGTCGGAAAAGTGGACCGTATCCTTGGTGCATTTTTTGGCCTGGTCAAGGCCTACCTGATTCTATTTGTAATCCTTACCATTTTACACATCATTCCGTTTACAGGCTCCTTCAAGGAAACCCGAGACAGCGCTGTAGCCTATTCCATATACAAGTCGTCTCTTGAAATTTTAGGATTCTCTTCTGAACCCGTAGACATTGTGGGTGCCGCCGAACGCAAGGCAACAGAGATTGTCAACAAGGCGTCGGAAAAGGCGACAGAAGCAGCAAAGGATGCGGCAGACAAGGCGACAGAAGCAGCAAAGGACGCTGCCGAAACGGCCGTAAAGAACGCCACCAAGGAAGTAACCGACAAGGTTTCCAAGGAAATCAACGAAAAGGCAACCTACGCCAAGCAAAAAGTTGCCGAATAAAAAAATCTTATTTAGCTAGACGCCGGGCAGTTTGCTCGGCTTCTTTTATAATATCGGCTTCCCCATCGACACGACGATTCTTCATCACGAACTTGCCATTGCATATAACGTGCTTAATGGCGCTTCTGTCTGCAGAATACACCCAATTGCTTACCAGGTTATGGCAAGGAGTCATGGATTCGTTCTTGAGGTCCACAAGAATTGCATCGGCAAGCAGCCCCTCGGCAATGGCACCTGCGGGAATGCCATAGGCAATAGCCACATTCGATGTCGCCATTTTCAAGGCTTCGGAAGCTGGCAGTTTTTCAGCTGAACTTGCCACCTTCGTCAAGAGAGACGCAAGCTTCATTTCTTCGTGCATATCCAGATTGTTATTGGAAGACGCGCCATCGGTTCCTAGGCCAACAAGCATTCCATTTTCCAGCATCTTTGGAATCTTGGGAATGCCACTAGACAACTTTAGATTGGAACAAAGGTTCAGGATGGCGGCAGAGCAGGATTCTGCCATCAGGGTAATATCGCTGTCATTCAGGTGAACACAGTGTGCAGCCACAAAGTTTCCGCCCAAGGCTCCGAACTTATCCATCAGTTCTACAGGCGTACAGCCGTACTGCTTTTTGCAGTCGCGAATTTCCTTGGCCGTTTCAGACAGATGGGTATGCAAGATAAATTCTTCTTCCTTAGCCACCTTTACGCAACGCTTAAAAGTCTTTTCGCTGGTTGTGTAAATGGAATGGGGCATTACCGCCAAAGAAACACGGTCGGATTCCATTCGATGATCCTTCAGGAACTTGAAGCTGGCCTCTGTAAGTTCCGGAGTCTGAAGCGCATCAGCGATGGTTACGCCAATGGTTGCGCGTATGCCCATTTCTTCTACCACCTTGATGGTTTCTTCGCGATGCCAGTACATGTCCGAAAAGAACACCGTTCCCGACTTGATCATTTCGAGAACAGCAAGGCGAGAACCAACGCGAATATCCTTAGGCGTAAGCTTTGCTTCGAAAGGCCAGATGTGCTTTGTAAGCCATTCCTGCAAAGGCATATCATCGGCGTAGCCCCGAAGCAAAGTCATGGCGGCATGGCAATGGCCATTGTAAAAAGGGGGCAATATGGCCAGGCCAGAGCAATTGACCACCTCTGCATTTTTGTAGTCAGCTTCGGTCAGCGAACGGGTCACCTTGGCAAACTTGTTTCCCGAAATCAGGATATCTCGGATTTCGTTTCCTAGCATTACAGACTTTAGGACCAACTTTTGCATGCCCTTATTCCCTTTTTATAAAAAACTGCAGTTCCAATCTAGAATATTGTTTATAGATACAACGCTATTATACCATTTTACAACAAATATTTGAACAAATTCTTCCATTTTTTTTGTTTTTGTATATAATATAGACATGATGGAAAATGAACTAGAAACACTTCCCATATCTCGATCTGAATTTCTTAGACTAGAAATTTTCAAGAACGTGTCTTTTGAAAGTCTGGCAGGCTACCTGCTGGGCTGTAAGACTGTTGAAGTAGAGCCGGGAACACTTCTGATTGATCCGGAGCACCCCAAGCGCAGACTTTTGGTACTTCTGGACGGTATCATGGAAGTAAAGATGGAAGCCAAGGGAGGCAGTTTCAGGGACACCATCGGACCGGGGCATTGTGCCGGAGAAATGTCCATTTTCGACAGCATCAAGCCAAGCGCCTATGTATACGCCAAGGATAAGTGCCGCATTCTAGTGATTGAACCAGAAATGGCTCTTGCGATGATCAATGCGTCTCACGACCTATGCCTTAACTTTTTGCACATGCTTAGCCAGCGACTGCGTAACAACAGCCGAGTTGTGTGCGAAGAAGAATACCATATTCGCTGCATCGAAGAAAACGCAAAAGTGGACGCCCTTACAGGTCTCCACAATCGTCGTTGGCTCGAAGATATGTACACTCGAGAAATCAATCGCAGTAACGCAGGCAATTTCAGGCTTTCGGCCTTCATGATGGACATCGATCACTTCAAGACGGTCAACGACACCTATGGCCACCTTGCAGGCGACCAGGTGCTGATTGCCGTATCCAAGGCCATTACCAACTGCCTAAGACCTTCGGATATGCCCGTACGTTATGGCGGCGAAGAATTCAGCGTATTTCTGCCGGGAACTTCTACCGAAAATGCCCGAGTCATTGCAGAACGCCTACGCCAGTCTGTTGAACGCATGAAAGTAGAACTACCCGATGGGCAATCCATTCCAGTTACCATCAGTATCGGCTTTACAGAACGTCAGGATGGCGACACCGTTCGATCTATTATCGAACGCGCCGACCAGGCTCTTTACAACGCCAAGCAGAACGGCCGTAACAGGGCTTGCCTGAATCTTGGCGAAGGCGGCATGCTGCTGCTCTAGCTTTACGGAATTTCTTAGCGGTTTATTTTGATAACGGTCCCAGGCTTTCCAGTTGTGCAACCGTCTTTCGTAATAATCCAGATGACTTCCATACCTTCGGTCTGCTTCGGATCGATGTTTTCTGCATATCCATCGGTAAGAACAACGACCTGAGAAAAGTTTTTTTCGCGGGCGTGTTCAAAGACCGGCGAAAAGCTTGTTCCTCCCCTACCTTTGAACTGGATTTCGTCAATAGACCGGCGGGTAAAAAGCGTATACTCATTAGGATCCTTGACATCGCAGTCGAAGCTCCAGAGGTACACGCCCGTATAATTGGCGATACGTTCAATTTCTACGATAAAGCGGGACAAGTCTGCAGAGCCAACACTTCCCGAGGTGTCGGCATAAACGGCAACCGGCTCCACGCATTTTGTGGTGTATCCCAGAAAGGGCTTGCCATAGTGCTTGTTCCAGCGACGGCGGGATTGTTCCTTCTGATAACTTAAGAACGGCCCCAGCTTTAAGCGGAGAATGTCGCCCCAGTTCAAAGGCTGCTCCTGAGCCTTCTTGACCATTTCGACGGCGTGGTTCCCCAAGCAACCCCAGGAATGATTACGCTCAATGTTTTCTACAACATTACGGACAAAGTCATCTATATAGGCATCTTCGTCGTACTCTTTTCCGTGCTTGTCATCGATACGGCCCTTGGTGATCTTTCCTATTCCGCAGTCGCCATCGATTTCTACATCGATCTGAACCTTTCTGGCACCAGCCCCTGACCTTTGATTCAGGGCGTCAAAATCGTTATCACCTGATTCAGTATTGCCACCGGATTGTGCATTGCCTCCGGATTGTGCATTGCCTCCGGCTTGCGCAGAATCCATTTTTCCACTAGAATCTCCCTGACTTCCCTTGGGGACAAAACGGATAGAAACATCCGGATATTTTTTGTCTAGCAGATCCATGTACTGCTCGAAACTCAGGCCATCCTTAAAGCCAAACATGCTCGGAAGCAGGCTTTGAATTTCGCCCTTGCGATGGCCGAACATATCCTTCTTGAATCGTGGGATCTTAATTCCAGTTTCCTCGACAATCAAGCAATTGATAGCTAGGTCCATGGCCACGTTTTCTTTGTAGGCACGACAGATATCACTGGAACAGCGGTGGGTGCAGTGATGAAGCAGCACATGCATCATCTCGTGAATAAGCACAAAGGTACGCTCGCCCTCTTCCAGTGACATGAAGAAGTTCGGGTTATACATTAAACGGATTCGGCCGTTCTTTACCTGAACACCCATGGTGTCTATAGATTCTGTAGGAACGGTGTCCATGCCCACCAGCAAGTTAAAGCTGAAGGGGCTGTACATCAGGAGTCGACACAACGTTCCTTGAAAGCTTTGTTCAAAGTCTGTCATGAATTCTCCTTATTATGCGGCAATGGTAATGTCGTCGCGATCCAAATCTGCTTCGGTAAGATTGTTAATCTTGGTGAAGGTTGCCACCCAGTTTTCGTAGGCAGACTTGCCATCGGCCTTACGTTCCCTATTAAGCATTGCGGCGTTATAAATTTTATATCGTTTGGGAGTGCAACGCCATTTCAAGAACTGAGTCTTGCCTTCTTTTTGCCAGCCCTTAATAAAGGCGGCAATGGCTTCGTTGGGGCAACATTCCAGGAAGGTCAAAAGGTTCTTTTCTTGCTTTTCGCTTAGATCAGTCTTCTTTACCAAATCCAACAAAGAATGTGCTGTAGGTACAGACAGCTTGGGATTGGACTTGAATTCTTCCCTAAGACGTTTGGCAAGACCTTCATTCATGGAATTCAGAACCTGCTTGACATCGATCTCGTGCTTGCGTTCCACTTCGCAGAATTCCGCAAATTTCATGGCATAACTAAAACCGATATAGGCAGAAGCAATTTCGGTCAAGTAATTTCGATTGTTGACTACAATGTCGTCACCTTCCTTACGGAACTGCTGGAGACATTCCCCCAGGTGAGTCCAGTCGCGGGGAGACGGCCCCTTTTTCCCCTGAATCGACAATTCTTCGATGGTCTTTGTTGGCAGCACAATAAATTCCGGGTACTTGCGAAGAAATTCCAGCACCGCTTCGTGAATGACTCCGGCGTCAACACGGCGGGCGTAGTCTTCAAGATATTCCTTGTCGGTGGGGCAAAGGTAAAGTTCTTGATGCGACTTTCCTGAGCAGGGTCACGACGAGTACCGTTATAAATTTTCGCATTGTCGTTATCGGCACAGATGACATAGGTATTTTCCTTAAGGTTTACACCGAAAAGGCGGTGTTCCAGCAGGAGTTCCATGATACCGTCCTGAATGACTGCGTTACCACGTTTACATTCATCCAAGAACAAAATGTAAATATCATCGTACCTTGTCAGACGGGAATAATGCATACCGTTTTCATTGTACAGTTTTTCCATTTCGTCGTCGTAGGATTTGCAGGTGGGAATCCAGCTTGGCGGACAGCTGTAGGTTCGTCCACCGAATTCCTGAAAGTTACCGATCAAGTCTGCAGGATCCATAATGGAAACGCAACGACTAATCACATGGACTCGTTCCAGCGGAAGATTATGTTTTTTCGCAATAATTTCGCGAATGGTATTGTGTACATAGCTTGTCTTGCCAATGCCATGGTTGCCCATAAGGCCAAGAGTGTGAGATGGCAGAAGACCGTGTTCGATATAGCGATTAATTGATTTGATGTCCAAATCATCCCTCCAAGTTTTGTTCTTACCTTATATTATCGTTAACATTTGTATATTGTAAACTTGGGGCAACATTTGGGTAGGATTTAAACATTGTGGGTATACAGTGTCTTGACAAAAAAAAGATAGCTCCAACAAGGAACTATCTTTCATTTTGTTTTAGTAACAAAAAAAACTAACGAATCAAAGATTTCGCATATTCTCTAACAATTGGGCAGGGATGGTCTTCAAATGATACCGGGTCCAAATCTATTTCTAATTGATTAAGAATACATTCTTTTTGTAATTCTTCATCATAGAATACAATAAGGGGCCAATGTTTTGGAAGAATAATGATTTTTTCTTCCTGCACAAAATGTCCAAATGATAGTGCATGGTAATATTTTTTCATACTGTTACTCCTGTTTTTTTAGTACGTGTTCGATATAGCGATTGATTGATTTGATGTCCAAATCATCCCTCCAAGTTTTGTTCTTACCTTATATTATCGTTAACATTTGTATATTGTAAACTTGGGGCAACATTTGGGTAGGATTTAAACATTGTGGGTATACAGTGTCTTGACAAAAAAAAGATAGCTCCAACAAGGAACTATCTTTCATTTTGTTTTAGTAACAAAAAAAACTAACGAATCAAAGATTTCGCATATTCTCTAACAATTGGGCAGGGATGGTCTTCAAATGATACCGGGTCCAAATCTATTTCTAATTGATTAAGAATACATTCTTTTTGTAATTCTTCATCATAGAATACAATAAGGGGCCAATGTTTTGGAAGAATAATGATTTTTTCTTCCTGCACAAAATGTCCGAATGATAGTATATGGTAGTATTTTTTCATACTATTACTCCTGTTTCAATATCTTTTTCAAAACATGTTAAAACACTACCACATATCTTCGTCCTCTTAAAAAATTATACACAGCAAAAAAAGTATTCCAATATATTATCGATATCAAAACTTAAATTGTCAAAAGAATAGCGAATTTATTTCACGCTATTTTCAAAGAAGCATCTCTTGAAGGTTTATTTTTTTTCGTCATGGCATCGATTACCCAGCTCTTCCATCTCTTTGGATGAAAAAACTTCCTTGAATTTATAACTTTTTCTAAAAGAATCCTTATTTCCATTCCAGTATTTTGTTACATAGCAGTATTCATGTCCATTCCAATCAGAATGAAACCACAGATTATCTCTTGAATACATCACATACTTCTCCTTTCCAGTAGAAGGATCCATATAATCATTCGCCCAAACGAAAACACCCCTAGAATTTTCTTTCTGGTTTGGTTTCCCTATAGGAATATATTCGAGGTATGAATTTTTACCATGAAAAAGGATTTTGTCAGGAACATCTTGATAATTAAACACCACAAAGATATCTTCAACCTTTGACAAATAACAATATTCAACATTCTTAACCGTTGTACAAGCTACTTTAGTATCATACATGTTCGTAAATTGATTATCCGCAAAAGAAAACGATACCATACAAGCAATCTGAAGAATAGCTTTCATTTTCATATATCAGCCCCTTTTAACTAATCATCACGACCAACAACAAAGTATGTACAATTTTTGGGATCAGCCTTCCCCACATTTTTTATGCCCAAAACATCAATAATAGCACCAACAAAGTTACTTTTTATCGCATAATTGACATTCTGAGAATCAGTCAGCTGAGCTGAGGTTACTCCAATGATTTTTCCGTTTCGAACGAGCGGACCGCCAGAATTTCCAGGCTGAACAGCAGCATCGATTTGATATGTTTTAACATCATCATGAAAACCTCGTTTAGAAGATATAACACCCTTAGTCAATTTTAATGACGTACCCTGCTTTTCAATTTGAGGGTATCCATATACATAAATATCTTCGCCAATATCATAAACACTTCTATCCATCGCACAAGACGTCAAATTAGAATCTGTACGTAACACAGCTAAATCCAAATCAGGATCCCGGTATAAAACGTAAGCTTTCACATAGCCTTTTTTTGTTTCAGGATTTTTATTCACAAAGATGAATTTCTTACCTTTAACTACATGATTATTGGTAATCAATTCATGTTTGGTAATCGCAAAGCTGCTTCCTGTAACAATATTTGATTCACGTTCTCCCGCCCCATCACTTTGACGCTCCTGATTAAACTTTTGGGGAATATCAAAGCTTAGTTTCCAACGGTCTATTTTTGCCAAATTTACATATCCCGGTCCAATAACCAAAACATACTCCTGTTTATCATTTTTATCAAAGCTTCTTATAAAGGCAACAGAATCCCCTTCGCTATTTTCAGTTCCATAAAAAGATGACATTTTTAAATCAAGAAACTTATTCATAACATGAATTGTCATACTAGAATCCAATTCAAGGTCAATTGCAATAGTTCCTACTTCCTGAAAGTCTCTTTCACTTCCATACCCATTCGTTTTTGTTTCTTTATTGTAATACTGCAGGATATATCCTGAATAAACAAATTCAAATTTTTCGGCATACACCAACGAACAAAAAAGTACAATGATCAATAGTAGCTTATTTTTCATATGTTTCCTACTTAATTAATTTTTTTGATATTTTGAGGAGATTCCAATTGGAATTGACATCGATCAACCCGCCCCTTTTTAAGCCAATCAAAAAATGTTTTTTCCGAAAAAACAATTGGATCTTTCCCTGCCATCTTATAAACGAAATCAACTTTAAATGAATAGTTTGTCCTTGCAGTAATCTCAATGTATGATTCCTTAGCACCTTGTTTATTTACAGACAAAGACCTAGGAATTACATTAATGGTTTTCATGGCATTCAAACTTTCTTTATCATGACAAGCTATTGAACCATAAAAAGTGGAGTCGCCATAATACTGATCATGGAATACAGAGCATTTAGAGACGTCTACAATATTTTTTTGAACATCAAGGTCAATAATACACCTTGGGGTATCTAAGAGACGATATGATTCCGCAAATGATGTAGAAAAAAACAACAATATGAACATAAGTGGGATTAACTTCATAAGCAAGCCGTTATTTTACTTCCTAACTTCAAATACATTATCGTTCTTACGAATACAATTTGTCAAAAAAATTTCTAAAAAAAATCAGCATTCCCCTGATGCAATTACATTGGCATACTTTCGGATAACAGGGTGGTCATGATCGATATATGAAAAAGGATCGCATTTAATAGCCCTAATCATCATCTCACCTAGTTTTGCCTTAAGTTCTTCGTAAAAATTTGTTCTGGGCACGTTACTCCTGATATAAGTCAAAATAGCCTCGCAACTTTGTTGAACAATTTTCAGCCGATCCATAAAAGTCTGCAGATCTTTGCGGATCTGTTCTGGCGAGGTATTTTTCATTTTCCTTTTATGCAGGGCATACTGCCCCACAGTTTTTAGCCTAAGCTTCGTGCCCAATCCGTTATTGAATACTTTGACACTATCAGACAACTGTTCCTGGGGAGTTTTTAGAACCTGTTCAATAATTTCACAAACGTGGAGTAAGTTTTCTACCGCATCCCAGCGCACAAAGCTTTCCATCAATTCCAGGTATATCTGGTTGCTAAACAGGGTCCCATGGGAATGGCTCGTAAAACCAGTTTCATAGTAGTAATAGCAACCAGCGTGTTTCGTTCCTAAATCTGTAAAGTTCTTAAAGAACTCCATTTTTTCCTGCAAAACCGGGTCGTTAGAAAATTCCGACAAAATACCGGCTATGGTATAGGTATCTAGTGACTGAGCCGAATAAAAGTCATCCAGAAAAAGCTGATCGTTAAGCTTTTCATCCTTAGGACGGACCATTAGTTTTTGACGTTTCGTATCAAGAATTAATTTATCTGGATGTGACAGGAAAAACTCTGCAGCCTGATAAATAGACTTGTCGTGATCCACATAGACAAAAGGGGATTCCAGATCATCGGGAGTCAAGCGAGGCAAGGGTCGAATAAGCTGCAGACGAATGTCGTAATGGAAATCCAGCAGCGAGGAATATGGTTTCAGTTTAGCCGATTCCTGAGGGTCAAATAAATAAGCCAAGGACTGCGGAAGCTTTTGCATAGAGTAGCGAGTAACCTTAACAGAATCCTGCACCAATTCGTATCGGGCTCGCATAAAGGGTTCCTTAAAGAAACCGTCATCGCCCTTAAAACAGCGTTTGAATAGCTGAACGGAAAGTTCTTCTGCTGCGGCCTGGGTCGGAGCCAGCGAATCGCTAACGCGGCAATAAAAGCTCACGTTTTCCATAGTGATACAGTCCCCATCCAACAGGGACCGCACACGCCTCGCAATTTCGCGGTCTGTATCAACCAAAAGTCTGGCCAGGTAATCTATACGAGCCCCACGAATACAGGGCCACACTAGATTTTCGCCACGGCTCCAGAAGGACCTTGCAAAATCCTTGACGTTTTCGTCAAAAAAGATAACGGTTTTCCCGCTATAGACATCGTTAAGAACAGATGACATCGTCCCTCCAAAAGTCGTTCTTAAGTTTTATCGACTTTTTTTGGAAAAACGTCAAACAAAAAAAAGACCGGGAGTGAACCCAGTCTCTTTCATTTCACAGGATACTTCACTATTCGCTCAGAGTTTACCCTGAACCTGTCGAAGGGATGACGCGAGGGAATTAAAGACGCTTCAGCACAGCCTGTGCGTGGTGGTAGAAGCCTTCTTCCATTGCAACAGCGGCGATTGCCTTTGCGTTCTTCTTGATGGCCTTTTCGCTGTAGCGGATGATGGACATACGCTTCAGGAAGTCGTACACACCGAGAGGGCTGAAGAAGCGGCCAGTGCCGTTGGTGGGCAGCACATGGTTGGGGCCAGCGAAGTAGTCGCCCACCGGTTCAGAAGACCAGTGACCGATAAACACGGCGCCAGCGTTTTCGATCTGGGCAGCCATGGATTCAGCTTCGTCGGTCATGACTTCCAGATGTTCCGGAGCAATCTTATTTGCAATGGCAACGCCATCGAACCAATCCTTCACCACCAGGATGCGGCCGAAGTTGTCCAGCACCTTCTGGAGCAGTTCCTTCTTGGGGCTGTTTTCCACCTGGACGTCTACGCAGGCAGAAATCATCTGGGCAGTTTCCATGTCGTCGGTAATGCAGATGGCGGCTTCGAAACCGGAACCGTGTTCAGCCTGGGAAAGCAGGTCTGCAGCAACGAAATCAGGATCGGCAGTCTTGTCGGCCATAACGAGAACTTCGGAAGGACCAGCCACCATGTCGATGTCAACGACACCGAAGACTTCTTTCTTGGCGACGGCGGCGAAAACGTTACCCGGGCCCACAATCTTGTCGACGCGTTCAACGATGGTCTTGCCCTTGGAGTCCTTGGCTCCGTAAGCCAACAGGCCGATTGCCTGAGCGCCGCCAATGTGGTAGACTTCGGTAATGCCCAGCTGCTGCAGCACGAATGCCACGGCGCGGTTGATTTCGCCCTTGATGGGGGTCACCACAACGATGTCCTGAACACCAGCAACGAGAGCGGGCACTGCGTTCATGATCACGGTGCTGGGGTAAATGCCAGCGCCACCGGGAACATAGAGGCCCACGCGCTTCATGGGGCGGATGCGCTGACCAAGAACAACGCCGTCCTTACCTTCCATGAGCCAGGATTCTTCCATCTGGTTCTGGTGGAAATCGCGGACGTTCTTGATGGCCTGCTTGAGAGCCTTCTGCAAATCGGCGGGGCACTTGGCGGCAGACTTTGCAATTTCCTTTTCGGAGACGCGGATGTTCTTGCCCTTGAGGCCATCGAACTTCTGGGCGTATTCTACAGCCTTGGCGTAGCCGCCCTTCTTGATGTCGGCAAGGATATCTACAACCTTGTTATAAATCTCGCGGCTGGGAGCAACTTCGCGACCGCAAATGCGTTCAATTTCCTTAGAATTAGGAGTAGCCTTAACTATTTGCATTTCTTAGTTTCCTTCAAAATCTTGTAGCACAGACCGTCCATCAAGGCAAGCCAGCTGGCTTCGATGATGTTGGTGCTGACACCTGCCACATTCCAATGTTCCTTATCATCGCCGAAGGTAGTCCACACGCGGACCAGTGCGTCGGAGCCGACGGAAGAACCCAGAACGCGGACCTTAAAGTCGTCTAGGCGGACCTTGGCCATATACGGGAAGAACGGGAGCAAAGCCTTACGCAACGCTGCGTCCAGAGCGTTCACCGGACCGTCACCTTCGCTCACCTGATGGCTGATCTTGTCGCCAATCTTCAGCTTGACGCTGGCCTGGGAAACAGACACACCTTGCGGGGTCTTGTCTTCGGTGACGCGGTAGTTCATGAATTCAAAGGGTGCGGTGAACATACCTAGCTGGCGATACACCAGCATCTTGAAGCTGGCTTCGGCGGAGTCGAAGTGCCAGCCGGCGTTTTCCTTTTCCTTGATGGCGAGCAAAAGCTTTGCCACCATGGGGTCCTTCTTGTCAATGCCCGGCTTGATAGCCTTCAGCTTTTCTACAACCAGAGAGCCGCCAGCCTGATCGCTGGTGACGAATACGCGGTCATTACCGATGGAGTGGGGATCCACATGTTCGAAACTGCGGGACACCTTCATGACGCCATCGATGTGTGCTCCGCCCTTATGGGCAAAGGCGGCCTCGCCCACGTACGGTGCGCGGACGTCGCTAGCCAAGTTCACAATCTGGTCGACGCTGAGGAACAGCTTGCGAAGTCCAGCCATCTTCTTGGCGGCAAAGAACTTCACGCCCATCTTGAAGTTGAGGTCAGCCATGATGGTGGTGAGGTTTGCGTTACCGCAACGTTCACCGTAACCGTTGATGACGCCCTGGATCATTTCTGCACCGGACTTTACGGCATAGATGCTGTTGGCCACAGCAAGGCCAGAATCGTTATGCACATGGATGCCCAGAGGTACGTCCACGTGTTCCTTAACGGCATCAAAAATTTCTTCCAGTTCCCACGGCATGGTACCGCCGTTGGTATCGCAAAGCACGATGAAGTCTGCACCACCGAGGGCGGCAGCCTTCAGGGTTTCAAGAGCGTATTCCGGATTAGCCTTATAGCCGTCGAAGAAATGTTCGGCGTCGTAAATGACTTCCTTGGAATGTTCCTTCAAAAATTCGATGGAAGACTGGATCATGTCCAGGTTTTCTTCCAGTGTGGTATGAATGACATCCGTAACGTGGAGGTCCCAGCTCTTACCGAAGATGGTCTTCACGGGAGCCTCGGACTTTACCAGAGCCTGGAGCAGCGGATCCTTCTCGGGAAGAATCTTCGGACGACGGGTGCTGCCGAAAGCAGCAATCTTGGCATGCTTCAGCTTAAGCTTCTTGACTTCGCGGAAGTATTCTTCGTCGGTAGGATTGCTGGGGTTAGGCCAGCCGCCTTCAATGTAATCAATACCGAAAGAGTCAAGAATTCGAGTAATCTGGAGTTTATCGGCCAGAGAGAGACTAATCTTGCGATCTTGATTGCCGTCGCGCAGCGTGGTGTCATATATATAGCATTTCATAAGTATCGCAAATTTAGAAAAGGCTCTGTTCTACCATTGCGTAGGACTGCCATTTTATGTTGAATTTACTAAAAAATGGTCTAAACCAACAAAAATTAGGTTAGACCAAGTATCTAAGATACAGTTTTTAGGTAGGTAAATCTCAGTATTATATAGGGTGTGATATTTTACTTAGTTATATTAGGTCTACACTTTGAAAGAACATAGCCTTTTGTATAAAATGAAAACCCCCAGCCGGTGGGTTCCTTTTTATGCAGGAAATAATAAATAAAAAATTTCGTTTGTCTAAAAAACAATAAACTTACTTTTTTTAGACAAAATCGTTTTTTTTTCTTACATTTACCACATCTTTTTTTTTAAAAGGAGTGAGTATGAGTGCTCAGTTTAGTAAATATGCAGTAGTTGCATCTGCTGTTATTTTGGGATTGTCTGCTTGCGGTGATGAATCTACCGTATCTGACGGAGGATCTAACGTCTCGATTCTTGACGAGAAGCTTGGTGAATGCAGCGAAAGCAACCAGGGCGCAATGGCCTATGTGACTGATTCCGCTGCCCTGTATTTCTGTGCTGATGGGGAATGGGTTCCCCTGAAGGGCCAGGATGGCGAAGACGGCAAGGATGGTAAGGACGGCAAGGATGGCAAGAATGGCGCAAGCTGTACTGCCAAGGTCGTTGATGACGGCGTCGAAGTTAGCTGCGATGGCAAAGTCGTAGGCACCATCAAGAATGGTGAAGACGGCAAGAATGGTGAAGACGGCGAAAACGGCAAGAACGGCGAAGACGGCAAGAACGGCGAAGACGGCAAGAACGGTGATAAGGGCGACAAGGGTGATAAGGGCGACAATGGCGACAACGGCACCAGCTGTACAGCCGAAATCATTAATGAAGGCATCGAAGTTAGCTGCGATGGCGAAGTCCTAGACACCCTCAGGAACGGCAAGAGCGCCTTCGAACTGGCTGAATCCGAATTGTCCTTGGAAGACTGGCTTGCCAGCCTGAA
>JAKSIG010000056.1 GCA_024398955.1 Fibrobacter sp. | reverse complement strand
CGTTCATTTCGTGGTTCAGCTGGTCGTCGGTAATGTCTTCTGCCGGAGCAACAGCGCCGGTACCAGCGTTGTTGATGAGAATGTCGATACGACCGAACTTGGCGAGGATTTCGTCAACAGCTGCTTCGACCTTAGCGGTGTCGGTAATGTCGCACTGGACAGCGAGAGTTTCAACGCCAAATTCGGCGGTGAGATCTGCTGCAACCTTGTCGATCATTTCCTTACGACGTGCGATTGCAACAATCTTTGCTCCCTGGTTAGCGAGAGCCTTAGCCATCTGAACACCGAGACCGGTAGAGCAGCCAGTAACAACAGCGACCTGGCCAGAGAGATCGAAATAATTCGTCATTTTTATTCCTTGTGTGATGAGTTTTTAAATTTTGTGAGAATAAAATACACACAAAAAACGGCAAAATGCAAACAAGAACCGCAATTTTTCAAAAAAAATACGGAATCGTTTTAAAAAACGATAAAAAAAGACCCATTAAGGGTCTATTCCGTCGATTTCGACGACTTTCTTGTTGTTGGTGGAGCCCAAAACCACCCGGACGTCCCGCTTGTGCACCTTAAAATGGGCTGCCAAAAGCTCGCAGATGGCTTCGTTGGCGGCTCCTTCTACAGGGGGCGCCTTTACTTCTACCTTGAAGCTTCCGTCGGGCTGGGGGGTTACCGACTCCCGCTTGCTGCGGGCATGGACCTTGATGTTGATTCTCATGGGTGCGAACCTGTGGACTAGGCCAGCACGTTGCCCATGGCGGGGGCGGCGCGCTTGGGCTCGCGCTCCAGGGCTTCCAGAGCCTTCTGGTCGTTTTCCATGGCGGTAAGCAGTTCTTCTTGACCCTTGATAAGGGCGCGGCAACGGATAAAGTAGTTGGTTCGCAGCTGCTTCAGCTGTTCAATTTCTGCACGCAGGTCTTCGGCTTCGCGCTTGGTGGTTTCCACTTCGCGAACGGCACGGGCCTTGGCTTCGGCAATGATAAGTTCTGCCTCTCTTTCGGCGGTGGCCTTTACCTCGTCTACAGTCTTCTGCATGGTAACCACGGCGTCCTGGATCGTCTTTTCGATCTGGCGGTAGTAATTGACACGTTCTTCGGCAACCTTCAGGCGTTCGGTCAGGTCGGTGCGTTCTCTGGACATCTGCTCAAAGGCGTTGGCCGCCGTTTCCAGAAAGGCTTTAACTTCTTCGGGGTCGATGCCGCCAAAGCTTTTCTTGTGGAAAGTCTGATTTCGGATGTCTAGAGGTGTCAGTTCCATGGTAAACCTTCAATTTTCTTGTTGTCTGCGTAAGACTTTACCAAAATATAATAACTGCGGATTTGTTCATATCCTTTTTTCTATAAGAATTGCGGGTTTAACACTGCGTTTTTTATAAAAAAGATGAAAAAACATGCGCGGTCCTCTGACCGAGGTCTGCAACCGCTGTCGCCTGATAATCCATTTGCAAGACGTGGCCTGTCGCTGCAGTAATGAATTTCGCCTGCAAGTGCTGGGTTGAATAAGAAATTCGTGGAAAAGGTGTTGATAACCCCGTGATAAGCCCCCTTTTCACGGAAAACCCCTTGATTTATCCTTGAACTTTACTAAATTTGGATTTCAAAAATTTGACTTTTAATAAAGGTTACTACAATGAAAAGAACTTTCCAGCCTCACAATCGTAAGCGTGTCAACAAGCATGGTTTCATGACCCGTATGGAAGACCGTTGGGGTCGTGCTGTTTTGAGCCGTCGCCGCGCCAAGGGCCGCAAGCGTCTGACCATCAGCGACACTATCTACAAGAAGTAATTTGGGAATTGGCTCGTGGCCAGTCTACGTTCTTATAGGCTGCCCAACCAGCCCGCTTACCGGCAAGTAGCCGTCCAAGGGAAGTTTGTCCGCGGTTCATCGTTTTCGATGAGGTGGATTGACAGTCCGGACGGTTTTTGTCGTTTCTGCTTTTTAGCGAAAAAGAAGAACGGTAACGCTGTTTACCGTAACCGGTGCCGCAGGCTTCTGCGCCCTTTGTTTTATGGGATGGTTCCCCATATCCAAAAGCCCGTCTGGGCTATGGTCATCGTAAACGACAAGGCCGAAGAGGTTACTTCGGAACGTTTCCGCGATACCGCCGCAAAAATCTTCAAGAAAATGGAATGGAGCCATGACGCAGACTCCGCCCACCAGAATGGATAAGGCTCGTAATGTCGCCCGGAGCATTTTGATTGCTCCCATACGGCTATACCAGATTGTCCATCCTTTTTTCTTTAGTGGCGTGTGCAGGTTCCAGCCTACCTGTTCTCAGTATGCTATTGAGGCAATCCGTGTCCACGGAGTCTTCAAAGGTTTCTATCTTGCGGTCTTTAGAATTTTAAGGTGTAATCCATTTTGCAAGGGCGGTTACGACCCCGTGCCTCCTAAAAAGGAAAGAACATGAACAAGAATACCTTAGTCGGAACTATTCTTATTGTAGCCATCATGATCTGGTGGTTCAGTTCCAATGCGGCTAACAACGAGGCAGCCCGTGCTGCCGAAATGGCCCGCAAGGCTGCTGCCGATTCCGCTGCTGTCGCTGCAGAACAGGCTCCCGCAGGTACTTTGACTTTGCCGGGCACGGTAGATGCGAAGGCTGCCCCTGTTCTAGGTCTCCCGGCAGGTGTCGCTGTGGCGGTTGATTCCGCCAAGGCTGATTCCGCTGCCGTTTCTGCAGACTCTGCTGCCGCTCCTGCTCCGGTTATCGAAGCTCGAACCGTTGTGGTTGAAACTGAAAAGTTCATCATGACCCTCACCAACAAGGGCGCAAAGGTTCAGAGCGTTATCGTCAAGGCTCTGCCCGATTCTACAGGCGCCTTCCCCGAACTGATCAAGGATACCACTCTCGGCGCCCTTGACCTAAAGCTCGATGCTGCTGACCTTAGCGAAGTCCTGTTTGATGCTGGCAATGTTCCCGCAAAGATTGATGTGGCTTCTGACACTACAGTGCAGTTTGTGTTCAAGGATGCCAACGGTAACCAGGTCATTCGTAGCTATGGCTTTACCAAGTCCGGTGCCGCCGTTCGTCAGTCCAACAAGTTTGTCGGTTTCCGTGCCAATGGTTATGAACTGTCCTGGAAGGGCGGCATGCGTGAAACCGAAGAAATCCCCCAGGGCAAGAGCTTCGGTGGCGCCTCTTACTACTTCAGCGAAGTCGTATATAACAATGGCGATGGTGTTGAACGCGAAATGATTTCCGACGCTCAGACCTTTGACGACGGCAAGCTTTCCTGGGTGGGTCTCCGTCGCAAGTATGTGGCCATGACCGTTCAGTACGATATGCCCACTGGCGCCTCCTTCGACGTAAAGCACATGAAGGACATGGAAAACGACAAGGATCCCGGTACCTACAAGCTTACTGTCAAAAACGAACTTCGCGGTGACTCCCTGGCCTACAACTTCATGATTCTCCCGCTGCAGTGGGATGAGCTGGAAGCCTTGGACCAGGGTTACGAAAAGATCATCGTTACCGGTTCCAAGTGGTTCATCGGCTCTAGCGTCTGGTTCGTATGGATCTGCAAGATGCTCCTGAAGCTTCTGAACCTGTTCTACAGCATCATTCCTAACTATGGTATTGCCATCATTCTGGTGACCTTCATCGTTCGCGGCGTTACCACGCCGTTTACCGTAAAGCAGATGCGCTCTACTTCTGCCATGAGCAAGCTGAAGCCTCAGTTGGACGAAATCAACGTGAAGTACCGCAGCGATCCCCAGAAGAAGCAGGCCGCCATCATGGAACTCTACCAGAAGAATGGCGTGAACCCGCTGGCCAGCTGCACTGGCGGCTGCCTCCCCATGATTATCCAGATGCCTGTGTTCATGGGCCTGTTCTTTGTGCTAGGTCGTGCCGTTGAACTTCGCGGAATGCCGGCCTTCCTGTGGATTACCGACCTGAGCCGTAGCGATGTCGTGTTTAGCGGCTTCAGCATCCCCTTCCTTATGCCGGCCGGTCTTGCCCTGCTGCCCTGGATTATGGTGATTACTACCTACTTCCAGACCAAGGTGACTATGTCTGGCAATGGTGCCATGGACCCTGCCCAGGCCAAGATGATGACCTGGATGATGCCTGCCATGATGTTCCTGTTCAGCGCTGTGATGCCCTCTGGCCTTGTGCTTTACTGGATTGTGTCTAACATCTGGTCCATTGTTCAGTACAAGCTCATTCGCGGTAACATGAACAACGGCAAAGATTCCAAGACGGTCAAGGGCAAAAAAGTCCAGGACGCAGAAATCGTCAAGTAGTCAATCATTGGTTATAGGCCGATGGACTAAAGAGGGTGCCTTGCCTGGCACCTTCTTTTTTGTTATGATTGGCTTTGTACAGTTAGTTTAACTTCAAAATAGGGGGTTTGTGATGAAGTATAGAAAATGGAAATTTCTAGTAGCTGCTGCTGTAGCTGCATTGTTTGTAGGCTGTTCCTCCGATAGCCACTCTCCTAGCAAGCCAAACGAAACTTCTGCCAAGAGCAGTTCTTCGGTTAGCATTGAAGAAATTCTGGGTATCAGCTCTGTGGCTGAACCTGGCGTTTCCAGCTCCAGTGTCAAGGAATCTAACGATATCGATTCCGATGTGGTCAAGCCTATCGAATCTACCTTGACTCGTTCCGCTTGCGATAGCAAGATGGATTCCAAGGAATTGAAGGCTTTGGATGTAACCAACGCCAAGGCATTCGAAATGTTCAGGGCTTTAAACAATGGCGACATTGATGACATCAAGGACTTGAGCGCCGAAGTCAAGCCCATGTACGCTAGCATCCTGAAGACCTACCCCAATAGCTGCGGAGCTCAGCTGGGTTACGCCATTGCAAGCCTCTTTGACTTGACTAACAACAAGGCTATCAACCAGTATGTAGAGACAGTCTTCGATGTCAACAGCCAAACTGACTTCTATTCGGGCGAAGTTCGTATGGCGAAATTCCTGAATGAATTCTCTTCTAAGGTTGGCGAGAACATTAGCGTTCATACACAGAACATTATTGCAACCCAGATTCTGCCTACTTTGGATACTTCCATCACCTATATGCAGAACATCCTTGCTCAAGATGACTACATTCTTCAGTTCGAAGTTGATGGCAAGAAGCGTGAACTGGATAGGAGCGAATTCGGACCTGGCATTGGTATTATGTTCGCAGCCAAGGCTGCATTTACCATGCTTTGCAGCATGAATCTGAATTTTGACAACAATGGTTCCTACGACTGGATTGTCGATGTCGATGAAGTCACCCTTACCGATCAGGGTAAGCATGATTCCAAGCAGACTGCTGCTATTAAGTTCCTGAACAGCTTGATTGGACAGAAGGGTGCATTCTCCTCTGTAAACAAGGGCTGGGAATCTCAATGGAAGTCTATTCCCGATATGCTGGATAGTGCACTTAGAAATGTACGCGCTGGTTTTAAGTACAGCATCAACGAAAGCTATGATGAAGGCTCCCAGATTTACGACATCTACGTGGTGGGCGATGGCGCCGATGCTGATGTAAGTGTCAAGGATTTGCAGAATGCCGTTAGCGCTATCGACGTAGCTCTCAGCGAAGTTCTCGAAGGACCTTATCTGCTGGACTTGAACGATCTTGGCGACGTAGACTTTAGCATTACCATTGACATTAGAAAGTTCTTTGCCAATACCAAGGGCTATGAACCGTTCTTGCCTTACTACGTGCTTAAGGATCCCTCCGATTTCGGAACCTTCTACTTTACCGATGAATCTGGCAGGGAAACTGCATCTCTCCGCGATCTTCAGTATGTTAGTTTCACTAAGGAAACTGTCTATAACAAGCTGTACTTCCCAGATCCGTCTTTTGGCGGAGTGTTCCCCAAGCTTAAGACTCAGCAGGATGTCTGGGATCTGTTGATCGAACTTGACCATCTGTAATAGCCTGTTGTTCAACTGTAAGCTTAAAACGATTCTGGCGGTGCTGCTCCTTTTTGCGGGTAGCTTCGCCTGGAATACAAAGGGCCTTGTAGATTGCAATGGCCTTTTTTTGCTTGACCAGAAAGAACGTCAGATCAGCGGCTATGGCTGTTTTGTATCAGATTCCACCCAGGTAGAAAACTGGATGGTGCAGGGCGGTTATGGCCTTGTGGGTTTTGAAGCAGGCTGGATTTACGAGGGCATGAATGTATTCTACACCTGGACCCTTACTGCTGAAAAGGATTTCAGTTTAGGGTACGCCGCGGTACAGACTGACTTTAGGCATCTTAATTTCCGAGTGGATGTGATGAGCCTTCCCGTGGTAGTGCTGTCTACTCACTGGAATACTTTGGATTCCGTGCTATTTGCAGGAGCCTACTACGGCCGTGGTGAAATTGATTCCCTTTATTTGCGTTGGGAATCTGCGGCAAAACTCAGTATTATTCCCGTTGTAGAAGGCGCCTTTGAAGATGAGTTTGAGTTCAGGCGTTTTAACCTGGGAACTAAGCTTGGAAACCACCGGATTAGCATGGGCTTTACCTATGGCGACACGGATCCTGTTACGGAATACGAGGGCTACGTCTTTAGCGATTCCTCTACCTTCTGGGCCATAGATCCTTCTTACACCTACAGCAACTTTCCTCATGAATTTTCTGCAGACTACTACTACGTTTATGCAGATCAGAACGCCTTCGCCTTGTTGCGTGAAGACGGTAGTGAAAAACGTTTCTTCTACTTGCCCATAGGTTGGGATATTAATATTGCCTACCTGAAGTACCGCCGCTATTCCTATGCCGATAGAAATCGCGATGCCCGCCTAGAAGCGCATGCCTTGTACGGCCAGGTAAATATCAACGTGCCTTGGGAGGAACGTCGTTTCTACGAGACTATGGCTCCTAATAGGGCCTTGACCAGTTCCATTATCAAGACCCTTTCATTTAGCGTTTTTAACAGAAGCTTCCGCGTGTACGGTGTTGGCGAGGCAAAACTTGCAGATACTGGAGCCGAGTATGACTGGGATATTGTGAAGGGCCGCTGGCATCTTAAGCCTCGTGTGGGTCTAGACATCTTCTACATGGCAGCGGATGTGGAATTGCAGAAGCGTACCGAAACATCCAACATGCTTTATGCGGATCATTACACAGACACCCTCACCTGGGATTTGGATGTGGTGGGCTCCATGCTGGGGCTTGGTTTCGGTGTGGAATCTCCGAAACGACATTTCTTTACCTCATTGGATATTCACCAGGTAATCCCCTTTTACTACAGCCTCGAAAAATATCCCCCCGTTATTCAGCAGGTGGTTATTCCCGAAGAAAATCCCGAGGAAGGCCCCGTTGTTGAGGACGTGGCCAACGTTAGTGAAAATGACGTCTCTAACGTCAACAAGTTTTTTCGGCTTTTTAGAAATGGATTTATGATCCGGTTAAAAGTTGGTTTATTCTTTTAGTAAAAAATAAAACCCCGCGGAATATTTCGTGGGGCCTTATTGAAACTATTGGTATTCTTCGCCGTCAAGTTTTTTGCCTTGCAGCTTGTGCTTCGCCTTGATGGCAGCCCGCATCAGGGGCCAGCCTAGGGCGTCAAAACCTTTTTCGAAGATAACGTTCTTTGCGCGAACGATGGGGCCGCCTACGGGTTTGGGCAACCAGGCTTCATCAAAGTCGGCGGCCATGCCTGCGTCCTTGATCAGTTGGATGTAGTCGGCAGTTAAGGCGTCATAAGCCTTGCGGCGAATGAAGTGCATTTGTTCTGCAGTGTTGAAGCGATGCTGCAAAAGCTTTCGCTTTACAAAACCGCACCCTTGCGCAATCAGTTCGGGATAGGCGAACATTGCCGGTCTTGATGTCTGGAACAGTGCCTCTGTCTGGACTTCCGCTTCGTTGAATACATAGGCCATGCCGATTTCGAGACGGTGAACGACATCATAGAAGGTTTCCTGCTCCGGCGTTTCCATCAGGTGCATGTAGAAGGCGCCCAGCGCTTCCTGCTTTAGGTACAGGAAGAAGGATTGCAGGTGAGGAACGACTTCGTCGTTCATTGTCAACGAAACGGCGTCCGCAGAACTGGCTTCGGCACGCTTGATGAAATCAGCGAAGTTGTTCTGGTAATAGACGATGGAGTCGTTAATGAGCAGCAGGCGCTCGATGCTATTGAAGGGGGCGAAGTTGCCTTTGCCTGCGGCCAGGTCCTTCAGAAAGCGGCGCCACATTCCAAAGTCAAAGCCATGGTTTTCTGTAAGGTAGAGGTTGATGCCGTTTTCTGTTAGAAAGGCATTGGTCTCTGCCGAAAGAGGGCGTCTGTTTGTAAGAAGGACAATAGTGAAGCCTGTTTCTGCCAGATGCCTTAACGCAAAGCGGACATAGCCGGGGAGGTCTTCCCCGACTTGGTAAGAGGCGTATAGAACAAGCTTGGAACTATTGGGCATGATTACCTACGTCCGGCGCGCCCTCGGTTACTGCGGGCCTTGGCAGGTTTGGCTCCGCGGGACTTGCCTCGGGGGCTGTCTTCCCTGTCTATGGTGCGGGAGCCGCGGACACTTTTACCGCGGGCGCCCTTGCCTCGGGCATCGCGACCGGTGCGCTCAAAACTGGGAGCGTCCGCGTCAGAACCTCGGCGGCCTCGGCGACCACGGCTACCTGCGGATACAAATTCAGGCATGCCGTCATCGCGGTCATCGTAGTCGGGCTGGCTTAAGTAACCCATGGCTTCTGCGGCCTCTGCACGGTCCATGCGCTCATTGTAGTTGCGAGCATCTTCGTCTACATCGCGACGGGTACGACGCTGCTTCTTGGGCTCGGGGGTAAGCTTCTCGATAATGGCGAAGTCCACCTGGCCGCGGAGCGGGTCTACACGGAGCAGTTGGGCCATCACCTTGTCGCCACGGCGGAAGGTGCGTCCACTGCGCTTGCCGAAGGCAAGACCCTGATCCGGGTTGAATACGTAGAAGTCGTCGCCGGCGATATCGCGGTAGCGGCAGAGGCCTTCGGCGATGGGGTCCGCAATAGAAACGTAGATGCCCCATTCCTCGATGCCGTTGACGGTAGCCTCGAAGTTTTCGCCAATGCGGTCCTTCAAGAGCCAGGTAGAGCAGACCTTGATGGCCTGGCGTTCCACCTTCATGTTCTTGATTTCGTTGGCAGAAATCAGGTCGCATACATCGATGACGCTTTCCTTGCGTTCTGCAGAAACTTCCTTGCCCTTGCGAGCCAGTTCGCGATGGCACCACAGGTCGGCGTAACGACGGATGGGGGAGGTAAAGTGTGAGTAGTCCTGCCAGTTCAGGGCGAAGTGTCCGAAACTGTTGGAATCGTAATGAGCCTTCTGCATGCTGCGAAGGATGCGGTTCATCAATGTTTCGTCGTCGCCAGCCTTCTTTACCAGATGTTCATAAAGCTTGAATGCGGTTGGGTTCAGGTTGGTGTCGCCACTGCGGGGCTTGCCCAAGTCGCGAAGCATGACCGGAGCTCCCTGGAACAGGTTGGGGTACATGTAGTACAGTTCCATGATGTCCTTGGTGTCGGGGGCTTCGTGAATACGGTAAATGCCCTGTAGACCGCGCTTCTTCAGTTCCTTGGCGCAGCAGTTGTTGGCGATAAGCATACATTCTTCAACCCAGGAGTTGGAGATGTCTGTTGTACGCGGATAAATGTCGGTGGGTTCGCCTGCCTCGTTGAAGTGGCAGCCCATTTCGGTACTCTTGAATTCCAGCAGGCCTTCCTTGGTGCGGTTGGCCTTCAGCTTGGCGGTAACTTCGGCAAGGTCCTGCATGTCCTTGTCGCCTTCTTCCCACAGTTTCTTTGCCTGCTGGTAGGTGAGGGAACGGGTAATGCGGACAATGCTTCTATGGAAGTCCCAGCTCAGCACGTTGGCGTCTTTGTCAAGAACGATCATGCAGGTGTGGGCGCAACGGTCTACATCCTCGTGCAGGGAACAGATGTCGCTGGAAAGTTCGTCGGGAATCATGGGTACGGCGGTCCAGGGCAGGTACTGGGTGTAGCTGCGTTCCAGGGCTTCTTCGTCAAGGGCGCTTCCTTCGGGAACGTAGTAGCTTACGTCTGCAATATGCACGCCCAGCTTGTAGCCGCCATCTTCGGTACGTTCGATAGAAATGGCGTCGTCGTGGTCCATGGCCCCTTCGGGGTCGATGCAGAGGATGGTTGTCTTGCGGTAGTCTACGCGCCCCTTAAAGTCTTTTGCGGTAGGTGCCTTAAGGCCCTTCACGTAGTCCTGGATTTCCTTGCTGAAACCCTTGGGCAGGTTGGATTCCTCCATGAACTTCTGGGTGATTTCCTGCCAGCTCATGGTTATAAGATCTGCAGAGTGATCCACCTTTGCCAAGTAGCTGTGCTTAAGGCGGGGGTGGGGGTACAGGGTGAAGCTGATGACTTCGCCTTCCTTGCCGGGGGCCTGTCGGCGGTGGCACATTTCAAACTGCTTTTCTGTTTCGAGTTCGGTAACGATCCAGTCTTCTTCGCCGGTCTGGTGCAGTACACCGCGGCGTACGCGAGTGCTCTTGTCGTCTGTTGTCTGGCGACGGCTACGGGCTCCGGGGCGGCGGTTGTCGCCGTCGCTTGCTTCTGCAAATTTCTTCAGTCGCTTTTCGCGCTTTTCTTCGAGAGGCTCGCCATCGCCAATCTGGTATTCCTTGTGATTGGTGCGCTTTAAAATGCCCTGTTCCACCATGTCGGCCAGGAGCTGCTTAAAGGCCATTTTCTGTTTTTTAGGTAGCCCCAGGGCGGCGCGAAGTCTGCTTCCCACCATAGGTTCGTCACGGAGAACGGCAACAATCTGTTCTTCTGTAGGTAATTGCTGAGCCATTTTAAGCCTCCTTTGAAGCATCGGCATTTGCCGCTGCAAGTTCTGCCTGCTTGTAGGGCAGTGCAGATTCAATCATTTCAAAAACTTCGTCGCGTAGCTGAGCTGCGGGCTTTTCGGCAAAACTTTCTGGAGTCTGCAGAGGGTGAACCACAATCTTGACCACGCCCGGAGTAAACGCCCACTTGGTTTTTGCAAGACGTTCTCCCGTTCCTACTAATGTAATAGGCAAAAGGGGAAAATGGTTTTCTTTCGCCATGCGAAATATTCCATTTTGGAACTTGAGCAGGCGACCATCGGCGCTGCGGTGACCTTCGGGGAATACGCTAATGACGTAATTGTTGGAAAGTCGTTCTACCACCCTCTTGCCGATGTCGGCGTTCTTGCGGGGGTCCTTATGGACGGGAATGCATCCGATGTGGGTAATGACCCATCCGAACACGGGAATGTGCCACAGGGCTTCCTTGGCGATAAAGGCGCAAATGGTAATGGAAGGCCAGATGACGTTAATGTCCAGGAAACTCTGGTGGTTAGAAACGATCACGAAATTTCTTTCAGCGGGAATGTTCTCTTTGCCGATAACTTCCAGCTTGATTCCGAACAACTTGAAAACCACCCTGAAAAACAGGATGCATAGTTCGGTGCACTTTTCCCATTGTCCAAATATGCCGCCCCTAATAAGCATATAGGGGACTCCGATAACACAAAGGGCGACTGCAACGGTCAGGTAGTAAAGAATTGCGCGGATAAAGGAAATCATTGAATGTCCTGTTTTGATTTATTCTTCATCTATATATAAAAAATGAAGGTGAAAAATGTTTTGTTTTTTGAAAAAGCTACGTTTTTACGGGGATAAAAAAAGATATCTACGGGCGTTTTCCCGTAAATATCTTAATTTCTGGAAAAGTTAATTTATCTGTACTCTACTTGAGCTTCCAGTCTAGGGTCTGGCCTGCTGCCAGGGGAACAACGCCGTTCACGATTTCGGGAACCTTCCAGCTTTCCTTAACCACTTCGATCTGCTTGCTTGTACGGGGTAGACCGTAGAAATCTGCGCCGAAGCCTGCCATAAAGTTGGGGAGCTTGTCAAGTGCGCCTGCGCGGTCAAATTCCTGCACCAGCAGCGGGATGGCTACGGGTGCGCTATAGACGCCGGCGGCTCCGCAGGGGCATTCCTTTTTGCCCTGCTGATGGGGGGCTGAATCCGTACCCAGGAAGAACTTAGGGTTGCCACTGAAGGCCGCTTCCCTAATGGCTGCACGGTCTTCGGGGCGCTTGGGCAGAGGCTTGCAGAAGTGATGGGGGCGAAGGGCGTCTCCAATGACGTCGTCCAGAGTCATCATCAAGTGATGAACGGTAAATGTGGCTGCCACATTGGCGGGCAGACGCTTTACGGCTTCAACGGCCTTGGCGCTGGACAGGTGTTCAAATACAATCTTCAGCTTGGGGAACTTGGTCGCCAGAGTCTCTACGCGCTTGATAAAGGCGGGCTCACGGTCAAGGCAGAACTCTCCCGGTTCTTCGCCATGAACGCAAAGGACCAGCCCCAGCTTTTCCATCATGGCTACCACAGGGAATACGGCCTCGAAATCGCTGATGCCGTCGGCACTGTTGGTTGTGACGCCTGCAGGGTAGTACTTGCCGGCAACGACTCCTTCTGCCATCATGTCCTTCAGGTCCTGCTCCGTATAGTTGGGATTCAGCTTGAAGGTCATCAGGGGTTCAAAGTCTGCGCGCACAGGGGCTGCGGCTGCAAGAATTTCCTTCTTGTACTGGGCAATAGATGCGGCGGAGGTCATTGCCGGAACGGTGTTCGGCATAATGATGGCCCTGCCAAATTGGGTCACCAGGTCGCGTACATAGCCAGGCATCAGGTCGCCCTGGCGGAGGTGTGCATGAAAATCGTCCGGTAAAGGAAGAAACATTGTAAAACCTGTAAAAAGTTGAAAAATGCGTATTTAAAATGGGAGCGTTAGCCGCTGCTGCGAAGGTCGCGGAACAGTTCCCTAGAAATTTCGGTGTCGGAATCCTTCCAGTAGTCAAAGGACTTAAGGTCGGTAAGAACCTTATGATGGAGGAAGCAAATGTCGCAATCCAGTTCCTTGGACATCATCAAGTCGTGGGTCACGATAACGATCGTTGTCTTGAACAGCGTACGCATGTTGTCGATCAGCGGCAGCAGGTTTCTGCGGTTGTAGTTGTCAAGACCTGCCGTAGGTTCGTCCATCAAGAGCAGTTTCGGGTCCATGGCCCAGGAGCGGGCGATGGCGACGCGCTTTTGCATACCTACAGAAAGCTGATGAGGGAACAGGTCAGCTTCGTCGCGTACTCGCATCAGGTCCATGGCCATCTGGATCTTTTCCTCGATTTCTGCAGCGGATCCTCTTTTATGGTAGCGAAGCGGCAATGCAATGTTGTCGCGTACTCGCATGTTCGAAATCAGGGCTCCGTTCTGGAAAACAAGGCCAACCTGACGCTTGGCCACTTCGAGAGCGGTCAGACGTTCCGGCGGAATGTATTCGCCGAAGTAATAAATGTTCCCCTTGGTGGGTCGCACAAGTCCCGCAATAATTCTGAGGAGGGCGCTTTTGCCCTGGCCGGAACCGCCGCCGATGCAGATCGTGTCGCCACGGTTCACTACAAGATTTGCGCCTGTTATCAGTTCTTTCTGAGGGTCGTCTTCAACCTGTCTAAAGAACCCCAAGGCGCGGGGCTTCGAGAAAATCGTTCCTGCCAGGTCGTTGTAGGCCAGGTGGACATCTTCCATTCTTAAGGCTTCGTCAAACATTAGATAATCGTCGAAATATTGTTCATGTAGTCAACGAAATAGAAGATAGAAAGCACGACGTCGGCACACACAACATACAGGAAGGACTTAATGACTGACTTGGAGGTTGCCTTGGGAACCTGGCGCACATCGCGGGGAATGTTCAGCGCCTGGTAGCAGGCGTTGGTGGTAATGATGGCGCCAAATACAAGAGGCTTGATTACGATATAGATGAAGTCGGAAAGCGTCAGGGCGTTCAGGATTTCGGTGCTCAGGTAGTTCCAGGTCAGCTGAATGTTAATGATGTTCCCGGTAAGGAGAATGACCGCCTTCACCACAAGGTATCCTACGCAAATGGCGCTGGTACTGAAGATGATGTTCATGAAGAACAGGGCGATGCAGCCGCCGAACAGGCCCGGCATAACCAAGAAACGGATGGGGTCTACACCCATGGTTGCCAGGGCATCCACTTCGGAATTGATGACCATGGAACCGATGTAGGTTGTAAGGGAGGAGCCGCTTCGGCCTGCAATAAGGAAGGCCGTAAGAATCGGACCCAACTCGCGAATAATCACAATGACGATTAGGTTACCCACAATATCGTCAAATCCCATCTTGCCCATCATGGTAATGACTTCGATAATCGTCACCGTTCCGAACAAGGTGGCCACAATAAACAGCACCGGGAAGATTTCTACGCCCGTAAAGAAGGTCTGCATGATAATGTTACGGGAGTCAGTCTTGAAGCTGCGGCTCTTGGAGAACAAACTTGTGATGGCACTCCAGAACAGGGCGAACTGCTGTCCCAGGGTACGGGTCAGCAGGAACATTCCCAGGTAATGGAATAACTTTGCCGGCGGGCTAAGCTTTTGCCAATTCTTTATGTTCTTGTTACTCACTTGGCTTGTTCACCTTGATTCATTGCTTCCAGAATTTCTGTCCAGAGCTGGTCTAGACCGAACTTCTTGAGAGAGCTTACACAGAGGGGGTTCGATTCCAGTCCGAACTTTTCCTTAATGGAGCGGAGTCCTTTGGCAAGCTCGGACTGATTGACCTTGTCGCGTTTGCTGGCAACGATCAGCACGGGGCATCCTGCGGCGCGGATGTTTTCTACAGCGTTGATATCGACATTATGGCCGCCGTGGCGGATGTCGATCAAGTAGACAAGTCCCTTTAGGTCTTTGCACTTGGCGATGTAATCGCGAATGGCTGTAGACATCTGCTCGCTTTTGGAACTGCTGACCTTTGCGTAGCCTACACCTGGTAAATCTACTAGAAAAAACTTGTTGTTGACTTTGAAGAAGTTGATTTCTCGGGTTTTTCCGGGGGTTGCGCTGACTTTAACCAGGTCTTTCTTGCCCATAAGGGCATTCATGAGGGAGGATTTGCCCACATTGGAGCGTCCAAGGAAGGCTATCTGGGGGAGGCGCTCTTCGGGGAGTCCCTTCATGTTGACTGCCGCGGTCACGAACACTGCGGAAGTTATGGTAAAGCCGCCTACTTCTACTGGGGCCTGATGTTTTACGGGTGCGCTCATAGGCTTACTCTTCCTTCAAAGGCTCTTAGCATGGTGACTTCATCAACAAATTCAAGGTCGCTGCCCATGGGAATGCCGCGGGCGAGACGAGTTCGCTTAACGTTTACTCCATTAAGCATGCGGTCTATCATAAGGGCTGTACTGTCTGCTTCGGGGCTAGAGCCCAATGCCAAAACCAGTTCCTCGATACCCTCTGTCTTGATTCGATTTATCAGCTGGGGCAGGTGAATGGCCTCTGGGCCAATCCCATCTAGGGGAGAAATTACTCCCCCAAGTACAAAATAAAGACCGCGGAAAATTCCGGATTTTTCAAAGGGAATGATGTCGGAACTTTTTTCTACGACGCAAATGACTTTGGCCCCTTGCCGAGAACTGCATGTGGGGCAAAGTTCCTCGTCGGTAAAGGCGTAGCAGTTAGGGCAATGGTGAACCTTTGTAATGGCGTTCACCAGGTTGCCTGCAAAACGTTCCACGTCTGCCTGCTTGCGCGTGAGTATATGGTAGGCCAGGCGTCGGGCTGTTTTTTGACCGATGCCGGGGAGGCTTGCAAATTCCCCGATAAGCGCTTCAAGGCTTTGTGGCTCTACCATCATGCTGATCCTTACCTCTTTTTCCCAATATGATTTTCGGGGCGGGCGTAAAGCATGAGCATCAGCCATTCCTGCATATGACGCATGCCAACCCAGGCTACAGCATCCTTGATGTTGTCTATGGACGCGTGGGATTGGCTGTCGGAGTTTACGAACTTCAGCAGGTTGGCCGAAATTTCAGGATTCTTGTCTAGACTTTCGCAGAACTCGTCGAGACCAGGGCGGTCGCGCAGGAGCTTCAGCAGACGCCAGATTGCAGAGGAGGTGGCGTCAATTTTTTGCCCTGTCACCAGCTCGGGGCGTGCAAAGTAGAATCCCTGGAAAAGGTCGTACCCGGCGTCGGTACAACGCTTGAAGGTGGCTTCGTCTTCAACCTTTTCGGCAAGCATCTTGATGTTCTTTTCCTTAAAGAACGAGACTGCCCTTTCCATATCTTCGATGCTGTTTTCTACTACGTCCATCTTGACATAACTGACGTAGGGGAACAGAGGCTCGAAACGGCCAATGAACTGGCTGTTGAAGATGAAGTCGTCCAGGGCGATTTCGAAACCCTGGGCTTTATACTTTTTGATGGCCTCGACTACGTCGCCGTCGACTTCTACGCTTTCTAGCACCTCAAGCACAAAGTACTTGGGGTTCAGCAGCCTGAACATGCTGTTTAGAAGCATGTTGCGGCTGCAGTTGACGAAAGCTTTATTTGTCCCGACGATTTTCTGGATGCCGATGCTGTTGAGAACGTTTTCCAGAACCTGGGCGGTTGCAAGCAAATCGCTGGCAATAACCGCCGTATTGCTGTCGGGGGAATCCCTAAACAGCAATTCGTAGGCGTACACCTTGCCCTCTCGGTCAAGGATCGGCTGACGTGCTAGGTAGGCGAGAGTTTCCATCGTGATTTAGACCGGTGTCTTAAATACGAGCGGACTTGATACCGAAGAGCAGGATGCTGCGTGCGCCTGCGTCCCAGA
>JAKSIG010000055.1 GCA_024398955.1 Fibrobacter sp. | reverse complement strand
TCGAATTTTTGGACTCCATTTTAATTGGTTTATCGGATTTGGAGTCCATGTTTTTTGACAAACTAACACAAAAATGACGGAATACCGAGTTGTCCAAGTTTAGAATGGACTCCATTTTTCATTGTTGTTCATTTTGGAGCCTATTTTTGAACAAGCATTATTACGCCTGTTGAATACAAAGTAATAAAATGGACTCCAAATTAGCTTGGTTTGCCTTTTGGGAGTCCATTTTTTGCGAAAAATGGCCTTGCGGTGGGTCACAGAACTTATGAAGAAAAATTTTATAATCAGTAATCCTTGAATTAATTATTTTTGGGCAATGGATCAGTGGGCTTTGACAATGGTAATTGGCGGATTAGGTCTGTTCTTCTTGGTGATGACCTATGGTGCCTTGATTTCTAGCAAGAAAAGCGGACATTATTCGTCTGGGGTGCCTCTTGTTGGCGGTACCCTTATTGCCATAGCCTTTTTAATTTCGCCCATGAAATGGCTTGCTTTTTTGGGCCTGCTTGATTATGGTTTTTGGATGATCTTATCAAGTCTTGTGAAAAATTTTATTGCTGGTAGGAAATTGAGGAAATAGAAGTTTTTTAGCTTCATTGTTAGAAATGAAAACTTATATTTCCTTTCCATGAACAACTTTACTTTCTACAGTCCTACAGAATTTGTGTTTGGTCGTGCCACGGAATCCCAGGTGGGGGAGCTTTGCGCTAAGCATGGCGCGTCCCGCGTGTTGATTATTTACGGTGGCGGAAGTGTGGTACGCTCCGGCCTTTTGGAACGCGTCAAAAGTTCTTTGGTCGCAGCCGGCGTGAAGTTCGCTGAAATGGGTGGCGTGCTGCCGAACCCCATTGATACCAAGGTTCGCGAGGGTCTTGAAATTGCCCGTGAATTTAAGCCGGACATGTTGCTGCCGGTGGGTGGCGGTTCCGTTATCGATACGGCCAAGGCTATGGCTGTGGGCTACTATTACGAAGGTGACTTCTGGGATCTTTACGAAGTGGTAGGCGGCAAGAAGAAGGCGACGGGAACCCGTGCGCTGCCTATTGGCGTTGTGCTGACGATTCCTGCGGCAGGTTCCGAGGGTTCCGGCAATGCGGTGATTACCAATACCACTACGAAGGTGAAGGTGGGTATCCGCTACCCAATGCTGCTTCGCCCGAAGTTTGCGGTGATGAATCCGGAGCTGACCATGACTTTGCCGGAATGGCAGACAGCCAGCGGTGTCAGCGACATGATGGCCCACATTCTGGAACGTTATCTGAGCAATACTCCTAACGTGCAGATTGGCGACCGTCTTGCCGAAGGCATGCTCCTTGCCATTATGGAATGTGCAGAAAAGGTTATCGCGAATCCCGATGATTACGAAGCCCGCGCCAACATTATGTGGAGCGCCACGGTGGCTCATAACGATACCTGCTCCATCGGCCGCGTGGAAGACTGGAACAGCCATGCCATGGAACATGAAATTTCCGCGGAGTACGACGTTACCCATGGCGCAGGCCTTGCGGTGATTTTCCCTGCATTCCTGCAGTATGGTGCCAAGCACAATCCCCACAAGATTGCCCAGCTGGGACATCGCGTGTTGGGTATTGCGGACTCCGGTGACGAGGCTGCCGACGCCATGGCTGCGGCCCTTGCCATGAAGACTTGGCTCCACGACAAGCTCCACATGCCGGTGACTTTCGCGCAACTCGGCATAGAAAAACCCAACCTGGAACTTCTCAACGAACGCCTCCACAGGTTGAAGGGCGAAGTTCTTCACGGCTACATGGATCTGGACGCAGCCGCCACCATGGAAATCTACAAGCTGGCTTTGTAAGGCTCATTGAGTAATCGCTTGATTTCTGTGATTTCAAATCACAAAAAAGAAAGGGCTCCGATATTTCGGAGCTCTTTCTTGACTATATGGAAGTTCTTTGCAATTACTTGCAAGCGCCCTTAGGACCAATCTTGGTAATCTTGAAGGTTCCGGTGTCGCCGTCATCGCCAGTGAACTTGAACTTGAGTGCAGCCAGCTTCTTTTCGGGGTTTGCAACTTCGTCAGCGCCAGTCCAGGGAGGACCAAATTCATCCCAGCTTACGTCTACTGCTGTTGCAGTTGCCTTAGGATCGAGGGTTGCGGTGGGGTTTGCGTAACCAATAGCCTTGTCGCCTTTTTCGCCAAAGCCGATTTCAACCTTGATTTCGGAAGAGGACTGGTATTCAATGCAGATGCCGCCGTAAGAGGAGTAGTCGGCAGTTCCTGTCATAGCGATATCAAAACCAACACCGACGAACGGTGCGTATTCGTTTTCGCCCTTCACCAGGGTGTAGCTACCTTCCAGGCCACCGCATTCCTTGATAACCGGAGCTACGGACTTTTCGTCGTATTCGTCACCTGCTTCTGCTGCCCACGTGATGGTGGATTTGCCCTTGCTGCTTACGTCGTCATAAGAGTACCAGTAACCGGCCTTGGCGTCGCCGGTCGGAATCTGGGTGTCACCTGCGGTAGCATCCCACAGTTCAAAGCCTGCTCCAGTAGAAGGAGTGGTAGGGGTAGTCGGAGTTGTGGGTGTGGTCGGGGTGGTGGGGGTAGGATCGGTTACGGTCGGAGTCGAGGGAACGACGTCAGTTGTACCAGGGACAACTGTAGACGGGTCATTTACGACGGGGTCGGTTGCGCCAGGAACGACTGCAGTCGGGTCGTTTACAACGGGGTCGGTAACGCCAGGAATTGTTGCAGAGGGGTCAGTTACAGAGGGGTCGACTGCACCAGGAATGGTAGCGGACGGGTCGGTTACAGTGGGATCAGTCACTGTAGGGTCGGTTACGGTGGGGTCTGTAACAGGAACTTCAGCAGAAGGCGGCTGAATGGTGGGAATGGTGGGGGTAGAGTCATCGCTACAAGCGGTGAATGCTACAGCCAGAGTGCTAGCCACTGCCAGCTTAACGATATTCTTGCGAATGTTCATTTTTTACCTCATAGGATTTGTTATGTATAAAGTATCTTCAAAAAATATATGTAAACAAAAGATGAATAGCTTTTTTGGTTACTACGGTATACGTTAACTATGATACGCGTCACATGTAGCCTGTAATTCCGTCATTCTACATTGAAAATGCAATTTTTTTTTATCTTGTTAATGTTAATAATTACAGGAGTTTTTTATGTCCGTACAAGTAATGGTGAATGGTATTCCGGGAAACATGGGCAAGATTGTGGCCGAAACCTGCGTGAAGCGCGGTTTGGAACTGGTCCCGTATTCCCTGACGGGTGAAATCATCGTCGAAAACGAATCTGAAGTGGCTGGCAAGACCATCCAGCTTCTGAAGCCCAGCAATCGCGAAGAACGCATCGGCGAAGTTCTCGCCAAGTACCCGAACCTCATCTGCGTGGACTACACTCATCCCACTGCCGTAAACGACAACGCCGCTTTCTACGTAAAGCACAAGATTCCCTTCGTGATGGGAACCACCGGCGGTGACCGCGATGCACTCCTGAAGCTGGTTGCCGATGCGAACCATCCCAGCGTTATCGCTCCCAACATGAGCAAGCAGATTGTTGCCTTCCAGACCATGATTGAATGGCTGGCAAATGAATTCCCCACAGCCTTCAGCGGCTACAAGCTTTCTGTGGTGGAAAGCCATCAGAAGACCAAGGCTGACACCAGCGGTACTGCACGCGCCGTGGTTGGCTCCTTCCAGAAGATGGGCTTCAGCTATACTCCGGACGATATCGAAAAGGTCCGCGTCGAAAGCGAACAGATGGAACGCATGGGCGTGCCCGAAGAATACCTGGGTGGTCATGCATTCCACACCTACAGCCTGGACAGCGAAGACGGCACCGTCCACTTCGAATTCCAGCACAACGTGTGCGGCCGTAAGATCTACGCCGAAGGTACCGTTGACGCCGTGAACTTCCTGGCAGAACAGATTGCCGCCGGCACAGCAAAGCCCTTCAACATGATGGACGTCCTCCGCTCCGGTAAGATGAGGTAATTAGAGATTAGAGATTAGAGACTAGAAACTAGAGACTAGAAACTAGAGACTAGAAACTAGAGATTAGGGGTGTTGGGATGGTTCTGCTTGAGATATAAAGATGAAACTCTCTTTAAATCGCATGTACTTGCGTTCTGCGGCCCTAGCCCCTAGAACCTAACCCCTAGACCCTAAAAACGCCCTAGCCTCTAAACCTTATGCGTTCCTATATCCTTAGACGTTTGCTGCTGATGGTCCCGACTCTCATCGGGATTTCATTGGTGTGCTTCATCCTAATTCAGTTGCTGCCCGGTGGCCCTGTGGAAGAAATGATTTCCCGTGCCCAGCAGGCGGCGGCCATGAAGGGTGGTGTGGATGCGTCCAAGGCTCTGTCTCCGGATCAGATTGCGCAGATTCAGGCTTACTTCGGCTTTGACCAGCCTGCCTGGAAGCGTTACTTGACCTGGCTCTGGAACGTTCTTCATTTAGATTTTGGTACGAGCTATACTTACGGGTTGCCGGTTTGGGAAGTCATATCCAGCCGTTTTCCCATTTCGTTATTCTTTGGCTTTACTTCGTTCTTCCTCAGCTACCTGATTTGTATTCCGCTGGGGCTGTGGAAAGCTGTGCACCACGGTAGCAAGCTGGATACGTTTAGCAGCGGGGTGATTTTCTCGGGCTATGTGATGCCGGGATATGCTCTAGGTATCTTGCTGATTATCTTTTTGGCGGGTGGTTCCTATCTGGATATTTTTCCCCTGGGCGGCTTGACCTCCGACGAATTTGAGGACTTCACGTTCTTTGAAAAAATTGCGGATTTGGCTCACCATCTTATACTGCCCATTTTCTGCTATATGATCAGCGAGTTCGCCTTCCTCACGTTCCTGATGAAGAATTCCGCCTTGGAAGAACTGGGCCGCGACTACATGCGCACGGCTTTAGCCAAGGGGATGAACTTTAAGCAAGCTCTGGTCCGCCACGCCCTGCGTAATGCCTTGATTCCCATTGCGACACGCCTTAGCGAAATTTGCACCCTTATGTTTGCCGGTGCCTTGCTGATCGAAAAGGTTTTCGATATCGATGGCATGGGGCTGCTCTACTACAATTCCATGGTGAACCGCGACTATAATGTGGTCATGGGCATTATTTTCCTCAGCAGCCTGATGGCCATGATCGGCCGGCTGTTTAGTGATGTCCTTTATACCATGGTAGACCCTAGAATCAAATTTTCCTAAGAAAATTTGGTTCAGTTATGAATTATGAGAATGAGTTGGGCTTGGTTAGCTCTTTTGAAAAAGGACGACGAAGTCGCGATTATTAATCTCGTAATTCGTACTTTGTAATTCATAATTATATATATTCCTGCACATGAATAGCGAAATTATCTCTCCTGCAGTTAAAGATTTTCTTTTGGCTCACGGCTATGCCGCTGATTTTGAAATTACCACCATTGCCGGTGCCGGTTCTGGCCGCAAGTATTACCGCATTGCAAGTTGCGGTCAGTCCTGCGTGTTGCAGGTTTCTGCTTCTGTAGACGATGATTTCAAACGTTTCGTAGATTATTCTACCACCTTCCGTGATTTTGGAATGCCGGTGCCTCGCGTCTATTTCGTTGACGAAGCCACATGCTCCGTTCTTCAGGAAGACCTGGGTGCCCACAACCTTCTGGATGAAATTCTCCCTTCTGGCCAGAACAAGTCCGGTAACGTTCGCATCCTTTATCCGGTTGTTATCGATGCCTTGGTCAAGTGGCAGGAAGTTTCCCGCTCCCTGTTCAGTTCCCGCTCCGACCTTTGGCTCCGTCGTTTTGATTTTGCCGCCCTCAAGTGGGAAACCGATTACTTTACCGAAAACTTCCTGAAGGCTCATAAGGGAATTCAGGAAATCCCGCAGTCCGTACATAACTTCTATTCTGTGCTTGCTATTTCTGTGGATGCACAGCCCAAGGTTCTGATGCATCGCGATTTCCAGAGCCAGAACATTATGGTGAAGCCGGATTCCGAAATCGCATTTGTGGATTATCAGGGCGCCCGTCGCGGTTCCATGTTCTATGATCTTGCTAGCCTCTTGTGGGATCCTTACGTCAGTCTGTCTCTGAACGAAATCAAGGACTTCTTTGAATACTGGCGCACTTCCTTCCGCGAAACCAAGACCTACACTCAGGAAGATGCTTGGGAAGCCTTCGTTCATGCAAGCCTCCAGCGAGTGATGCAGGCCATGGGCGCCTACTGCTTCCTTTCTAAGGTCAAGGGAATCCAGAAGTTCGAACAGTATATCGAACCGGGCAAGGCACAGCTTCGCATACTGTTTGATGAATTCAAGAAGATTGCCAAGGTAACAGAACCCGAAGTCTTTGAATTCATGGAGAAGGCTCTGGTTTAATTACGGATTATGAATTACGAATTAAGAGAAAATCTAGTTCGTAATTTTTTTGATCATCGGGTGGGTTAGGAAACGCTTAGGTGATTATGGCTTTAGTTTATACAAAATTCTATGCGGGTAGCGAAACTTTTGGACGCGCCATTGGTTTTGCATACGATGCTCTTGTTCATGGTCCTTGTAGCTTTGATGCAAATGCAACCTGGAAGGGCATTGTAGATCGTGTTAAGCAAGGTGTATACATGGGTGAAGGTTTGCTTCTTCCTCATACTCGAGTTCCCGGCCTGGCAGAACCGCTTATGGCCTTTGTTGTTTGCCCAGAAGGGTTGACGGGGATTGAAATTCGCGGCGATGAAAAGGCTCAGTTCATGTGCGTTCTTCTTTCGCCTGCAGAATCGGCAACGGCTCATACGGTGGTCATTGCTGACATGGCCAAGAAAATGCTGAATCCCGAATGGAAACGAAAGGCCTTAACGGTCCAGAGCGACGAAGACGTGCGTGCTCTGTTTTTATAGCTCTTAAAACAAAGCAATTTTTTAATTGATAACTAAGTCGAGCGTCGCAAAAATAAACATGTTTATTTTTATGACCGAGACGCATTATCAAAATAACGAAGTTATTAATTGATAACTAAGGCGAGTGAAGCGACCATGCTTGCATGGGCATTTCCGAGCCGATTATCAACAATAACGAAGTTATTAATTGATAACTAAAGTTATCGTTAATGTTGCGCCTCGGTCATGTCAAAAACTTCGTTTTTGCCGCGACTCTCGGCTTAGACATTAATTGATAACTAAGGCGAGTGAAGCGACCATGCTTGCATGGGCATTTCCGAGCCGATTATCAACAATAACGAAGTTATTAATTGTTCATAAAGAAAAACCACCTGCAATTTTTTGCAGGTGGTAAATCTTTTTAGGGCTTGCGTTACTTAGCCTACCAGAGCCTTGTGGATGGCTACTGCGGCTTCGCGGCCTGTCTTCATGGCCATTACGACGGTCAGCGGGCCGTGCTTGGCGTCGCCACCGACGAACACGCCGTCAACGGAAGTTTCGCAGGAATCTTCGGCGCGGACGATGTAGGTGCCGTTCTTGTTGGTGTCGAGACCTGCGGTGGTGTCCTTGATTTCGCTGGAGACCTTGCTGCCGATGGCGAGGACCACGGTATCGCAGTCAATAACTTCTTCCTTGCCTTCGATCTTTACCGGGCGGGGACGGCCCTTTTCGTCGGGTTCGCCCAGCTGGAACAGGTCGAGCTTTGCCTTTGCTACGCGGCCGTCGGCGCCGGCGACGAATTCAGACGGGTTGTGCAGTTCCATGATCATGGCGCCTTCGTTCAGCACTTCGCGAAGCTCTGCCTTGCAGGCGGGCATTTCGTTAAGAGTGCGGCGGTAGACCACGCGAACATCTTCGGCTCCCAGACGGAAGGCCATGCGGGCTGCGTCCATGGCGACGTTGCCGCCGCCGACGACTACAACGTGCTTGCCAGATTCGATAGCTTCGCCGCGGTTACCTTTCTTCAGGTATTCTTCGGCGGTGTACACGCACTTCAGGTCTTCGCCGGGAACGCCTGTCTTAAGAGCCTGGCTGGCGCCGTTTCCGATGAAGATTGCGTCAAAGTTCTTCTTTAGTTCGTCGATGGTAATGTCCTTACCGACGGTTACGCCGGTCTTGACTTCGATACCCATCTTGGGAAGGATGCTGTATTCATAGTCGACAATGTCCTTCGGCAGGCGGAACTGCGGGATGCCGTAGCGAAGCACGCCGCCAAGCAGGTCGTAGGATTCAAAAATGGTAACATCGTGACCCAGGGTGCGGAGGTCTACGGCAGCAGAAAAACCTGCAGGGCCGGAACCGATGACGGCCACCTTCTTGCCTGTGGATGCTGCAATTTCGGGAACTGGCTTTCCGCCCATGACGTTGCGTTCGTAGTCCATGCAGAAACGTTCGGTTTCGCCCATGTGGATGCCCTTGTTAGGGTCTTTCAGAGTGCGGCCCATGGCGCAGCTAGACTGGCACTGCTTTTCGTGAGGGCAGACGCGGCTGCAGATGGAGGGCAGCAGGGAAGTTCCGCGAATCATCTTGACTGCCGCTTCGACGTTTCCGCCGGCCAGCAGTTCAAGATACTGCGGGATCGGCATGCTGATGGGGCAGGCTGCGGTGCAGAACGGTTTCTTGCAGTTCATGCAGCGGGTTGCTTCTAGACGGGCCTGGGCGAGAGTCAGCGTTCCTGTGCTTTCGTCCATGGTTGTGCGGAATTCTCGGTGGGGGAGCTCTGCACCACGCTGAGGCGGAATGCTCATCTTGTCTTTCAGGGTTATTGCGGGAAGCGCACTAATGCGGTCCAGCTCAGCCTGAGCGGCCTGTTCTACTGCGGAATTATCTTGCATAAAAGTTCCTGTGTCCGTCGGCTGTTGCAGCCGGTGAAGTTTATAATTTCTCGCGCGCAAATATAGAAAAATGTAAACCTTTTACATAAAGTTTGTTCTAAAAAGCCTGTGAAGGAGCGGGGTAGGCACAGAATTGACTCTGGTGGAACTTTTTTACGGGAGAAATCTTTTTGGTGTGGCTGTTTTCCCGTAATTTTTAGGATAAAGTACTAAAAATAAGGTGGAATATCAGTTTTAGGCTGTTGTTTTTGTTAGAAGAAGTCCTAAAATAGCACCTTGTTTCGAAAAAGAGTTCATTTTGTTGTGAACAACATAACAAATTACGGGAATCGCCCCTTGGTATGCGAGGCTTTTCCCGTAAATTGACGTAAAAAAAGAAAATGTAGGCAGATTTTACTGCAAATCTCGCTGCAGCACTTCGATCTTCGCCTTGGACCATTCCTCGAAATCGTCGGTGGCAATGTGATCCTTTGCTTCTTGCATCAGGTGCAGGTAGAAGTGCAGGTTGTGAATGCTTGCCAGGGTGAATCCCAAGGACTCGCCGGCGTGATGCAAATGACGCAGGTAGGCGCGGCTGAAGTTACGGCAACAGTAGCAATCGCAGTTGGGGTCCACGGGCTTGTCGTATTCTTCTGCGTGACGGGCTGCCTTGTAGCGCAAGACACCTTCGCTGGTAAACAGCATGCCGTTTCGTGCGTTGCGGGTAGGCATCACGCAGTCGCACATGTCTACGCCGCGGCCAATCAATTCCAGCAGGTTCCAGGGGGTACCCACACCCATCACATAGCGGGCGTGATCCTTCGGGAGATAGTCGGTGCAGAAATCCGCAATTTCGTACATGGTTTCCGTGGGTTCACCTACGGAAAGACCGCCCATGGCAAATCCATCGGGCTCCAGCTCGGCAATACGTTCGATTGCCTGCTTTCGCAGGTGCTTGTGCATGCCTCCTTGCACGATTCCAAAGAACTTCTGCTCGTAACCATGAATTTCTGGGTTCTTCTTCAGCCAATCCATGGCTTCTTTGGTCCATTTCAGGGTGAAATTCAGGCTATGTTCCGCTTCCTTCTCGGTGCTAGGGTAGGGAGTGCACTCGTCAAAGGCCATAATGATGTCTGCGCCGATTTCGCGCTGGGCCTTCATTACGGTTTCGGGACTGAAAAAGTGCTTTGAACCGTCTAGAATGCTTCGAAATTCCACGCCTTCGGGCTTAATCTTGCGCAAATCCTTCAGACTCCACACCTGGAATCCACCGCTGTCTGTAAGCACGGGACGGTCCCAGCTCATGAACTTGTGAATACCGCCGGCTGCGGCAATCTTCGGGGTGGTGGGACGCAAATACAGATGGTACGTATTTGCCAGGATGATTTCTGCCTTCAGGTCCTTCAGTTGGGCTGGCGTCACCGACTTTACGGTGGCTTCGGTGCCTACGGGCATAAAAATCGGCGTATGGATGTCGCCGTGGTCCGTATGGAGCACTCCCAGGCGGGCCTTGGACTTTTTGGAAGTCTTTATGAGTTCAAAACGGTTCATATATCGCTATTTTACAATTTTTCTATAAAGATAGCTTTTTTTGTTGATTTTCCCAAATAAAATACCTTTCCTCTTTATGGTGTTGAGGATTGCTGTTGTCAATTTGTCCATGACAATTCCATATTGGAAGATTCGCTTTTTTGTGTATAAAGGTACTTTAAGTCTGGTGTTATATAAAAGGGATGTAAAAATCCTCAATGTGTGGAGTATGTTATGAAAAACAAGATGGCTACCGCAGCCCTTCTTTCTAAAAAGTTTATTGCTGCCGCAGTTTTTGGCCTTGCGGCAACCGCCTCGGCTGAAAACCCCATTTCCAGTTACCACTATCTGGCAGACCCTTCTGCAGCCTCCGATGGCGATACCTTCTACATTTTGACCGATACCGACGATATGTGCGTCAGCTCCGATCCGTTTGCATACAACATTATCGGTCTGTATGCTTTCAGTTCCAAGGATATGGTGAACTGGACTGACCACGGTCTGATTTTCCAGTCCAAGCGTGAGTTTGGTACTTATCCTGGCAATACTTGGGCTTCGGGCATTGCTGTTCGTAACGGCCGTCCCTTCATTGTATACCCCGATGGTGCTAGCGGCGTGGGCATGATTACCGCACCAAGTATCGACGGCCCTTATACTGACCCCATCAAGGAAGCTTACAATGTGAACTACATTGCCGCCAACTGGGGTAGCAGTTTCCTCGGTAACTGCGACGATATTGACCACTGCTTTGACCCGGGAATTTTCTTTGACGACGATGGCTCCGGTTACGTGATTTTCGGTGGTGGTTCCACCTCTTCTGTAAAGCGCCCCATCGGTAACAACTTCGACATTATCAAGTTCAGCGAAAATAATGGTAAGGTAACCTTGGATAAGAGTTCCTTAAAGAGAATTTCTGCTGAAAAGTCCTTTGAAGCACCTTATATTCACAAGCATGGCGACTGGTACTACATCAGCTTCAACAATAGCGGCCAGGAAATTGGCTACGGCATGTCCAAGAATCCTGCCGGTCCTTACACTTATAAGGGCATCGCCATTGGCGCCGTATGGCAGATTAACGACTGCGAAACCCATAGCTGCGATGGCGGTAACAACCACCAGGGATTTGCTGATTTTAAGGGCAAGACTTACGCAGTCTATCATGATCGTCGCCTTGTCCGCGCTAAGGAACACCCCGCTTCTCTGGGAGTTGTCGATCCGGAGCCGGGGAACCATCGTAGCGTAAGTATCGACGAAATAACCTACGCGGCTGATGGCACCATGAACAAGCTGGTGTTCACCAAGGAAGGCCCCAAGCAGGTTGGCAAGTTTGATCCGTATCAGACATACAAGGCTCTTACCAGCTCCAAGCAGCGTAATGTTCGTAGCCGTACCGACTGGACCAAGGGCCAGGCTGTCAAGCACGTGCTTACTCCGCTTGCTACCAAGGAATCCTGGATTCGCGTGACTGGCGTAGACTTCGGCAACGGTGCTGAAAACCTCCGCATTAAGGCTGCAAACGTTGGTAATGGCAATAAGGTTGAAATCCATAAGGGCAGCGTTACCGGCGCTTTGGCTGGCTCTTGCGAATTGGCAAAGACCAGCGGCTGGCAATCCTATACCGATAATGATTGCGCAATGACCGGTTTGACAGGCGTTGTGGATCAGCTGTTCTTCGTGTTCAAGGGCTCAGCAGACTCTACCATGGGCATTCTGGAATGGGAATTCCAGGGCACTAAGCGTGAACCGGAACCTCAGACACCGTTTGGCGGCAAGGCCTGGGCAATTCCTGGCACCATCCAGATGGAAAACTTTGATGAACCGGGTTACGGTGTGGGCAATGATTCCTACTTTGACAATGACGAAGAAAATCATGGCGATAGCGACCTCCGTAAGGGTACCGGTGTTGATCTGTACAAAAAGAGCAACAATCGCGTAGTGGTTGGTTATAATCAGAAGGATGAATGGCTGGAATACACAGTGAACGTTTCCAAGGCTGGAGACTATACCATGTTTGCTGCTGTAGCTTCTGCTAATGCAACTTCTGGCTTCAAGCTTTCTCTGGATGGCGAGAAACTTACCGATGAAATTCTCGTTCCCAAGGCTTCCGCAGGTGAAGAAAATTACGATGACTACAACAAGGTTTCTGCCAACGTCACCTTGCCCGCTGGTCAACATATTCTTCGCTTCACCGTGACTGGCGACTGGATGGACATTGACTACATCAACTTTGTTGCTGGTAAGGATGCCAAGGATGATGCTCCGATTGGGGTGGATCCTGTAGTTGATCCGGTGGATACCGTTGGCTCTGTTGTGGATACTTCGGGAACCTCTATTGGCCGAATGAATTTGCGTCTGTCTTCTTCTAGCTATATGATATTCGATCTTCAGGGTAACCAGCTGGGCATTGTCGATATTGCCGGCAAGAACGTTGCCCGAACTCTGAATGCCAATGGCTTTGCTAAGGGCGTGTATATGCTGAAGCAAGTAAATGGCTCCAAGAAAATGATGGTCAACGTCACCAAATAATGAAAATTTTGGGGCTTTTGCCCGAAGAACAAGGAGAACTCCCGATGAAAATCGGGAGTTTTTTTGATGGCGTTGTCAAATTGTCCATAAGGATTGCTTTTACGCATAATATTTTAGGTTGGAATGGACATACTTTTAGAATGGTTAGTTCTGTATGGTGCAGAATTAAAGCATGGGATGTTTTATGAAAAGAATTTGTAAGAGCATGCTGACTCTCACGGCTGCCTTTGGATTGGGTTCAAGCGCCTTGGCTTACAACCCGATTTCCACCTATCATTACCTGGCTGACCCGGGTGCAGCCGCCGATGATGAATATTTCTACATCATCACGGACTCTGACGATCCGGCTGCCTATAACGCCACCGGCTATAACATTAAGGCTCTTTACGGTTTCCGTTCTAAGGATATGCAGAACTGGACCGACTTCGGTATTATCTATGATGCTCGCCAGGTGAGCGGTATCAACGATATTTGGGCTGCAGGCATTGCGGCTGACCCCAAGACGGGTAAGCTCTACATCGTGTTCCCCGATGGCGGTGGCGGCGGTATCGGCTACATCAAGGCCGACAGCATGGCCGGTCCCTGGTCCAATGCGGTGGGCCGCGGCTCCGACAAGCTTGTGGGCGGTCGTAATGGCCTTATCGGTTGCGATGGCGTGTCCTGGTGCTTTGACCCGGGTATTTTCATCGATGACGACGGTACCACCTATGTTACTTGGGGTGGCGGCGAAAGCACTAGCCGTCCCAATACCGACAACTTTGACGTTGTGAAGCTGAATGATGCCAAGGATGCCCCGGTGGGTAACGGCACTCACGTGAAGGTGAATGGCCTTTCTACTCGTAAGATGCTGGAAGCTTCGTACATCCATAAGCACAAGGGTACTTACTATTTCTCCTACAGTACTGGCTGGCAGCAGGGCGCTCCTACCATTGATTACGGTATGGGCTCTAGCCCTACGGGCCCCTTTACCTGGAAGGGCACCATTCTTGGTGACCCCAGCATGAATGGCAAGAGCATTAACGGCAACAACAACCATCACGGTATCGCCGAATTCAAGGGTCATTCCTACGTAGTTTATCATGACCGCCGTATCGCCAAGGGCCACGACGGCCTGGAAATCATTCCTGCCGATGACGGTAAGCCCAATCCGGATCCGGGATATCATCGTAGCGTTTCCGTAGACGAAATGTTCTACAACGCCGACGGTACCATCAAGCAGGTGGTCTGCACTAACGATGGCCCGAAGCAGATTGAAAACTTTGATCCGTACGATTGGTATCCGGCTCTCACCAGCTCCAAGCAGAAGGGGGTCCGTAGCCGTTCTCTCTATGCTCCGGGCAAGGTTTCCGGTAGCCTCCTGCTTCCACTTGCCAGCCGTAGCGAATCCTGGATTCGCGTTTCTGGCGTAGATTTCGGTAAGGGCGCAACTGGCTTTACTGTAGAAGCCGCAAGCATTGCCGACAACAACAAGATTGAAATCCGCAAGGGTTCTGCAACGGGTACTTTGGCTGGCACCTGTACCCTCAAGAAGACTGGTTCCAAGAGCTCCTTCGCAGAAACTTCCTGCGATGTAGATGGCCTCTCCGGCATTGTGGAACAGCTGTTCCTGGTGTTCAAGGGTTCTCAGGACTCTACCATGGCCATCAAGGGCTGGGGCTTCGAAGGTAGCGGCAAGACTCCTCCGGAACCGCAGAAACCTTTTAAGGGTACTGCAGCTGCAATCCCTGGCACCATCCAGATGGAAGACTTCGACATTCCGGGCACTGGCCGCGGCGATGAATACGCTTCCTATAGCGATAACGATGCTGAAAACCACGGCGACAGCGATTACCGTAAGGATACCGGCGTCGATCTGTACAAGAAGTCCAACAATCGTATCGTTGTCGGTTACAACCAGAAGGACGAATGGCTGGAATACACCGTGAACGTTGCTGCTGATGGCGACTACACCTTGTATGCCGCAGTTGCTTCCGCTAACTCAACTTCCGGCTTCAAGCTTTCCATGGACGGCAAGGACATTACTGAGTCTATTGCAGTTCCCGCCGCAACCGCTGGCGAAGAGAATTACGATGACTACAACAAGGTAAGTGCCGACGTGAAGCTTACCAAGGGTGAACATATCCTTCGCTTTACCGTAACAGGCGACTGGATGGACATCGACTACATCAACTTCGTGAACAAGGGCGAAAAGGATCCGGATCCTATCGTGAAAGATCCGGTTGATGATCCCGGCGATGGCGAAACCGTAGATTCTTCTGCAGTTTCCAATGGCGGTACCGCCATTGGCATGAAGATGAATCTGTACCGCGGTTCTGCGCGTTATGCGGTATATAACCTCAAGGGCGATATGCTTGGCGTTATCGATGTCGAGGGCAAGAACATTACCGAAGTCCTGAATGGACTTGGCTTTGCTAAGGGCATGTATATGCTGAAACAGGTTAATGGGTCTAAAAAGATGCTGGTAAACTCTGCCAGATAGCAGGTTGCTGGTAATCGCACTGCATACCCGAAACATTGAACAGGAAAATCTTTTGGTGGAAACATCAGAAGATTTTTCTTTTTTTTTGTGTGTGGGGGGGGGGGGACGAAATAAAGAAAATACAAATAAAAAAGACTCAGTTTTCACTGAGTCTTTTCTACTGCGGTCGGACAGACTTGAACTGTCATGGGATCGCTCCCACTAGCACCTCAAGCTAGCGTGTCTACCAATTCCACCACGACCGCGAGGTCCTTAACGGAACAGCCCAAAGATAGATTAAATGATTAAACCTGTCAAGGGATATTGAAGAAAAAATCGAATTTTTTATAAAAAAAAGAAGGCGGTATATTACGCCTTCTGATTTAATGTTTTTAGAACGCTTTTATACGTCTGCTACAAGCTTGTCAAAGACCTGGCCGCGGACCTTGTAGTTCTTGAACAGGCCGAAGCTTGCGCAGGCGGGACTCATGATTACTGTGCCGCCTTCGCCAATAGCGAGGCTGTCTGCAAAGGCTTCTTCCAGGGTGGGGAAGATGGCGGTCTTGATGCCTGCGGCGTCTACACCGGCCTTCTTAAGGTCGGCGAGCATGCGTTCTGCAGTGGCGCCAATCAGCGCGACGCGCTTCAGGTTGGGGCGGTCCTTTACCAGAATTTCGCTAAGTTCGGTAAAGTCTGCGTTCTTTTCGGATCCGCCAAGAATCAGAGCGAAGGGGCGCTTCATGCTGCCGGTGGCTGCGATGGTTGCGTCGGGGCGGGTGGCGTAGCTGTCGTTGTAGAATTCGATGCCCTTCTTTTCGCCCTTGAATTCCATACGGAAGGGAAGGGTCTCGTAGCTCTTGAGGGCTTCGAAAGCGTCAGCCACCTTGACGCCCAGGGCGGTACAGGCAAGGGTGGCTGCAGCCATGTTTTCCAGCTGGTAAATGCCGCGGACCTTGCAGTCGCTCAAGTACAGCTTGTCGCTACCGATGGTCAGTGTAGAACCTTCGATAACGGCGTTGCCATCGCAGCTTCCGTTTTCGCCGTCAGCAACACTTACAGAAAGTTTGTTCTTGGCGGGGCTTTCGCCAGCAATCTTTGCGGAGGGGGCTGCGTCCTTCAGGTAAACGCAAGTGCTGGCGTTCTTCTGCCAACGCACCAGGTTGGCCTTGGCGTCGCGGTATTCTTCAACAGACTGGTGCCAGTCCAAGTGTTCAGTGCTGACGCGCAACACCACGCCCACGTCCGGAGAAACAGACAAGGTCATCAGCTGGAAGCTGGAAAGCTCCAGAATGCTGATGCGGTCTGCGGAGTCGTCTTCCAGCAAGTCCAGTGCAGGCACGCCGAAATTTCCTCCAATGATATTTGCCTTGCCGCACTTATCAAGAATGTGGCTGATCATGCTGACTGTGCTGCCCTTGCCCAAGGTGCCGGTAACGCCTACAGTCTTTGTAGACTTAGTTTGTTCTAAAAACAGTTGAATCTGACTGGTCATCATGCCGCCGTTCATCTGGAACTTGAACAGGTCCTGGCTCATGGGGTACACACCTGCGGAGCGCACCACGGTAACACAGTCCCTGAGTCCGTCCAAATGTTTTTCGCCGCTGCAGACCTTTACGTTTACGCCTGCAGGAACTTCCGGCAGATTCACCGGGTTCTTATCCATCACGACGACTTCCTTAACGCCTTCGCGGAACAGGTAACGAAGAGTGCTCTGGCCTTCAACGCCAAAACCAAGAATGCCAACGGGAGCTACAAGATTGTTGTTCATATAAAACCTTTGTTTGCGCGGGGTTTGCCTGCTGCTTGAGTGGCGCTAACCAGCCGTTCGGCGTTGGCTTGTCCGCAATATTAACAACGGGAAATTTAGAAACAGCCCGCTCTTTTGTTCTGTGCGCTGATTGCTTTGTCGGTGCTACTTGGTGCACAGGTAGGAACTTTGGTCTTTGCAGAATTCTTCAACGTTTGATACTTGTTCTAAATATTTATTGATGCAGTTTTTGTAGACTTCTTCGTCGATACATTTGTTTTGACGATCAACGTTATAGTCTAGGCAGTAATCTTGGTTTTCTATGCACTCTCGTTCTGAATCGAATGAGCATCCGCAAATAAAGATGACTGTTGCGAAAAAAAACTTGATCATGAATCGTCCTCCCTCGATAACCGTAGGGCTAAAATAAAAAAATCCGCCCCCAAAGGACGGACTTCTTAGTGCGGTCGGACAGACTTGAACTGTCATGGGATCGCTCCCACTAGCACCTCAAGCT
>JAKSIG010000054.1 GCA_024398955.1 Fibrobacter sp. | reverse complement strand
TTCACTTTTTTTGCGTTTTTCCGCAGATAACGGGATTTATTCCACAAAAACTACAGGATGCTAACATTATATTCACAACTTTCTTTTAAAAGACAAATGTATTTTACCACTCTTCAGCCTTTATTTTAATATCCACGCCGCTTTTTAATACGACGATTCACTCGAAAGGCGGTAATACAAAAGCCCTCGTCACTAAAAGCGCAGCAAATAGGCAATTGCTTTTCTATGTGGGAACGCATAGCGGCGCTGGCCCCTTCCAGTTCACACTGAGGAATATCCCCCTGCTTCAGGATTAGCCGCCCATAATTGCAAGGAACTCTACGACCATATTTTTGGCATAGACCAACCAAACGAACATCAATCACACGTTGTTCTAAGCGACTTTCTGCGTGCCGGGTCAATTGCATCTCAATTTCTCCTTTGTTGCTACTCTATTCATCGTATTGAACGTTCGGCTCTGTCAAAATATTTTCCAAAAAAATGCGGTCTAAAATAACATATAGGAACAATCGCACAAAACAATCGTTTATTTGTACAAACAACATAAATTCAAAAAATTTTTCAGTTGTGCTTGACGTTGAAAAAAAATCATCCGATAAATAAACAGAAAGAGTTGCTCGGAATCATTACTAAGAGGGATATATGAAAGAAAAAATTTCCAGGAAGCAAGAAAAACTCTCCCCCCTAATGAAAAATAGGGAATACCGCCAACTGAGCAGGCGACGAAATCAGCTCATCAAACAAATCAATTTCGCCGAAGAGCGTCTGGCTAAATACGCCTACGCCATGAGTGCCGAAGAGAGCCAACAACTTCAACAGCGAATAGACGCTGCAGCAAGTCTGCTTGCCGACACCAACGACCGCATGGCCGACATCGAAGATGGAATAGGCCTCCCAGTTCACTGGACAGGGCGAGCCTCAAAAGCTCTACGTATGGCGAGCTAATGCCAAAAAAAAGCCGGCGGTTCAACCGTCGGCTTTTTTCATAAGTCAAATCTTCAATATGCTCGTTCCCCCGTCAAGCGAAGGAACGAATGAGACAGACTTCAATGAATTAGAATTCGATAATGCGATCGTTCTGCAACATCTGCTCAAACGATTGACGTTCGCGGACAACCTTCATTTCGCCGTTGGTGTACATCACTTCGGCAGCGTAACGACGGCTGTTGTAGTTGCTAGACATTGCAGCACCGTAGGCGCCTGCATCGTGGAGAACCAGGAGGTCGCCCACCTTAGCCTTCGGGAGCTTGCGGGTCACGACGAAGCCGCCTTCTTCCTGGGTGAACACGTCACCGGATTCGCAGAGCGGGCCGCCAACGACAGCGTCAACAGTTTCGTTCAGTTCGCGGCCATCGCGGGCGATGACAGAGATCTGATGGTAGGAACCGTAGAAGCTGGGGCGAACCAGGTCGGTAAAGCCAGCGTCAACGATGTAGAACAGATTGTCGCCCTGCTTCTTGACAGCGCGGATTTCAGCCATGAGGTAGCCGCTTTCTGCAACCAGGTAGCGACCCGGTTCCACTTCCAGATGAACGTCGTGACCGATGCTCTGCTGGATCTTCTTGCGGGCGCCATCCCAAATGCCATAGTAGGCAGCCATATCGATATGCGGGCCCTTGTTTTCTTCGTGGTATTCGATGGGCAGGCCACCGCCGGCGCTGATAGTGCGCAGGTGAGAACCGAGACGACGGCTAGCGTCGCACATGGCGTCGGCAACAGATGCCAAATGTTCAAAGTCAGAACCGGAACCGATATGCATGTGAAGACCAGTGATCCACATGCCGTTTTCCTGGGCAAGCTTCACGCAATCCTTGATCTGTTCGTGCCAGATACCGTGCTTGGAAAGATCGCCACCGGTGTTGGTCTTGCGGGAATGACCGTGACCGAAACCCGGGTTCACGCGGATGGTCAGCTCGGACTTCACGCCTGCATCGGCAAGCTGCTGGATCATGTCCGGAGAACCAACGTTCACAGCGATGTTGTGCTGCTTCACCAGTTCCAGAGCATCCTTGTCGAAGATGTCGGCAGTGTAAACGATTTCGGGAACCTTACCCTTTTCGCAGCCGCCCTTGTAGCCGGCCTTGAGAGCGCGGACAATTTCGCCGGCGCTGACAGCGTCCACCACGCAGCCCTGCTTGCGCACAAGAGAAATCACGCTGAGGTTCGGGCATGCCTTCTGGGCAAAACGCACGTTATCAAAAACCTTCACTTCCTTGCAACGCTGTTCGATAGTTGCGCGGTCGTAAATCCAAAGCGGGGTGCCGAACTGAGCGGCAGCCTTCACAAACTGTTCTTCGGGGATATTGGTGTTCTTCATTTTGTATTCCCTATTCAAATTAACGGGGAAGAATGTAGTAAAAATCTTTTTTTCCAGGAAAATAAAAACGGCCCCGAGGAGATTATTTTGCTCCTAGAGACCGTAAATTTTATAAAAAAATTTTAAGCTATACAGAACGTGTAAAGATTAAGCCTTTACAACCTTGTTGGCACCTTCGTCCCAGTACTGACCATCGCAAACGAACTTGTATTCGTATTCGCCGGGGAGGAGTTCCAGCTTGATCTTCCAGAGACCAGACTTCTTGTCCTTCTTCAGCATGTCAACGTCAACCATCCAGTTGTTGAAGGAACCTGCAACGGAAACGGTAGTTGCCAGAGGGCAGTTTGCTTCGAGGTTAACAGCAACCTTCTTGGGGGCAGCGACCTTCTTAGCGGAAGCCTTGGGGGCAGCGACCTTCTTGGCAGCGGGCTTTGCAGCGGAAACCTTCTTTTCGGCAGCAGCCTTTGCTGCAGCCGGCTTTGCAGGAGCAGCCTTAACAGCGGCAGCCTTGGCAACAACCTTCTTTTCGGTGGCCTTGGTGGCAGCAGCCTTCGGAGCAGCCTTAGCGGCGACCTTCTTTTCGGCGGCAGGCTTTACAGCCTTTGCTGCAGCCGGCTTTGCAGCCTTGGTTTCTTTCTTAACGGTAACAGTCTTTGTACCTTTAGACATAACTTTCTCCCTTTTAATTTGTTGGGCCCAAAGATAGTAAAAAATAATTTATCCGTCTAATGTTTTTTGTAATTCGCACCGATGAAGCGTTTTCTTTGAACGACAAGTTGTTTTTATTTTCTGGGCGAGGCAATGCAATTTTTATATCGAGAATACATATAGGCTTGCGAGCATTTGTCAAAATTTCTAACTTGTTCATCATGAAGCAAATTATCGCACCCAGCGTATTGAACGCAAACTTTCTGGAATTAGGTAACGGCCTCAAGGCTATCGAAAACGGCGGCGCAGGCCTTGTTCACCTGGACATCATGGACGGTCACTTCGTTCCCAACATCAGCTTTGGCCCGGGCATTTCCGCCTGCGTCAAGAAGGGCACAAGCCTTCCGCTGGATTGCCATCTGATGATTGCCAACCCCGAAAACTACGTGGGCGAATTTGCAAAGGCCGGCGCACACCTCATTAGCGTTCACGCCGAAACCACAAACCATTTGGACCGCCTGCTGCACCAGATTGCAGAACTTGGCGTAAAACCCGCCGTAGCCATCAACCCCGCAACCCCGCTTACAAACATCAAGCATGTACTTGACATCGTGGACATGGTCCTTGTGATGAGCGTGAATCCGGGTTTCGGCGGCCAGAGCCTCATCCCCTATTGCCTGGACAAGATCCGCGAACTTCGCCAGATGAAGCCGGAACTTGACATCCAGATCGATGGCGGCGTCAAGCTGGACAACATCCTCGCCTGCAAGGAAGCCGGCGCCAACGTCTTCGTGGTTGGTTCCGCAATCTTTGGCAAGCCCAATCCCGAAGAAGTCTGCCGCGAATTTGTAAAACTGGTGAACGGCTAACTTTCCACATGTCATCCCCGACCTGATCGGGGATCTGTCAAGAGCAACGTTACCTCAAAAGTTTAAAACCCCGACACTCCGTGCCGGGGCTTTTTAATTCTTTAGCCGCTGGCAAAAATTTTATTTCACGACCTTGCCATTCACACGGAACAACCTGTTATTGTCGCGAACTTGGATCTTTTGGTCGGCGCGTTCCACGCGGGTTTGCAACTTCGCTTCGCCGCGAGATCCAAACTTAACACCAATGCTCTCGGTCTTACGGCTGTCGTACACAAAGGATCCAAGGTATAAAGGCGCAAGGTTCGGATAAGATCCAAAGGGAGTCTTGCTTCCATTGTTGGCAAAGGTCACTCCCTCAACAGCAAGATAGAGATCGTTCTTTCCATGAACCATGGGGAGCGTTTCTTCCAAATCAATTTCGTTGATTCCATCAAAGGTCATGGTAGTATCACCATTGGAAACTTCAATTTTTCGGCTGTGAACATTTCTGAAATCTAGAGATGTCAACCGAATAGTATCGATTGCTGGTTCCACAGCAAGTCCGCCAAAATCCCTTTCGCTCTCTTCGACAATCAAATACACCTTCGCATCTTTTGTCAAGTTTCCAAAGCCAACGTTCTGGATTTTCAGTTTTGCACGCAAAGTCTTGCCGGTCCCAACAGTATCCGGCAACCAGGATTCTCGCAGCACAAATCGATAACCCAGATGGTCTTCGATGTACTTGAAGCCAGTCAGCGTATCAATCTTGGAGCCGTCATATTCGTAGTCCTTGCCTGCAAAGTGGGCGGCCTTCCAGCGAGCAATGACTTTATCGTTCCAGTGAAGATTCAGGTAGCTGGTGTGGGTGCGGAAGCCTTCGTGGGCCAAGAACTCCGGCGTGTTGATGACCTGGTAACCGCTGGCGGTTTCTACAGCCTCGCCACCGTAGGGCGTATTGATGCTGTACTTTTCCAGCCAGGCAACGCCTTCCTCGCGGCAGATGGAAGTCTTGCAGTCTGCACCCCAGGTGCCGTAATCGTATTGCGTTCCCAGGTAGCCATCGTTGAACATTCCCACGCGGTACATGGTATCGCCCTTGGCCTCGGCAATCTTCTTGAACACATCGCTGTCGATGTTGAAATCAACGCCCCAGTTTTCAAAGCCAAGAACTGCGGCAGAATAATTTCCCGTGCGGGTAAGAATCTTAAGCTCCGGCGGAGTCAGACGCAACATCTTGTTCACGGCCTCTGCAACCCGCGGGTAGGTAATCGCCGTATCGGAATGCATTTCACCGAAGGCGCCGTGCATGCCCATTTCAAGAGCAACGATAATGTCTACATTCTTCGTCAGGAGCGGTGCCAACTGTTCAATGTGGCGCAGCACCCACTCGTGTTCCGCGGTAGTGTTGGAGTGTCCATCAAACCACGGGTCGTAACAGAATCGCACAATGACCTTGCTGCCGTTCTTGCGGATGTTATCGAAGGTGGTCTGCAAAACGTTCAGAGCATCTTCAGTCAAATCCTGGGACTTGCCCCAAGTGGTATCGCGCCGGCCCCCGGTAGTATCAATCTTCAGCCAAGCGCGGCTGCTGAATTCCGCAATGTCTGCACGAAGGTGAACCAGCTTGCCGTATGGCTTTTCAATAGGCTTGGAGCCTTCCACCTTAACGTGGAGGGCCTGGGAATAATAAAAACCACGATCGTAATTGGGCAATGTCTGCAAGTGGTCCGTATAGTCCAAATCCTGAAGCACCAGGCCCGCGGTTCCAGCGGCAATGCCATTGGTAGCTCCCGCTGCAGCCATTGCGTTTCCCGTCATGACAGAAACCGAAGCAATCCATCCACAAGCTATGCCGAAAAACGTTTTAAAGTTCACAATGAATCCTCCTCACATGTCTAAATATACCCCCATTTTTCAGAGCACGCCCACTTGATTTGGCTTTTTTCACCAAAAATGGACTCCAAATAGAGCAAAACACTTCTTTGGAGTCCAAATTATTAATTTATTCAAAACATTTATTTAAGAATAAACAGATTAATGGGCTCCACATTTTGAAAACTCAGCTAGTTGGAGTCCATCTGGACAACAAATCATTGATCTATCACCCGCAAGACGATTACTTTGTATACAAAAACAGGCTCCAAATCCGGAAGAATCCGAAAATGGAGCCCATAATTTCAAAAAAACAGTATTTAAATTCCGCCCTTCTTGCTGAAAATGGTATTGGCGTAAACCGCACCATTCTGCATCAGGCGCAAAATGTAGGTCCCGTTCTCCACAGCGCTAATATCCACGTCAAAGGAGGATTCGCCGGCCTTCAGCACATGAGCCTGCACCACGCGGCCATCCATAGAATAAATCTTCAGCGAAACATTGCCCTGCAGGGGGGCACCTGCTTCCAGCTGCAAGATGTTCTGGCTGGCGCGGGCACGGAACTTGGCTACAGCGGCAGCGATACCAGCAGCGGGGCGAACAGCCAAGGTAGAATCCGTCTTGGTCGTATCTTCTACGACAGGTTCCGGCTTCGGCTTGTTACGCAACAGGCGCACTCCGAAGATACCGCCCACCATGCCGGTGCTTGCCTGGAACTTTACGGTAATCACCTTCTTGCCCTTCACCATTTCATCGGGAATGGGATACTTCACATTAACGAATTCATCCTTCTTCCACTTGTTGGAAATATTTTCGCTGGCAAGTTTCTTGTCATCGATCATGATGTCAAAGGCGCGGTTGCAACCTTCGTTACCCCAGTAACGCACCATCAGGTCCAAAGAATCTTCGCTGTTGGTTTCCAGCTCGTAGCTAATGAATCCGCCATCGCCGCCGGAGCACTGGCCCGCATCGCGGTAGAATTCACCCTGATGATTTCCGGTAGAGGAATTTTCCTTCTGCATGCGGTGATCTGCTTCGGGCTGCTGTTCACCCGGCGACACCTTGTCCACCGTCTTTTCGTCAAGAGCCAACGCCTCGGCCTGTTCCTTCTTCAGCTTTTCAAGAATTGCAGGATCCGTCAGCACCATCCAATACATCATGTAGCGAGCGTCGTGCACTTCGTAGAACGGTTCCAGCAACAGGTTTGCATCCTTCTGGGCGGCAAACAAGTAAGGAGCCTTAAAGTGGAGCGGTTCGCCCTTCACCGGAGTCACCTTGGAAGGAATGTCCTTCTTTTCGCTGGCCAGCATGGGGGCGGCATCCAGAGACTGGAGAGGGCCACCTGCAATATGGCTCCAGCGACCATCGTCAGCCACAAGGCCGCTGAGGCTTTCGGTACCGGTCTTTGCACTCAGCACAATGGGGCCGTGAAGCAAAGCCACGTAGTTATCCATGCCGCGCAGGTCTTCGGTATGAGTGTACATGGGGTAAATCACTTCCACCACATCGCCACCCTTGACGGTACCTGCAGAAACGTAGCTGGACACATCGGACTTCGACACAACGGTATCGCCATTCACCACAACCTTGAACTCGTCGGCCTTCACCCAGTAGGGGTGACGAAGCATCATCTTGAAACTGCCGGCGCCGCTCACGGTAAATTTCGACACCTCACCCTTGGGGAACGCAGTTTCCTGGCGCACCTTGATTCCCTTTTCCTTCCAGTCCAATTCGGTAGCGGCGTAAAGGTTCACGTACAGAGCGTCGTTTTCCTTGGTGTAAATGAACTGGGCGTACTTACCCGGGTTTTCCATGCCGGAACCCACACAGCACCACATGCCCGCATTTACCTTGGAATACACGCGGTAATGACGGGGGCGAGCCGGAGTAAAGTAGCAGTAGCCGCCGTGCTTCGGGTGGATTGTAGACAAAATATGGTTGAACAAGGCACGTTCATAGAAATCCGCATACTTGGCGCTGGGCGTCATGTGGAACAAGCGTTCCGTCAGCTTCAGCATGTTGTATGTATTGCAGGATTCAGGTCCTTCACGTTCCTCGATGTACTTGTTGTACTTGTCGTAATCCGGGAAGTGTTCCGAAATGCTGTTGCCACCGATGGCAATACTACGCTTGTTCACCACAATGTCCCAGAAGGTTTCGGCGCCGGCCTTGTAAGTCTTGTCGCCACTCAGTTCCGCCACGCGGGCAAAGCCCACAACTTTCGGCACCTGGGTATTGGCATGCCTATTGGAAAGCACGTCGTTGTTAGAAGCCATGGAATTCAGCAGCCACTTGTGGGACCACTTCTTGGCCGCATCCAGGTACTTGGAATTCTTGGTGATTTCGTAAGCGTCGGCGTACACTTCGTTCATGCCACCGTATTCCGTACCCATCATGGATTCCATCTTGGAATCGTTAAGGCCGTTGGTAATGGTAATACCCCAGTCGCAAAGGGCAAGGAACATGGTCTTGGCCTTGGAAATTCCGCCGTACATCCAGGCGTCACGCAGGCCTGCGTAAGTCTTGTGAATATTGTACCAGGGAACCCAATAGCCGTTCTGTGCGCCGGCATCGCCGTTCTTGAACTTGAGCCACATGGCCTTTCCGTTGGGAATGCCACTGATGTAGCCTACAAAGTTTGCGTCCTTGGAATTCTGCTTTTGGATGATTTCCAGTTCATCCACCACATATTCCATACGCTTCTTGATTTCCGTATCGCCGGTAGCCGCATAATGCATAGCCAAGGCGCTCAAGTAGTGTCCCAGAACATGGCCGTCGAGGCCTGCCCAGTTGCTGAACTTTGTAGCCTTAGGCTTCATGCCAGCTTCTTCGTAGAAGGGAGCGATTAGCTTGTCCGTATCATAGGCAAGCAAGGTTTCGCCATTCAATTCCTGACGATCCTTCAAAGGACCATCCAGAAGTTTCACAGCCGACAGCGGAAACATTTCCGTGTAAAGCTGATCCTGTGCAAAACCGACGCCAGCCGCAATCCCCAGCAACAAAGCTACCGCGCGGAACTTTCCCAAAAACAGGAACTTTCCTAAAAGAGACCTGCGATTATTAACTCCGAACATATTATTTCCCTCATGTTTTTCTACACACACAATCCAGGGAATTTCCCACCATAAAAAATAGGCCCGAAAAGACCCATAAAAACCACCCCCAAAACAAACAGTTTTGCAATTTCTTCAAAGCCACACACTCCCGCGACATAACAAAAAGGGGCCCCGCCTTGGCGAGGTCCCTTTCAAAGTTTTCGCGCTATCCCGCGCGCGACCAATAAGTAAAATTACTTGGCGGGAGTATTAGCAATATTCAAGTAAATTGCCTGCAAGGCGCCAGCCACATAAGCCAGGGGAGCGTTCCAGTTAATGGCCACTTCGTTGGTTGCGTAGCTGCAACGGTTGTCGATGTAGGCCAGGGCCGGCTTGTCGGCAGCGGCATAGTTTTCGCACTTCCAGGATTCCTTGCCATCCAGGTTAATATCCTGCTTGCCAAGGTGCGGGCCACCCACCAGCATGCCAGGCACCGGATCGTCTACAAAGTCACCTTCGCTAGGACGGTGGTGAGGATTGCGGGCACTGCGATAACCGAAACCAGTCACATAGGAAATTTCCATGGGGTTCTTTCCGAGCAGGTAGTCCAGAACCTGCTGGGCGCCATCCACATAGCTCTTGTCGCCAGTCAGATAGTAGGCGTGGAGCAGCACCATGGCGTTGTTGGCCATTGCACTGTTGGAGCCCCAGTTCCAGCTCCAGGGGAATGCAGGCAGATGGTAACCGCTGGTATCGCCCACGGCACGGAGGTTGTTGGCCTCATCCATCACCACCTTCTTGGCAGCCTTGTTCAAGTCAGCACCGAAAGTGGCACCGTCCATAGCCACGCGGAAAACGGCAAGCATATTCACGTTGCCCCACCAGGCGCCATCCGGAGTAAACTTGTTAGCCTTCAAGTCAGCCAGATAGCCATTTGCAGCCTTGTCCTTCTGGCCAGCCACCACCTTGGCGCGGTAAAGTTCAGTTGCGGCCCAGCGGAATTCATCCTTGCCGTTTTCATCACCGGGAGCGTAGCTACCAGTCTGAACGTCATCAGGCTGCTTGTAAAAAGCCTTGGGATTCTTCTTGGCCCAGGCGTATGCCTTTTCGGCAGCCTTCAGGCACTGATCCGCATAAGCGGCGTCAAACTTCTTGTACACCACGCTGGCCTGAGCCATCACTGCGGCAAAGTCCAGAGTTGCGGTCACGTTCTTGATAATGGCATAACGGGGAGCGCCATCCTTTTCGGGCATCACGGATCCGCCGAACATCAAGGTAGTCACCTTGTGGTACACGCCGCCGTCTTCGTCCTGCATGGTCAGCATCCAGTCCAGATTATACTTGACCTCTTCAAGAATCAGGGGCATGCTCTTCAACTCACGGGGAATGTTCCAGGTGAGGGAGTCCATGTAGGTGGGGAAATTTTCATAAAGTTGCAGCAAGGTGAACACGGTAATGCCAGAATTCACCACATACTTGCCGTAGTCACCGGCATCGTACCAACCCTTGGAAGAATTGATAACCACATTCTTGCCAGCCTTGGGATGCTTCTTGCCCACGGACTTCTGGTAACCGGCAGCGGTACGTTCATCGGTACCGTAAACAATCACCTTATCGTCAGGGTGGCCAGCAGCACGAACCCACTTTCCACCGTACTGAGCCTCGATAGGCATGCTGGCACGCTGGTAATAGAACCACTTGATGGCACCCTTGGCCAACTCTTCATAAACGCGATCGCCGATCACGATGGGGTTACCCAGATACTCGCCACCGCGATAAAGGCGGTAGGTACCCGGAGTCTTCACTGCAGAAAAATCATAGGTCTGGACTTCTTCCCCGCTGAATTCCCAGTCATAGACCATAGGGGCTTCCATGGTCAAAACGGTCTTTCCGTTCAAGTCGCGAACCTCAAGTTCGTTGGCATCGCTGCCCGGCACAATGGCCAACTTTTCGGAATTGGGGGCAAAACCCAGCTGGTTAATCAGAAGAGGGCCGGCAAAAGCGCTTGCAAGGGCACCGGCACCCAGGACAGACAAAACAAAATTACACGTTCTCATATTGCTCAATATACTTATAAAAAAAGCGTTTGTAATAACCTCTCGCCACATTTGCGTTTTCAAGAGAAAACAAATTATTCCTATTAGGAATGCTTTTTATGGGTGGACGTCAGACAGGTCCCGCAAACTGGATAAAAAAAGCCCCGGCTCCATTTCCATGGAACCGGGACGTTTCAAAGTTCTAGTAGGAACTAGCCCTTCTTAGAACGCTTGCTGTTCTTGATCCATTCAGTCTTGTGGACTTCAGGAATATCGTCAAGCAGCTTCAGGGTGTGCGGTTCGCTGGTGTTGTCCAGAACTTCTGCAGGAGTACCCTGGTTCACGATCTTACCTTCGTTCATGATGAAGATACGGTCGGAAACGTAGTTGGCAAGACCGATATCGTGAGTCACGAAGATCACGGTCATCTTCAGTTCGTCTTTCAACTTACGAAGATAGTCAAGGATGTTTGCACGAACGCAGGCGTCCACCATGGAGGTAGCTTCGTCAGCAATCAACACCTTCGGGCGAAGAGCGAAGATACGGGCGAGGAGCATACGCTGCATCTGACCACCGGAAAGTTCGAAGGGATACTTGCCTTCGATATCTTCGGGCTTGACGTTCACAGCCATCAGGCCTTCGTCAACGCGACGACGGACTTCTTCCTTGGAGGGCTTATCCTTCAGGATGTTCAGAGCGTCTTCGAGCTGAGAGCGGATGGTGAAGAACTGGTTGAAGCAGCCGAACGGATCCTGGAACACGGACTGGACTTCGTTCCAGTGGTCCTTCAGGTTCTTGATGGGCTTGTCGCGATAGAGGAACTGACCGCGAGTGGGTTCGTACAGACCAAGCATGATCTTGGCGAGAACGGACTTACCGCAACCGGAACCGCCCACGATAGAGATGAATTCTTCGTCATAAATGTCGAAGGAAACATCCTTCACGGCAGTCTTCAGGTTCTTACCGGCACCGAAGTCCTTGCTAATACGCTTGGCAGAAAATACAACGGGCTTATCACTTAGCATAATCGCACCTCACTTGACGATCGCCGACAATGCGGATTTCTTGAGTGTTCTTCTTGCAATCCGGGCAGGCCTTCTTGCAGCGGGGAGCAAAGCGGCAACCCACAATCTTGTTCTTGAGGCTAGGAGGAGCACCTTCGATAGCTTCAGGATGGCGGGTACGCTGAGAAGCTTCGGTAGAGAGCATAGCGCCCATCAAAGCCTGGGTATACGGGTGACGAGGATCCTTAACGATCTGTTCGGCAGTACCGTATTCCACGATTTCACCGGCATACATAATGGCGATATTGTCGGCCACATGATAGAGCAGCGGAAGTTCGTGGGTAATGAAGATCATGGTGCTGAAGATACCCTTGTCGAGAAGGTCGAAGATCATGGAGATCACTTCCTTCTGGGTAGAAACGTCCAGAGCGGAAGTAGGTTCGTCAGCAATCACCATCTGGGGGTTCAGAAGGGTAGAAATACCGATCACGGAACGCTGGCGTTCGCCTGCGGTCAGCTGGATGGGGTAAGAATTCAGAACGCGGTCAGTGTCCATACCGAACAAGTCGAAACGTTCACGGAGACGAGCGTAGATTTCCTTCTGGTCCAGCTTCTTGCCGGGCTGCTGGTGAGCAGCGATCACGTCGGCAGCGATGTCCTTGATCTTACGAACCGGGTTCAGGGCGTTGAATGCACCCTGAGGAATCATGGAAACCTGCTGAGCCAAAACGTTGGCGCGCACGTCTTCGAGAGAACGGTTCATGAGGGATTCCATCTTGTCGCCGTGCTTCACGCGGACGTCACCCTTTTCGGGGTACAGCGGCGGAATGCACATGCCCATAAGGCCAGACACGAGAGTGGACTTACCGCAACCAGATTCACCAGCGATACCGAGGATTTCGCCCTGCTTCATGGAGAAGGACACGTCGGTAACAGCGTGAGTCTTGTCGCCAAAACGACCCAAGTAATAGAGGCCGAGGTTTTCTACTTCAAATACATTTTCAGACATTTGTTACCTCTTACTTGCGGAGACGCGGGTTGAAGACGCCTTCCATAGAAGTATTGATCAGGTAAAGTGCGAACACGGTCAAGGTAACGACCAGAGTTGCCGGCAGGAATGCGATCCAGATGGAGTCAGCAAGAGCGCCGTTATCCTTAGCCTGGTTCAGGATGATACCCAGAGAAGTGGTATCCACAGGGCCAAGGCCGATCATAGAAATGGAAGCTTCGGAAAGAATACCGGAACCCACCTGCATGATGAACACCATGAACACGTAGGAAAGCAGGTACGGAAGCACATGCTTAATCACGATGGTCAGGGTGCTTGCACCGTTAATGCGGGCAAGTGCGATATGGTCACGGCTACGGAGAGAGGAGGCCTGTGCACGAACTGCACGAGCAGACCAGCTCCAAGCGGTAAGGCCAATCACCACGCCGATAAGAGTCAGAGAACGGCCATCCTTAAAGGCAGAGCTGATGAGCACGAGAATCACGAACTGCGGGATCACGATGAACAGGTTGGTGAACATGTTCAGGACTTCGTCAATCCAGCCGCCGCGGAAACCGCCGAACAGGCCGATAAGAACACCGAGAGTAGTTGCAATGATACCGGCAAGGAAACCCACATAGAGGGAGTTGCCGAGACCTTCGATCAAGAGAGACACATAGTCACGACCCAAGTGGTCGGTACCAAGCAGGTGAGAGGCGCTGGAACCGGCATAGGGGCCAGCCAGAATATCACGAGCGTGAGTGTCAACAGAGTAGAACAGCGGTCCAAAGACAGCGATCAACAGAGTCAGAACGAAGATAGAGATACCGACGACGAACATCGGAGACTTGAGAAGGTTTCTAAAGAGCTTTCCCATGATTACTTACCTCCCATCTGGAGACCAGCCTTAACACGCGGGTCGAAGACTGCGATCAGGACGTCAACAGCGAAGTTTGCAACAAGAACGCAGGTAGAGATCATCAAGGTGCAACCCTGGATGGTAGCGTAGTCCTGCTTGTTAATGGCGTCGAGCATAGCCATGCCGAGGCCCGGGTAAGAGAAGATCATTTCGGTAATGAGAGCACCACCCACCATTGCACCGAGAGACTGGGCAAGACCGGTGAGCTGCGGAAGCATAGCGTTACGGAACACATAGCTAATGATGCGACCTTCGCGGAGACCCAGCCACTTAGCATACTTCATGTAATCGGTACCAAGTTCATAAATGGACATGGAACGCATACCAGTTGCCTGACCGGAAAGAAGAATCGGGAAGCAGGAGAAGAACGGAAGAATGTAGTACCAGCCAACGCTCTTCAAGCAGGTCCAGGAGAAGGAGAATTCCTGAATATCCGGACTCATGTTACCCACAGCCGGGAACCAGCCGAGGGTGATGGAGAACAATGCCACCAGAAGCATACCGAACACGAAGTAGGGAACGCCGTTGAGGAACATTGCAACCGGGAAGAACACCTTGTCGAAAATGCCGCGCTTGTAAGCAGCGAAGGCACCGAGAAGGTTACCGATGATCCAGCCAAGAAGAATGGTAGGAGCCTGGATAAGGAGAGTCCAGGGAAGTGCATTCTTGATGATGGTTGTCACTTCAGTATTATTGGTGTAGGACTTGCCAAGGTCACCCTTGAACACGTTACCAATGTAGCTGAAGAACTGAGAAATTGCAGAAGAACGCTTGGGTTCGTTCATGGTCACAACTTCGTTGACCATGACGGGAGCGTCGCCATTCATAACCGGCTTACCTTCGGCATCAAGCTTCGGAACCTTACGAATAACAACGTTGCCCTGTTCGTCAAACAGGTTACCCTGTTCATCGACTTCGGCCATGCCGAAAGAAACCAGGAGTTCAGCCTTCTTCAACTGAGCTTCAGTGGGAGAAAGGCCCTTACCGGCCTGACCCATAATGATGTCGACCGGATCGCTACCGCCCACGCGGGGCAATGCGAAGTTCAATGCCACTGCAAAGACGAAGGTCAGGAGATACCAGAACCCCTTCTGCAGGACATAGCGTAGCATAGGATATTGTTTAAGCATTTGTATTCCTTTTAACCTTTATTTTGCAAGCTTCAAGTTCCAGAGAATCTTGGTGCCGGATGCAACCCAGGGGAGCTGGGCAGGAGCATACGGATTAGCAGCGGTGGGCCAGTTGGTCCATACGCGGTCGCTGAATTCGTAGAACTGTTCCGGGAGGTATACCAGCGGAATAGAAGGCTGATCTTCCATAAAGATCTTGTTCAGTTCGCGGTAAGCCTTGGCGATTTCAGTAGAATCAGTCATCAGCGGAATTGCAGACAAAAGCTGGTCGACTTCCGGGCGGTATTCAGGAGAACCCGGCTTGTTGTAACGACCGATGTTCACGCCAGCCCAACCACCGATGTCAGTCCAGTCACGAGAGGACATGATTTCGTTGAAACGGCTCCAGGGGAGAGACGGGGTAACGTCGGCAACCGGCTTGTGCATAACCAGGTCGAAGTTACCGAGACCCATGGCAGGCCAGTAAGCACCGCCATCTACGAAGCCTTCGCGAATATCGATACCAGCCTTACGCATACCATCAACAGCGATGGTGACCATGGCTTCCCAGTCGGTCCAACCGGCAGGAGAAGTGATGGAGAGCGTGGGCAGGCGTTCGCCCTTGGCGTTTTCCATGTGGTCCAGAGAGCCATCGGCATTGAACACAGACTTGAAGCCAGCTTCAGAGAGCATCTGCTTCACAGCGTTCAGACGTTCAGCATCGTCGGTAATAGCGAGGTTTGCACCATACTTACCGAGATCTTCGTCAACGATGTACTTGCCTTCCAGGTCGGTCGGCATGATGAGACCACCCTTAAGGGTAGAAGTATAGTTGGAAACTGCGAACTGACGAAGAGCAGTGTAGTCAATTGCAGTAGCGAGTGCACGACGGAAGCGCTTGTCGTTCAACGGTTCCTTAGTGGTGTTGATGACGAGCATGGGCATTGCACCCGGGCGGAAATAAGGAGGTTCATCCCACCAAGTATGAACGCCGGCAGCAGCCTTACGGTTAATGCGAGGAATGAAGCTCTGAGAAGCATCCAGGTTACCTTCGCGCATAGCGATGGTGTTGTGTTCGTTGTTCTTGTAAATCGGGTGAACGATGTACTTAGGAGCAGGAAGCTGACCGTTATGGAGAGCGGCGTTGCCCCAGTAGTCGTCACGACGTTCAAGAATAATCTTGGTTTCGTTTGCAGAGCGAAGTGCATAGGGACCGGAAACAACGGGGTTCTGATCCATAGACATCTTCTTCACTTCGTCTAGGCCCTTTTCCTTGATCATAGGTTCAAAGACATGGGACGGAGCGATACGGGTTGCCTGCAGCAAGTCGCGAACAGTAAGCGGGTTGTTACGAGCCTTCTTGTTGACCATAAAGGCAAGGCGTTCGGTAACCTGACCCTCCGGTCCGTTCTTCAAAGTATCGACATGGATAGCAGAAATCTGTTCTGCTGTATTGATAGAACCGCGGAGGAACATGAAGGTAACGTCGGTAGAGGTCACCGGATTGCCATCGCTCCACTTTGCAGCGGGATTCAGATCAACAACGATACTGTCGTTATTGGAAAGTTCTTCAACCAGGTGGCCGAGAAGATCTTCAATCTGACCATTCAGGGAGTTGTAAGTGATGAGCGGTTCGTACATCAGGTTGAAGCGCCCACCCACCGGCCAAGATGCAGCCCAACTTTCTGCCAGGGGGTTAAAAGAACCCGGAGCAGAGGTTTGCTGGCCAGACAAGTAAAGCGTTTCCTGACGGGGCAGAGCGCCGTTAGCCAGTCCGCCTTCCGAAGATGCGTCACCGCAACCAGAAAGGAGCGCACCAGTTGCCGTGAGCGCAAGCGCCGTTTTGGCAATCGATTTCATACCAATCATTTGTGTCCTCTTTAAGTAAGCTAAAATAAGCTTGTGTGAAAAAAAAATTCTCCCGTAATATAGTTTTTAAAAAAAAAAGTGTTTCAGTCAAATAGAGAAAATGCGTTTCCAAGCGCAACCATCAGACAAACCTACGCTTCGCATAAGGATTTTGCCCGCGTCAAGTTTACGGAAGTTTACATTCAAGGCCGTTTAGAGAACATTCCACCACACACTCAATCAATGGCGCCCCATACTGCACCATTCATGCCCCTCCCCCTTACCGCCAGTTACAAACAACACCCATAGCAGTCGACACGGCCACACAGAATCAGCTCAGAAAAAAACGCAATTCCATATCTAATAGTTTATATATAAAATCAGCAACAAATTAAAACATTTATAAAAAAGAAAGCCCCGACCTAAGTCGGAGCTCTCTTCAATTTCTAACAGAGTTAAAAATTACTTCTTGCAAGCCTTCTTGCAGGGAGCCTTCTTGGCAGCCGGCTTTGCAGCCTTGACAGCCTTGCGAGGATCACCGGCATAGACAGCAGCCTTGCCCAGTTCTTCTTCGATGCGGAGGAGGCGGTTGTACTTGCAGACGCGGTCGGTACGAGAGAGAGAACCGGTCTTGATCTGGCCAGCAGCGGTACCAACAGCGAGGTCAGCAATGAAGGTGTCTTCGGTTTCGCCGGAACGGTGAGAAACGATCGGAGCATAGCCTTCGTTCTGAGCGCGCTTGATAGCAGCGAGAGTTTCAGACACAGAACCCACCTGGTTCACCTTGATGAGGATAGCGTTGGCGATGCCAGCCTTGATGCCTTCGTCGAAGATGGTCGGGTTGGTAACGAACAGGTCGTCACCCACGAGGTTGAGCTTGGAACCGAGCTTGTCGGTCATGACCTTCCAACCTGCCCAGTCAGCTTCATCCAGACCGTCTTCGATGGAGAAGATGGAATACTTGTCGATGAGCTTTTCATAGAGCTTCACCATGTCAGCAGACTTGAGGGTCTTCTTGGTGCTCTTCTTGAAGGTGTAGGTTTCGGGCTTGCCAGCCTTGGTGTTCTTGTCGCAGAATTCGGAAGAAGCAACGTCAAGAGCGATCTTGATGTCGGTGCCGAACTTGTAACCAGCATTGGTGGTTGCAGTCTTCAGAGCGTCGAGAGCCTTTTCGAGGGTCATAACGCCAGTGATTTCGTAACCGAACTTGTTCTTAGCCGGCTTGATGCTTACGCCAGGAGCGAAGCCACCTTCGTCACCAACGGTGGTGTCGAAGCCACCCTTCTTAAGGACAGCCTTAAGAGCGTGGAAGATTTCGGTCACCATCTGGAGACCCTTGGAGAAAGTCTTAGCGCCAACCGGAGCGATCATGAATTCCTGGAAGTCGATCGGAGCGGAAGAGTGAGCACCGCCGTTGATGACGTTGCACATCGGGCAGGGGAGAGTGAGCTTGGTGGTGCCGTGCATCTTAGCGATGTACTGGTACAGCGGCATCTTAGCGTCGTTAGCAGCAGCAACGCAAACAGCCATGGAAACGCCGAGGATAGCGTTTGCACCGAGCTTGTTCTTGAGCATGCGGTCGCCGTCGAGAGCGATCATAGCGTCATCAACTTCAACCTGCTTGGAAGGATCCATGCCGACGATCTTCTTAGCGATCTTGGTGTTGACGTTCTTAACAGCGGTAAGGGTGCCCTTGCCGAGGTAAGTCTTCTTGTCACCGTCGCGGAGTTCGCAAGCTTCGCGTTCACCGGTGGAAGCACCACTCGGAACTGCAGCGTGACCGGTCACACCGTTTTCGAGGGTAACATCAACTTCGAGGGAGGGATTGCCGCGAGAGTCGAGGATCTGGCGGGCAACAACGGACTTAATTTTAGAAGCCATTTTATTTGACCTTTGGTTAGAGTGAAAAAATTTTCAACTGAAGTTAATATAGAATAATTGTGGAAATGTTTGTGATAAGGGGTGAAGGAAATGAGGGTGAAAAAAGCACACAAAAAATTCACCTACTCGTACCACACATACCTAGAACCATCCAATGATTTCATTTTTTACTACGCACCAGG
>JAKSIG010000053.1 GCA_024398955.1 Fibrobacter sp. | reverse complement strand
GAAGGCGATTGCGGTGCCGAAAATAGCCAACGTCAAAGACTTGAGATTCTTCATAGGGAGTACCTCTTTTTAAACTTTTCAAAAGGAATGTAGTAAAATTGTAAGTAAGTTTGAAAAAAGCCCCCCAGCGAAAGGGGTTTCGCCGGTGCCGACAACAGCGATATGCGCTTATTATGGGATTTTTTTAGGAAAATTACAGTTCGCTGACTGCGGTTACGTAGTCATTGAGGCTACGTGCTTTTTCGATGCGTTTTAGGGTGCGCTTTGGAAGAAAAATTGCGGCCTCGGGGGTGTTTTGTGCGGCCTGGGCTGCGTAGGTCCAGAAGGGGCGGATTTTGTCTAGAACCTGTGCGTCGCCCTGGAGGCGGGCGCGATAGTTTTCGAGAATGTAACTGTGGATTTTTAGAAGTGCGGCGAGGGGAGACAGACTGTTTTCTGCAAGGGGAGTTCTGGCTATAGCTGGTTGATCGCTGGTTTGGAGCTGAGCCTGGTGCTGCGCTAGGTACTGCGCTAGATACTGCGCCGCAAGTGATGGGTTCGCCAGAAGGCCGCGGCCGATCATGATTCCCTTGAGGTTTGGGAAGCGGCGGGCGATGGCCTGAATGTCTTTTATGGTGGTAACGTCGCCGTTAAAAATGAGTGGATGGCGGCATTGGGCGTAGAATGTATCGAATGTAGCGAGGTCCAATGCTCCCTTGTACTGCTGGATGCCTAACCGCGGGTGCATGGTGATGTGGGCGAGGGGCGCGTCGTTTAACAGCGGTAGCAGGGCGAGGCATTCGTCGGGGGCGGTGTAGCCCAGACGCATCTTGATGCTGAACCTTAAGTCATGCTGTCGCAGGTCAGTATCAGCTTTTACCGCACTGGATTCTTCACTACGTTCAGAATGACGCTGTTCGGAAAGATGTTGTTCTGGGTGACTTGTTCGTCTTGCTACTTCCTGGAGGATTTCCTTGACTGCGTCGATGCGCGGGAGAATGCCGGAACCGCGGCCAGCCTTCGCCTGCATGGGGAAGGGGCAGCCCATGTTGATGTCGATTTGCGGGAATACTTCGTCGGGGGCGAATCCGCAGTCCTGCTTTAGCTTTTGGATGGCGTCTACTAGAATGCGGAACTCTGAGGCGTCGCGGCAGATGATCTGGGGGATGACGTTGTAGAAACGGCCAGATTCCCCGTCAAGCGGAGAATGACGACTGGAGTCTATGGTGGTCCCATACGCCAGGTTCTCGCAATGGCAGGTGTTGGTTTGCCTGCTCTTTATAAATTCCAGGTCTTGCTGCAGGTCGCGCAGGTCTTTTTCGCGGGCGGCCCCCTTCTCGACTCTCAGGAATGGCGTGTAGTAGGCTGCGGCTCCTGCATACAAAAAATGCGCTTGGCGGTAAGCGCATTCGGTAAAACCCTGAAGCGGGGCGAAATGTATAGGCAAAAGTTTATCGCACATGGCTCAAAACTCGTTGCTCCTAGGAGCAGCGCAAAACCTGCCCTGGGCGAATGTTGTTGCTCTTGAGTCCGTTAAGACGCTTTAGCTTGCCTACAGAAATCCCGTAGCGTCGGGCGATTTTACCCAGGCAGTCGCCGCGACGAACCTTGTAGTAACGGTGCTTGGCCAGTTCCTTTTGGTATTCGTCTTCTACAGCCTGAATTTGAGACTGCTCGATTTCGGCGGTAGCTGCAAGGTAGGTACCTTCTTGAAAGTTGAAGACGGTGGTAGGGTCGATATAGACGCCGTTGTACTTCATTTCGAAGTGCAGGTGTGCGCCAAAGGAGCGTCCGGTGTTTCCGCCCACGCCTACGGTGTCGCCCGCCTGGAGCTCGTCGCCGATTTTGACCTTCCAGCTTGCCAGATGTGCGTAAAGAGTGGTAAGCCCGTTGCCGTGGTCAATAATCACGTACTTGCCGTAACCGCGACGGCGGCCCTGGTTGCGAACCAGCTTGACCTTGCCCGGGAATGCCGCCACGATGGTGCGGTCTTCGCCATGGCAAAGTCCAAGGTCTACGCCACGATGCATGCGGTAGGTGCGGATTCCGTAGGGGCCCGCAATGCGGCGGCTTTCGGTAGGAATCACGGCCTTGGTCATGTCGAGAACCAGCTTGCCGTTGCTTGCGGTGGAGTCGGCGGGGCCCATGGCTGCGGCCAGCTCGTCGTCGGCCTCTTCCTGGGACATTTCCTTGCCGTCGTCGGCCTCGGTTCCCTCGGATTCTGCGTTATCGGTGTCGGTAACGGATTCGGCTGCGGCCACTTCTTCAGAAGTGGATTCTGTTGCAGGGGGCTCTTTTTGGGCGGATTCTACCGCTTCGGCAGCTTCGGTTGCCGCTGGGCTTTCGACAATTTGCTCTGCGGGGGCGTCGATGTTGCCTGCGTCGGCAGAGTCTATTGCCGGATCGCCCGTAAACTCGCTTTCGGTAATCGAAACTGTTTCGCTGTTGGTTACGGCGGCTGGCTGAGCCGTTTCGGTAATCTCGGATTCAAGAATTGCCTTGTCGTCTACAACTTCAGTAAGCTGGACGGTCCCGTTTTCTGCAAACAGGGCTGCGGGCAAGGCCAAAAGTGCGACAATAGAACCAAACTTCATAATAATGGAGCCAAAGATACATTTTTACATGCCATTTGTCATTACCGCGGTCTTTATAAAAAGAACTTAAAAAAGAACTGCGCTCCTCAACCTCAATTTTTCACCCATAATTCACAAATCAAAACCTCTCATAATTCGTAATTCATAACTCATAATTACTATATTTGCGTGCCGTCAGGGCCTATCATCCAGGTAGGTTCCTAGTCCGGCCAAAGGATATGCCTGCAAAGTTCAGGTTCGGCCGAAAAAGGATATAAAAATGGCAAAGAAAGTTCAGGATGCCCTTAAGGACATCATTTCCCTCTGCAAGCGTCGCGGTTTCATTTTCCCGGGTTCCGAAATTTATGACGGCCTGGCCAACACCTGGGACTACGGTCCGTACGGTGTAGAACTGAAGCGCAACATCAAGAACCTCTGGTGGAAGAAGTTTGTGACCAGCCGTAAGGACGTGCTGGGTCTTGATAGCTCTATTCTCTTGAACCCCCGCGTTTGGAAGGCTTCTGGCCACGTGGGTAACTTCTCTGACCCCCTGGTTGACTGCCTTGCTTGCCACGAACGTTTCCGCGCCGACCATCTGCTGGAAGAAAAGCTGGGTGACGGCTGCTGCGCCGGCAAGAACTTCGACCAGATCGCCGAAATGATGGTGGAAAACAAGATCGAATGCCCGAGCTGCGGCAAGACCGAATTCACCAAGCCCCGCGCATTTAACCTCATGTTCCAGACCGAAATCGGCGTGATTGAAGGCGAAGGCAACAAGGTTTATCTCCGTCCGGAAACCGCTCAGGGTATCTTCGTCGACTTCAAGAACATCGTCGACAACGTTCGCCCCCGCATTCCGTTTGGCGTAGGTCAGATCGGTAAGTCTTTCCGTAACGAAATTACCCCGGGTAACTTCATCTTCCGTACCCGCGAATTCGAACAGATGGAACTGGAATTCTTCTGCGAACCGGGCACCGAACTTGACTGGTACAACTTCTGGCGTAAGTACTGCTTCAACTGGCTCATCAAGGACCTGGGCGTGAACGAATCCAAGCTCCGCCTCCGCGAACATGCCAAGGAAGAACTTTCTCACTACAGTAACGGTACCACCGACGTCGAATACGAATTCCCGTTCGGTTGGGGCGAACTGTGGGGTATCGCAAGCCGTACCAACTTCGACTTGACTGCTCACCAGAACGAATCCAAGGTCAAGCAGGAATACATTGATCCGGTCCACAACAAGCGCTATGTGCCTTACGTTGTGGAACCGTCCCTCGGTGTGGAACGCTTGCTCCTGGTTCTCCTCTGCGACGCTTACGAAGTCCAGAAGCTTGAAAACGACGAACGTACCGTTCTCCACTTCGACCCGAAGGTTGCTCCGGTGAAGGTTGCCGTTCTCCCGCTGGTCAAGAAGGGCCAGGTCAAGGCTAAGGCCGAAGAACTTTACGAACAGCTGCTCCAGCGCTGGAACGTGGAATACGACGAAACTCAGTCCATCGGTAAGCGTTACCGCCGTCAGGACGAACTGGGTACTCCGTTCTGCGTCACCGTCGACTTCGACACTGTTGGCGAAGGCGAATCCGATCCGGCAAAGCTTGGCTACGTCACCGTCCGTGAACGTGACTCCATGCAGCAGGAACTGGTGAAGATCGACGAACTGGAAGCATACCTGGCTGCAAAGCTGGGTTGTTAAGTTGATTGGCTTTGCCAATCAACAGTTACGAATTACAAGTTACGAGTTATGAGATAAAGTAAGGCGACGAAGTCGCGATTAATGGTCTCGTAATTCGTACTTCATAATTAAAAAGGCCACTCCCGATGTTTTTCGGGGTGGCCTTTTTTGCGTTTTTGAGGTTGGTGGTAGTACTAAAATGCGGTTTTGAATGTGTATAGTACTATAAATTTTAGACAAATTAACGTTTTATCTCGTTTTTTTTTTGTAAAATATGGTACTAATTCACTTTTTTTCTTTATTTAGTACTATGACGGTGTGTTCTTGGAAGTTCATTTTGACGAATTTCCTATTTTCTATAGTACTAAATGATTAAATTGATTGCTTTGGTACTATTTTTTTTGAAAAAGTTATATTCAAAGCATGAACAACCCAAAAATTAACCGCGCTATCGGCTACGTCATTTTGTTCTTTGGCTTTTTCCTTTTTTACAAGGGCATTAAGCCTGTGGGGGTGTCGGACAATATTGCCGATGCGGATTTTGTGTTGCTGACGCTTGCGGTTATCCTTCTTGTGGGTTCCACGGTGTGGATGATTAAGAAGGTTCGCTGCCCGCACTGCAACAAACTTCTGCACTTGAAACTGTATAACATTGACGTTTGCCCTCATTGCGGCAAATCTACAAACCTGGATGAAAAATGACTTTACTTAATCCTTTCTTCAAATCCATCATCGACCAGGACGATACCGCCATCGTTATCTGCAACCTGGAGCACGAAATCATCTACATGAACCCGAAGGCTTGCGAGGCCCAGGCTAAGCGTGGGGGAGCCGCCCTCATCGGCCGCAACCTGCTGAAGTGCCATAGCCCGGAATCCCAGGAAAAGATCCTCAAGGTAATGGCCTGGTTTGCGGAAAGCCCCGAGCACAACTGGGTGCATACCTTCTTCAACGAAAAGCAGAACAAGGACGGCTACATGATTGCCCTCCGCGACGAAAACGGCTCGCTCATCGGCTACTACGAAAAGCACGAGTTCCGCACCAAGGACGAAACTCCTTTTTATGCCATGTAAATGTTAAGATGATGATTTAGTTTTTGGGGTGACTACTCATCCTTCACGCAGCGGACACCCCAGCCGTTGGCTTTACCGGTGAAATACATATCAAATCTGCGATTGCTTGATCCCACACTTACGTTAACTTCAGTAAAGTTAAAATCAGAATCTCTAAAGGATTGTTCTGGATTCAACAACAAGATATAGGCCTTGGATTCATTATATTCTTCGTCAATCCAAAAACCACCAATGCGCAGCTTGTGTAAAAACTGTCCATTGCTCATTCTGTAGCCGTGGCCTTTTACTTCCAGTTCAGAGTACTTGTCCGTCACGTTTCCTTGCCAGTAGCCATCGGCATATTTCGAATAACGCAATAAGTGGTTGTCTATGGTAATGGTGTATTCATAAAGGGTTGGCAGGTGCCAGCCTGTTGGGCAGGCGCTCTTGGCAGCCTCGTGGGTATAAAGTCTTCCGTAGGTTTCGCATTCAGAGGCCTGGTTGTTGTAGCACCAGCTATTTTCTGTTTCGTAATTCAGGTTGTCCGCCATAAAGGTGAGGTTGTGAAGAACTACGGTTCTATACGTCTTGTTGTCTCGAGGGTCCTTGTATGTGCCATAAACCGGTTCCCATCCATCGCCTCGACTAATGAAGTCTTGTCCGGAATAGTTCTTCACATCTCCTTTATTTGTACTGTTGGATTCTCCAAGAAACATATCCTTGTTTGCCCAAGTCCAGTTATAATCGGATGCGCAAATCCGGGTGTAATACAAATTTTCTTCAGCATACAATGCCTGAATGGTTTCGCCTAGGTTTTTTCTTGAGCAGAATCCGTATGTTTGCTCTATGTTGTTTTTTTCGCTCCAGTAGTTGTTTATACGACAAATATATTCTACGTTCTTGAATTCTTTCGTTATGCCGTGGGATTCTTCATTGCAATCTCCAAGAATGTAGTTGGTTTTTGTCATGTTCCAGCCGTAACTCTCGCAGATGCATATGGTATCTCTATAAACGCCTTCTTCGCCAATGCGATTTTCGTTGCAAAAACCCAGGGTGTAGTTTATTTCTGTAGTTTGTGTCCAAGAACCCCTGTTGCAGTAGTAGAATCGGGTACTTGTCTTGGCGACGCTGTCTTGACGTGTTATGGTGCAGAATGCCCCGACGTTCTTTTCTAGCGTGGTCATGGTTCTCCATTTTCCGGCATCGCAGATGTAGGATGTGTAGACCTTGTCCTGGAGTTTACTGTCGCATGTTCCGTAATATTCGCTGGCAGACATCTTGGTCCAAGATCCGCTCTTGCAAATGAGGGAATCTCCCTTAAGACCTTCGTTTTCTGGAGTGCAGACGCCATACTTGATTTCAGTAGCAGATGCTATGACCCATGCACCACTTTTACAAACATAGGTGTTGCTGACGTATTTCTTTGTTTCGTAGAGGTTGCTTGAGCTACAAGTGCCCAGAATATCGGCCTTGGTGGCGGCAACCCATACACCGCTTTTGCAAATGACAGAATTGTCCTTCACAAGCCCTTCGTTGCTGGTTGTGCACAGTCCGTATTTTTTTTCTTCGTTGTTGGCTGTAGCCCACAATCCGTTCTTGCAGATGTAGAACAGGTTGTTGTATTCCTTAATGGCGCCTTGGTTGGAGGAATTGCAAGTCCCCAGGAAATCGCTCTTGGTGGCTCTGCTCCAGGAACCGTCCTTGCAAACGTATGCTGTTCCGGAAAGTTCTGTGATCTTCTTATCGTTGGCTGCATTGCAGCTTCCGAGAAGATCTTCTGTAATGGGGGTTTGCCATACGTGGCTCTTGCAGACCAGAGTTTTTTCTTCATCGGCAAATGTGCCGAATTTATCCTTGGTACAAATTCCGTATTTCAGTTCTTTATCGGTTGCTTTTCTCCAAGCCTGTTCAATACAGATGTATTTTTCCTTGTCGTAATTTACAATGGAGTCTCGTTCGTATTGAGTACATTCGCCGTAAACTTGATCAATAGTCGCTTTGTTCCATATGTTGGAATCGCAAGCGTAAACCGTTCCGCTGTAGGTGACTGTATCACCGACGTTTTTTGAACTGCAAAATCCAACGGTACTTTCCATGGTGGTCACTTTATAGTATTTGTTGGAACGGCAGTTGTACATGTCCCGCTCGTATACAATATCCTTCAGTTCATCCTCGTCGGCGCAAGTTGTCGGTGTCTTTTCGCTGCTGGTGTACCAGGTTTTGTTGTAACATTCGTAAATGTTGTAAGTCCTGACGGACATTCGGTTGCCATTGGAACATACCTTGGGAAGGTCGTCTTCGCTATAGACGTTCTTGGAATCCTTGACACATCGGATGGCTGCGTACAAGGATGGATTGTACCCTTTCTTGAAAGAGGGGGTTTCGCTATCCTTCGTAAAGGTGTAGTAGCCTAAAGGTTCCTTGGTCAGGAAAACTGCGTTTTCGTACATTCCTGTACAAGTGTCCAAGTCGCAGGAGCCCGTTGGGTAGATGGCGAATCCGTAGTCGTCTGTTCCCACTTGGGATTCATCGGATGTCTTCCAGGTTTTTGCGGCCCGAAGACTTTTGGTCCCCTTGGTTTGGGCCAGGAGGTCTTCCCAGTCCGACTGTTCGGCTACTCTAAAATCAGAAGGGCATTGAGGAACTTCAACACGGTACAATCTACCGTAGATCTGACAGTTTGTGGTCAGGTTGTCGTAGCAGACGCTTTGGTCGTGGGGTGCGTGGAGATTTTCCGCAAGCCAGACTTTCGTTCCGATTTGTACTGTGGGGTAGTAATGAAAATTGTAGGTGTCCTGAATGCCGTCCCGTATTATAGGAACGCCGTCGATTAAGGTAAAGCCTCCTGTGGGGTCCACGCTGGAGGAACTTCTTGCATGGCTGGAAGAGGATTCCTGGCTGGAGCTGCTTCCAGAAGAACTGCTTCCAGAAGAACTGCCGGAATTCTGGGTGGAGGAGCTGCTGCTGTCCTCGGAGCCTGAGGAACTGGAACTATCGTTAGATTCCTTTTGGGAACTGGACGACTCGTTGCCTTGTTCCTGGCGGGAGGAACTGGATTCGTCGTCCTCGTCCCAAGAAGATGAAGATGCCTCGTCCAGATAGTCATTCTTTGAAGAAACAGAGTTTCCGTCATCGTCGCTACCGCAGGCGATTAAAGACGTGCAAAGGAGAATAAATCCCAGAAAACGATAAACCATAGTAACCCCCAATGGTTATTTTTTACAAATATAATAAAGTAGGTGATTATTGATCCTTGACGCAACGGACTGGGAAAGCGTCGTCTTTAGATGCTGTATAAAGCCTGAGCGTTGTTGAATTTCCGCTTGTGTATGCAGGAACCGGCGTGCCATTTCCGGTGCATATGTCCGATACAGAATTAGTGGGGTTGATGCAGTTTATAAAGGTTTCGTCGGAATTGTATTCGTCTGCAAACCAGTATCCGCTAAGTCGCGTCTCGTAAATAAAACTGCCGTTGGCCTTTCGAATTCCAGAAGCCTTAACGTCTAAATCAGAATACCCCGTTCCATTGATTCCCTGCCATCCTGTAACAGAACGTGTACTGTATCCATAGTAGGTAAAGTACAAGTCTGCATAATCTTTTGTGATACTTGGGATGTGCCATCCAGTGGGACATGCCTTCATTGCGTCTTCGTAAGTGTAGAGCCTGCCGTACTCATCGCACTTGGAAGGACTGTTGGAATAACACCAGCTGTTCGCTGTTTCGTAGTTCAGATTGTCTGCCATCCATACTGCATTATGCAATACGATGGTACGGTATGTCTGGCCATCTCTGGAGTCTTTCAATGTTCCGTAAACGGCTTCCCAACCGTCTCCGCGGCAAACATATTCCTGACCGTAGTATGTCTTTGTGTCTCCGGTGTTGCATTCCCCTAAGTACATGGGCTTGGTTGCCTTGGCCCATAGGCCATTCTTGCACACGTAGGCTACTCCATCGGGGTCTGCGTTCTTGCCTTCACTTTCTGAAGTACAGTAGCCGTATTCCCTTTCGATGTTATTGACGATACCCCATCCTGTAGAGCGGCAAACGTATTCCTTTCCCTTATAAGTCTTTACGTCGCCAATATCGTTTGCGTTACAGGAATCAAGAACAACGTTTATTTTTGTTTTGCTCCATGTGTAATTTGAGAATCCTGCTGTCATGCAGGTATATAGCGTGTCGTTGTAAGCGTTTGTTTCTCCAGCGGTGGAGCAGATTCCCAGGTTGTAGTTGACTTCTGTTGTAGAAACCCATGCGCCTTTATAACAGACGTAATACTCTTTGCTGTATTTAAAGGTCACTTTCTTTCCTGCAGTCGTTGTTGTGCAAAAATCTCCGACATTTTTTTCCTGGGTATTCTTGGCTCTCCAGTATAGGTTGTCGCAAATTTTCCCAAGGATAACGGTGTCCTGAATTTCGGTGGTGCAGCTCCCGTAATATTCCTGTGGGGTCATCAGGATCCACGAACCATTCTTGCAGATAACCGTATCAGCCTTTTCTCCCTGCCGTTCGCCAGTGCATGCCCCGTATTCGTTTTCGTAGACAGAGGTAAGATCCCACATGTTATTCTTGCATATATAGTTGTGTACGGTATACTTCTTTATTTCGTAGGCGTTGTCTGCAGTACAGGCTCCGAGAACCTCTTCTTTTTTTGCTGAAGCCCAGTAGCCACTTTTGCATATATACATTGCATCTTCGATTTTGCCTTCGTTGTCGGGGGTGCAGGCTCCATACTTGTTTTCGTAGCTGTCTGCCTTAGACCATGCGCTTTTCTTGCAGATGTACTGGATTTCTCCATAGGGCTTCATTTCGTATTCATTTTTTGACGAACAGGTTCCGAGAATTTCGATGGTTGTCGCCTCGGTCCATGTGGAATTCTTGCAGATATACTTATTGAGCTGAACTTCTCCTTCGTTAAGTGAAGTGCAGGGACCGTAAGTTTGTTCGAAATACGTAGACTTCACCCATGTGGAATCCTTGCAAATGTAAGTTTCATAGCCATAGGATTCCGTTTTGCCAGTATTCTTTATGGAACATGAACCCAGAAGGTCGTCTCTGGTAGGATATTTCCATGCGTGGTCTTTGCAGATGCGGTTTTTGCTTTCGTCTGCAAAGGTTCCGAACATGCTCTCTAGACAGAGACCGTATTGAAGTTCATCGGAAGTTACTGGTCTCCAGGTTGAGTCCAGGCATACGTATTTGGTATCGTTGAAGGTGTATATGGAGTCTCTTTCGTTTTGGACGCACTCGCCAAAGACGTGGCGCACCGACGCCTTGATCCAGGTTGTAGAATCGCAGGCAAAAAGGGTGTCTTTGTATGTAAGGGTGTCGCCACGGTTCTTAAGGCTGCAGAATCCTACGGCATCTTCCATTGCGGTAACTTTATAGTAGTTTTCAGAACGGCAGTTGTAGCGGGTTCCCTTGTAGATTGCATTCTTCAGTTCTTCTTTTTCAGAACATGTGGATGGGGTAGTGGCGGTACTTGGCTGCCAGGTCTTGCTGTTGTCGCATTCGTAGTAGATGTAGTCCTTTACTGAAACGCGGTCGCCATTGTAACAGGTTTCGGGAAGATCCGATTCGCTAAAGAAGTTCTTGGAGTCCATAACGCAGCGGACCGATGCGTAGAGGGAACTGTTGAAACCACTCTTGAAGGTTGCGGAATCGCTATCAGCAGTAAATGTATAGTAGCCCAGCGGCTCGGATACCAGCATGGTGGTTTTTTCCTTCAACCCGGTACAGGAGTCCAGGTTGCAGGAGCCTGCGGGTAGAAGTGAAAAGCCGAAGGAGTCTGATCCCTTTTGCGTGATTTTGCTGATTTGCCAGTTGTCCTTAGTACGAAGATTCTTGACGCTGCCTGTTCTTTCGAACAAATCTTGCCAGTCTTTCTGTGTGGCGATTCTAAATCCGCTAGGGCATTTGGGTACGTCGGTACGGTACAGTCTGCCCAAAATATCGCAGTACTTTTCTTTGTTGTCGTAGCAAATGCTTTGTGAATGTTCGTACCGAAGGTTTTCTGCGAGCCAGATCTTTGTTCCGATTTGAACGGTCTTGTATGTGTAATAGAATTCTTCTACAGAATCGGTTTTTATGGGTGTACCATGAATTTCGATGAATCCACCCGTGGAATCAATAGAGGAACTGGAAGATGCGATTCCCTTTGAAGAGCTGCTGCTGGTTTCTTGGTCTGAGCTGGACTTGTTATCGCTTTGGGCGTTTCGTGAGGAACTTGATTCGTCGTCCTCGTCATCCCAGAAGGATGATGAAGAGTCGTCTTCAACGATATCCTTTTTTGTGGAGTGTATGTTGTCGCTGTCGTCGCTACCGCAGGCGATTAAAGACGTGCAAAGGAGAATAAATCCCAGAAAGCGATAAACCATAGTAACCCCCAATGGTCATTTTTTCCAAATATAATAAAGTAGGGGAGGTTGCCGGAACTGACGTTTCAATTAACGGCGAATACAAAAAAGGACCTCTTTTCAGAGATCCTTTTTAGCGGGATAGACGAGGCTTGAACTCGCAACCTCCGGCGTGACAGGCCGGTGCTCTAACCAAAATTGAGCTACCACCCCAGTGGTTTGTTTGGTCTTTCAACCGAACGACCCAAATATATAAAAGCATTTTATGATTGTCAAGTGTTTTTGACAAAAAAACATATAATATCTTGTTTTTTGTCGTCGACATCCTGTATTGAAGTTTACTGGTATCAAATTCAGGAATTGTTTTGGCCTGCAAACTTCAATAATCCAAATCCTTGCTATTTGTCCTCTTCTTTTTGAATATCATCGAGCTTTTTCCACTGGCCGGAGGAACAAATATAGATCACATCATCGTATGTCTTTTTGGTGCCTTCCTTTTGTTCTGTGCATGTTCCAAACAGGGAGTTCATATTGGTGTTCCAGTAACGAGTTCCGTCGCAGAAGTAGGTGGAATCCTTAAAGACTGCCGTTTTTCCTACGCTATCAGCATTGCAAAGACCAACAGTGTACTCCACCAAGGATACTTGTTTCCATTTACTTTGTGTACAGATATAATAGGCTCGACCATAAATTGTATTTTTGTATTGCGACATCAATTCTCTGTCAGGTGTACAGAACTTTCGGAGATCGCTTTCGTCACCTTGTGGTTTTCTCCACTCGCCATTATCGCACATTTCTTTTTCTTCTTTATAAATGGTGTACTGTAACTTTTCGGTGCAGGGACCATAAAACTGCTCTGCATTGGTCTCTATCCATTTCTTGTTTTCACAGACATAGAGCCTGTCTTTTGTAATGTCGCCTTCATTGGCTAGGGAGCAAATGCCATAGTAGTCTTCCAACGTAGAGGCTAAATCCCATTGGGAGTTTCTACAGACATAAAGCTTCGTTTTCCATCTTCCCGTTTCCAGTTCATTATTTGCAGTACATTCTCCCAGAACCTCATCCTTCGTGGTTGTTTTCCAGGTGTAGTCTTTGCAAATGAAATTGGTGGTACTGTCGATAACTTCGCCGAAACGAGCCTTGGAGCATAAACCGTAGCGTTCTTCCAGCAGGGTCATTCTCTCCCAAATTTGGTTTCTGCAGACATATTTTTCATTTCCTATGGGTTTGACATCCATGATATTGTCTTCATTGCACGTTCCAAGCTTGTCTGCTTCAGTCGCCTTAACCCAACTATGATACTTGCAGACGTAGGTGTCTGTGGATGTTTGCAATTCTCCGAAGCGCTTCCTTGTGCATAGGCCAAAGGTGGAATCCTGTAGCGTCAGACCATGCCAGCTAGAGTCCATGCAAACATACTGTCTTGTTCCGAAGTTCCTGATTTCAGTGGATTCATATAGCTTACAAGCACCTAAGTACTCGCTAGGTGATAAATCGATCCATTGAATTCCATTGCAGTATCTTGGATATTTGCCTTCATGGGTCAAAGTATCGCCATTGATCGATGCAGTGCAATACTTCGTACTCAAATCACCGGAACTAGCGGGGGTGTACCGTTCACCCCTACAGATATGAAGGGTTTTAGCATCTTTGGAAATGGCTTCTCTACCTTCGGTTTCGTAACTGCATGGCCATGATTTCAAATTGTATTCACGATACCATTTGGAATTGGTATAGCACAGATAGGCTTCTTCCTCGTCAATCTGGAATCGATCTGCAAATTTGCAGTCGTCTGGCAAGTCTTTCGTCGTTGCAATTTGCTGTGAGGCCTGCAAGCAACGAACGGAGTAATACAGGTCTGGATTATATCCTTCATAGATTTGAGCGTTAGGCTTATCGTAAGAGAATACGACATAGCCTGCGCTATCTGCTGCCAGGAAATAGGCTTTCTTGAAAACATCGCTGCAGCTGTCGGATGTGCAGACTCCGCTGGGCAGTATTGAGAATCCTAGGTCGTTGGTTCCTTCCAGGGAACCGCCTTCATATGACTCCCATAGGCCTTTGGAACGTAGATGGGTGGTCTTGCCAGCCTTGTCTAGAAGACTTTGCCACTGTTCCATGGTGGGGATGGAGAAGCCTTCGGGGCAGTTCGGTGTAGGGTCATTGTATAGACGTCCGAAGTCACTGCAGTAATCCGTATCGCCGTTGTAGCACTTGGAATGTACGGATTTGCTACGAAGGTTTTCTGCCAGCCATATGTAAGAACCAATCTGTACAGTTTTGTAAATGTAGTCTGCATCCCTATCATAAATGGAATCGAGGGAGACTGTGGTGCCAAAGACTTCGTTGTAGTCAAGTTTAATGGAGCTAGAGGAATTGAGGCTACCGTTGTCTGCAGAACTGGAGGGATTCTTTGAATCCGAAGAATTCCCTGATTCCGTGGAAGAACCCTTGGAGTCGGATGAATTCTTGCTGTCAACATCCTTGATGGAGCTGGAGCTGCCAGACTCCAAGTTAGAGTCGTGGGAGACAAAGTTGTCGCTACCATCATCTCCGCAGGCCACAAAGAACAAACCTGCTAAAAATAAACTCCAAATACGCTTAGCCATGTAAACCTCCTATTCCTTACGACAAATTATAATAAAAAAAGGCCCCGCTTTTTCAATTATGAGTTATGAATTACTAATTACGAGGCTGTCTCATAAAAAAGACGAGAGCCAAGAAAAAAAACGGCCCCGCTCTTTCGAACGGAGACCGTTTTTAGTTATGAGTTATGAATTACTAATTACGAGAAAGTCTCATAAATCATAATTCATACTTCATAATTGTCTTTAGTCAAAGACTAAAGGCTGATCAAACCTTCAGTGTCCTGAGACATTGCGGTGTAGAATGCGAAACGTGCATCCACTTCCTTCTGGAGGTCGTCGGCCAGCTTCTTAGCAACTTCCGGGTTGTTACGGGTGAGCTGCTTGTAGCGGTTTTCGGTGTAGATGTATTCTGCAACCGGGATAGTCGGGGCCTTGGAGTCGAGAACAAGGGGAGCCTTGCCTTCGGCAGCGAGAGCCGGGTTGTAGCGGAGCAGAGTCCAGTAACCGGAATCCACAGCCATCTTCTGGTGTTCCAGCTGGCTGTTGAGATCGAAGCCGTGGTTGATGCAGGGGCAGTAGCAGATGATCAGAGACGGACCATTGTGAGCTTCTGCTTCCTGGAGAACCTTCAGAGCCTGAGCGTCGTTTGCGCCGATGGCGATACGGCCAACGTACACATTCTTGTAGCTCATGGCGATGAGGCCGAGGTCCTTCTTGCCAGCGCGCTTACCAGCGGCTGCGAAGAGGGCGACGGCGCCACGGTTGGTGGACTTGGAAGCCTGTCCACCAGTGTTGGAGTAAACTTCAGTGTCGAGGACGCAGATGTTCACATTTTCACCGGTTGCCATGACGTGGTCGAGACCACCGTAACCGATGTCGTATGCCCAACCGTCACCACCGAAGATCCATACGGACTTCTTGACCAGGTAGTCGGCGAATTCGTCGCGGAGGCTTACGGAAGCTTCGTCGGTAGCACCAGCGAGAGCAGCCTTCAGTTCAGCAACGTTAGCGCGCTGAGCCTGGATGCCAGCTTCGTCGGACTGATCCTGAGAAGTGAGCTTAGCCTTGAGTTCAGCAGGAACGTTCACAGCTTCGAGGAGGCTTACAGCCTGGTTTGCATGCTTGGTGATTGCAAGACGCATACCGAGACCGAATTCAGCGTTGTCTTCGAACAAGCTGTTTGCCCAAGCCGGACCGCGGCCTTCCTTGTTCTTTGCCCACGGAGTAGTGGGGAGGTTACCACCGTAGATGGAGGAGCAACCAGTTGCGTTTGCGACAACCATGCGGTCGCCGAAGAGCTGAGAAACGAGACGGACGTAAGCGGTTTCGCCACAGCCTGCGCAGGAGCCGGAGAATTCGAACAGAGGTTCGAGGAGCATTGCCTGCTTGACAAGGTTCTTGTTAACCTTGGTACGGTCAAATTCGGGGAGATCAACGAAGAAGTCCCAGCACTTGCCTTCCTGAACCTTGATGGGTTCCTGCGGAACCATGTTGATTGCCTTCTTGCCTTCTTCATTCTTGTCCTTACCGATATTTCTTATTTGGGCGTTCCCCACTGACGTGGGTCGGGCTATATTTTAGGGGCGGCCACCTTCGCTTCGCTTGCCACCCGCCTCCTAAAACGGAGCCTTGCTGTGTTCCCTTCAGTCACTCCGCAAGTCTCCGCCCCAAGGGGTCACTATCCCTAACGCGGAAGCTTTTTCCGTTCAATAATCAAGTCTGATTCAAATTTTTCAACAGCACTTGCGTTCCGGGGCTTTCCGTTTCGATGCTCTGGAACGCCTTGCTCAGCTTTTCCAGGTTCTGCCTCGTCTTCCTGTCCGTTCTCAGCTTCATCATCGCGTCAATCAGGATTTTCGGGCCGATTTTTTCAATGGGAACTGTATTGTTTATCCCATATTTGCGAAGGCGCAAGGCGTTATCTATCTGGTCTTTGCCCAAGGGGAGAATCAAGAATTTCTTGTTGTTGTAGACGCTTTCCTTGATTGTCGCAAGGCCTCCGTGAATCAAGGCGAATTCGAGATTCGGGGCGGAAAGAATCGCGCGCTGGGGCACCCAGCCAGCAAATGTTATGTTGGACATGTTCCTGAACTCGTCCCATTCGTGGTCGTTTACAAGCTTTGTACCCACGCCGAGGACAAGATGGTAGTCCTTCATTTCCGCTGCCTGCATCGCCTCGCACATGCAATGGAACAGGTGACGAGCCTTTCCCTCGTAATCCAAGACCTGCGAACCGGCCGTGACGAAAATGAGCTTTTCGTACTGCGCGCCCGCCTCCGGATTTTCAGGCTGAAGCAGATTGTCCGCCCATGCGGCACTTGCCGACGATGCCAAGTCCCTATCCAGAATGCACGGCTCCACATAGTGAACGTTTTCGCCCGGATTGTAGTGGGAATACTCGTATTCGCGAGGGCATGGAATCAGTTCGTCGAAGGACTCCAAATCCTTCACGAAGTCCTCCATCTCGATTCCGGGATCCTGCAACAAGTCCACCGACCTCTGCAGCCGCCACCTCTACGAACTCGCAGCCAACTGCGTGATGAGCCAGTTGCTCCTCCGCGACGCCACCAAGGCACCGGAGCTGTTCGACAAGAGCATGAAGGTGTACCTGAACCTCGCCGAAGCCGAAGTCGCCAAGCACTACAACTTCGTGAAGAGCGTGGATGTGGAAGCGATGGAGAGCTATAAGCAGGCGCGTAATTGACAGTAGGGCGTTCGCGCGCCCTGGTGTCATTCTGGAGGAGCGAAGCTCCGATAGAATCCATAAAAATTTAAAGACCTCGACAGAAATGCCGGGGTCTTTGTTTATAGGCTAATCTACGATTTTTTCAACATAACCCAAAATAAAGTACCGTTCATTTTCTGTAAGGGGACCATTCTTCGTCACCTCATATTGTACTGATTTATTGAATATATTCTTAAATTCACTTAGTAAGAACTCTTTCGTTTTCCTTTTTCGTTCATCATTATGAGGAATCCATATATCAGCAATGATGATCGCATATTTTGAATAAGTCTTCACATCCTCATCAATATTGATATTTTTCCATTTTTTCTTCATTCTATCAAAATCAGTTCTCATGGATTCAATTTTGCCCCTATAACCCAATCTTTTTGCCTCAATTAAATAGATTGTTTTTTCTTTTCTACTAATAATAAGAGAATCAAAATGTTCCTTTTTACTCTCATCATTATTTTTTATAGGGACTTCCTGCCATATAATCAACTCGTCATCAGCAGCCATGTTATAGAACGTGCTACAAAAATTAAATGTCAAGTTTCTTTCCGTAAAACCCACAGAATCAAAAGACGGATAGTAGTTTCGCAATATTTTTTCATAGCGTTTTGCAGTTTGCTTTATTACATTGTCAATATCCATTGCATCTCCTTAATTTTTAGCATCTAGTCCTTAACACAACGGACTGAAAAGCCCTTCACCTTATAATCTTTCTCATACTCTCGACTTCCAACATTAGTAACACTTAGCCTCATACTATATGCTTGCTCGTCACCATTCTCTGTAGAACTCCAGAAATAGGCATTGTCCCCCTTTTGATAGTAAACATTATAGCGAGCTTTACCGCTAGACATTTCATAAAATACCAAATCTCTATAGCCTGCCGGATATGCAGAAAAAGCGTAAGAGTCTGAACCATTGCCGCTTCTATTACTAAAATTATTCCAGCCGCTCGTTGACTTTAAAATTAACTCAGCATTATATTGACCAGCATTAGCTTTAGCAAGCAACGTATCGAAATCAGCCTTCGTCGGAAGATACCAGCCTTTAGGGCATACGCCACGAACAGGATAAGTTGGCGAACAGGTCTTACCAAATCCGCAATCGGTGCCATTTGCGGAAAATTTTCCTGCTGAATCCATTGCTGCCGCCCATGTATACAATCGACCATACGAATTGCAATTTGCCGGGTCATTGTCGTAACAAAAACTCGTAGAGTCAAGACGATTTGAATCTTCTTCATACCGGTAATTTAAATTTCGCGCCATCCAGGTTTTCGAACCAATGACGACAGTTTTGTAAGTTTTTTTATCTCTTTCATCAACTAATGTTCCATAAGTGGTTTCCTGAGAAATACCAACCCACAATCCCTTTGTACAGGAATAAATAGAATCAACACTTGGAGTAATCTTTTTTTTCGCTTCTTTGCCTTCTGTATAACTGACACATCCTTTACCAAGAGTCGCTTCCATTGAATTTGCATATCTAAAAGAATCTCCGTCACAGACATAGGCTACAGGATCGTAAGCAACGGTTCCATCGGTCAGACATTCTTTACCAAGAGTATAATATTCAATGGCCGCCATCCTACGCCATTTTTCATTTTCACACATAAAATACCATCCAGAGTCACTTTGTACAACTTCACCATTTTTTTCATTCGTGCACACACCCAGCCTTTCCCAAAATGATTCATCGCAACGATAATCGCAAGCTTGCCACATTCCATTTTCAAACAAATAATGATTAGCTGAATTCACCGAGCCTGCTCGTACTTCACCATTTTTTCCATCTTCCCACCCATAGGTATCATATTCCAAGACAGTTGCCTCTCGCCAATTTCCATTATCACAAATATGATAAGAGACACCGTATTCTTCATATTGTCCAACTTCGCCCTCGTTGATGGAAGAGCATAGCCCCAAAGCAGTCTCTTTTTTAGAAATAACCCATTTGCCGTTTCGGAAGACATAATAAGTATTCGTTGCATTACCCTTCTTTATTTCACCTTCTTCGCCTTTTCCCCATTGATAGGTGTCAATTTCAGTTTTATTTGATATTTCCCATCCTTTTGTTTTGCAGATATGATACGAAGAATCTCTACTGACAGCAATTGCGCATTGGCCGACATTCGTTGAATTACATTTACCACTAAGATCACCCGTTACCCTAACTACCAAGCAAAACGAATTGCTAGATGAACTAGAAACAGTATTGCTGCTGGAAGTTATGGCTGACAACGAGCTACTTGAAAATTTATTGCTAGAGCTACTGTTTTTTGAAGCACCTGCGACTGAACTTGACGACGAGGCAATTAGTTTCGTCTCCGAGCTATTCAACACTATAGTATTTGAAGAAGATAAAAACAACCCCATCCCTGAACTACTAAAAGATGTAATTCCATTATAATTCGAAGATGACTGAATTGCAGTAAGGTTAATCCAGTTATTGTTCGTACATAAGTAATCCGCATTTAACTCAATAACGAAAACCGAATCGCCTTCATGGTCGAGAGTACAAGATCCAAGTTCATAAAATGAGGAAACTTCTCGTAAAGGCAATTCAGGCGAAACGGATTTATTACCAGCATCATCTCCGCCGCAAGCAGCGAAGATTAGAGCAAGAGAAAGTGCGGCAAGATTGCCAATTTTGTTCCAAGCCATAACAGCCTCCATCGTATACACCTACGGAGTTACCCCTGTTCAACAAGGAACTTCGCCAAATTTTGTATGGATACAAAAAAGGCGCAGATCGTTGCATTTACCTACACGGGGCTCTAGACTGCCTCTGACTGATAAACGCAAACGACCCACGCCCCAAAAGGGCTGTTGCTTTTGATCTACACGACCAAAGTCCAGCCCTGAAGGGCTGGCACAGCAAACCGAGATACACCGCAAAGCGGCATACCTGCGTGAGCGTCCGCCTCGTTCTCAGTCAATGGAAATTGTCTAGATTTCGTGTAGAGAACAAGAGCTAAACTCTCTAATATGTCCAATTTAAAAATAACTTAAATACAGCCCAGACGCAACAAAAACTTGCAAAGCAGCCTGTTTTTGTGCGAAAAATCGCCAAAAACGCCCCGTCTAGGCCCGCCAGACGATTATTCCAAGCTGGAAGAAACTCAACATGTTGACTTTTCTAATAAAAATTGGTATATTATAACCGGGCTGGTCGAAAGACCCAGGTCCATCTTTGGCGAGGAAGTTCCTCGCCTTTTTTGTGGAGAGAGTCTTGAAGGAACTAAGTGTTTTCATCGATGAGTCGGGGGATTTTGGCGAATATAGCCCACATTCTCCGTATTACATAATAACAATGGTGTTCCATGACCAAGAAGTCGACATTCAAGAAAACGTTCTTCGCCTTGATACCGAGCTGTCCTATCTTGGACTTGAGAATCTTTGCATCCACACCGGCCCAATTATCCGCAAGGAAGAAATTTATAAAGACATGGGAATAGCTGAGCGGAGGCGCATTTTCAACAAGATGATGGCGTTTATCCGTTCAGTAGGTATCCAGTACAAATGTTTTTCCATCGAAAAAAAGCACATCAGAGATTCTGTAGAAGCAACAGGCAAACTTTCGAAGCAAATATCCTCGTTCATTAGAAATCATTATGATGATTTTCTTGCTTTCAACGATGTCAAAATTTACTACGACAATGGACAAGTCGAAGTAAGCAAGCTTTTGTCGTCTGTATTCAACGCACTGCTGCCAAACCCGATTTTCCGAAAAGTGATGCCAACTGATTATAAATTGTTCCAGGTCGCAGACTTTATTTGCACGATGGAACTTTTGAACCTGAAACTTGAAAACAATCTTTTCTCAAAATCCGAAATGATTTTCTTCGGCAACAAGCGCGATTTAAAACAGAACTATTTAAAGGCTCTGAGAAAGAAAGAATGGAATTAATAGCCCGGGCGTTGCGGCCTTTGGACACTTAACACTTTAGTGCTTACGTGTACATGGCCACCTTTAGGTGGTTAGGCGCCTGAGCACCCGCTAGAAGGGGAAGCGGAAGACCCGACCGGGGCGGGTTATATGCAAAACGCCCACTCGTATGAGTGGACGTGATTGTAAGGGCGGGGGCGGGGCTGGAGCGTGGGGGAGACTTCCCCCTTTATAAAAAAAGACGAGAGCCGAAATTTCTTCGACTCTCATCTTTATTACTTCAGGTCTGGATCCTTCGCGACCATCGGTCGCTCAGGATGACGACGTTAACCGATTACAGGCTAATCAGACCTTCAGTGTCCTGGGACATTGCGGTGTAGAATGCAAAGCGTGCATCCACTTCCTTCTGGAGGTCGTCGGCCAGCTTCTTAGCAACTTCCGGGTTGTTACGGGTGAGCTGCTTGTAGCGGTTTTCGGTGTAGATGTATTCTGCAACCGGAATAGTCGGGGCCTTGGAGTCGAGAACAAGGGGAGCCTTGCCTTCGGCAGCGAGAG
>JAKSIG010000052.1 GCA_024398955.1 Fibrobacter sp. | reverse complement strand
GCGCTGAAAAGACCTGGAACATGAAGAGCTACCTGCCCCTCATTACCGCCCGCATCCAGGAACAGGTGAAGGACCGCAAGGTATTCCTGCTGGTTTCCGGCGGTGTGGACTCCACGGTGGCATTCGTTCTCCTGAACCGCGTGCTGGGCCCCGAAAAGGTTCTGGGCCTCCATGTGGATAACGGCATGATGCGTCTGGGCGAATCCCAGAAGATCATGGACTTCCTCAAGGCCGAAGGCATGAACAACCTTCAGATCCGCGACGCCAGCGAACACTTCCTGGCAAAATTGGCTGGCGTGACTGCGCCGGAAACCAAGCGCGGCATCATCGGTAAGGAATTCCTGGTTGTTAAGGACGAGGAAATGGCCAAGCTGAACCTTGACCCCAACCAGTGGATGATGGCTCAGGGCACCATCTACCCCGACACCATTGAATCCGGCGGCACCAAGAACGCCGACAAGATCAAGACCCACCACAACCGCGTCCAGGAAGTTCTGGACCTGATGGAAAAGGGCCTTGTGCTTGAACCGCTGGCCGATCTCTACAAGGACGAAGTCCGCGCACTGGGCGAAGAACTGGGCATTCCCCACAATCTCGTCTGGCGTCACCCCTTCCCGGGTCCGGGTCTGGGCGTCCGCCTGCTCTGCACCGATGGCGTTCTGAAGGACGACATGGTCAAGTTTGACGATGTTCACGACGCGCAGGGTGGAAGCCTCGCCGACTACCTGAAGGCAAACAACATTTCTGGCCGCATGCTCCCCATCAAGAGCGTTGGCGTTCAGGGCGATGGCCGTACTTACGCACAGCCGTTCCTTTTGACTACCGCCGGCCTCTCCTGGAAGGACTGCGAAAAGTTCTCCACCGAACTCGCTAACCGCTTCAAGGCCATCAACCGCGTGATCTACCAGATCGGTACCGTGGCCGATGAAGACCCGAAGCTTGTGGAACAGTACGCCACCCGAGAGAACTTCGATACACTGCGTAAGTTCGACGACATCTGCACCACCTTCCTGCAGGAAAACAAGCTGTACGAAGAAATCTGGCAGATGCCGGTGGTATCCGTTCCGCTGCGCACCGCAGGCAAGCCCTGCATCGTGATGCGCCCGGTGAACTCCACCGAAGCCATGACCGCAAACTTCGCCGAAATCGACCAGGGCATGCTTGCAGGCCTCTGGCGCAAGTTCGAAGCAGAAGGCGCCGGCTCCCTGTGGTACGACGTCACCCACAAGCCACCAGGAACCATTGAGTGGGAATAGCGCGGAGCCGAGTGTCGCAGAAACATGCTCGCATGTTTCTATGACCGAGGCGAACAAGCGGACGCTGGAGCCGCAGGCGAAAAGCGCAATGGGAGTAATTTTTACACTCAATTAAACATAAAAGCCGCTGGAAGAACCCCTTCCGCGGCTTTTTTCATTTAGCTCCGTAGAAATACACTTTCCCACTCTTTCATAAAAAGGAACCGCAGGACAATTGCCCTGCGGTTCTCTATACAATCAACGCTTTTTAGCAACCGAATTAGAACGGCTTTGCAAAATTGCCGTTCAGCAGGCCGCTATACATGACCAGCAGGATATCGGTAAAGTAGCTAGAGCCATTGTTACCAACGGTTGCAGCATTAATCAAAGTTGTGCATTTTTCAAGCCATGCGCTGTCGGTACCAATACCTGTTGCACACCAGGCAGCAAGCCACTGCTTAGGCACAGAGGTATTGTTGGTTGCGTCGGCCTTTGCGGGATCCCAAGAGTACTGGGTTGCAAGTGCGATAGAAGCCGGATCACCGCTAGCCTTTTCAGAAATGAACTTGTTCAAGGTGGTCAGCACGGCAAGAGCGCGTTCATCCTGATTCCAGTAGTAGTCCCAGGCAATACGCCAAGGAATACGAACAGATTCCTTATTGAAGGTATGCCAGGTGAAACCGGTCTTTTCGTTACCTGCAGCACCGTTAGGCGGATTTACTGCTACACCAGCGCCATTGCTCCAGTCGGGGAATACGCCAGTACCACCAGCCTGAACCTTGGCCATATAGGCATACATAGCATCGATAACCTTATCCCAAGCATGAGCAGGGTCAACCTTGGCAAATAGGCGCAATGCCACCGGAGAGAAGTAGCTCAAGTTGTAGGTAGGATCGGCTGTTACCCACATTTCGGTATCGCCGGAGTACAGCAGGAATGTAGAAGGATTGACTTCCTTATCCCAGATTGCGGTTGCAATGGAAATGGCATCGTCCAGATATTCCTGCTTGCCAGTTCTATAGTGCATAAGAATCAAGGACGTTGCAATATCCAGGTCTGCATCAGTTGCACTGGACGGGTCAATCATATCATACATGAAGCTCTTGGTAATCCAAGGAGTCAGCTTCACAGAGAAGTAGTCACGCAGGCCCTTGGAATAATTCCAAAGACGGGTAAAGGCGTCAAGGTCATCGTTAAAGTAGGTCAGAAGCATACCATAGCCAATACCTTCGGAAACGGTACAGCCACGATACTTCATGGCAGAAACAGTAGCATCTTCAACCTGGCACTGGAACTTGTAACCACCAGTAGACTGAGTGGACCAAATCACTCGACCAGCCGGAGAAAACTTTGCGGGGAACACCACATTGAATTCGCTGCTGATGCTGCCATAATAAACGGATTCATCTTCCAGGGTCACAAAATGGAAGGGTTTCCAAGCCTGATAAAGAGTCTTCGTTGCAGAAGGATCCTTAGCAGTGGCCAAGGCCACCGGAGAAGTGTAGCTCACCGGAGGAAGAGTAGTCGTCGCAGTGGAGCCCGTTGCAGCAGAGCTAGCCGGAGTTGCAGTTGCGGAACTGGTGGGTGCAGGAACAACACCAGAGGTGCCCTGGGCAGAACTTGCAGGAGCGGTAACATTACCGCCAACAGAAGCCTGGGCGGAACTTGCAGGAGCGGCAGAGGTTGCGGCACAAATTGTACCAGTAGACAGATCTACGCTGGGGAAAGCCACATTACCTTCCAAATCCAGGATATCCGTTCCGCTAAGAAAACCAACGCCGTTTCCGTAGGTATCGGTAACCACGCCGTTTTCGTAGACCAGCATGCTGACGCCGCCAACATTTACCAGCACGGCATTACCAAGCAAGGTAACATCATCGCATGTCAGGGCGGTAGAGGAACCAGAGGTAACCGGCTGAGATTCGTCGGCACCAGAACTAGAATCATCACCGCAAGCAGCCAGCATTGCAATTGCAGATGCAGTCAGGGCTTTTGCAGCAAAAGGGAGTAAGCGCTTCATAGTTTCCTTCCTTATAAGAAATCTTTTGCAGCTAAAAATTAGATAATCCCCGCCATATTTGAATGTTACAAAAAAATACCCTTATTTTGTGTGTTGCAAATCATACAACGTAATAAAACAAAAAGTTACAAAAGTTCCCAAAAAACTTCAAAAAATGAAGTTTGACAACAAGAACCTTTTACAAACAGGGGTTTTTATACGATAAGGATACAGAAAAAGGGGTAAAATGCACCTTTTTTTGAAAAAAGTAAGAAAAAAATTCGCTTTTTTTTTAACAAAAGAGTTATATATACCGATAGAAATCTTAGACGCCATCAGCAAGGAGAAAAAATGGCACGTAAAAAGGCAAATAACGACCTGGATAACGAACCGATCGTACCTAACGAAGACGTCGAGCTTGAAGAAGGCTCCATCTTTGACGACGAAGAAGAAGATACCGAAGACAAGGGCATCGACGAAATCCTGGGCGGAGCAACCCTGGGTCGCGCAGCAGGTGACCTTGACGGCTGGGGATCTTCCGAATACGAAGATAACTAATAGTAGCTATTCGCTGCTGTTCGTCTAAGTAGGCGCAATTGCGTCGCTTTCATGGAATTAAAAGGCTGTTTCTCTTAAAGAGGAACAGCTTTTTTTGCAGGTCTTTAGGCCGAAGTCGCACCTAAACTTGCACAGATACAACCGAGACGCGAAGTTCGCATAAAAAAAAGAAAGCCCCGCGGCTATTTCTAGCAGCGAGGCTCTCTTTAAGTATTTAATTAAGCTGTTAAGCTAAATCTCTTACTTAGCGGTGATGACCTTGGCCATTTCGCAAACCTTGTTGGAATAGCCCCATTCATTGTCGTACCATGCGCAAACCTTCACGAAGGTCGGGTCGAGCTGGATGCCAGCCTTGACGTCGAAGATGGAGGTGCGAGAGTCGTTGCGGAAGTCGGTAGAAACGAGAGCTTCGTCGGTGTAACCGAGAATGCCCTTCAGGCCGCCGTCGCAAACGCACTTTTCAGAAGCTTCCTTCATAGCAGCGCAGATTTCTTCGTAGGTAGCAGCAGTCTTGAGTTCTGCAGTCAGGTCAACGAAGGAAACGTCAGAGGTAGGAACGCGGAGGGACATACCGGTGAGCTTGCCGTTGAGCTGCGGGAGAACCTTACCAACAGCCTTTGCAGCGCCAGTGGAGGAAGGAATGATGTTTTCGAGAATGCCACGGCCACCGCGCCAATCCTTCATGGAAGGACCGTCAACAGTCTTCTGAGTAGCAGTTGCAGCGTGAACGGTGGTCATGAGGCCACGGACGATGCCGAACTTTTCGTTAAGAACCTTGGAAATCGGAGCCAAGCAGTTGGTGGTGCAGGAAGCGTTGGAGATGATGTCCTGACCTGCGTAAGTGGTGTGGTTAACACCATAAACGAACATCGGAGTTGCGTCCTTGGAAGGAGCAGACATGATAACCTTCTTAGCGCCAGCCTGGATGTGCTTGCGAGCGAGTTCGTCGGTCAGGAAGAAACCGGTGGATTCAACAACGACGTCAGCCTCGAGAGCGCCCCAAGTGATGTTCAGAGGATCGCGTTCTGCGAAGATCTGGATCTTGTTGCCATCAACGATGAGGTACTTCTTTTCGCCATCTTCGAAGGAAACTTCGTGTTCGAACTTGCCGTGCACGGAGTCATACTTCAGCATGTATGCGAGGTAGTCGACAGTGAGGAGGTCGTTGATACCGACAACCTGGATGTCGTTAGAGAAGTTTTCCACAGCAGCGCGGAACACCATACGGCCGATACGACCGAAACCATTGATACCGAGTTTGAGAGCCATTATTGGATCCTTTGTTTTATTGTGAAATGCTTGCCACATTAAACGAAGTGGCGTGCGTTTGACTCCAAATTTATTAAAATTGCGGGAGTTGAGTAGGTCTTTTTAGAATTTTTTTTGCATTTTAGCCCTTATGAATTTGAAAGTTGCCCAAATGTTCCGTTTTGCCCCCCTTTTCGGGCTGTTTTTCCTGGTTTCCTGTGCCGGAAACGGTCAACCCCTGACCGAAACGGCCCCCCAGTCCTCCCCCACAGAGGAGTCTCAGGACGGTTACGCCAGCAATTATTTTGACGACGGCACCCCGACTGCGGCAGCCAGTTTGGCCGACCCAGATGCAAAAAACGTCAAAAACGGGCAAAAAAAGGGAAAATCCCTATCCGGAGTCATTGGTTCCGAAGGATTCAAGTTCAGTTTACCGCAAAATTCGCAGAACTGGGCCCTTATTAGTGGTCCCGAAGCCGGAGAATCCGGCGTCCCTTACGAATTTTATAATGCCAGCACTGGCCGTCGAGCTGTATTAATAGAAGTGGAGCTCCCTAAGGGCGAACCCATGCGTTTAATGGACCGCGCCCAAATGGAAATGCAGGCTTTCGAAAGCAGCGGCAAGAAGGCAACACTTGCTGAAACCTACCCCGAAGAAGCCTTTGGCAACACCGGCGCCTTTTTTGACGTGGCGGGCAAGCGCTACGAAACGCCCTACGAGGCCGTGGGTCTTGTAACCGGTGCAGGCAGTCACGTTTACACACTGACCCTTTCTGCAACCGACGATGTTCCTGCACCTGGCGCCCTCAAGGAAGAATGGAAGGAATTTTTCGCAGGTTTCCAGATGATGGAGACTTCCCAGGACGAAGGTCCCGAGCTTTCGCCGGAGCACGTGCAGCAGTTCCATTCCGACGCACTGGGCTACGACTGGAACGTGAAGGACACCCTCTGGCACCACTGGATGGGCATCAGCCGCCAGAACGAAGACCCGGACCTGGTTCTTTCCAACAAGTCCGAAGATGTATCCCTATTCGTTTATGGAGCCATGATTCCTCAGGATGAGGTTAGCCAGCAGGACCTGTTCAAAGTACTCTTGGTACGATTGGGAGTTGACCCGTCTAACCCAACTTTGGATATACAGCGCCAGAAGATCAAGGATGCCGACGGCAACACCCTGTACGCACAGGACTTTACCCTTACCCACACGGTAAACAAGTTCGACTTCTACTATACAGGCAGATATATATATAGTGAAGGTCGAGGCATTCTAATTGTGTCCTGGACCCAAGGGGTGAACAAGGGCAAGTACGGCAAGACTATGGAACGAGCCATCGAAGGCTTGACGATCGGAGCCGCACCCGCCATGGACGCCTCTGCCGACGCCGCCAAGAAGCAGGCCAAGTTCAACGCCGCCATCATGAGCCAGGTAGGCCTTTTGCGCCTGCTGGAAAATCAGCCTCTGGTGGCCTTGAGCTATTTTGAACGCGCCAACAAGATGGATCCCGAAGAGCCGCTCTACCTGATTAACTGCGGTTTCGTGTACCAGATGAAGGAACTTTACGGACCGGGAATCAATCACTTCGAAAGCCAGAAGGAACTGGTCCGCAAGAACGGCAAGCTTTTGAGTATCCTTGGTGAAATGTACGAGGCTCTGTTTGATTATGGTCGTGCCCGCGAATGTGCCGAAGGAGCATTGCGTTACACGCCCAACAATCCCGAATATGTCATTAACCTGAGCGACGCCCTGTGGGGCCTTGGCCAGCGTAACCAGTCCCTGATTGTGGTGCAGCGCCTTTACGACACCCAGCCCAGCAGCCGCCTTGGCGTGTACCTGGCAAAGACCTACATGGGCCTGGACCAGTATGCCGAAGCCGTAGATGTTCTTTACGGGGTTCGCGGTCGCTTTGGCATGAGCGTCGACCTGGGCACCACCTTGATGGACGCCTTGATTTTCCTGGGCCGTTACGAAGAGGCCCGCGCCATTAGTGAAGAGACCCTGGCCAAGGATCGCAACGACTATAAGATCTGGACTACCCAGGGCAAGATTCTCTTTTATTCCCGCAATTACCGCGAAGCGGAAAAGAGCCTGACCAAGGCGCTTTCCCTGCGCCCCGACAACGAAGACGCCAAGAGTTTCCTTTCGGCCACCAAGGCATTCCTGGGCAAGGCTGACAACCGCACCCTGCAAAAGCCAATTACACCAGTGGAAGAACGCACAAGCGACCTAAAGAAGTTGCTGCATCCGGCGGCAAAGACCGCTGCCGTAGATGGCGACTTTCCCGCCGTTGTACATTACAACAAGGAAATGCTGAAGGCCGAAAAGGGCGCAAGCGACAAGGGCTTTGCCTGGACCCGCACCGAAGAAATGCTCATGGAAATTCTGGACGTTCGCGGTGCCGCAATTTACCGAGAATTCACCTTCGACTTTTTGCCGGGTTTCGACCGCATCTACATTAATGCGCTGGAAGTCTACGACAGCAACATGAAGCTGAAGCAGAAGGCAAGCCTTAACGGAGCCTACATTACCTACGCAACAGAAGTTGGCGGCGGCAACGAATCCCAGACGGCACACTTCCCCCTTACGGATTTGGAACCGGGCGACTTCGTGTACATGCAGTACAGCCGCACCAACATCGAAAATAAGGGAATGATCCCCTACACCAACTTCATCAGTTCCAAGGATGTTCCTGTCGGCGAATCAGTATTCCGCATCTATGCCGACAAGGACCGCTTTGTAACCGAAGAATACGGCCCGCTGGAACGTTCCGACATCAAGGGCGGCGTAGAATGGAAGATTATGGATCCTGTGGTTATCCGCAAGGAACTTTATATGCCAGTCTACCGCGACTTTGGCGCAGGCGTCATGCTCACAGGCAAGCAGGAATGGGCTTCTGTTGGCGAAGACTACCAGAACCTGATCAAGCACCAGTTCAAGCAGGCCGTTTCTGTTCGTGAAAAGGCTTTTGAAGTAAAGGGTTCCAAGGCTAACGACAATGCAGTAAAGGCAATCGTGAACTTTGTCCGTCGCGATATCCGTTACCGCGACATCCGCTTTGGCGGCCACAGCCTGATTCCGCAAACTGCAGAATCCACACTGAAACAGCACCGCGGTGACTGCAAGGACATGGCCCTGCTCCTGAAGGAAATGCTGCAGTCCATTGGCGTCAAGAGCTATCTCGCCGCCATCCACCTGACAGAAGAAGGCTTTGAACAGCTCCCCACCATCCAGCAGTTCAACCACATGATTCTATACATTCCCAAGCAGGGGAACATTAGCGAGATGTGGATAGACGCAACGGACAAGACCGGCAACGATCGCCCAGTTCCGCTGGATATGGAAGGCAAGGTCGCCCTCATTATCGACGACGACAACAGCCATGTGGTAACGACTCCGATTCTTGAGGACAATCAGGAACATCAGATTTCTGTTGACCATCGCCTGTTTATCGGTAATGACGGAGCCTGCGAATTCCGCGATTCCGTTGCATTGGCGGGCAAGTTCGGAAGCGTCATGCGAAATCGTTTCTATGGTCGCGACGCCAAGGAACAGGAAAAACTGATGGAAGACTTCTTGGCCTCAGGTATTCCTGACGTTAGCATTGGAAACATAAAGATCGAGAATCTGTCTGAATTCAACAAGCCGCTTATTCTTGTGGTGACTTACGCCTCCAAGGGCTACTTCGGCCAGGGCGGTTCCGAACTGAAGGGGCGATTCCCCAACGTGTGGGAACGCAGCCTCTTTAAGTTGCCCAAGGTTTCCAAGCGTCACCACCCCATCCGCATGCCTCACGAAACCCAGTTCAGCTACAGTTTGAGCGTAAAGGCTGCAGGAGGCCGCAATGTCAATGTAGCCGGGCCCAAGGCATTGAGTCATGCACCCGACTATGTCAGTTTCGAAAAGGGGTGCGAAGAGGGAATCAACGCTCAGAATTGCATCAAGTGGACCACCTTCGCCTTGTATGCCGACCCCAGCGAATACGAAAAGATTCGTGAGGAATGGACTTACCTGCTAAGCGAGACCAGCCCGCTAATTACAATAAAATAAAATTTCCCTGTTTAGGACAGTCATGATAAAGAAGGTTTTATTCACAGCATTGCTCATCTTGATTTGGGCCTGTTCCGAGAAAACGACACCGTCCAATGCAGAAGCAACGTCGGAGTATTCTTCCGAAGAATCTTTTGTTCCTGAAAGTTCTTCTAGTGAAGAAACATCATCCTCTAGTGAAGAGATTCCTTCCAATGAAGAATTATCTTCTTCTAACGAAGATGTTTTGGCAACAGAATCTTCAAGCAGCACCTCTGCAGAAGCCAAGGTTCTAAGAGAACTTCCCTTTGACACGACAACCGCCCATCTTAGCAAACGCATTTACACAAGTTTCTTACATATTATCGAAGAAAATCCTGAAGAAGAAGAATATTTCAAAGCTGAGTATGGCAACGACTTAAGCAATCTTTACTATGAAGTCCCCGATGGATATTGCTATGCCCATACAAGCAACCAAACAGTCCAGAGGCATTTTTACTACATGGAATCCTATAACGGACTTGATAAATTAATCCTTAACCATAATGATTCGCTCCTTATTGCAGAAGCCGACGATTGCTCCAGCATGGAATGGGGTGGATGTAAGTCATATGATTCCACCAAAGTTTTATATTATCAAAAAATTAATATCAACGGACAAGATTTCTATTATGGAAAAAGCAGCAAATGGGAACAATTGATTTCCATGACAGACTCCACAATGACGATATGGTACATTTATGCACCCGACTACAAGGTTCCATGTTGGGATGCAAAACTGTACGAGAACACGCTTGCCCAAGTCATAAGTTGCGACACGATGATCGTTGAAAAATACGGACTGACTCTTGTTCAAAAACAGAATAGCAACCTACTGTGGATTTTCGAAAACGAAACCTGTACAACAGATTACGAACGTACTCATGACGTAAAAACAAATTGCGAAGCTCAAGAAGAGGCTTTTAACAGTGGATACGATTGTATTAAGCGCAACATGGGGGTCAAAAAATACTGGCCCACAACATCCCTTTGCAAAGGAAATAATACAGAAGATGAGTGGTGCTTCCTTGTAAACGAAAATCCGGAACTTTCAGAATCAGAAAAATAAGGTTTTGCCAAGAAAAAAGAGCAAGCTCTTTTTTCGCGACATTCACCATTTTCTATCTTTGGCGGCACTATGAGTATTGCAATTCCCCAGCTGCCGAAAGGCACCCGCGATTTTTATCCTGAAGCACAGCGCATTCAGAACTATATCTTTGACACTTGGCGTAAAACCGCCGAAGAATTCGCCTACGAAGAATACGAAGGCCCCATGTTTGAACACCTGGAGCTGTACACCGGAAAGTCCGGCGAAGAAATCGTAAGCCAGCTTTACAACTTTGTGGACAAGGGCGACCGCGAAATCGCCCTCCGCCCCGAAATGACCCCGACGCTCGCCCGTTTGGTGATCCAGAAGGCCCGCGAACTGAAGAAGCCCTTCAAGTGGTTCTCCATGCCCCGCCTGTTCCGTTACGAAAAGGCCCAGAAGGGTCGTCTCCGTGAATTCTTCCAGCTGAACATGGACATCATCGGTACCGAAAGCATTTACGCCGAGGCCGACCTGATGGCAGCTATCGCCACCATGCTCCGCAAGTTCGGCCTGAAGGATGGGGAATTCGCCATTGGCGTAAGCTCCCGTAAGTTGCTGGCCACCTACCTGGACGAAATCGGAGCCCCGAACCCGGCACAGGTCTACCCCGCTCTCGACCGTCGCCTGAAAATCGGTCCCGAAGCTTTTGCAAAGGCTTTGGCAGACGCAGGCCTTACAGAAGATCAGGTGGCAAAGCTTGACGCCTTCATGAGCTGCAAGTCCATCGAGGAGGTCGCCGCTTCTGTCCATAGCGAAGCTGCAACTGCCGCTCTCGACGAAATCAAGGATCTGTTTGCCACTCTGGAAGCAGCAGGTTACGGCGAATGCGTGAACCTGGACCTTTCCATTGTCCGCGGTCTCGCCTACTACACCGGCATCGTGTTCGAAGTGTTCGACAAGGGTAAATCCATGCGTGCCATCGCAGGCGGTGGACGTTACGACAGCCTTACCGAAAAGCTTGGCGGCGACCGCATTCCGGGCGTGGGCTTTGGCATGGGCGACGTGGTGCTTGCAGACTTGCTCCGCGAACACAACCTGCTCCCCAGCCCCAAGCAGAGCGTAGACTTCTACATCGCAAGCTTCACCAACGACATGAAGAAGGTCTTTGAAGCAGCCCAGATCTTCCGCGCAAACGGAAATACAGTTTCCCACCCGCTCTCCTCCATGAAGATGGGTAAGCAGCTGGACCAGGCAAACTACCAGGGTGCAAAGATTGTGGTTTACGTTGATGGCGACAAGGCAACCGCAGGCGAATTCGAATACAAGGATCTCCGTGACGGTACCATGCACGTTGGCAACGTAGAAGCCATTAAGGCAGCACTGTAGCTTCGCAATTATGAATTATGAGTTATGAATTATGAGAGACAGCCAAAAAACTTCCGCCCGCCCGTTTTCTCATTTTTCGTAATTCATTTTTCATTTTCTCGTACCTCGTAATTCATACCTCATACTTAACTACATGTCCCCTTTAAAAACTTTACTCAGCATCCTTAGCCTTTTTGTAGTTCTCGGCGTCATTGCCGTGGTCTATCCAGAAGGCGGAATTCACATTGGCGATTACACTCTCCGTTACCCGAAGCTGACGGATATTTTCGAGAAGGCTCCCGAGGCGAACGTTGCGGAGGTTGATTCTCTAGGAGATTCCTCCACTGCAGTTCCTGTTGTGGATCCCGAAGAAGCCATTAGGCAGATGATGGAAGCAACCCGCCAGAAAGAATTCGCTGAATATTCGGATTCTCTAAAGTTCTATGAGGACTTCTTCAAGAAGGGCAAGACCCGTTTTGACTTGCCCAACGACGATCCTACGTGGTTTGACAGATTCTTCTTGCATCTGGAACTGGCAGAACTGGACAGCAGTACAGTTCATATCGTGCATTACGGCGATTCCCAGCTAGAAGAAGACCGCATTTCTGCAACAATCCGTGAAGACCTGCAAGAAGAATTCGGCGGTGCGGGCCCAGGCATGATGCCAGCCATGATGACAGTTCCTTCACAGACTACCAGCCACTCCAGTGCTGGCGCCCTGGAACGCTACATTCTGTTTGGCCCCAAAGACGAAGAAGCAGACCACGGTCGCTACGGTCCTTTGGCTCAATTTGCACTCTTGAACGGCGAAGCATCCATTACCATTCAAAAGCGCAAGAATGGACGAAAGGATGAGTTCAAGCATGTCGGTGGTTACAATGTGGTCAAGCTTCTTGTAAACAAGAACGCCCGCATCAAGACCAAGCTGAATGTAAGCCAGACTTTCGTTGAAATCGTTGGCGAAAATGAAGACGGAACTCCCAAGGAAAAGCGCACCACCAAGACTGTCGAAGCCGCAGCTCCTGCTGTAGAAAAATTCAACAAGCTGGCCGTGTACACCTGGAAACTTCCGGATACGACCTCCCTAGCCAAGCTGTACATTTCTGGTTCTGCAGAAGTCTACGCCATATCAGCAGAAGGTGCTTATGGCGTGAACGTGGATAATGTAGCCATGCGCGGTAGCTCGGGAACAATTTTCCATCGCATAGACTCCGAACTTCTTGCTGAATCTTACAAGGCAATGAACGCTCGTCTGATCATTATGGAGTACGGTGGCAATATGGTACCCGGCATGGGAGCGGGAACCGTCGACTGGTTAAAGAAAATCGTTACAAAGCAGATTCAGGCCATTCAGAAGGCCAACCCCGACGCAGACATTCTGTTTATTGGCCCCGCGGACATGGCACGTCAGAAGGACGGCGTATGGCAAACTTACCCTGGTCTTGCCATTACCATCAAGACACTGCGTGAAATCGCACTGGATAATGGAGTCGCTTACTGGGACATGCACCGTGTAATGGGTGGCAACGGATCCATGATGAAATGGGTCGAAAAAGAGCCAGCACTTGGCTTCACGGACCACATTCACTTTACACGCCGAGGCGCAGCATACATGGGAGATCTTTTCTGCGCAGCACTCCGCATGCACTACGACTACTTCAAGTTCCGCGACAAGCATAACATTAGCGACGAAAAGTTGAAAGACCTTCACGACATGGCCGACAGCGCAAAGATGGCCAAGGAAACCGTAATGGCTCCAGCTGCAGCAGACTCCACAAAGATTTCTGCAGACACAACAAAGGTTACTACTGATACGTCCAAGGTGGCTCCGGAGGTTGCACAGTGATTCGTTTGTATTCCGCTGTTATCTGCGTTCTTGCTTTTGCCTGCTCCCTTTTCGCAAAGGACTTGCCCATCGTTCCGGGCGGTTACAACATTGACTTTGCCAAATACAATTTTATAGACTCCAGTCTTAATGTTATTCAGTTTCCCAAAGGCAGCGCAAGCTTCGAACCCTTCTTTAACAAGCTCGACACCTTGGTTTTTGAAAACCGCGGACAGGTTCGCATTCTGCATATCGGCGGGTCACACCTTCAGGCAGACGTGATTTCGGGCCGTATTCGCGAGCACCTCATCAAGGAATACCCAGGCGCAAATGCTGGCCGCGGTTTTGTATTCCCTTACTCTGCGGCCAAGACCAATACGCCTTCCAGTTACGCCAGTTATTATAAGGGCATTTGGGACAAGAACAGAAACATCCAGAAAGAAATTACTAAGCCGCTAGGTCTTCTTGGAATTGCCGTAAGCACCAGCGACCCTCGTGCAGAAATCAGCATTCTTTTGGATAAGTACAATAACGAGCCCATGTGGGCCGAAACCCGTCTCCGCCTTTTCGGCTATAGCGACAACAACGATGTGGTTCCGGTCCTTCGAGTCGATTCCGTTGACATTTATGGAGTTCTTGATTCGGCAAGCCAGAGCTACGTATTTACACCTCCTCGCCCCATCGACTCCATTCAAATCCAATTCCGCTGGATGGATAGTCTCCAGCAGGCAACCATCGCACAGTTCATTAACGACTCTCTCCTGCAAGACTCCATCGCTCGAGCTAACGCAGACTCTACCAAGCAGGATTCTGCAGTACAGGCGGCAGCCCCCGCAGCAGACTCCGCAAAGCAGGCTCCCGCCAACGCCGCCCTCTTGCTGAATGTAGACGCAGCCCGCGACTCCATGTTCCAGGGAGACTGCGACCTGCTAGATACAGCCTGCATGGCCAAGGCAGAAGAAGTTCGTGCAGCCAGCATGGCAAATAGCGAAGGAGTCCGCAAGTGTTCAGACGACGTTCAGGCATCTGCCGCCGCAAACGCAGATTCGTCCAATGCTGTGAACGACCACTGCATTCCCGATGTAGTCGCCATCCCCGATTCCATCAAGAAGAATGCCCGCCCCCACTTTACCTTGACAGGCATTCTTACAGAAACCGACGCACCGGGCATTACTTACACAGGCGTAGGCATTAATGGAGCCAAAGTTCATGACTACTTCGAAGAAATCTGCCCGCTTTTCGAAAAGCAAATGGAATTCTACAAGCCAGATCTTGTAATCTTCGCCATTGGCATTAACGACGCCAACGTAGAACACTTTAACGACAAGCAGTTCATTGAAGACTACTCAAAGCTCATTGAACGAATCAAGCGAGTTTCTCCAAACGCAGCAATCATTTTCGAAACAAACAACGACATGTACCGCAAGGTTAAAAAACGTCGTTATGTGCAGCACCCCAATGGAGACATTGCCCGCAAGGCGTTCTTTACCCTGGCCGACAAACATCAGGCCGGAGTCTGGGATAAGTTCAGCCTGATGGGTGGACTTGGCAGCATGTCCAAGTGGGAAAAGGCAGACCTGGCAAAAGCGGACAAGGTACACTTCAAGCTGGCTGGGTACAACCTGCTGGGCGACATGTTCTACAAGGCTCTCATAAACGCCTACCAGGAACATATCGCAAGCCTTCCTGCACAGGAGTCTGCAGAACCCAAGCCCGAACCTGCAAAGAAGAACTAAGACAGAATACAGATTTTACCATGCTTGATTACATTATTCCCTATTTGACAAGGACGTTCTCCTTCGACCCCAATTCTCCCCTGCTGTTCACGCAGTTCTACTTCTGGGGATTCTTCGCAGTCGTATTCGCCGTTCTGACTTTGGTGCATAACCGAATCCTGCTGCGCAATACCTTCTTGTTTGCCACCAGCATGTTCTTTTACTACAAGACCAGCGGGAGCTATGTCTGCATTTTGATTTTCTGCGTGGTGGCCAATTTCTTTATCGGCAAGTTCATTGAAAAGGCTTCAAAGGAATGGGTTCGAAAGCTATGGATGATTCTTGCAGTTGCCATTGACCTTTTGGTTTTGAGCTACTTCAAGTACGCCTACTTCTTCCTGGATGTGTTCTACCAGATTACAGGCATTGAACTCCACGTCTACAATTTCTTTGCCGCGGCAAGCAACACTATTTTCAAGACCAACTCCCTGGTGGATACCATTATCCTGCCTGTGGGTATTTCCTTCTTTACCTTCCAGGCCATCAGTTACTGTGTCGATATTTACCGCGGCAAGATCAAGGCCGTAAGCAACGTCCTTGACTTCGGCTTTTATCTCACATTCTTCCCCCAGTTGGTGGCAGGCCCCATTGTCCGCGCCGACAATTTCGTGCCCCAGCTTTACAAGAAGTTCTTCCTCCCCCGCCGAGCCTTCGGCATTGCCGTTTTCTGGATTTTGAATGGCCTTGGCAAGAAGGTTATTTTGAGCGACTACCTGGCCACTAATTTTGTGGACCGCGTTTTCGATACTCCGCTGCTGTTCACCGGCTTTGAAAACCTTATTGCATTGTTCGCCTACTCCCTGCAGGTCTATGCCGACTTTAGCGGCTACACCGACATTGCCATTGGCGTTGCCTTGCTCATGGGTTTCCGCCTACCCCAGAACTTCAACAGCCCCTACAAGGCCTTGAACCCCACAGATTTCTGGCGTCGTTGGCACATCAGCCTTTCCACCTGGCTTCGCGACTACCTGTACATTCCCCTGGGCGGTAACCGCAAGGCTTCCTTCGGTACCTATTTCTGGATTATCTTCACCGCAGTTTCCTCTGTGCTTCTTTCCGGCAGCATTTGGGTTGGCGTTGGCTGTGGCGCATTCCTTCTGTACATTCTTCTCTACATGCGCTTTAAGCCGGATTCCAAGAAGTTCATTACCACCCAGATGAACGCCATGACCACAAAGCTCTTGGGCGGTCTCTGGCACGGCGCAAGTTTCAACTTTATCATCTGGGGCGGTCTCAACGGATTCGGACAGATTTTCAACCTCATATGGTGCAAGCGCAGCCTCAACTGGCGAGCCTACGCATCCTTTATCCTGCTGGCTATCTGCGCCATTTTCTACAAGAATCTGGGTTACCCCATTTTCGCCATTCTTACAGTATGGTTCGGCACGCTATTTGTCGGCATTTACGCTGTCATGATTTTCCGACTGTTCAGCCAGAAGACTTTCCACTGGCTCTATGTCGCCTGGAATGTGACCCTCACCTTCGTGTTCATCACCTTTACCCGTCTGTTCTTCCGCGCAGGTTCCAACCTGGATCCGGCAGAAGCTAACGAAGTGGCCTGGAACACGGCCAAGAACATGGTGAACCAGATGGGCTCCGCCTGGAAACTGGATACAATTCCCACCATTGCCTGGGAGCATATGAATATCATCCTGGTATTCGTGGCCGGTATGCTGATTCACTGGATTCCCCAGCGTATCAAGTCTCGCTACCGCATCGCATTTGCCACCCTGCCGCTGCCCCTGATGGTTCTTGCTACGGCCGCGATCATATTCTTTATGTACCAGTTTATGAGCGCCGATACCCCGCCGTTCATTTACTTCCAGTTCTAAAAAAATGGACCTGCGTCCAACGCAATCCTTTGCAAAAACTCAGTCAAGCAAACGGCTTTAGAATTTAAGGAACGAGCAATCGTTCCTTTTTTTATATTGTAGGTAATGGCCGAAGTTCAGAATTCCGCATTCGATAAACGCATCAAGAAACATGTGATTGGTAAGCCCCACCGCTTTATGGCGGTGGCTCCCTTGGGTTTTGAAGAAACGCTGGCGGAAGAACTAAGGTACATCGGAGTGGAGTGCGCCGCAGTCGCATCTGGTTCGAAGTGCACCGCAGACGCTTCTGGTTTGAACTGCGCCGCGGATATAAAAGTCGCGGGCGACGGCAAGGTGGAATTTACCGCAAAAATTACCGAAGCCTGGAAGGCCGTAGCTTACAGCCGCATTGCCAACCGCGTGCTTATGGAAATCGGCAGTTTCAAGGCAGAGAATTTCGGGCAATTGGAAAAGGGCGCAGCCGCAGTACCCTGGGAATTATTTTTAGGGAACCGTGCCGATTTGGAACTGCACGTAACTTGCAAGCATTCCAGGCTCTATCATTCAGTAGCCATCGAAGAAAGATTGGCCCCTATTATCGCCAAGGCCTTGGCAGATTTCAATTCAAATACAAGTCCTCTAAAAGTCATACCCGAATCAATCGGGGATCAAACATCTGCAGCTACAACACAGCACCTCTACGTAAACCTCCAAGACGACCGCTGCACTCTTTGGCTGGACCTGGCCGGCGAAGAACTTTATAAGCGGGGTCACGAGCGCTTTGTTGCCGAAGCCCCCCTGAAAGAAACTATTGCTGCAGCAATGATTTTCGAGGCTGCAAAAATCGCGAGCACCAATACCCCCCAAAGTACCAAAGATGCGATCCCACACCTCAAAGCGAGCGACGCGAGCGCCCTCATAACCTTCGTGGACCCTATGGCAGGTAGTGGCACCTTCTCGCTAGAAGCAGCCTACATCGCAAACGGCCTGATTCCCGGCAAGTGCAGGGACTTTGCCCTGATGCACCAGCCAGCCTTTAAGGAAGGCTCCTGGAACTTTATTCTAAAAGGACGTCGTTCTGGAACAGCAGCGCCCTTACATCTTTCTGGAACAGCAGCACCCTTTCGTCATTCTGAGGAGCGAAGCGACGAAGAATCCACGACGAACCTTCTCTCAATTATTACCTCCGACATTTCGGAACGCCCCATCAGCATCATCAAACACAATGTAGAATGCAGCCCGCTGGCAGACATTGCGAAAACGAATCCCGACTCGGTCACCATCAACCCGCAGCTGAAGGATTTCTTTAGCTATACCATCGACGACATCTGCGCAGTTCAACCTCCCGCAAACCAATCGTCAATCATCAATCATCAATCATCAATTATTTTACTAAACCCGCCCTACGGTAAACGTCTGGCTTTTGACGCCCCCAAGCTGTACACAAAAATCGGGCAGAAACTTGACCAGCTAAGTCGCGACGCACACACCCGAAATAGCAATACACAATCCAGCGGCATCGCTCTGACCGTAGCCATCCTCGCCCCCAAAGACGATACCCGTGGCGGCGCCCATTACACCTGTACCAAAAATTTGCTACGAGCCTGCCCAGCCCTGGACCCATGCAAAAATCCAGCCGCAAAACTCATCGAAACAAGCCACGGCGGCTTCAGCCTGAATGCGATTTTTGCAAAGATTTAACCCTACTCCAAAGGTAGGGCCTTGCAATGGCGAATAAACTTTAAAGTTTCCTTTTCGCCCTTCTCCGATAGCATAGACAACAAATACAAAAGTTTCTTGTATGTATCTTCGGTCATCTTTTCACGAGCCGTACTTTTCGTAAGGTACTGCAGCGGAGCTTTTCGGTCATAATTTTTTCCGCCATATATTTTTGAGGCGGCCACACGATCACAGAACATTTCCTTGATATAGCGATCCGGCATAGGCATGGGTACAATCTTCTTAGTTACCATGTCGTAGTCATACCAGTATTCAAAATGATGTTTGTTACGTCCCTTGTGATGCATCCATGCAAGGCTATAGCCGTATTCACGGCGTTCTCCATTATTCGGAGATTCTATTCCGGTACAGTACTTCATTCCTGGAATAAATTCCGTGGGCATATATTTAGACAAGTCATGGAACAAGCCCTGAAATCCAATACCGGCCTTAAAGCACAAACGAACCACTTCATTTCTATGCCGTGTAATAACCAAAAAGTGCTTTAAAGGATGAATCTTCATAGTGGCAAAGATAGGAAAATACAGATAAAACGTTATTAACTATCTTTTGGGACGTTCTATGAATCATTTAATAAAGACATTTTTTCTACTACTGCTGATTTTTATCTCACAGAATTTTGGGGCCTATGTAGCCATTCTGGAAACAACAGCCAACAAGGTCAATGTCAGCAGAAACGAAAAACAATACCTAACAGACGTTCTTCGCCAAAAGGCCGTTAAAATTTTACCCGCAAATCAAGGATACACCATCATGACGCGGGAAAACATTATATCCATGCTTCCTCCCGGAAAGTCAATCGAAGAATGCGAAGGTGAATGTCTTACAGAAACAGGCAAGAACATCTCAGCCGACTACATCGCCCAAGGAAGACTCGGGACATTCGGTTCAAAAATAACTCTTACTATAGAAATGTACGAAACCGCAGGCAACAAGCTTGTCAGCAGTTTTACGACAAGAAAAACATCCATTGAAGAAATTGCAGAAGAAATTGAACTAAAGACAGACTCCCTATTTCTATCCATAAAAGCAGAGTCATTCATTATACAGCCCAATCTCCCCGGCATTACCACCGACTTCAAGGAAAACAACTCTGAAACTGATGATTTCAAAAATGAGTTTCAGGATCATCGAGACGGTAAAACATACAAAATAAAGGTCGTAAAGAATAAAGCAGTAATGGCGTCTAACCTGAACTATAAAATTGCCGGCAGCTATTGCTACAACGACAAGGATTTTTATTGCAATACGTACGGCAGACTTTATACCTGGCATGCCGCAAGAGCGGCATGTCCTGAAGGCTGGAACCTACCCACAATTACTGAACTCAAAGAGCTTGCGAATACGCTATGGGAAAACAAGCCTATTTGGGGTGGGCTAAGGACTTTCGCAGGAATTTACGAGGATCTCAACAAGAACGCCTATTACTGGAGTAGCACACCCCATGATCAAAAAAAGGACTACGCTTATTATTTAGACTATCGTAATGACATGACTCAAGAAAAAGCCTTCTACAAAGACCAAAGTTATTCTGTTCGATGTGTTAGGGCACTTTCCAGCAAAGAGTTTGCATCTGTTGAACAACAAAGGAATGTCGTAAAATATTCTAATTACATTCCCCAAAATTACATGAAGGACTTCCGAGATCAACAACTGTACAAGACTGTTGTTATAGGAGACAAGACATACATGGCAGAAAACCTGAATTACAAGACGCTCAGTAGTTTCTGCTATGACGACGACTTTGCCAAATGTAAGCAAACCGGTAGACTTTACACCTGGGCTTCGGCCATTCAAGCATGCCCCACAGGCTGGAGATTACCGACCATTGATGAAATTACAAGAGATTTCCCAAAATTTTCGAGAAACACTTTCCAAAACGGAGGATTCCGGATGCTTAATGGAAATTATTCCAGTTTCGGGAAGAAAAATGCATACTGGAGCAGCGACTTTAAAAAGAATTACACCGACTACGCCTATTACGGCCTACAAGACGGATCGGACTGGGAAACGAAGGCCTTTTACAAAGATCAGGCGAATTCCGTTCGCTGTGTAAAGGAAGATTGATTTTTTGCTAAATTTTTTACGTTCAAATTTTTATGAGGTAACATTATGCCGAAACTTCGTTCGTTGAAGACTATGGAAGGCCGCGAAATGGCCGGTGCACGTGCCCTTTGGCACGCAACAGGTACCAAGGTGGAAGACTTTGGCAAGCCGGTGATTTGCGTTGTTAACAGCTATACCCAGTTCGTTCCGGGTCACGTTCATCTGAAGGACGTGGGTCAGATCGTTGCCCGCGCTATCGAAGCCGCAGGTGGTGTCGCCAAGGAAATGAGCACCATCGCCGTGGACGACGGTATCGCCATGGGTCACGACGGCATGCTTTACAGCCTCCCCTCCCGCGACCTCATTGCTGACTCTACCGAATACATGGCAAATGCACACCGCGCCGACGCTCTGGTCTGCATTTCCAACTGCGACAAGGTGACCCCGGGTATGCTCATGGCTGCAATGCGCCTGAACATTCCTGCAATCTTCGTTTCTGGCGGTCCCATGGAAGCTGGCCACGTCACCACCAAGGACGGCAAGGACCGCGCCCTGGACCTGATCGACGCCATGATCGATTCTGCCGACAACACCGTCTCCGACGAAGAAGTTGCAGCCATCGAAGCTAACGCCTGCCCCACTTGCGGTTCCTGCTCCGGCATGTTCACCGCAAACTCCATGAACTCCCTGACCGAAGCCCTGGGCCTTTCTCTCCCGGGTAACGGCACCATCGTTGCTACCCACTCCGAACGTAAGAAGCTGTTCGAAGCTGCCGGTAAGCGCATCGTGGAACTCTGCCA
>JAKSIG010000051.1 GCA_024398955.1 Fibrobacter sp. | reverse complement strand
CCATCGGTTACATCCATTCCTTCGTCATTAACCAGAGCAAGAATTTTTTGATGAAAGGCCTTTCCATCGGCGAGACCGCACAGCTGCTGGGCTTTAGCTACCCCCACCATTTTACAAGACTGTTCAAGAGCGTGACGGGGCTAACCCCAAGCGAATTTATGAAGTAATGAAGAAAGAGGAAACCTAACTCAAGTAAACATCTTGTGTTCTTTTATAAAGCCGCCGATATTTGCGTGGATAATTCCATTGCGCTTTTGGATGATGTCGTTTCGCGTCATGACATATTTGGGGTAGTTATCACGGATACTTTCCAAGGGCTTGTATTCGCGATTTTCCGTATCCAAGCTGCTCATGATTGTCATTGCGACTTGAACATAACTGTACTGAGATTCCTGATTTCTCATGATAAAGTTGCATTCGAGTTTCCCGATTCTGCCCACACTCACGGAGTAATCTTTTGACCTTGCGTATAGATAGATGATGTTTTCTAGAACGGGTCCGTAATTGATCCTGTTGTCTGTGTTTGTGGCAAAATAGAAACCTAAATCTGATAGGTAGTATTTCTGTTCGCCAGCAATGGACTTGCGTGATTTCAAGTCAAATCGGCTGCACTTGTAGAGAATCTTTGCGTCTAATAAAATTTGTATGTAACGGTTCAGCGTTTCTCGAGTGATGTTACATCCTGCTTTGTGCAGGTCGTTCAGAATGTTTGTTAGACTGGTTGTCGAACCGAAGTTGTTGATGATGTAGGTTTGAATGGTATTGAATACGGAAACGGTTCTAAGCTTTGTTCTTTTTTTTATGTCTTTTTCTAAAATTTCAGCGATGACTCCCTGTACATACCTGCGCTTGTCTTCTGTATTTGGGTAGTCTAATGTTTTAGGGAAACCGCCTTCCATGATGTAACGGTCTAGTTCCTCGGTGACATCTGGGCTTACGGGCAATTTCTTGAAGGCCTTCATTTCGAGATATTCTTCGAATGTGAGAGGGAACATTTCGAATTCCAAATAGCGGCCGGTGAGTTTCGTGACCAGTTCGCCGCTAAGCAGGTAGGAATTGGAACCGGTAATGAAAATGGAATACTCTTCATCTTCCCGATAGGCGTTGAGAACTTCCTCAAATCCCTTCACATTTTGAATTTCATCAATAAACAGGTATTTTGTTCCGGAGGCTGTACAAAAACTGTCGATGGATTTTTCCAACTGCTCTGGCGTTTTGATGGATTTAAATCCTCTTTTATCCAGGTTTAGGTATACGATGTTTTTTGCGGGAACGCCTTCTGCCTGGAGTTCGTCGGCAATGCTTTGCATAAGGCATGATTTACCGCACCGACGGATACCGGTAATGACTTTGATGATTCCGGTGTCGTGGTAAAAGCCCCTAATTTTTTCAAGATACTTTTCTCTATGGAATATTTTCATGGCAGGCCTCTATCGTTAATATACAAAAAAATTGCGTTAAATGGCAGTTAAGGCTGTATATTTTGAAGTTTTTGCTAAAATTACATCGTTAAGTGCGTATTTTCGTGTTTTTTAAGGGACGAGGTCTGTTTTAAAACGAAAATTCTATATGCAACAGATTGTTGTATATGAAGGAATTTTCTGAAAAATTTTCTATAAAAACTGCAATTTTAGTTCAAAAATCAAATTTTTGTTGCATAGAATTATTTGAAAAGTTGTTGCATAAGCCTATATTTTTAGGTGATGAAACCTATCGTTGAATACACCGATTTTCGAAAGTTCATGCTGGACTTCTATGAAGAGCAGAAATTACGTCATGGGTTTACCTGGCGTGAGTTCTCCAAGAAGGCTGGATTTTCGTCGTCGTCCTACATGAAGGTGGTGTGCGACGGAAAGAGCAAACTGAGTCGAATCGGTGTGGAGCGCGCGGGCGAGGCCATGGGGCTTGTGGGTTTCGAGATGGATTACTTTAGGGCCATGGTGAAGTTTGGTCAGGAATCCTCCGACGCGAAGAAGAATGTGGCGCTTGCGGAAATGCTTGCTATTGCCAAGGAGCATAAGGTTCGAGTCATTGACAGCGAACTTTTCGACTTTTATGAAAGCTGGAAAAATCCGGTGCTTCGCGAACTTGCTCCCATGATGCCGGGGGCGACGCCTGGAGAAATGGCGAAGAAATGTCTGCCAAAAGTTTCTGCGGAAGAAGTGCGGGAAACTCTTGCGTTTCTCACGAAGAATGGTTTCTTGAAAAAGAAGTCGGACGATACTTTTGAACAGGCGGAAAAATCCATTACAGGTTCGCCGGAAGCGACGCGCCTGGCCATTCGCGGTATGCATTACAAGATGGCCTGCCTTGCGGCAAACTCGCTGGACTTGCCGAAGGAAGAGCGAAACTTTACTGGCGTCACCATGGGCGTTTCTAAAAGTTCTTACGAGCGGATCGTGAAGGAACTGGATGAATGCCGTCGCAAGATTATTGCCATCGCTGCAGAAGATGAAAATATTGATCAGGTTTATCGCCTGAATCTGCAGTTGTTCCCGCTGACAAAGAACGCGAAGGAGAATGATGATGAAAAATAAATTCATTTTGTCCGTGGCTAGTTTCATCGGATTGTCTGCGGGTCTGTTCTGTGCCTGCTCCGACAGCAGTTCCGTCGCAGGAACCGCAGAAGAACCGAACCAGATTGCTGTTGAAGATGTTTCTTCATCTAGCTGCCAGATTCCCGGTCAAGCCGGGAATGACAATGGGAGCTGCGCCGGAAATGACGGTGAAATGCAATCGTCTTCCAGCGTAGATGTTGGACCTGTTCCAAATACTTCGACAAGTTCTTCTTCTTTCACTATGAGCTCCTCCTCCATCATCCTTAACCCCAATCAACAAACCAATGATTTTCATAGACCTCCGAGCTCTGATAGTGATGACCAACCTGCCGTTGTGCCACCAGCTTCCGGTAGTGATGAAGAACAGGATGTAACGCCGCCGGGCAATGGTGAACAGCCGAAGACTCTTGATAATTTCGTCAAGCAGTATGTGAACGATGTTAACACGAAGTTTGATGACAATGTCCTTGCTTATCACATGGTTTATGAAAAACAGTGTGGTGGAGCGTCGTATGATTGTGAAGATGTCGCACCTGTGTACTACGAATTGACTACGCCGGGTTTGCACAAAGATATGGACATGTCCCATGTTGAAATGCTGTTCCCGAAGACAATAGATTATCTTGCAAAGACGCCAAGCGTTGATGAATATTGTCCGTTCTACTTGCTGAACATTTCTCCTGTTGGCATGGATGGCGGCTACACTCCAGAAACGGGATTTGTGCTAGCGAATATTGAAAATGACAAGTTGACCGTAATAGCGCTTCGCTCACACACCTGCGAAAATACTGATAAAGATAGAGTGTTTGGAATTCTGTTCCGTTACTGCGGAGAACTTTCGCTTGATTCTAAAATTGAATTCATTGAACCCGATGGTCGTTTTGAGACGGAATGCAGACCCGCAAATTCCATTGATGTTTCGTCGGAATGGGTGAATAAAAATCTGGTGAGATAAAGGAAAAATCATGAAAAACTCAAAATTTGTGTTGGGGCTTTCCATGGCTCTGACGGTTACCGCCCTTGTGGCCTGCGGAGACAATTCCTCTAGTGCGTCGACTTCTGCACCCGTTGAGGACTTGACGGAATCTTCTTCTGCAACAGTTGTTGATTCTATTCTCGTTGAGTCTGCTGATGATTCAACAGGAATTTCATCTTCAAGTGAGTTTCCGAATTCTTCTAGTAGTAATGAGAATGTCCTCTGGCATGGATGTATTATGATTGTTCCGAATCCTGTTCCTGATAGTTCATCTAGTACTATCACGCCATCTTGCGGAACTGCTGTTTACACAGAGAAGTGCATTGACACGGAATTTGAAGGTGTAACTTGCGACGCCATCGGTTGCCGTCCCAGAGATTGTTTTGAAGAACAGAAGGGCATGGAGGCTTACAGTTGTGATGGCGGCAGTGTCATGATTTGTGACGGAACTCGTTGGCAATATACCAATTGCGTTTTGCCGATAATCGGTTCGTCAAGTTCTTCTGTCGAAAATGCATCAAGTTCCTCTGCTTATGACCCTGCGGGAGCCAACGGCAAACCTTGCGAAATAGAAAGCGAAGAAAGATATGTGGGACCTTATGCATATGTATGCAGGGATGGTCAACTGACTTTCTCGGAAGATCTTTCTGACCCCTGTGACGCTGATAATGATTGCGGCTCCAGCGAGTATCCAGAAGGTTGGCAGAATGAACCTTGCTCCACTGAAGATGAAGTAAGATTGGATGAAACTTTTGAATACCGCTGCGTTGGTGGAAAATGGTCTATCCAAGGATACAATCCTAATCTTGTAGATCCTAATGCCGAACGTTGCAGAAGTAGCGAAATCGAAGGTTCTGCTTGCGATGTAAGCGGCGACCTTTCCCACATGTCAGTAAATGGTTGCGAGTTCTTCTGCTACGGCGGAAAGTGGGAATACACTCCGCCACCAATGTAAAAATACTATACAAGTCCCCGGTTGTCTGTGGACAACTGGAAAATTCCTTTACCCTTACCTTTCGCTACGGCGGGAGGTATTTTTGTTTCTGTAAGCGCGGATGTCCGTGCTACAAAAAGGTGTGTTTTATGGGACGTTATTTGGGTGTTGCCACGTGGCTGGCAGCGGCTGGCTTGACTTTTGCCGCAACTTATCCGGTAAATTATGTGCGTTTTGGAATGCATGATTCCAATCGTAATTTGAATATTTCAGGTATGTCAAGCGGCTCTCCGCTGAATACCTGGATTACCAACGGCGTCAAGAATGAAGCTTGGCAAATCGAATACGTGGAAGATGGCGTTTATAAGATTAAGAATGCCGCTACCGGTCGATACGTCACTGCAGATGGCGATACTGCACGCTTGGCCGACGAAGGATCAGCCGCAAGCCAGAATTGGAAAATCGAAGGTGTGGAAAAGGATTTTATTGGACAGAATCTTTACTATAAAGTGACCAACGCCTCGTCTGGAAAGGCCCTAAATTTTAATTCCGCAGGAAACAGCGTTACTTTGGCAACTTATAGCGGCAAGGGCGAACAGAAATGGCGCTTGGATTTGAATGGCCTTGAAGGTTTTGCAGCCAACGCAAAAGTAGATGAAGGTATAAAGGCTGGAACCATTGGCGGACTTTTGGGCAAGACCGTTTTTGCCTCCACCAATGAACAGCTGAAAAATTACCTGAATGCAGAAGAACCTTTGACCATCGTTTTGACAGCCAATCTGGATTTTCAGAAAGAAGGGACGGTTCGAGTTCGCGACAATAAGACCCTCATCGGTTCCTATGAAGCTAATACTTTAAGTGACATTCAGCTCCAGAACAACGCCTATGGTTACCGCGCTTCCAAGGATGATGCGGTTTACGACCCTGCAAGCGATAACATCGTCATTATGAATCTGGATTTTGAAGTGGTTAATGTAAAGGATCGCATTGTGGTTTCCATTTATTCTGGAAAAAATGTTTGGATTGACCACAATAGCTTTATCAGTAAACTTACCAACAGTGTGACCGAAGTGGGAAAGTTCGTGTGGGTGAATACGCCCTACAATGCCAGTGATATGAAGCGCAGTCCGGACTTTGTGACCGTCTCCTACAACATTATGAAGAATCGTTACTGGACTCTGGTTTACGGCACCCAGAATGGCGTAACCAAGGAAGACCGCACTAGCGTTATGTTCAATGTTTTTGAAGGTTGTGTCCGTCGCCTTCCAGAAATCGGAAACGGCTCCGCTCATGTTTACAGCAATTACTATAACCGCACCAACACCTCTGTGGAAAATGATCCCATTGCGGGTATTATCATCGACAACGGTGCTTCGGGCTACGTAGAAAGTAATCGTTTCGAGGGGCACCGTGTTGAACCCAGCGGTTACACGGATTTTGTGATTATGTGTGGCGGTCGCAACATGACCCAAAACGACAATTACACCAACCAGTCCAAAACCGGTGCTAGCGACGTGACTCCCTATTTGTGGACCTCTACGGATTCCTACACCACGCCGGCGGCAGCATCCTGGTTTACCCCTTCCAAAATCTACGGCTATAACAAAATCAAATCTTATGATCCAAGTGGCGCGAAGGATGCCAAGGCATTTGATTCCAAGTATAGCGGCGCTCAAAAGAATAAGACAAACTTTATTTATATAACGGATTACGAAATGGCCGATTGGCGTTCTGCAAGTTATGCCGCACCGTTCCTAGCTAACGTAACTACTACCGAAGCTCCTAAGGTCGAATCTTCCAGCTCCGAAGCAGCATCCTCTTCCTCTGAAACTATCGTCGCATCGTCTTCTTCCGAAGAAACTGCTGTCTCTTCCAGCTCTGAAAAAAACATAGATTCCTCCAGCAGCGAGCAGGAGATTGCGTCCTCTAGCAGCGACAACACTCAAGGTTTTGTAATGAACGGAATCACCCCAAAAATTTCCGTTGTGACCACTGGTCTTCAAGTGCAAATTTCCGCAGGTCGCGATGGACGCATACAACTTTTTGACTCTATGGGACATATAATCGCAACTGCACAGATAGTGGCAGGCAAAGCTTCAATGAATGTTCGTGCTCCTGGCCGTTACTTTGTAAGGGCTTTTGGTAAAACAGTTCCTATATCCATCCACTAAACCATGCAAAGCCCTCGGTTTTCTGAACTGAGGGCTTTTATTACTTTCTAGGATACCGCTACTTCGTACAACGCGTTCAGCGCCTTGTCCAGTTTCTTGGATGAAAGGGCTGAATAATTGATGATGAATTGATGCTCGCTGGGGCTAGCTTCAGTGTAGTAATCCGAAAGGGCTCCGATGCGGACGCCCTTTTCTTCTGCCCGCTTGCAGAATTCCTCGTCGCTTAGGCGGGTCTGAATTCGCATGATGAAATGCAGGCCGGCGTTTTCTTCGGAGATTTCTACAAGATGTGATAGCTTACTTTTGCTTATGGCATGGAGCAGGGTGTCGCGGCGGCCGCGGTACAGATTGCGCATGCGGTTGATGTGCTTTTCGAAGGAACCGTCGTCGATGAACTTCGCGAGAGCCAACTGTTCCAGCGTGGAAATGGTGCAGGCGTAGAAGGAAAATTCCTCGTGGAACTTCTTGGCCAGAGGCTTGGGCAGCACCATATAGCTGAAGCGGGCTGATGACGTGAGAGTCTTGGAGAAGGTGTTGATGTAGATGACCTTGTCCATGACGTCGATGTTTTTCATGGCGGGAATGGGGGAGCCAACCATGCGGAATTCGCTGTCGTAGTCGTCTTCTACAATGTAGCGGTTGCTGGATTTTGCGGCCCAACTCAACAGTTCGTATCGGCGGCTTACTGGCGTCACGATGCCCGAAGGGAAATGGTGGGATGGCGAAATGTGAATGACGTCGGTGCAGGTTTCTTCCAGCTGGTCAATGATGACTCCGCTTGCATCCATAGGGATGAAGTTGCAGACCACATTCATCTTGCGGTAGATCTTTGAAATCTTGCTGTAGCCCGGATCCTCTACGCCGTACTTCTTGTCGAAACCTAAAAGCTGTACCAGCAGGCCGTACAGGTAATCTGTACCTGCGCCCATGATGATTTGGCTAGGGTCCACATCCATGTTGCGAAAACCGCGCAGAAATTTTGCGATGGACTTGCGAAGACCCATGAGGCCGCCATACGGCGAAGGCTCCAGAAGTTCCTTCTGATTTTCGCAGATGATTTTCCGCATGTTTTTTGCCCAAGTGGAGAAGGGGAAACTTTCTGGATCCACCTGGTTGTTGACGAAATCGGCCAGATATTTTTGGGGGGACGCAGGCTTTCCAATGCTGTTTTTATAAAAATTGCTGAATTGGTCCTCGGAATAATTTTGTGCTTCCCTGGATTGTTTTAGGTTGGCCTGAGTCGCGGATTGCAGGTGCCCAAAAGTTTTGCCGGTATCGATGGCAGAAACGAAGAATCCCTTGCGTGGTTCCGTGTAGATAAATCCTTCTGCCAGAAGCTGGGCGTAGGCATTTTCCACCGTAATGACACTGACGCCAAGATGTACCGCAAAAGGCCGCTTGGAAGGCAGTTTTTCGTCGGCGGGGAGAACACCCGAAAGAATGTCCTTCTTGATACACTTATAGAGGTAGTGGTACAGGGAATCGGAATCCGCTTTCTTGATGTCGTAACTGAGCATAATCTGACCTTAATCTGGACTTGTTAAAATAATAGAAAATTGAATATTTAAAAAGGTCAGTTGAATGCCTAATTTATGGTCTGAAAAAGGAAATTCTCGGTTCGATTGGGCATCTTGTAGTCTAAAGCCAGACCCCCGATCAGGTCGGGGGTGACAAATACGAAACAATTCGAATAATAGTGACAAAGGTGAAGCAATTCGAATAATAGTGACAAAGGTGAAGCAATTCGAATGATAGTGACAAAGGCGAAGTAATTCAAATAATAAATAGGAGTAAACCATGTCTGAACAGAACTATATTGCAGAACGATATGAATTAAACAAGAATCTGGCCCAGATGCTGAAGGGTGGCGTCATTATGGATGTGACCACTCCGGAACAGGCAAAGATTGCGGAAGCCGCAGGTGCTTGCGCCGTCATGGCTCTGGAACGCATCCCCGCAGACATTCGCGCTGCCGGTGGCGTAAGCCGCATGAGTGACCCCAAGATGATTAAGGGCATTCAGGATGCGGTTTCCATTCCTGTGATGGCAAAGTGCCGCATTGGTCATTTTGCAGAAGCCCAGATTCTTGAAGCCATTGAAATTGACTACATCGACGAAAGCGAAGTCCTTTCTCCGGCCGATGACATTTTCCACATTAACAAGCGTGATTTCAAGGTGCCCTTCGTTTGTGGCGCCAAGGACTTGGGCGAAGCTCTCCGCCGTATTGAGGAAGGTGCTTCCATGATCCGTACCAAGGGCGAGCCGGGTACAGGTGACGTTGTGCAGGCTGTGCGCCACATGCGCCTGATGCAGCAGGAAATTGCTCGCCTCACCTCCATGCGTGAAGACGAACTTTACAACCGCGCCAAGGAACTTCAGGTTTCCTACGCTCTGGTGAAGTACGTTCACGACCACGGTAAGCTTCCTGTGGTGAACTTCGCTGCCGGTGGCGTTGCAACTCCCGCAGATGCAGCTCTCATGATGCAGCTGGGCGCCGAAGGTGTGTTCGTCGGCTCCGGTATTTTCAAGTCCGGCAATCCGGTGAAGCGCGCCCAGGCCATCGTAAAGGCCGTCACCAACTACAAGGATGCGAAGCTCATCGCTGAACTTTCCGAAGACTTGGGCGAAGCCATGGTGGGCATCAACGAACAGGAAATCGCCCTGCTCATGGCTGAAAGAGGTAAGTAATGAATGAATCAAAGTCCGCGCAAGTTTCTGCGCGGTTGCGGATTGGCGTGCTCGCGGTGCAAGGTGCATTCATTGAACACGAACAGATCCTCACTAAGCTTGGCGTGGAAACCGTAGAAATCCGACAGAAGTCCGATTTGACACCCCGCGCGGTATCATCATGCGCGGAACAGTCTCCCGCAGAATCGGGCTGTCCTTTCGACGGCTTGATTCTCCCTGGTGGAGAAAGCACTGTCCAGGGCAAGCTATTGCGGGATTTGGGTTTGTTTGAACCTTTGCAAAAGATGATTCAAAACGGCCTTCCTGTTTTTGGAACTTGCGCCGGCCTCATTCTTTTGGCGGAACAACTTTCCAACGACAGCAACGTCTATTTCGGAACCTTGCCCGTTACGGTTCAGCGGAATGCTTACGGCCGCCAGCTGGGAAGTTTTTTCGCAGAACTGCCCTTCCGCGGTGTCACTGAAACCGCGACGAACGAATCCGCAATGCCGGCAACGGACAAACCCGCAAAACCAACGACGAACAAACCTGACGCAGTCACAGTCCCCATGACGTTCATTCGCGCTCCTCTCATCGAAAGTGTTCGCGACGGCGTTGAAATTCTTGCAGAAGCCAAGGGCGGAATTGTTGCAGTTCGTTACAAAAACCAGCTAGGCATCACCTTCCACCCGGAACTGAACGAAGATACTCGCATTCATCAGTACTTCTTGAAAATGTGCAGATAATGTGCTCGCGTATTCTGCCAGGGTTGATGAAATAACCTATATTTTTGGTATGGATATGCAGTCTTCTAAGAAACGTGTGGCCGTTGGCCTTTCTGGTGGTGTTGATTCCGCTCTTGCGGCGTACTTGTTGAAACAGCAAGGTTACGAAGTTGTTGGCATTACCATGGCCACGTGGGATGGTTCCATCAAGAACATGCCTCATGTTGAAGGACGTGAAGGCTGCTTTGGCCCTGGCGAAGAAGAAAACATTGCCCAGGCAAAGACTGTTGCCGATCGCCTCGGCATTCCGCATTACACCGTTTCTGTGACGGAAGAATACAAGAAGCATGTGATTGAGTATTTCCGTGCGGAGTACCGCGCTGGCCGTACGCCCAATCCCTGCGTCCGCTGCAATCAGAATATCAAGTTCCGCGCCCTGCAGGATGCAACCCGCCGCATGGGTGTGGAATTCGATTACTTTGCTACGGGCCATTATGCCCGCTTGAATTTTGAAGATCCAGCAAAGCCCTTCCTTTATGCGGCTCTGGACGATTCCAAGGACCAGACTTACTTCCTCTCTCGCCTGACTGCGGAGCAACTTTCTACGGTGATTTTCCCCTTGGGCGGAATGAAGAAGACCGAGGTGAAGGCCTTGGCTGCAGAAATCGGCTGGGTGGATTTTGCCACCAAGAAGGAAAGCCAGGATTTTTTGGAGTGCGGCGACTATACTGTACTTTTTGATGAGTCTGACGAAGTGCCCGGTGACTTTGTGGACATGAACGGCAAGGTGCTGGGTAAGCATCGCGGCATTATCCATTACACTATTGGTCAGCGTAAGGGCCTGAACATTGGCGGCCTTCCTGAACCTTACTTTGTTGTAAGTATCGACGTGAAAAAGAACCAGGTGGTTCTTGGCCCCCGTAGCGTCATGAGCTGTGTGGATGTGAGCGCCGAGGAATTGAACCTGATGGTTTCCGAGGATTCTCCGCTGTTGAAGGAACCGCTTACGGCTCACATTCGCCTGGGTCACAAGGGTTCTACCGCCCGCATTACTGAACTTGATGTTGCTTCGGGCCGCATCAGTGTTCACTTTGACGAACCCCAGTTCGCTTCTGCTCCCGGTCAGATTCTGGTGCTGTACGCAGGCCAGGGAATTGTTGCTTCGGGAATTATCACGAAGTAGCTGCTATACTTCTAATAGGTGCTCTACAGCAATGCTGTGAAGACCCGCAAAGTATTCTGTTTCTACAATGGGTCGGATTTCAATTTTCGGTAATTGACTTCGGTGGAGATTTTCTCGAAGGAAATTAACGAGTTGCTCGCAATCCAGATCGTTGGATAGGCCGCCCGTAATTACGATAACGGCGGGGTCCAAAAAAACGATTGTTGCGATGAGCAGCTGGCTAATGACGGGCAAGGCGTGCCTGATGTTGCCAAAGGCCACTCGCTGGTGATCCTTGTTAAAACTGAAGGGGAAGAACGAAAGTTCGCCTGCAAGATTCGATGACCCTCGCAGGATGTTGCCATCTACAATGAAGCCGCCTGCAGGTGTTTGTCCTTTTGGGAAAAAGAGTAGGGCTACATTCTTGCTGGAACATTTAGCGCTGCCAGTTCCTTTTCCCTCGAAACTTTTCTGTAATCCCAACGCAACAGTGTTCATGTCATTTTCTACGTGGGTTGGAATTCCTGTGGCCTTTTGGACTTCTTGGGAAATGTTGATTCCGCTAAGTTCAGATAAGTCCGAAAATTCCACGATGTTTTCGTTGATGCAACCCTGAATGCCAATGACGATGACCTTGATGTTTAATTCTGGTCGAACTATTTTTTTGATGTCGGCAATGAGTGTATCGATGTTGATGGACTTTTCCTGACTAACTCCCACTTCCTTGATGTTTCCAGAAAGGTCTAGAATCTGATGGCGAATAAAGGAACTATTGTTTTCTGTGTAGGCGTAAAGACAGAGCGAGTTGCCTGCGTTGGGGCTGAAACGGTAACTCATGGCGGGGCGTCCGCCGCTTGAGAGCCTGAGGGATTCCTCTACGATTGTTCCGTCGGCGGTAAGCTCGTTAAGAATTGTGCCGCAGGTAACGACGCTGAGGCCGGTCTTTTCGGCGACTTCGGGCTTTGTGACGGAGCCTTTTTCTTGGATGATTCTTTTAATGTTCTTGATATTCTGTTTTTTGATGAGTGCTGTCGATTTGATTTCTTTGGTCATGAACATTATCTCGCAAAACTCATGCCACTTACAAAAAGTGTTTTATAAACTCTAATTTAATCAATAAAATTTGAATTTTTCCCTAGAAAATTGATTAAAGTCATGATAATAACCTTAAAACTTTTACAGATTCTGAAAATGTAAAACCAACTTTATAAAGATATTTTACAAAGTGCGGTGCTACCGAATTATTACGGGAATTTTATGAGATTATGAAAATGGCGAATTTTGTAAAATAACGCCGTTTTTTTGTTTTTGGCATGGCCTTTGCATTATAGGGAACGAAAACATTTCATTAAAAGAGGTTCCCTATGAATATTTCCAAGTTCTTGATTGCAGGCGTTATGGCTTTGGCTGCGACTGTTTACGCACAGAAGCCGGTGCTGAAGATTGCCTATAGCGATTGGCCGGGCTGGACTGCCTGGGAAATTGCCGACAAGAAGGGCTTTTTCAAGAAGCACGATGTGGATGTGAAGCTGGAATGGTTCGATTACGGTCCGTCCATGGATGCATTTGCCGCCAAGAAGGTGGATGCGGTCGGCGTGGCTAACGGTGATGCCATGGTGTTGAATGCTACCGGTGCTCGTAACGTGACCATCCTGATTAACGACTACAGTAACGGTAACGACAAGATTATCGGTGCCCCGGGAATCAACTCCATCAAGGATCTGAAGGGCAAGAAGGTGGGTGTAGAAATTGGCTGCCTTTCTCATGCACTCCTGATTAACGCTCTTACCAAGAATGGCCTGAAGCCTTCTGATGTGACTCTGGTGAACATGCCGACTCATCAGGCTGTACAGACTCTGGAATCCGGCGAAGTTTCCGCCGTGGTGGCCTGGGTTCCCCATTCCGTGAACGCTCTTGAGAAGGTGAAGGGTTCCAAGGAACTTTACACCAGCGCCAACGAACCGGGTATCATTTACGACTTGCTGGTGGTCTCTCAGGAATCCCTCATGAAGAACAAGGCTGAATGGGCCAAGGTGATTGCCGCCTGGGATGACGTTGTGGCCTACCTCAATGACCCTGCCAACAAGGATGAAGCTGTAAAGATTCTTGCTGCCCGTGTGGGAATTTCTGAAGCTCAGTACTCCAAGTTCATGAACGGGACCAAGTTCTTGCGCTTGAGCGAATCTGCTAAGTACTTCAAGAAGGGCGAAGGTTACAACTCCATCTATGGTTCCAGCAAGATCGTCGACAAGTTCTTCGTAGACAACAAGGTTTATGACAAGAGTGTTGATGTGAACCGTTTCATTATGCCCAAGTTTACCGAAGATTTTAACAAGGGCAAGTAAATAAAACTCGCGGGGAAGTTCTCTGACAACTGCAGAGGATTTCCGCGCAAATCTTAAAAGTTGTGTGGAGAAAAATGACTAATCCTGTAGGAATTCAAAAGACAGTAGGGAAGAAGTGGTCCATGGTTTTGGCCATTCTTTCCTTCGTGATTCCCCTGGCGACCTGGAGCATTGTAAGCTATGTGCCTTTCGTTTATCACCCGCTGATGCGTGTGGTGGATGCTGGCGATAGCATGTTCTGTATGCCGGGCGACGAAATCGATCGCGCTAACTTCGAAGAAGAAAACAAGAATCTAGTCGAAGCGGGCGAAAAGCCCATGACTGGCGTTCGCGCCAACCCTGCATACTTGCCGGCACCCCATCAGGTGGCAAAGGCCTTGGTTACTGCATTTAAAACGGAACCTAAGCGTGATGGAGATGTCTGGTTCTACCAGAGCATTCTTCATTCCGTGAGGATAGTGTTCCTGGCATTCCTTCTTTCCAGCCTTGTAGGCGTTCCTCTTGGAATGCTGTCCGGTTCCATCCCTTTCTTTGAAAAGCTGACGGGCCCCTTCATTGAATTCTTCCGCTATTTTCCGGCTCCTGTTTTTGGTGCTTTGGCGGTTGCGATTCTTGGCATTAACGATGCTCCGAAAATTGCAATCATCATCATCGGTACGTTCTTCCAACAGGTGCCCATGATTTGTGCAACGACTCGCCGTGCCGATGGCGCTTTGATTGAGGCTGCTCGCACTTTGGGATCTTCTCCCAAGAGAATTCTCTTTAAGGTGATTCTCCCGGAAATTGCTCCCAAGATGTACAAGGATATGCGAATCCTCTTGGGCTGGGCATGGACTTACCTGATTGTGGCTGAAGTGGTGGGAACTAGCTCTGGTATTACCTGGTTCATTAACCAGCAGGCTAAATACCGTAACTTCGACAACGTCTACGCAGCCATCGTGATTCTCGGCATTATCGGCCTTGGCTGTGACCTGATTCTCGCCTGGCTTGGCAAGAAGATCTTTGCCTGGGAAGATGGCCGCGTCGGTATGGGTACAAAGATCAAGCGTATGGTGGGTTCTAAGGACGATGTGTTCAGCTTCCGCCTGACTGCAGAAGAAAAAGCTTTGAAGGAACGTTACAATGGCAGACTCTAAAATGGAAAAAATGAAGAACGTGTCTCCCGCAGAAGACATTATTCTGGAAGCCCGCCACATTGTAAAGGACTTCGAGGAAACTAACGGCTCTGGCACTCACCGCGTCTTGGATGACGTCTCCTTTGGTGTTCGCCGTCGAGAATTTCTCTCCATCATCGGTCCTTCGGGTTGCGGTAAGTCTACCTTGATCCGCATTGCTGCAGGCCTTGAAACGGCTACAGGTGGCGAATTCTATCTGGACGGAAAAAAGGTGAAGGGCACCAGCGCAGAACGCGGCATGGTGTTTCAGAAGTACACTTTGTTCCCCTGGATGTCCGTGAAGAAAAACGTGATGTTTGGATTGGAATCCATTGGCCACGGAAGTGAAGCTGAGGAAATTGCTGAACAGTGGCTGCAGATTGTGGGCCTGGAAAAGTATGGCGAATATTTCCCCAAGCAGCTCTCTGGCGGTATGCAGCAACGTGTGGCTATTGCCCGCGCTCTTGCCCCGCAGCCCCGCGTGCTTTTGATGGATGAACCCTTTGGCGCTCTTGATGCCCAGACCCGTTCCCAGATGCAGAAGTACCTGCTGGAAGTGTGGAAGAACATCGACATCACCATTATTTTCGTGACTCACGATTTGGATGAAGCGGTGTTCCTGTCTGACAGAATTTTGACTCTGCAGGCAAATCCCGGTAAGGTGAAGGAAATGGTGGATGTGCATTCTGTTCCACGTCCCCGTAATAAGGATAGCTTCTTGCTGCCGGAATTCATCGAAAAGCGCAAGCATATTGAACAGCTGATTCACCCGCCCAAACTGGTGGAAGAACCGGAAGAAGAATTCAAGATCGTAAACATGATCGCCAAGAAGTAGCGATCGCAAAAATTCAAAAATGGAGTTAAAAATGTCTGAATCTAAAGTACTGTGTGAACAAGTAATTGCTGGCGGCTGGAACTATTCCCGCATCGTAAAGAAGGGCCAGAAAATCCGCCTTACCGATATTGAAGGTGGCGCAAACGCTAGCATCATGTGCTACAACGCCAAGAACTTCACTGAACGCTTTAACCTGGGCGATACCCTTAAAATTCAGCACATCTGCCGCATCGCCAAGAACTGCTGCCTTTATAGCGATATGGGCCGCATCCTCCTCAGTGTTGTCGAAGATACCGTTGGCTGGCACGATCCTCTGTGCGGCTGCACCCACGCAAGTCTCATCAAGGAACGTTTTGGCGAAAAGTCCTATCAGGCTGCCCACAACGATTTCTTCCGCAACGGTTACGATTCCCTGCTGGTTGAAATCGGCAAGCATGGCATGACCAAGCGCGACTTTACCGAACTGGTAAACTTCTTCAGCAAGGTTGTGGTTACTTCCGACGGCAAGATGACTTTCGTCGAAAACAATTCCAAAGCCGGCGACTACGTAGAACTCCGCGCCGAAATGGATACTCTCGTTGTAATCGACACCGGTATGCATCCCCTGAATCCTTCCAAGGAATATCTGCGCAAGCCCGTGAAGGTTGAGCTCCTCACTTGCGACGAAGCTCCCGCAGACGATCCTTGCTTTACCTGGTGCCCGGAAAATGGCCGCGGCTACATCAACACTGCAAACTACAATTTGTAGACGAGAGAACGCTTCGCTACAGACGAGAGACGAAAGATAAATAATGGCGAGCGTCGCTCGCGAAAAAAGGATTTATAAGATGTATACAAAATATGTTGAAAGTTCACTGAAAGAAGAAGATGCCGTTTATTCTGAAGATGTGCAGGCTGGTGCTGGCTGGCTCCATCTGATTAAAAAAGGTCAGACCTTCCGCATTCTGGACCTGAAGGGAAACCAGGCTGTAGATACTCTGTTCATTAACGCAAACGATCCTTCCGAACGTTATAGCGTTCAGCAGACTGTACAGCGTCAGGCTAACTGCCTCGTTGGCGTTGGCACCAAGCTTTACTCCAACGATGACAATCCCATGCTCACTGTTGTTGCCGACACTTGCGGCGACCATGACACTTTGGGCTCCGCCTGCTCCTGCGAAAGCAACACTTGCCGCTACGCTCTGGACAAGCGTTATATGCACGCCTGCCGCGAATCTTTCTTGAAGGTCCTTCTGGAAACCGAAAATCTGGATAAGCGCGACCAGGTCAATAACTTGAACTTCTTCATGTACGTGCCTTTCGATGAACAGGGCAACCTGAACTTTGCCGATGGTATTTCTAGCCCGGGCAAGTACGTGGAAATGCGTGCTGAAATGGATGTGCTGGCTGTGGTTAGCAATTGCCCGCAGCTCAACAACCCCTGCAACGCTTACGATCCGACCCCTGTCCGCATGCTGATTTGGGACTAGTTTAGACGAGAGAACGCTCGCAAGCGAGCTACAGACGAAAGACGAAAGATTAATAATGGCGACTTCGTCGCAAAGAGATGAAAAAATGAATTCCAAACTTCTTGAAAGTTCTCAAAAGATTGAAGACGCCGTCTTCGATGTGACGGTGAATGCGGGCGACGGTTACATGCTGCCTCTGAAGAAGGGACAGATTCTTCGCATGATCGACGTTTGCGGAAACCAGTCCGGCGACGTGCAGATTTATAATCAGCACGACAAGACTGAACGCTATAATGCCAACAACACCATTACCGCCCAGGCCAACACCATGATTGAATTGGGTACGGTGATTCGCAGCAACCGCAACAACCCCATGCTGACAGTGATTGCGGATACCTGCGGCGAGCACGATACTCTTGGCAGTGGATGCTCTGCAGAAGGCAACTGCGTTCGCTATACGGACAAGACCCGCTATATGCATAGCTGTCGCGACACCTTCGTGCGTACGCTGGAAGACTATGGCATGAGCAAGCGCGATCAGACTTGCAACCTGAATTTCTTTACCAAGGTGATTCTGGATGATGCTGGCCGCCTTGAATTTGCCGACGGCATTTCTGGCCCGGGCAAGTACATCGAAATGCGCGTGGATATGGATATCCTGTTCTTGCTTTCGGATTGCTCCCAGCTGAACAACCCTTGCAATGATTACAATCCCACTCCCATTCGTATGGTGGTTTTTGACAAGTAGGGTGTAAAATGAGCGAACTTGTTTACAGAGGATTTACCCAGGCTGAACTGGATGCGGGCTACGACAATACCAATGCCGTTGCCGATAGCGCCATTCAGCTGAAAGGCTTTGACTTGCGTAGCGATGCACTGGCAAAACAGTATGCGTCTACCATGGATTTGACTTATGGCGAAAATCCCCGTAACAAGTTTGACTTTTTTAGCTGTGGTAATAAAAAGGCACCGCTATTTGTATTCATTCACGGTGGTTACTGGCAGATGCGTTGCAAGGAAACATTCCGATTTCTTGCAGCGGGTCCTTTGGCCAACGGATTTAACGTAGCGAATGTGGGCTACACGCTGGCTCCTGAAATGTCCCTGACGGGAATCGTTTACGAAGTCCGTACGGCTATTAAGGTGCTGCGTTCCCGAGCCGATGAACTTGGATTTGATGCAAATCGAATCTATGTATCTGGCTGGTCGGCGGGTGGCCATCTTTGTGCTTCTGTTCTTGGCGAGAATGGGGTGCAGGGTGCGCTTGCCATTAGCGGTATTTACGATCTGGAGCCGATTTCCAGAAGCTACCTGAATGAAAAGCTGATGTTAAAGTCAGAAGAAATTGTGACTTTAAGCCCTATGCGATCTAGGCTTGTGAATAAGCCCATGTGCATTGTTTGCGGTAGTGAAGAACTTCCTGAACTGAGGCGTCAGAGTCTTGAATTTGCAACTCTAAGAGCTGCGGAACGTATACCGGGAACATTTTCCCTGCTAGAGGGCCATAACCATTTTTCGATTCTAACGGAACTGGAAAATCCGAGTGGCATTCTTTCCCGGATGCTTTGCATGATGGCGGGGAAGTAAGCTGTAAAGCTTCAAAATTGTTGTGTGGAAATTCCGCGGCATTTGAATGGATGCAAGGCGGGTTCCGAATTAGGACGCGAAAAAAACGCGTGACTGAAAAAGGAACAGAAATATGTTTAAGAAAGTATTGATTGCGAACCGTGGCGAAATTGCTTGCCGTGTGATTCGTTCTCTTAAGGAAATGGGCGTTAAGTCCGTGGCGGTTTATTCCGATCCCGACGAAACTGCCGCTCACGTCTTGATGGCTGACGAAGCCGTTCGCGTGGGACCTGCCGCCGCCAAGGATAGCTACCTAAATGTGGATGCTATCTTGGCCGCCATTAAGCAGACTGGTGCCGAAGCGGTGCATCCGGGTTATGGCTTCTTAAGTGAAAATGCTGAATTTGCAAAGACCTTGGAAGAAAACGGCGTTGCCTTTATCGGCCCCACTCCCAAGCAGCTGATTGAATTCGGTCTAAAGCACCGCAGTAAGGAACTTGCAGAAGAATTTGGTGTGCCTCTGGTTCCGGGTACAGGCCTTTTGAACAGCGTTGACGAAGCCGCAGCCGGTGCAGCCAAGATCGGCTATCCTGTAATGCTGAAAAGTACCGCAGGCGGTGGCGGCATTGGCATGTCCATCTGCCACAGCGAAGAAAAACTTCGCGAAAGCTATGACCGCATCAAGCGCCTTAGCGAAAACAACTTCAAGAATGCGGGACTCTTCGTCGAAAAGTATGTGGAACGTGGTCGCCACGTAGAAGTCCAGGTGTTCGGCGATGGCGAAGGTAACGCCGTCATTCTCGGTGAACGCGACTGTTCTGTTCAGCGTCGTAACCAGAAGGTTGTGGAAGAAACTCCGGCTCCCTGCCTTCCTGAAAAGACCCGCGAAGCTCTGCACGCCTCCGCACTTCGCCTGGTACAAGGTGTGCAGTACCGTTCTGCAGGTACCGTAGAATTTATTTACGACGCCAAGGATGACAAGTTCTACTTCCTGGAAGTGAATACTCGTTTGCAGGTGGAACATGGTGTAACCGAAACTGTATTCGGCGTTGATCTTGTTCGTTGGATGATCGAGCAGGCTGCAGGCATTCGTCCCTTCGAAATTGGTGCGAAGTTTACTCCCAAGGGCCATGCCATGGAATTCCGCGTATACGCCGAAGATCCGGGCAAGAACTATCGCCCTTCCAGCGGCCTCCTTACGGAAGTTTCCTTCCCGGAAGGCATCCGCGTAGATACTTGGGTTTCCCGCGGTACCGAGGTCAGCGCCTTCTACGATCCTCTGCTGGCAAAGGTAATTGTTGCGGGCGTTGACCGTGACGATAACATCGCTAAGGCTCGTGAAGCTTTGAAACAGGTTAAGCTTTGTGGTTTTGAAACCAACATCAAGCTCCTTCAGGATGTCCTTGAAATGGACGACTTTATTAGCGGTAAGGTTTCCACCTGGATTCTGAACGATTACAAGTACGAAAACAAGATCTTCGAAGTTCTGGCTCCGGGCCTCCAGACTACAGTCCAGGATTATCCGGGTCGTTTGAAGCTGTGGGATGTAGGTATTCCTCCTAGCGGCCCTATGGATAACTACAGCTTCCGCTTGGCAAACAAGATTGTGGGTAACGCCGAAGATGCCGCTGGCATCGAAATGACTCTTTCCGGATGTTCCCTCGCTTTCCATACCGATACCGTAATCGCATGGGTGGGCGGTGATTTTCCTGCAAAGCTGAATGGTGCGGCATGCCCCAAGAACACTCCTGTGGAAGTTCATGATGGCGACGTTCTGAAGTTCGGCATTACCAAAATGGGTCAGCGCGCCTACCTGGCCATTCGCGGTGGTATCGATGTTCCCGATTATCTGGGAAGCAAGTCTACCTTTACCTTGGGCGGTTTCGGCGGCCACGGCGGTCGTGCCCTTGCTGCAGGCGATATTCTCCACATCGGTAACGCCATAGCAACGGAACCTAGGGTTCCCACAGAAGCAGCCCTCCCGCAGATTACCACCCAGTGGGAAATCGGCGTGATGTATGGCCCCCATGGTGCTCCTGATTACTTGACTCAGGAAGATATCGATGCGTTCTTCGCTGCCAACTGGGAAGTCCATTACAACTCTTCTAGAACAGGTATCCGCCTTGTCGGTCCTCAGCCCAAGTGGGCTCGCCCCGATGGTGGCGAAGCAGGCCTTCATCCGTCCAACCTGCACGACAACGCCTACGCTGTAGGTACCGTAGACTTTACCGGTGACATGCCCATTATCCTGGGTGTGGATGGCCCCAGCCTCGGTGGCTTTGCTTGCCCCGTCACCATCGTATCTTCTGAACTCTGGAAGATGGGCCAGCTCCGTAGCGGTGACCATGTAAAGTTCATCCCGCTGACTGCAGAAAAGGCCGAAGAAATTCGCTTGGCTCGTGAAGCAAACCTCGCTAACGTGGCTACTGCATCCGCTGCAATTCCTGCTCTCGTTGCCGCCCCTGTGGTAACTCCCATTATTGCAGAATTCCACAAGGAAAGCGAAATGGAACACATCGTTGTTCGTGCCGATGGCGACAACTATGTGCTGGTGGAATTTGGCCCCGCCATTATCGACCTTCGTCTCCGCTTTACCGCACACGCCTGGATGCTCGCCGTCAAGGAACAGCTGGCCGATGTAGTGATTGACGTTACTCCGGGTATTCGCTCTATCCAGATCCATTACGATATTGCAAAGATCCGTCAGGGCGAAATGCTTGCAAAGCTCTCTGACCTTGCAGAACACCTGAAGAAGAACAAGGTCACCAAGGTTCCCACCCGTACCGTTTATCTGCCCCTCTCCTGGGATGACCCGCAAACTCGCGTGGCTATCGAAAAGTACGTCACCACCGTTCGCCCCGGCGCTCCCTGGTGCTGCCCCAACAATATCGAATTTATCCGCCGCGTCAACGGCCTGGATTCCATTGCCGATGTAAAGAACATCGTGCTGAACGCTGACTACTTGGTCATGGGCCTTGGCGACGTTTACC
>JAKSIG010000050.1 GCA_024398955.1 Fibrobacter sp. | reverse complement strand
AGACGTGTACGAGGATCTTATGGCATTCAGTGCAGAGCAAATCGAAGCCTACCGCCAGGAAATGGAAGAACGCCGTAGACTCGACGCAATTTCAACACGCAAGTACACCGAAGAATTGATCAAACAGCAAGAAGAAGAAATTGCCGAGCAAAAGCGAGCCATCGAAGCCAATAGGCAGGAGCTTGCAGCGAACAAACAGGAACTCGCCGCAATTAAACAAGAGCAGGAAGCTGAAAAAGCCCGTGCCGACAAATACGCCGCAATCCTTAAACAACACGGCCTGCTGTAAAAGCTAATAAAGCACCCCGCTCAACTTGAACGGGGTTTTTCTTTTTCAAACAATGTAAGTTCAATGAAAAAATCATTTTTTCCTTTAAAAATTGAAAGAAATAAGGAAATTTGCGTTTCATTCGAGCAATTTTTGAGTAAATTATAGGCGTTAATTTTTGAAATCCCGAGAAATCCAGCGAGTTTTGGAGAAGTTCAGGCTTTTTTGAGTTTTTCGGTTGCAAAAAACGGCTTTTAACTAACAAAAGGATTAATATGCGTAATTGCTCCTCCCTGAAGATTGACGGACCTTGCAAGGTCTACCTGGAAGAATCTGAACTGCCGAAGGCTTGGTACAACGTTCGTGCCGACATGAAGAAGAAGCCGGCACCGCTCCTGAACCCGGGTACCGGCAAGCCCATGACCGCTGCCGAACTGGAAGGCGTGTTCTGCTCCGAACTGGTCAAGCAGGAACTGGACAACGACACCGCATATATCGAAATTCCCGAAGACATCCGTACTTTCTACAAGATGTACCGCCCGTCTCCGCTGGTTCGTGCCTACTTCCTGGAACAGGCTCTCGGCACTCCGGCTCACATCTATTATAAGTTCGAAGGTAACAACACCAGCGGCAGCCACAAGCTGAACTCCGCTATCGCCCAGGCCTACTACGCCAAGCAGCAGGGCCTCAAGGGTGTGACCACCGAAACTGGCGCTGGCCAGTGGGGTACCGCTCTTTCCATGGCTTCTGCCTTCTTCGGCATCGACTGCCAGGTTTACATGGTGAAGTGCTCCTACGAACAGAAGCCCTTCCGCCGCGAAGTGATGCGCACCTACGGTGCTTCCGTTACTCCGTCTCCTTCCATGAACACCAACGTTGGCCGCAAGATCAACGAAGAATTCCCGGGCACCACTGGTTCTCTGGGTTGCGCTATTTCCGAAGCTGTTGAAGCTGCTGTGACTCAGGAAGGCTACCGCTATGTTCTGGGTTCCGTGCTGAACCAGGTTCTTTTGCACCAGTCCGTGATCGGCTTGGAAGCTCAGGCTGCATTCAAGAAGATCGGTGTGAAGCCCGACATGATCATCGGTTGCGCAGGTGGTGGTTCTAACCTGGGTGGTCTTATCTCCCCGTTCATGGGCGAAAAGCTCCGCGGCGAAGCTGACTACGATATTCTGGCTATCGAACCTGCAAGCTGCCCCAGCCTTACCCGCGGTAAGTACGCTTACGACTTCTGCGATACTGGTAAGGTTTGCCCGCTGGCCAAGATGTACACTCTGGGCTCCGGCTTCATTCCGTCTGCAAACCACGCTGGTGGCCTGCGCTACCACGGCATGAGCTCCATCCTTTCTGAACTCTACGATCAGGGCTACATGCGCGCTGCTTCCGTGGAACAGACCAAGGTGTTCGAAGCTGCCCGCCTCTTCGCTCAGACCGAAGGTATCTTGCCGGCTCCGGAATCCAGCCACGCTATCCGCGCTACTATCGACGAAGCTCTCCGCTGCAAGGAAACCGGCGAAGCCAAGAACATTCTGTTCGGCCTGACTGGTACCGGCTACTTCGACATGGTTGCTTACCAGAAGTTCAACGACGGTGAAATGAACGACTACATCCCCACCGACGAAGACCTGGCTAAGAGCCTTGCTATGCTTCCGAAGGTTGAAGGTTAATAGGCGCGAGAACGTGCCATTCGAAAGGTCCGCAGGTTTATGCCCGCGGGCTTTTTTTGTGCATCGCAATTTTTCGTTTTCGTCTCGGGCGGCGTTCACTATAGCCCTAGCCTATGGCAAAAAAAATTTCTATACTGCTCTGCGTTAAGCAAGGGATTTTTATGAAGTGTTTTAAGTTTAAGTCTGTTATAAGTGCGGTCGCAATGATTGCCGCTATGGGCGCATTCTCCAGTGTTGTCGCCGCTCCAGCAAAAGCTGCAAAGCCTGCTAAGGCCGCCCAGGATGAAGTCATCAAGATCGTTCGCGTAGATGACAGCAATTTTGAAAAGGAAATCATGAACACCGACAGGCCCACCATTCTGGACGTGTTCTCTTCCAGTTGCCCGCCGTGCCTGATCATGATCCCCACCCTCATCGATATTGCCAAGAAGTACCCCGACGTGAAGGTGGCTTCCGTAGGTTTTGACGAACCAAACGTCCAGAAGATCAAGAATACCTTGCCCATCCAGGCCTTCCCCACTTTCTTCTTGATTAAGGATGGCCGTATCGTGAACCGCATTCAGGGTGCTGCCAGCGAAGAAGACTTGCTTGCCGCTCTGCAGTACACTCCCAAGGCCCAGCCCGCAGCAAAGCCCGCAAAGGCCAAGAAGACCGGCACTCAGAAGCTTTCTTGCTCTACCAATGGTCAGTTCAGCGGTATCCAGAATCACGTAACCATGAATCTTGTGATTACCGACGACCATATCGACAATGTAGATTTGGTCACCGACGTGTTTGTTCCCCCCGAAATGGATGGCCGCCGCGATCAGCTGAAGCAGATGTTTATCCAGAGTGGCAAGGGCACTGTAGAAGAGACCATCACTGGTTTCAGATTGCACACCGCAAACGAAAGCCCCTTCATTAAGGCCATGAATATGCAGCGCAAGTCCACCTACGCCGAAATGAAGGCTGGCCTAGAACTGCAGGGCTTTAAGTGCAAGTAATTTTGCGACTTATTTAAAGCACAAAATCAAATGCAATTTTTATAAAAACAGAGTCCGGTACAACACCGGGCTCTGTTTTATGTTATAAGGGGTTGCGTTTTTAGAACAGCTGATAGAACTTGTTTCGACGGCTGCGAGGGCCGTTTAGATTCTGCACGCGTCCCTTGATGTCGTACCTGGCGCGGTTTAGAACTGCGGGAACCGCCGGGCGAATCTGTTTGACAAGGGTGCCGCTGGAGTCGGCTGGAGTTTCTGTTTCGCCGGGTTCTGTAACGTCGCCGGGTTCGTCGGGCGTTTCCGGCACGTTCACCTTGTCTTCGTCAATGGCATACCACTTGGCGCTGCTAAAGTCTGCGGTTGCTTCTTTGGGGGCTTCCGCAAAATTAGCTCCGTAGGTGGCGTCATTAAGCATTCCGTCATCTACCATGCCATAGAATACGCCTTTAGTCAGTTCCTTGGTAAAGTTGTTTTCAAGGTCGCCACGGAGCTGTGCGGTTCCGCTCAACTTCTTGTCGGCAACGGCCCACATTACGCCCTGAACCTGGGCGTCATCGGTAACGGTTGTATTCACGATAATTGAGAGGGCTCCCACCTTGGCGTTGCCGGTAATGCTACCGCTTACAAGCCAGGCGTCGTCTTCTAGCACGGCGTTGTCACCCATTGTGCCTGCAGTCACCAGAGCGCGACCGCGGACAACTGCCTTACCGCCAATGGTTCCGCCGTTCACCACGGCAAAGTCTTCGATGCGGGCATTTCCGCTAATGGTTCCGCCGTTAACCACAGCATCGGGGCCTACGTAAACGGTTGCAGCCACATTTGCCTTGGTGCTGACCCAGCCGCCGCCATTTTCGTGGCGCTTGAAGCCGGTTGCCGTACCCTCGGAATCGCCACTGCCGGCCTTATAGCCCGCAGGTTTCCAGGCGTTTGGTTCATAGCCCTCGGGCTTGCCGTTTTCCATACGGATCATGTACGGATAGCGGTAGATGGTATAGTAGAACTGGTCCCAGGTAATGGTGTACAAGTCCTTAGGCGTTGCAGTTACTGTAAGCCATAAAGCCTTATCGTCTGCCTTGGTTTCAATTTCAAGATTGAAGGCCGTACCAGACTTCATTTCGCTATAGCGGGGAGTGCCGTCGGCACCTTCGGCCACCAGCCCAACAGTCCAGCTGGAGCCCGGGTCGGGCATTACATCCGGCGAAAGATTGCAGAGTTTTTTCTGCACCCACTTGTTGGACTGTGCGGACCATTCCCAGTAAGATTCGTTGCCTTTGCACCCGTAGGCGGCTGGCTTGGATTCCTGCACAATTCCGCGGAACTTCACGGAAACTTTTCCTGCAGAGTCAGGATAGAGGCGAACCAGATTGTATCCAAAGCGCTGCGGAGCCCAATAGCTGGGAACTTGATAAGTGACGCCCGCGGCGGAACCAACCAGCACACCCGCGGCACCTTCCTGCGAATCTGCGGAGGGCATTTCGTTCAGCATGGTCACGCGGCCGTGCCTACGGTAAATATCGCCCCAGCCGGTAGTCCTGCGTGTGGCAAATTCGTAATCGCCCCAGGTCTTCTTGTAAAGAGCCTTCTTTGCTCCCTCATATTCCAGGGTGGCATTCTTCATGGCGAACTTGCCCAGCTGTTCCGTAAGGTCTGTGTACTTCCAGTCGTAGGCTCCGATCATAGCGTCAAAAGGCGTCTGAGTGTTGTAACCGGCTTCCCCATCGTTGATCTTGTTCATCCACATGCGATTTACGGCCTGCACGCCCTTCCAGCCACCGCCAAATTCTTCCTTAAGGTGTTCCATGAACTGCCAGTTGCAATAGCGGTCGCGGGTAGAGCCGTAATACAGGTACGGGAAGTTAATCAGTGCCTCAGAGCAGTAATGAGCGTCGGTAGGATTCACCTGATGGGCCATCCAGTTGGCGTGGGATTCGCAGATCCAGCCAGAGGTTGCGTTAGAACCCATCCAGCCGGCAACACTCTGCAAGCCGTGAGCGTACTCATGAGCCAGACCCCACAAATCCTTGAAGGCGCCCGAACCCAACCACAGGCCCGGAGAGCATTCATCCTTCCCTGCTGCATTCTTGACGCAGCCTTCCGTATTGGCACCGCCGTAGAGGGCTCCCATCTTGGAATCTTCAAAGAGGTAAGCGACGCTTTTTAATTTCTCGTTGGCGTTGCTTGGCTGCGGGTACATCCACGCAATGGAATCATGGTACACCGAAAAGATGTGTTCCAGAGTCTTCAGGGCATTCTGAGCCGTGGTCGCATCCAACGTTGCATTGTTGGCGGTACCATCGTCGTGCTTTGCCTTCTTGCAAATTTCAAAATGTTCGGAACTCGCCAAAAGCGTATGGCCGGCATTAACACAAACCGGTTTCCAGGTAGCGGCACCGGCTGCCATTCCTAAAATTCCTATAAAGACTGCGGTCTTGGTAAACGAGCCTTTCCCAAACATACCCTTTTCCTTAAACGTTTTTCGTTTCGATAAAATTCCTTTTTTATGAATATAACCTAATACGCAAAAAACGGGTTGGATACCCAACCCGTCAAAGCAGATTTTTGTTTAAAAATGTGTAAAGACCTTAGAAGTTATCGTCGCGGTCGAACATGTGGGTCACGAATTCCACCACCAAAGTCTTGTAGGCCTCGTCGCTAAAGATGGGCTTTTGCAGCAGGTCCACCGTTTCTTTAGAGAGTGCGCCGGTCTGCGCCATTTCGACACCGCCCTTGCGGTACTTGTCGCGAAGCATCTTCAGGCGGCGTTCTCCACCACGATGGTGCAGCGCACGCATCTGGGGGCAGGCCACCAGGGTATAACCGTCGGCACCAAGAATAATGTTGAACTGCTTGACAATGGGTTCGTAAACCACGTCTAGGTCGCACCAGGCGCAGCTAGAAAGCAAAAGGATTTTTTGGCCGGGCTTCTGGTTCTGCAGGCCGTGCATGGGCTTGTTCATGGCGTCGGGGTCGTCGAGCTTTTGCCCCATGTAGGGGTGAACCATTCCAACGATGCGGTCCATCAGGCACTTCATCTGGCCGGGAACGCCAAACAGGTACAGCGGAAAACTCCAGATAACAACGTCGGCGTCTTCCAGCTTCTTGCGGATCATGGGAACGTCGTCGTCTTTCATAAAGCAGCTGCCATCGGGGCGGCCCCAGCAACTAAGGCAACCGCGGCATGGCTTGATGTTCATACGATCGATGTAGATGTATTCGCTTTCGAATTCGCCGCCTTCAAGCATGCCTTCTACAAAGGCGTTTGTCGGAACAAGGGTGCCGCTCCGTTCGTTCTTGGGGCTAGCCACCATCACAAGCACTTTCTTCTTTTCGGACATTGTTCCCCCTATTGTTCCAAAAAAGTCTTCAGTTCATCCATGCGGCGCTTGGCATATTCTACACCGTGGTCGTAGGATTCGTTCATCTTTTCTATGCTGCAGTCGAACTGGTCGCACAAGTCAATTTCGGGACGAATCAAGAACAACTTGCCCTGCTTTTCGAGCTTTTCCATTTCCAGGAACATCTTGTCGTAGCGCTTGAGGCGAACCATAAGGGCGCGGAACAGGTCAGGATACTTGCGCTTGTACATGGGGTTAAGAACTGCACGATACTTGCGGAAGTCGGTAACCGCTTCGCCAGGATAATGAGTCGAAAGCGCAACCACCTTGTCGCAGCCCTTTTCGAAGGCGCGTTCGTAAGGGACCGGCACCGTAATGCAGCCGTCGGCGTAATGCTTGTCGCCAATCTGCACCATGGGGAAAAGCATAGGCAATGCGCAGCTGGCGCTGATCAGGTCCAGCAGGCGCTTCTTGTCGCTCTTTTCGGACATGAATTCTGGGCGGCCTGTTTCGCAGCAGGTCATGCCGATTTCGCATTCAATCTTGGATTTGCAAAATGCCTCGAAATCCAGCGGCATCTTGCCGTCGGCGGCATCATAGTTCAGGGCGTAATATTCCTTATGGATGCCAATGAACTTGTTGGCCCACTTCTTGCCTTCTTGCAGACGGGTCGGGAGCATTATAAAGCGCAAGCGGCCCTGCTGGCGGGTAATGAAATTGGTTGCGGCATGTGCCCCTGCAGAAACGCCGGCCACATAGTCAAAGTTGATGTTCTCGTCCATCCAGGTATCAAGAACACCAGCGCTAAACATTGTCTGGCGGGAACCACCTTCTAGAACGAGACCGGTCTTCATGTTGCGGCCTCCAGCTCTTCGGGGTCGGCAGGAGTTTCTGCCGGAGGGGGCAGAATTGCATTAACGTCCTTGCCCTGGGCCTGCTGCTTCAGCTTCCAGATTTTCTGGCGGAAGTATTCGCTACGTTCTGCCAAATGCTGGGAAGAAGGTATGCCCTTGACACGTTCGATCTTTTCTTCGCCGCCAAATACAAGAGTAGTGCGGTGGCCCCGCTTGTAGGTACCGTCGTGGCCGATAGAGACCACAGGCGTTCCTGTGCTGCGGGCCAAAAAGGCAAAACCGGACTTGAATTCGTTCATCCAGCCATCGGTACGGCACTTGCCTTCGGGGAATATAATCACTGACTTCCCCGCTTCTAGATTCTTCTTGGCAATCAATGCCCATTCTGTATCCAGGTTAAAGCGGTCGCAGGGAATGGCGTGAACTCGGGTAAGAATCCAGTGGAACTGCTTCAGATGGAACCAGTCCTTTGCCACTACAATATTCCTGTTATGAAAAATCAGGGACAGTAGCATAATGGGGTCGCAAGGAGAACAGTGGTTCGCAATGATGATGCGGGGTTCCTTGAATTTGTAGGACTGAACCGAGGGATCGGTAAAGATCACCTTGGGGCGGAACACAATAAAAAAGTATGCACGAACCGAGTAGATGACAGCCCATACTGCCAACTGCATAAAGGGTTCCGCCAACAACTTCAAAAAGCGCTTCAATGCGAGACCTACTTGCCCAGAGAATCCTTGGGAATAGTCGTAAAGGTTAGGCTACCTTTGGCGTGAAGGTTTCCGTTTACCTTTACCACGCAATCAAAGCCAACGATAATGCCGCCACCCTTGGTCTTGTTCACTGCAATTTCCAGCTGGTCGCCAGGAATCACGGGCTTAACGAACTTGAAACCATCAATCTTTAAAAGAACATAAAGCTTGTCATCCAGATCTTCGGGCTGCTTTTCGATAACCAGGGAGCAGAGCTGTGCACAGGATTCCACTATGAGAACGCCCGGCATAATGGGCGTGCCGGGGAAATGGCCCATAAAGTAGGGCTCGTTTACGCTAACGTTCTTAATACCGATTGCGGATTCATTAGGAACAAGTTCCGTAACCTTCTCGATCATCTGGAAGGGCGGGCGCTGTGCAATCTTTTCGCTAATTTCAAAAATGTTCATGGAACTCATAGAGAAAGACCTCCGTCCAGAACGAATACCTGGCCAGTTACATAGGAGAACTGGTCAGAAGCAAGAGCCGAAACCATATTGGCCACATCTTCGGGTGAGCCAAAGCGCTTCAGGGGAATGTTCTTCAGGTAACCGTCGCGGGTTTCCTGAGGGATGGCATCAATCATGTCGGTAGCAATAAAGCCTGGAGCGATTGCGTTCACGCGAATGCCCCAGCCGCCCAGTTCCTTGGCAAGCGTCTGAGTCAGGGAGTTTACCGCACCCTTGGTGGCGCTGTACACGCACTGACCAGGCAAGGCAAACTTGGAGCTGACAGAGGACATGTTGATGATGACGCCAGACTTTTGCTTGAACATCTTGAGGCCCACGGTCTGGGCGCAGTAGATGTAACCCTTTACGTTCAGGTCGATGCACTTGTCCATTGTCTCGGGATTGATTTCAAGCAGGTACTGATCGCGAACGATACCTGCATTGTTCACCAGGACGTCGATGCGGCCGTATGCCTTAAAGACATCGCGAACCATTGCCTTAACCTGGGCAAGGTCAGCCACATTTGCCTTATAGACCATGCCATCGCCACCTTCGGCCTTGATCAGGTCCAAGGTTTCGGCGGCAGCTTCGTCGGAACTGGAATAGTTTACAACAACAGTAAAGCCATCGCGGGCAAGACGCAGGGCGCAAGCCTTGCCGATACCCTTAGAGGCTCCAGTAACAATAGCAACCTTCATCATAATCTCCTTTCCCAGACAAATTACTTGCCAAAGACAACGGCGCTGTAAGAGCCACCGGCAGCAAAGGCAATAACCAGAACCTTGTTCAAGCCAGCGGCGGCAACGTTCTTCTTGGAAACGGAACCGTCGTTAGCCATAAAGTATGCGGAATCGCTTTCCATTTCGCCAGAGAGCAGCAGGGCGGCTTCGGCGGCAGCAAGAGTTGCAGAAGCGGCACGACCCTCGCCCACTCTTTCCTTGACTTCAAATACGGGAAGAGCAGCAAGCCTGTCGCCAAACACGCGGGCCAGGGATTCCTTTTCGATGTTATCGATAGTCTTGAAACCATCGGCAAAGCCACAGACTGCATCGATGTCTGCAGCAGTAAGGCCTGCATCCTTCAAGGCGTCGTTGATGGCAAAGTCAAGAGCTTCGCCAGAGCCTGAAACCTTACCGAACTTGACGTTCTTACGGCCATTGCCATAACCCAGGGCGCGGCAGTAGACCTTGGCACCGCGAGACTTGGCATAGCCTTCTTCTTCGATCATGAGGGAGACGGAACCGTCGCCCACCACAAAGCCATCGGCGTTGTCGAAGGGTGCTACAACCTTATCGGCTGCAACGTTTAGCTTTTGTGCAAATTCTGTAATGATGGGCAGATTTTCGTCGGTACCAGTTGCCATCATGGCCTTTTCGGGACCGTTGTTGATCACGCTCATGGAATAGCCAATGCTATCGAGGCCAGATACGGGACCTGTCGTGATGGTAACGCCGTAGCCCTTGATGCCGGAGCAGATGGACAGGTAGCCACCGGCAGCGTTATAAACGGTGTGCGGGAACTTGAAGGCGCTGCCGTTGGCATTGCCTTGTTCTGCAATCAGTTCTTCGAAATCGTATGTAGAACCAAGACCGCCTTCGCTGGTACCCACGATAATGCCAACTTCCTTGGCGTTATCTTCGGTTACGGTAAAGTTTGCATCTTGCAGGGCACGTACGCCAGAAACCGTCTGAAGCTGACCCAGGTTGTCTAGCTTGCGGTAGAAGGCCATCTTGATGCCCAGTTCCTTGTAGTCATCGTTGGTGATGGTGGACTGGACAGATGCGCTTGCGGGCTTGGCGTCGTTCTTTACTGCATCGAGGTAAGCCTGCTTGGAATTACCCAGGGGGCTAACAATGCCGATACCGGTCACAACGAGATTCTTGGCCTCATGCTTTACAACTTCGCCAGGCTGCTTGCTAAAGATGATACTTGCGTTGGTTCCACCGAAGGCTACGTTATTGCTCATAACGCAGTTCAGTTCCTTGGCCTTGGGAGTGTTCTGCACAAAGTCCATCTGGCCTACCTTGGCCTTGAGGGCTTCGGAATCTTCGGCGGTATAATGGAGTGTGGGAAGCACTGTATTTGTTGTAAGGGCCTTGATGCTGAATACAGCTTCGATAGCTCCGGCGGCACCCAGGCAGTGGCCTGTCATTACCTTAGTTGAACTGACGCTGATGGTCGGGTTTTCTTCGGCAAAGAACTTGCCAAAGGCGTTGATTTCGGCATTGTCGTTCTTGCCGGTGCCGGTGCCGTGAGCATTCAGGTAGCCGATGTCGGACTTCTTGATGCCGGAATTGTTAACGGCGCGGTTCATTGCCTCGGTCAGGCAAAGGCCATCTTCGCGAGGAGCGGTAATATGATGGGCGTCGCTTGTAACGCCAGAACCAAGAACTTCGCAGTACTGCTTGGCACCGCGCTTCTGGGCGTGTTCGTAGGATTCCACCACAACGATACCTGCGCCTTCGCCCAGGGTAATGCCGTTGCAGTGGTTAAAGGGAGAACAGCCGTTTTCGTCTAGCGCATGCAGCGAGAGGAAGCCGGAATAAGGAACGGATGCAAAGGAATCTGCACCGCCGGCAATAACCACGTCGGCACGGCCAGAACGAATCAGGTCGCAGGCCAGGGCAATAGAAATGGTTCCCGCAGCACAGGCGTTGGCCACGTTGGTAACGATACCACCGGCACCGCAGGTTTCTGCAACCTGGGAAGCGATAGATGCAATAGGCATCTTGGGAATGTCGTTGGCATTGCGGCCATTCTGGTGGTAATGCTCGACGCTCAGAACACCGCCAACGCAGCTACCGATGATTACGGCTACACGCTGGTCATCGTTGAAATTTTCCAGATTTGCATCTTTTAAAGCTTCGTTTGCTGCCTTAATGCAAAGTTTGGATGCACGATCCTTTTCTTCGGGAGAATCAATCTCGTCCAAAGAATCGCAGTTCACTTCGGCAGCCAAGTCTGCATAGCAGTTCTTGGTGTCGACAGAGGTTGTCTTATGAATGCCCGAAACAGAATTCAGGGCATTGCTCCAAGTTTCTTCAACATTGTTACCGACAGCGCAAATAACGCCAAGTCCGGTAACGACACAGCGGCAATCGTTAGAAGTCATAAAAGATGAATCCGGAAATCAGATTAATTACTTGTGAGATTCGATAAAGTCGGCAATGGTGTCGATGCTCTGGAAGGGTTCCTTACCCACGCCAGTCATAGAAACGCCAAAGTTGCTATCTACGAAAGAGATGATTTCCAGGGAGTCCACAGAATCAAGGCCGATTTCTTCACCGAAAAGCGGGGTGTCGTAGTTCAGGACATCGCCATCAACGCCCAGGTCAGACATAAAAAATGCCTTCAACTTGCTCTTTACTTCTTCATTAGCCATTGTAAACCTCCATTTTAAGTTTAATTTTGGGCGCAAAGATAAAAAAATGAACCGATTTTCAGAAGAATTTGTTACCGAAAATGGACGAAATGTGCGTATTTAAAGATAAAAGTATCTTTAAATGTGCATTTATCAGTTTGCGTTTTTGCCCAATTTCTTGAAGTCTGGGGTCAATTTTACGCAGTTCGAATCCTTAGGTGTTCCGCGATAAAGCTGCAGTTCTACACTAAAAAGCCCCTTTGTGCTAGAAGAAACCTGCCAGCGGCTACCGGCAGGGCAATCTGCCAGCGGAACCTTGGAAACGGCGCTGAAACGAGTTGCTGTAACCTGGATGTCGAAGGCATCGGTAGATAGGCTGTCGGTCATTTGCAGGGCCGATGCGTTACCGATGTTCTTGGTCTTTGCGAAGTATTTTTTTTGCGCTTCGATGTAGGAAAGTGCCTTTTGCTGCATGTCGTCGATGGACCCTTCGATGGAACTTGCCTCTACCTTGCCTTTGCAGGTTGCGATACCCAGACAAACGATGACTATTGCAAGAACGATCCCTACGGGGGCAGCAATTTTCTTTAAAGGAACGTTACCAATGGTTTCTAGCACTTCACGAGGGCTGGCTTTGTCTTGAAGGCTTTCGGGCTCCCCTGTTTCCCATTTCAGAATTTTTAAAGCCACAAGAATGTGAACAAACTGCTTTGGGAACGCCAAGCCTACAAGAGCGACCGCCAAAAAGATGATAGAAAAAACAAGTAATACCGTTAGGGCACTTTCTGCTGTTGGCAAAAGATCCTGAACGTCTTTAAGTAGGCGCAGAAGCTTCTTGTCTTCGGCAAAATTCTGGGCGGCAAAACGTCCTGTGAAATTGTTGTAGCGGGTCAGGCCAAGACCTACGCCCTCTTTTGCCATTACAAGAACTGCTGAAAGAACCCGCTGAATCAAGAGCATCAGCATGCCGAGCAAGGCAATGACAGATGCAATCGCCCGGCCGGTTCTTACCGGAGTCAAGCCTAATTTAACGGTATCACCCATTTGTTCTCCCTACCCTATCTTGCTTCGACCAATTCCTTGGCCAATTTCTTGGCTGTGGTAAAGTCTGCCTTGCCAGAACCCAGCTTGGGAACCTTTTCCACCTTAAAGGCGATAGACGGAAGCATAATCGGCGGGAAGTCGGAGGCTCGTAACTCAGAAAGAACCTGGGACGGTTCCTTTTCGCCCTGATAAAGCAAGACGATCTTTTCGCCCTTTGCCGCATCGGGAACGGTTGTTACCAGATAATCGCATCCTTCAAGAACCGGGGTATCCTGAATCTTCTTTTCTACAGCGCCAAGGCTGACCATTTCGCCACCCAGTTTTGCAAAGCGGCTGTAACGGTCCACAATGGTCAAGAAGCCATCGCTATCCAGCTTGCCCTTGTCGCCAGTCTTGTAATAGCGAATGCCATCAATTTTCACAATAACGTTATCGGTACGTTCAGGATCCTTCAGGTAACCCTTCATCACCTGGCAACCACCAATGAGAATCATGCCGGCCTCGCCTACGGGCAAAGGTTCGTTGGTATCGGGGTCTGCAATAAGGAACTGGGTACCAGGCAGGGCCATGCCCACGGTGCCGGGCTTGTTGTTCACCAGCATGGTGGTATAGTCGTTCATCAAGGTATTTTCGCTGTTAACAGAAGCCACCGGAGCGGTTTCGGTACAGCCGTAACCTTCGAAGATTTCCTTACCGAACTTCATGCGGAATGCAGTAGTCAGTTCGGGGCGCAAAGCTTCGGCACCAGCAATAATCAAGCGTATGGACTTGAATACCAAGGGATGCACGTAGCGGCTTATGGTAAAGGCGCGGAGGAAGGTGGGCGTTGCCACCAGGCAAGTCACATGGAATTCTGCACAGACGCGGGCCATGGTCTTTACGTCGGTGGGGTCTGCAACCGCCACAATGGGGCAACCTTCAACCAGGTTCAGCAAGGTAGTTACGGTAAGGCCAAAGCTATGGAACAGCGGAAGTTCAGAAAGCATCACGTCGCCGCGGCTAATGTTCAGGATACAAGCCAGCTGGTGCATGTTGCCGATCATGTTGCGGTGAGTCAGCTCAACGCCCTTAGGAGTACCTTCGGAGCCCGAACTGAACACGATAACAGCGTTGTCGTCTAGCTTGGAGCGCTTGAAATACAGAAGCTTGATGAGCCAAGTAGGAATGACAGCGCAGAACAGCAGGTGTGCCGCAATTTTTGCCTTGGGAATTTCCTTCATCAAGTCTTCGGCATAGAATATGCGAACCTTGTCTGAAGCGATCTGGCTATAGTCGGCTCCCCTACCCTTCAGCTTTTGTACAAACATGCGGCTGGTAATGACTGTCTGAACTTCTGCACGTTCGCAGCAGAACTTTACATTGTCTACAGAAGAAGTGTAGTTCAGGTTGACGTTGGTCTTGCCCAAGGTCCAAAGGGCCAGGTTCACAATAACGCCGGCAGGGCTTGGCGGAAGCATGATGCCGACGTTCACTTCGTTTTTCGCCAGCTTCTTCTTGAGGAGCCCGCGGAATCCCATGACTGCGCCAATGAGCTTGTAACCCGAAAAATGACCGCCATCGGGATTGTAGATGGCAGGACCATTCTTTACATACTTCTTGCAGGTGCGAAGCCAGGTTTCTGCAATGGGCTTGTAGAAGTTCGTTGCATAAGCCCACGCCTCGATAGAAATTTTACGGACAATGTGGCGGACTTCATCGGGATTCGTATCGGCAGGAATAGAATCGCCAAAGGCAACGACCACGGTGCGGTCTGCTGCAGAAGCGTACATGTCGGAGCCGCTATAGCTGTAGTTCGTGCCCCACAAGCCCTGGATATAGAACGGAATGATAGAGGCTTCGGTACCTTCGACTGCCGAGGAATAATCCAGGCTGAAGGGTTCCACGTGAGGAGACTTCGAAACTTCGCCCGTAGGGAACATGACCACGGCCTTACCTGCAAGCAGGGCTTCGTGAATCTTATCCATGGCTGGCTTTGGGTTGCTGCTATCGATACGGATAATGCCAAGACGCTTAAGAATGGCTCGCAGGTACCACTTTTCGAAATGGTCCTTGTTGCTTGCCACCACCAGGGCTCTGGGAGAAGCCATCTGGATCATAGCCCAGTCAATAAAGCTGTGGTGGTTACCGACCAAAAGTACGGGACCTTCATTAGGAATATTCTGGACTCCTACGACGCGAATGCGGTAGCGGGAGAACGCCAAACGCAATACAGAACGTACCAAAGCCTGAGGCAGGTTTGACATAATCCATACGAATATGATCAGGGAAATGGCTGCAATTCCAAGGAAGTAGAGTCTGTGGTCCATCTCCGTATAAGAAATAATAGCGGAATAACCAAGGAGGAATGCAATAAGGACCAGCGCCTGGATCATGTTGGCAAAGGCAAGTACAGAACCGGAATTATTGGGGCGAGTATTGTACTGCAAAAGTGCGTTTACAGGAACAAGGTACATACCGCCAAAGAATCCAGTCAAGGAGTAAAGGATAATCAGGGCAACCGGGTTAGACATGATGGGCATAAAGAGCATACATACGGATACGCCAATCATACCCATGGGAATGAATCCTGTTTCAATGAAGTCCTTGGAGCGGCTTGCTGCAAAAATAGACCCCACCATAAGGCCTGCGGCAGCAAACATCATGTAGTCCTGGAACATATTGATGACCTTGGAGCCGGACACATCCTGGAATACCAGAACAAAGACCTGCGCAAAGGCCCAGAACATGGCAAGGGCGATAATGGAACCACGGAGTGTAGGAACACGCCAGCCCAGGCTCAAGTGCTTCTTGACCTTGGACATGTTCACGTTCCTGTTTTCGTACTTAACCTTCGGGATCAGGAAACTGGCGATGGTTCCCAGGACGCTGACGCCTACAAGGAGCCAAGGAATCACAATGGAATGGGAAGTAATGTGGTGAACAGCGGCATAGGACTGGAGCGCTTCATTATCAATCAGGTTCACGCCCACAATCACAAGCCAAGAGGCCATGATCACGCCTGCAAGTCCAAAAATCTGAAGAAGGGCATTGGCGTAGCTCAAATTCTTTACGCCAAACATTTCCTTAAGGATACCGTACTTTGCTGCGCTATGGACGGCAAAACCGCTACTCAAGCCAATGGAAAGCCAGAAAGCCACTCGAGGACAGCCGCAGGTTACAAGAACGGCCTGGGCTATTACAAAGGCCGACATAAACAGCGAGGACCAGGCCAGTACCTTGTTCTTTGAGAATCTATTGGTGAATAAACCCGCAAAAAAGACCATCAGTATGTAAGGGGCTACAAAAAACACCTGAAGCATTAGAGTCTGCCAGGTCATACCAGCAGCGTCGGAAAAAGAACCCGCCAGAATTTTTTGCGCGTAAATAAATACGCCAAGCTGAACAAATGTTGTTGCTAAAATGGACAGAAAGTAGCGAGTTGCGCCTTTAACATTCCACATGACAATTCCTTTTTCAAAATTTCTAACAACAGAAAACTGTATTTCTTATTGAAATTATAAAAAAACAAGAAAAACTTATTGGATTAAAGATTCCAAATCCTTTACAGATTTTGGGATGTTTTCTGAGATATTCTGGAAACCATCCTTCGTAATCAGAAGGTCGTCTTCGATGCGGATTCCGATTTTCTCGTGGAATTTCTTGCCGCCGATGGTTGCCCAGAATTCGCCATAAAGGCCCGGTTCGCACGAAATCAGCATTCCCGGAACCAAGGTGACATCCAGGGAACGGGTTCCCGGCTCTCCTTCGTGAATCTGTTCGCCAATGAAGTGGCTTACCCCATGGGGGCGCTTGTCGTAAAGGAGCTTGAACTTGCCCTTGGCCCCCTTGACCAGGCGGTCTTCCAGCGCAGTCATTATAAAGTCCCAGGGGATATTTCCGATTTCCTTGAGGGATACGCCAGGACGAACAGACTTCTGGTATTCTGTCTGTGCGTCCAGTACGATTTCGTACAACATTTTCTGTAGCAGGTTGAACTTGCCGTTTACGGGAATGGTGCGGCTTAGGTCGCTATGCAGTGAATTGTAGCGAATACCGAAATCCAACAGTACCAGGTTCCCCTGCTGCAAAGGTTCGTCCTTCTTTACGTAGTGGAGGCAGCAGGCGTTTTCGCCCCCGGCAACGATGGTCGGGAACGCCAGGTCGCCATCGCTACGCTTTTGCATTTCGTAATCCAGCAACAGGCCCAGCTGACGTTCGTTCTTAAGGCTAGACATTTGCCCGAGTACGCCACGGAAGGCTTCGTCGGTGATGTTCTGGGCCTTGCAGGCGTCCATAATTCTTTCTTTTTCCAGAGGCAGGCGCAGTTTCCAGTGAAGACCTGCGCAACTCTTGATCTTGAATCCCTTCAGTCCTTCTGCCGCAAGGGCTTTCTTCATTTCTTTACGGAACAGGTCGTTGTGGTCGTCGGGCCATTTCTCGAAGTAAAAGGCGTAGGCATAACCGGGATTGGGCTTTTTGCGGGCCCGTTCTGCAATAGTGTCCCACAGTTCATCTAAAGGGCGAACGTCCTTGATACCCGTAACCTTGGAAACATCGCTGTTTCCTTCTACATAGCCAAGTCGCTTGCCATTCCAGAATTCCTTGAAGGGGTTCTTTTCGGGTACAAACAGAACTTCACTTGAGTCCCTAGGGTCTAATAAAAGATAGCAGCCTGGCTGATTGATACCTGTAAGGTAAACAAAGGCGGGTTCCTGAACCATTTTATTCCAGGTTTGTACAAAGGCCTCTTCGCCACCCGGTTCTATAGACATGCCGGCAATAACGCAGAATGAATCCAGCTCCTTGAGCATTGCCTGGCGACGTTTTCTGTATAGACTTACGGAATTGTAGTCGTTAGACGAGATAAAAACCTGTGAATAATCGCTAGAAATAGACATGATAGCCTCGATTTCAAAAAAAACAGCCTAAAAATGGGCTTTTTTCGCCATAAATTTACGTTTTTTACATACTTTTAATCGCAAAATATATAGATTTTAGCCATCACAGACTAAAATGGAGCCTGAACAAATGAAATTTTTTAAGAATTGGAAGCTGATTGTTGCAGCTATGACTGTTGCCATGTTTACTGCTTGTGCTGGTTCTAACGGCGGAAGCGATGATGAATACGATGATTCTGATTCCCCGGCAGAAACCTCTGCAAGCGCTGCAAAGAAGGCTCCTCCTAAGGAAAAGATTGACGAAAACAAGCTGAAGAAGACCGAACAGGAAGCAACCGCTCTTACCGAAGAGAACCACAAGCTCCGTAAGGAAATCTTCGAAGCCAAGAACAAGCTGGGCATGTCCACTGCAGACGACTCTGCTGCTGAATAATTCCCACAAGAACATTGAATGAGCGAGATACAGCGCTATTCCTTGTCTGACGACCTGAAACGTACGATTTCGGGCGAGAATGAAGCGGTTTTCCGATTACTGGAGAGCCGTTTTTCCGTTGAAATACAGACCCGTCTGCCGGGCCTGACCATTATATCAAAAGATCTTGACGAACACGGCAAACCTGTTCATGGGGATATTGCCGGTGTTTTTGCCGTTTTGGACCAGCTCAAGATTGCAGCGAAAAATGGTGGCGGCATTACGGCTCGACAGGTTGAACGACTCCTTGGCCCCATTGAACTGGGTGAACCTATGGACGATTCTATACCCAGCACGCCCATGTTCAGAAACCGCTTTGGAGTTTCTGTGTTTGCCAAGACGCAGGCTCAGGCCGAACTGGTAAGGGCAGTCGAAAAAAACGATGTGATTTTTGCCAAGGGCCCTGCGGGAACCGGAAAGACCTTCCTTGCGGTAACGCTAGCTGTTGCAAGTCTAGAACGTCACGAGGCCGAACGCATTTGCCTTGTTCGACCGGCAGTGGAAGCTGGAGAATCCCTAGGTTTTTTGCCGGGAGACCTTAAGGAAAAGATTGCGCCCTATTTGCGCCCCATTCAAGATAGCCTTGCCGAACTGCTCCCCGCAGAAAAACTGCGCCGCTACGAAGAATCTGGAGCCATTGAAGTGGCTCCCCTCGCCTACATGCGAGGTCGCACTCTAAAGCGTGCCTTTATTATTCTAGACGAAGCCCAGAATACTACGCCCGAACAGATGAAAATGTTCCTCACCCGCTTAGGCCCCCACAGCAAGGCCATAATTACAGGCGATGCCACTCAGGTGGACCTGGCCAAGGGGCAAAAGTCAGGACTAGTCCATGCCATGGAAATCCTGAAGGGCATCCGCGGAATCGCCCAGGTAGACTTTACCGCTACCGACGTTTTGCGCCATCACTTGGTAAAAGACATCCTACTTGCCTACCAGCAAAAAGATCATTAAAAGGATTTAATAGACCATGACGAAAAAGCAGCTGAAGATTCACTTGATTATCGGTTGGGTACTCGTTGTCGCAGCCGCAATCTTTATGTTCCCCGACAAGAACATCGCCCTACAGGCTGAGCGTCCTCGTCTAGGTCAGGTCAGTACCCGTACCATTATTGCACCTATCAACTTCGAAGTGCCCAAGTCCCAGCAGGAAATTGAATCCGAAAAGACTCGTGCCGCCGAAAAGGTAAATGCAATTTTTGAATTCAACAACGACGAAACAAACCGCGTTAGCGAAGACCTGAAAGTGTTCCTTCACAAGCTGGCGCAGTACGGCTCCCTGCAGGCTCAGATTAGCCAGGCTAGCTCTGTAGAAGGCGGCGATTCCACTGTACAGAGCAAGGTGGTGCAGGCTTCTAGAATTTACGAAGTGCTAAAGCAGCGTATTTCTACTTCTGCCATTAAGCCCCTGAGCCAGAATGCAAAAGGTCGCGATTCCTTGTTTTCTGTGTTTAACCAGATGTTGCAGAAAGGCGTTTCTAACACCCTGCTTGCAAGCACCGAAACCGCAGCCCAGCTTTATCGCGACAACTACAACCTGCAGGATCTTAAGTACGTTATTTACAGCAAGCCCAACATTACGCTGTTAAAGAATAACGAAACCTCTACGGTGGAAGTCAGCAATGTGCAACCCCTCCGTCGCCGTATCGACGAAGCCTTTGCTCAGCTGCAGATGAGCTTCCCTAATGAGCAGGGCTTGCTTAGCGCCTTCTACGAGACTCTGTTTGTCTTTATGATGCCTAACGTTTTCTACCTGGAAAAAGAGACCATGGCAAGCCGCGAAGAAGCCCGCAACAAGGTGACTCTCATTAAGGGCATGGTTCCCCGCGGCATGGAAATCGTTTCTCAGGGCGCGCCCATTACTAAGGACATTCTCGAAAAGATTGATGCTCTTCAGCAAGCACAGCAGAAAGAAGAAAACTCCAAGACCTTTACTGCCATTTACGGTAACGCCCTTGTTTTCGTAATCATCATTACGCTGTTCTTCCTCTTCTTCTACAACGCTCCTTCTAGAAGCATGTTCAAGAGCGCCCGTCAGCTGTGGAGCTTTACAGCACTGGTCCTTTTGCAGCTGGGTGCATTCTGGCTGGTTCACAACCTGTCTGGAACCCTGAATCGTCCGGAATTGACTATGCTGCCGTCTAATTTCGATTCGATGTGGCTGTACCCATTCGCACTTGCTCCGGTTACGGCAACAGTTCTTTATGACAGACGTCTGGGGTTTGCCTTTAGCGCCTTCTCCGCCTTGATTTTTGGCGTTCTGAACGGTTATGACTTGGCTGCCGCTGTCTGTGCTTTTGGCGTAACTTTTGGTGCTGCCTACCCCTTGGCAAGAATGCGCTATCGAGCCCAGTTTGTATGGGGAATTATTTCTGGCGTATTGGCAATGGCTGCCGCAATTTGTGTTATTTTCCTCCTAAGAAACCGTCTTTCGATTGAAGCGTTCTACCAGAACCTTATTGTGGGCGGCGCAAACGTGATTATCTGCTCGGCACTTGCCTCTGTGCTTCTGATCCATTTGGTTGAACGTCTATTCGGCATTACCACGGTTCTTACACTTATGGAAATGTCAGACTTTAATCGCCCTGCTCTTAAGAGAATTTCTGAAATCGCTCCGGGTACATTCCACCATAGCATTCAGGTTTCTAACCTGGCCGAAAAGGTGGCAAACAGTATTGGCGCGAATGCCTTGCTGGTTCGTGTCATGGCACTTTACCATGATATTGGCAAGACTATGCGTCCGGAATACTTTACAGAAAACCAGAAGCAGGGCGTGAATCCGCACAACAATCTTGACCCTGCTCAATCTGTAAAGATCATTGTGGGCCATGTAGAACAGGGCGCAAACCTTGCCAAGGAATACAACATTCCCGACTTGGTGGCTGCAGGTATTCGTGAACACCACGGTTCTACCGCAATCCAGTACTTCTACCACAAGGCTAAGGAAATTGCCGATCAGAATAACCAGACCATCAATATCGCAGACTTTAGCTACAAGGGCCCCAAGCCCCAGAGTAAAGAAACCGCTATCTTGATGCTTGCAGATATTATCGAGGCTACAAGCCGCTCTATGACGGATACTTCTCCTGAAACGTTGTCTGCTATGATTCACAAGACCATCGAAGGGCGTTTTATGGAAGGGCAGTTTAACGAGTGTAACTTGTCTATCAAGGAACTGTCCAAGCTAGAAAAGGCCTTCTTGAATAGTTTGGATGGTGCTTATCACACACGCGTGAAATACCCAGGTCAAAAGTAATGCAAGGGGCAACCGCGCGTCCACAGGGTAGATAATTCTCACTAAGGGCTAAAGCCCTAAGTGTTCATTTACCTTGGAACATCGCTGAAACAAAAAAACTTTTATTTTTTTGTGGAATTGGGCTTGACAAGATTCTATAACTTTGTATATTTGGCTTCGTAATCGTGAAACGGTAGGTGACACATGACAAAAAAGAATCTTCTTCTTATTGCTCTTGGAGTTATCCTGCTGGTCATCGGATTCATCTGCCTCGCTACAGGCCCTGCAGAAAACCCGGTTTCCCTTACGATTGCACCTCTTATTCTCTGCCTCGCCTATCTGGTTATCATTCCTCTTGGAATTCTCTGGAAGGGCAAGAAAGAAGATAAGAAAGACGTTCAGTAAAACTGAACAACCCTTTTCGGGCGATTAGCTCAGCTGGTTCAGAGCGTCTGCCTTACAAGCAGAATGTCA
>JAKSIG010000005.1 GCA_024398955.1 Fibrobacter sp. | reverse complement strand
CTGCAGAAAAGATCTTCGGCAACATCGGCGTTACCTGCCGCGTTGCAGAAAGCCTCATGGACGCTGTAACCGGTCTTTCTGGCAGCGCCCCCGCCTACGTATTCGAATTCATCGAAGCTCTTACCCGCGGCGGCGTAAAGGCCGGCCTCACCCGTGATGTGGCCCTGAAGCTCGCCCTCGGCACCATCGAAGGCAGCGTGGAACTGGTGAAGCAGTCCGGCAAGAGCCCCTCTGACCTCTGCGCCATGGTCTGCTCCCCCGCAGGCACCACCATCGCAGGCATCAACGCTCTCGAAGAAGGCGCCTTCCGCAGCACCGTCATGAAGGCTGTGGTTGCAGGCACCGAACGCAGTAAGGAACTGGGCAAATAGGGCAAAGCCTATTTGCAATTACGAATTATGATTTATGAATTATGAGATAATAGAATCTTTTTTCGACAAGCCGTCCCGCTATAAAACGATCAATTCTCATAACTTGTAATTCATAATTCATATCTAAATTATGCTCATCGATTTTTTCACCAAGGAAACACCAACATCCCTGTTCATTCAGGATGTGTTCTCTACGGTGAATTTCGACGTGAGCCTGCATATTGCCAGCACACCAGCAGCTGCAACGGCCTTGCTAAAGTCTGTTACGGCCCTCGCCCCTATCGTCATTTGGGACTTGGATTCCTTTGGGGATCAGAACACCCAGGCCCTGGCAGATATCCGTGAAAGGTATCCCGACTCCCAGATTCTCGTTTACGGAGAAAATCCAGAAGACTACGGCAATCTTTCAAACAAGCTTTACGACATCATTCTTTCTGTAGATGCCGTAAGGCTTCACCTGATGAGTAAGATTTCCAAGCTTAAGGACATCTACAGCGCCCGTCAGATATTCAACGAGCGAATGAGTCATCTGGTTGGTAAGAGCGACGCCATGCAGCAGCTACGCAAATCCGTCGAACGCGCCATTATTCACACCGGCCCCGTTCTTATCCAAGGCGAAACAGGCGTCGGCAAGGAACTTATTGCACGAGCGGTTTCTTGCATTTACGACAAGTTCATTACCGTAAACTGCAGCGCCATTCCCGACAATCTTTTTGAAAGCGAGCTCTTTGGACACGTCCGCGGAGCCTTTACGGGTGCGCAAAACGAACGCATCGGTCTATTTGAAGCGGCCGATGGAGGCGCCATTTTTCTAGATGAAATCGGCGACATGCCCTTGCACGCTCAGGTAAAATTGCTGCGAGTCCTTCAAGAAAAAGAAATCCGCCCCATTGGCGCCAACAAGACAAAGCACATCGATGTCCGCATTGTCGCAGCAACAAACCGCGACCTTAAAGAAGCCGTTCGCAACAAGACCTTCCGCGAAGATCTTTACTACAGACTGAGTGTCATCCCCCTTAAAATATCGCCTCTGCGTGAGCGCAAAGAAGATATCGAAGACTTGGCCAATTACTTTATTCAGCAATACCAGACGCCCGAAGAACAGTATTCCCTTTCCGACGACGCCCTTACAAAATTGCGGGACCATACCTGGCCGGGCAACATTCGCGAGCTAGAAAATGTAATTCAGAGAGCCATCTGCTTTGCATCTTCCAGTCTCATTACCGCAGACACCCTGCAGCTAGACGACAGCCTTGATTTTGCCCCTCAAGAAGCCTCCATAGAGGCCGACACCTACGACCAGTTCCGCGATAAGCAGCTAGACCAGGAACGAGAATTCCTAAAGCGCAAGATTCGAGAGAACAACGGATCTGTCCGCAATACGGCACAGCAACTAGGGTTGCAGCGAACCGCCCTGTACAACCGCCTCAATCATTTGGGCGTCGACGTAAAAGACTTAAAGTAAGGCCCACGTCCCGACCATGCAAGCGATTCTTTTAGAATCGCTGAACCTTTAAGCCCTTTCGCCTTAGCAATTCAATAACGTTGTCTTCGTCAAGAGCCAAGTGGGCGGCGCCAACCACTACAAACACATTGCGATCTTCGGCCAGGAACGTTGCAATGGACTCGGCCATTTTGGCATTGCGGCTGGTGTAGATCCGGTTTTCAAAATCATCCTTCAATTTCTTTTCGGATTCGGAATCGGTTTCGCAACCACCTTCACGGTCATCACAGAATTCCTCGTTCATTACCACACGTAGCAGGGAATCGTTCCCTGTTTTCCAGGCCCGCATCATCTGCGTTACCATAGAGTCGAGCCCCGCAATTTCTCGCAAAGTTGTCTTTAGGTAATATATGCCAGCAGAATCAGACTGTCCGGCAGTAGAACCCACCCCTGCCCCCGACAAGGCGCCCACTTGATCATCTGCTGTTTCTAGCCCAACAATGGCCTTGCCTTCTGTGGCAGCACGGTCCATTAGAACAGCATCGATTCCATATTCAGCCTGAATGCCTGCGCGCTGAATGGCAACAGCACTCAAGGTAGTAGCTGCAAACCAGGGGCGCAAGCGCTGCAAGGCCACAATCGGGAAATTCCAGGCAGCGCACAAGCTGTCCAGCGAATTCCACAGGTTTCGCGGCAGCACAGAATTCAAGGTGGTCCCCTTAGGGAGCATTCCATCTTGCAGCATCTTTGCAGCCACCTCATTGCTGGTAGAATCATCGCTCAGGTCAATTTCTACGGCCAACTCTTCGGCGTTTGCAAAGGCAGTTTCAATAACAGAATCCAACGGATAAAACGACGAATCCGCAAAATGAATGCTGCCCAAAACCCACAGGCTAGAATTGTCGTCGGAAACCTTCCAGAAAAAATGGCGCTTGCCAACAGGAAGATCCTCGTGGGCGTTATCGACCGAAGCCTCAAGATTTTTATTTCCGGCACAACCTACAAGAACTATCCCGCAAATCAACAAGGCAATTTGTATAAAGTTCTTAAAAAAGACAAACGTTCTCACCAGATTACCCCTCGGATTCAGTCCAGTCCAAAAGTCCACTTGCCCGGGCGCTGGCCGCACTTTCTACGCGAACAACACCGCCGTGAATAACCATAATGCGATCGCAATATCTTTCGGCATACTCCACGGAATGCGTAGAAACCACAATTCCCATATTTCGTTCGGCCGCAAGTTTTTTGAGCAACTTGAAAAGCCTATGGCTGCGGGGAATATCCAAAAAGGCGTTGGGCTCATCCAGCAAAAGAATCTGCACCTGCTGCGCCACGGCCTCGGCCAAGTATACGCGGCTCCGCTCCCCATCGCTAAGGCTTGTCACAGTCCGATCGGCAAACGATTGCAGTTCCAGCAGTTCAAGGGCGGCATCTACGGCAAGCTCATCTTCTACAGAACGTCCATCAAGAATCCCCGCATAAGGGGATCGTCCAAGGCTTACGAATTCGCGGGCTGTCATTCGGTCGGGAACGATTCCACTCATGCGAACAAGAGCGATACGCTTTGCCAAATCCCGAATAGAAAATTCTTTAAGCAAGCCGCCCTGCAGCAAAACAGCTCCGGCCAGAGCAGGAATCCTTCCTGCCAAAGTTTTCAGCAATGTACTTTTACCGCAACCGTTTTCGCCCATCAGGGCAACAACTTCGCCAGCCCGCAGTTCAAAGTCAAAGGGCAACGCGAACACCGTCGACGATTCAAGTCCGCCGTATCCAAAGCCAAGTTCCTTGCACTTCAGCAAAACATGTTCAGCCATCAATGCAGCCTCCCGCCGCGGACAATCACCCACAGCACAACAGGAACACCCACAAGACTGAGCACAGCATTCAACGGCAGCGTTTGGAACAAACTAGCAGCCAGGCAAAGTACAGCACCGCACAATGCAGCCCCGGGCAAAAGCACACGATGGTTACTGGTTTTGAACAACATAAAGGCCAAGTGAGGAACCGCAATTCCAACAAAGGCAACCGGACCGCAGAATGCCGTTGCAGAGGCCGCCAGAACCGACGTTCCCAGCAAAACAAGGATCCGCCCCAGCCGCACGTTCACGCCTAAGCCGCGGGCAAAGTCATCGCCAAGACGCACCGCATTCAAAAACCGTACAGAACAAGCCAGCAGCAGCAACCCCGCAAGCACGGCAACGGCAAACAAGCCCACGCCGTCGTACGTCAGGCGACCAAAGCTGCCCATGCCCCAGCTTACATAAACCCTTAGGGATTCCGCATCGCTGTTAACAATCAGAAGGCTTACAACGGCATCGATAAAGTAGCCCACCAGCAAGCCCACCACCAAAAGGACCGTAGAATTAGCGAACCGCGTAGAGACCGACATTACAATTGCTGTAACAGCCAAGGCACCCACCGCAGCAGACCCAAGTACACCAAAATGTCCAAAGCTTAAACCGGCAAGCAAGGATAGCGCCACCCCAAGACTAGCCCCGCTGCTAATTCCCAGCACAAAGGGCCCTGCCAAGGGGTTTCTAAACAAGGTCTGCAACGACAGGCCCGCTACCGCCAGCGCAACTCCCGAAAGCACAGCAGCCACCAGCCTCGGGAATCGGATTTCCCAAAAAATCTGGTTCGCCATGTTTGCATAGGGAACGTTCCTCAAGCCCAGGTCCGACCATGAAATTTCTGTGGAACCGGCAGTCAAAGTCAAAAAGGCAAAAAAAACAAAAAGCAGCGTCAGCACAACAAAGCCAACAACTGCTCTCGAAATCTTGACTGTGGGACGGCTCATGGCCTTCGACCACTACTTCTTTTTCTTGCTGTTTTCGTACTCCTGCTTTAGCTGGGCAGAAGCCTTTTCGTCGCGATTATAGACTTCGGGCGGAACGTTATCGAAGCCCTGCAAGGCGTTGAGCCAGTTGTCGTTCAGGTCGCGGAATTCCAGCTTGTTCAGGTTGTAAACCAGAGAAGAGCCGTTTTCGATATCGAAGGTAATAAAGTCCCAGCGAACCACCTTACGATCGCTAAACACTTCGCGGCTAACCAAGGATCGTTCAGAATCAAAGCGGTAACGAGCCTTGAAGATATATTCGCCAGTCATCTGGTAGCGGCCAGAATCGGAATAGGTTCGGGTAACGCCGACCAGAGTATCGTTCATGCCAAAGCGAAGTTCGGCATCGCGGAATGCATGGCCATGAGCAACAATGGGAGTGCGCCAGACGCCGACCAGCTTTTCCTTCATGTTCTTCTGCAGGACGGTGTCAATGTTCCAGTGGTCAAAGTTCTTCTTGTCGTACTTGGCACGCTGAACGTACTTACCTTCTTGAATTAGCTTGCGAACACTATCGGCCTGTACCTTAGCCAGGCTGTCAGAGTTACGGGGACCGACAGAAGGAACCACGTGGTTCATGGAATCAAGCTTAGCCTGAATCATTTCGTCAAGTGTAGAAGCACCACGGGGAGCCGCCACCACCTGGGATTCAACCTGGGCAGGAGCGGACTGCGCCATTGCAACCCCAGCAAAAGCCAGGGCCAACAGCGAAATAAATACATGCTTAAAAGAAGAGAAACTCATCACCCTAAATGTAGTTAAAGGATTCTAAAAAATGAAAAAAAAGTTGTAAAAAAGGCTATCTTTGGCCTATGCTAGACTATTCTCAAGTTCCTTCCCCCTGTTTTGTACTCGACGAAGCCCGTCTCCGCCGAAATATGGAAATTCTGGACGACATCCAGAAGAAAACCGGCGTAAAGATTATCTGCGCCCTAAAAGGGTACAGCTTCTGGAGGTCATTCCCCCTTATCGGGCAGTATCTGGCAGGGGCAACCGCCAGCAGTCTGAACGAGGCAAAGCTAGCTAAAGAAGAAATGAACAAGGAAGTCCACGTTTTTGCCCCCGTCTACGACGATGACGAAATCGACGAGATTCTTTCTTGCGCAGGCCACATTACCTTCAACAGCTTTAGCCAGTGGCAGCGCTTTAAGGAAAAGACCCTCAAGGCGGGCGTTTCGGCAGGTATCCGAGTCAACCCCCAGTACTCCACCGTAGAAACGGACCTTTACAACCCCTGCGGCAAGTTCAGCCGACTGGGCGTTACCGAAGCAGAATTCAAGCCCGAACTTCTAGACGGCATCGAAGGACTACACTTCCATGCCCTCTGCGAACAGGATGCAGACGCTCTCGAAGGCGTCCTGAAGGCATTCGAACAGCATTTTGGAAAGTACCTGCCCCAGATGAAGTGGGTGAACTTTGGCGGCGGCCACCACATTACCCGCAAGGATTACCACCGCGACGAGCTAGTTCGCATCCTTAAGGACTTCATGGGACGCTACCCTCATCTGACAGTCATTATGGAACCGGGCGAAGCCGTTGGCTGGCAGACTGGCGAACTGGTAGCCTCTGTAGGCGACATCGTGCATAACGAAATGGACATTGCCGTTTTGAACGTTTCTATAAGCGCCCACATGCCGGACTGCCTCGAAATGCCTTACCGCCCCGCAGTAACGGGAGCGGCCTTCCCCGGCGAAAAGCCTTACACATACAAACTAACAGGCAATTCCTGCCTGGCAGGCGACCAGCTGGGCGACTTCTCCTTCGACAAGCCCCTGCAAGTCGGCGACCGCATTATTTTCGAAGACATGATCCACTACACCATGGTAAAGACCACGTTCTTCAACGGCGTTCGCCACCCCAGCATCGGCAAGTTCGATGAACAGGGCAAGTTCCACCTGCTCCACAAGTTCACGTACCAGCAGTTCAAGGACAAGCTTTAAATAATTACAAAGTACGAATTATGAATTATTAGAAAAACCCAGGCGCCAACGGCGCTCTATAATCAAGCGGCGATGCCGCGTTTAATCCTCTCGTAATTCATAACTCATAATTCATAACTAATATGAAGTTCACATCTGAAGAAGAAACATACAATTGGGCGGTGGAATTAGCAAAGTCGCTGAAGCCTGGCGACAAGGTGGCCATGTTCGGAAACCTTGGCGCGGGCAAGACGGTTATTAGCCGCGGCGTGTGCAAGGGTCTGGGCTTTGAAGGAGCCGTATGCTCCCCCACCTACACCATTCTTCACGAATACCCCAACAACCCGCCAATCTTTCACTTTGACCTTTACCGTCTAGAAGGCGGTGCCGACTTGTACGAAGTCGGCCTTGACCCCGATTATCTCGCCCAAGGCATCAGCCTTATCGAGTGGCCCGAGCGTCTCGAAGAAAACGATCCCGGCATAACCCACGTCATCCGCATCGAAATTCTGAACGAAACCGAGCGCAAAATCCTTCTGGAAAAACGTTAAACCATTACAGCTCGGCATAGCCGAGTCATACAGATCGCATTAAAAAACGTCGCCGATTGGCGACGTTTTTCTTTTGCAGTTTTTATAGAAAGAATTCTTATTCGAACTTGTCTACTACACAACGGACCGAGTAATAAGAACCTTCTTCGTCATATTGGCTGGCAACATTATTGTTGTTGCTGCTTAGTGCGAAATACCAAGATCTAGTTCCTGTCTGCGTAGAAGTCCAGAAAACGGTCTGTTCACCTTTCCCCACATAGACAAGGGCTTCATCATCTTCATCATAGTACGCAATACCAGAGGCCAAAGCCGCAAAGTTCGTAGAACCATCACCATTATTCTTTGTCCAGGACGTTTTTGCCTTTAGCGACTTACCTCCAGCAGTAAAGCCGTTGGTTCCACTTTCTACAGCACTAGTCCATTCTTCCTTAGACGGAAGATGAGTACCCTGGGGGCAAGCAGTAATAGCGTCGGTGTACCTGTAAAGTCTACCAAACGTTTCGCAGTTTGCCTCGGAGTCGTCATAGCATCGAGAGTCGCCAACATTTCGGCTCAAGTTTTCAGTAATAAAGCACAACGATCCAACCTTCGTAGTCCCGTATTCCTTATTGCCATCCTTAGCATCAACGACAACATCTTCTCCACAGAAGAAGTAAGAGGAGCTGGATTCTGCAACAGAGCTAGAACTTACAGGAGTTTCACCTGCAGAGCTTGCAGGCACTTCGCTGCTAGAGCTAACTGATTCGCTTGCGGAACTTGTGGGAGCTTCGCTACCGGAGCTTGCAGGTGCCTCGCCTGCAGAACTTGCGGGAGTTTCGCTACCGGAGCTTGCAGGTGCTTCGCCTGCGGAACTTGCGGGAGCTTCGCTACCGGAGCTTGCAGGTGCTTCGCCTGCGGAACTTGCAGGTGCTTCGCCTGCGGAACTTGCGGGAGTTTCGCTACCGGAGCTTGCTGGAGTTTCGCCTGCTGAGCTAAGCGATTCAGATCCGCTAGAAGCGGGCTTATCTCCAGAAGAATCGGAAGATTCTTTACCGTCTGAGCTTGCGGGAGTTTCACTGTCAGAACTTGCGTTTGCGTTGCTAGAAGTAATTTCTTCTGCAGAAGAAACAGAGGTCTCGTTATCTGCGATTCCCCAGAAGGCATTATAGGAGTCTTCGCTATAATTATCGTATGCAGAACAAGCAGCTAAAGAAAGGGCGACTGCAGAAAGAATCAATAAATTTTTCATTTTTCAGCCCTCCTTACAAATTCCAGAACAGCGTCACATAGCCGCCATTGCCAAGGTTTGTAACAATATCAAAGCCAGCTTCTACACCGAACATTCCAAAGCCAACAAAGGCGCCAGACTTAAACTGCATCCATTCCTTGGAACCATCTTCTGGAATTGCGATTACGGCTGTTTCGCGGACACCGAAAATTTTATAACCAAGTTCAAGCTGGGCTACAGGAGCAAAGTAAACACGCTGCAGGCCGTCACCAATGCCGGCTCCTGCATACATGCCTGCACCAAAGGCTGCAAACCATTCAGCATCTTCGCCAAAGCCAATCTTTACGCGAGCAGCAGCAATCAAATCCGGCAAAATCATCAGCTGGTCTTCATCCACTTCGAAGGCGGCAAAATGCTTGTCGCTAAAGAGCGCGAAAGCGGCACCGATTCCAACAAACGGCGAGAAGTGTACGCCGCGACGTTTTTCGGCAGCGGCACGACGATTAGCCTCTTCCAGGGCATAAATACTGTCCTGAGCGGCTTCGTCAATCTCGGGGCCAAAATCAACGCCCTCGGTATTTCCCTGATTTTCCCAGATCCAGCGACCATTCAACTTAGTCGTCTTTTCGGGATAGTCAACAGACCCCTTAAAACGCATCTTCTGACCGCGCTTTACAACAACGTTTTCGCCATCTACAGTAACATTACCATTATCAAATGCAATTCGCAAATGGCTTTCGCTAGAAGGTCCTCCGCTGACTCTCGCATGGAACAACTTGACACCGTTCAGGTAGTAGGCACTACGCACAGGTTTAGAAATGTCCATATAGAGGATAGGCTTGCCCACGACAGTAGAGTCGGTCTTGTACATGGCCAACGAGCCGTTACCTGCAAGCTGACCATTCAGCTTTTCTAGAGCATCCAAGAAGAAGGGTGCAAAGCCTTCTCCATCCTGACGAACGACCATATCACGGCAGGTCGTACCCCACTTCTGGGCGATTTCAAAAGCATGTTTCTGATGGTTGGGTTCGTACTGCAAGGTAAAATCGTGATTAGCCTGAAAACCATTGCGAAGCGGTTCCAGATAAACACCACCTTCCAGATTCAGGAACTGATCCTTGGAACTTGCGAAGCTATAAAGGGCCTCGACGCAGGCGTCGATCTGCAGCTTGCGGTCGTCAAGAACTCTCGACATTTCCATATGGCCAAGACGAACCCTGCCAGTCACGCGCATATAGCGATCTTCAAAAGCGGGCAGTTCAACTCGATAGAACGTCCAACAGGCATCGTCCATGACATCGTTCACGCTGATGGTTGCGCATCGATCATTCATCTTGGCAACACGGTTAGCCTCGTCCACCAAGGAATCAAGAGCCTCATCCTTACCTTCTACAGAGGACTTCAACTTGACAAGGTCCGCCTGACGCTGATGGAAAATGGCAGGATCCTGCACAAAGATCGAAGACGACGGTTCAGATGAACCCGAGGGAGCTTCTGCAGCCAAGACAGGCATCGCACAGAAAACGCAAAATAGAGCAAGACGTTCAAATATCTTCATATTATCTTCTCATACAACTCAACACGCTAAATGTAAATTTTAATAGTCCTTGAGGCAGCAACCAACCACATTTTTACAGCAACTTTTAGAATTACATTTGCTGTTAGGCCATTTTTTCTTTGCTGCAGTTTTGTTATCGGATGGGATCTCAATTTTTTCAAGGGCTGGTTCCACAAAGTTAAAGCCGAGAACAAAGCCCTGTTTCAACGCGAAACTCTTAATGTTTTTCCATATGCCAAAACTGCTATCGCTATCTAAATATTTGTTGTATGGGGATTTTTTCAATCCACATTTACCAAATGGAATTTTCAGACGTCCATCTTCTTTGGAATTGTTCAATTTGCAAGGAACAAAGCTGAATATTTCCTTATTGTCGTCATACATTAGAGCCGTGTGAACAACCTTTTTCTTTTCATTTCTCAACGAATTTAAAACGGCTATTCGAAATGCATCACTATTGTTATTCTTTCTGGCTTCAGCAAAAGAACAGTATTCCTTAACAACAAAGACTGTATCGAGCAAAAAGTTATTGCCCTTCATGCAGCCGAAAAGAATCAGCGAACCAAAATCCATGCGGACAAGTTTGCCGCGCTGTTTGCAGTTCGTGTACTTGAAGCAACTTCCAAACACATAGGGGTCCGTATTCGTTTTAACAAAATCAGGACGTTCTACAAGAATTGGCGAATGAACATTTTCTTGCACATCATAGCGGGAGCAATCTTCCCATTCACCCCAAAAATAGAGCTTATCGGAAAATTTCTTTTCACCTTTTTTGTCTATATAGTTGCCAGAAGCAACCATAGGTCTGCGAATATGGGTTTCATAATTCCATAAACGAATGATGTCGTCACCAACTTTCGCCCATTTCGACTTTTCTTTTTCAAGGCTTGCTTTATTAAACTTTGTTTGATTGTTCGGATGAATAAATTGAACTCTTAAAGGGGATTCATTCTGTTTTGGCATACTAAATTCCTTTTTAATTCGTATTAAATTTTTTAGTCCTTGAGGCAACGGACAGAGTAGGCGTAGTCCTTACTGCGGTAGTTCTCGCCCACGTGCGAGAAATTGCAGTAGAAGATCTTGATGTAGACGTAACTATTGTTCACAGTAGAAGACCAGAAGTACCCGTAGTCGCCAGCATTGTCGAAGCTACCGTAGTATTTGTAGCCAGCAGGAAGGACGGAGAAACCATAAACATCTTCACCATTGCCGTTGCTGTTCCAGCCACTTGTTGATTGCAGTTTGGTACCTGCGGTAGAGGTACCTCCAATAGCAGTCCATAGAGTACTCCAATCAGTGTTGCTTGGCAGGTGCCAGCCCTCGGGGCAAACGCCCCTTACCAAAGAAGCGGCTGCACATGTCTTGCCGTCGCCACAACCCTTGCCAGCTTCGCTGAAGACTGCGGCCGAGTCCATGGCGGCAGACCACAGATACAGGCGACCCGTAACCTTACAGTTTGATTCTTCTTTGTCATAGCAGTAGCTCTTGGCAGTCCCCTCGTTGTAATCGTAATTCAAGTTCTCTGCCATCCATGTTTGGGTTCCGATAACCACCGTCTTATAGGTCTGTCCATCTCGATCATCAGTCATGGTTCCATAATCGATTTCAGGATTCATTCGAGCTTCCTTAGGATATTCCCAGGACCAACCACCCATGAGACTTTTCCAGCCTTCAGTCGAACAATAATATTTGTTGGTCGCAGTAAACTTGCCACTTATGACCTGACCCTCATCTTCGCTTGAACACTTCTGTCTGTAAGTGTCGTTGTAAATATCAGGAGCCTTGACCCAGCGGTAAGATGTATCTGCAACACCGGTCGCACATACATAATACAGGCCGTTTGCCTTGACAGCAGAAGTATCGTTGAGGGAACCCTCGGTGCAAGCCTTACCGCCATCAGCCTTCAACTTGAACATAAGGCTATCTATGGTCGTTCCATGTCTCCACTTATTATCTTCATAGACATACACAAGGTTCGTGTTTACGCGACCGTTGCGAACATCACCGGTCTTGAAGTCGTGTCCCCAGCCAGCCGTATCCTTTTCAATGTCGGTAGCCACGCGCCATGCAGTCTTGATAACGGCTCCATTCAGGCCGGAATAATTGGAAATTGAGGTGTCACCTTTACACTTGTACCAGTTGGTTCCGGATTTTGCCACAGTATCTTTGCGCGCAATGGTACACCCATTAAGACCTAGGCTCTTGTCCAGGGCTGTTCCGCGACGGTACTGATTATCTTCATAAACATAGACATAGTCCGTGTTCACCAGGCCATTGATTACTGAAGCCTGTTCATGAGTTGAAAGTTCACCATGTTTCAAGCCCATGGTATCCTTCTCAATGTCGGTAGCCTCGCGCCAAGCCTGACTTTCGCACTTGTACCAGTTGGTTCCGGATTTTGCCACGGTATCCTTGCGAGCGACCGTGCATCCATTAAGGCCAAGGCTCTTGTCCAGATTGGTTCCGCGGCGATACTGATTATCTTCGTAAACATAGACGTAGCCGGTGTTTACCAAGCCACTGATTACAGAAGCCTGTTCATGGGTAGTGGCAGCTCCGTGCTTCAGGCCCATGGTATCTTTTTCGATATTGGACGCACGACGCCATCTAAATTCGCCAAAGGTTCGTCCCAAAGAATCCTTATTGTCGCAGGTATAGCGGACCTTCTGGTCGGTGGAACCATCATAGGCATACTTGCTGGAATAGTAGGCCGTTCTGCTATTGGTATCGTGCTTAACGACACTCTTGTTACTTTCGTCGCAGTCGCCGAGACCGTATTCCTTGTACCAGAAGTTACGAACATACTTTTCAAATGCAGGAACGGAACCAAGCCCCCACTTGGAAACGTTATCCTTGATCTTGTCCAACGTCAATTCACCCTTCAAACCAAGGTCCACGCTGTCGGCCCAGTCTGCAATCTTCGCGCGGGTAACGGGATCATTCCACTCGCCTTTTTCTGCGATTTTAGTACCGAAGTCAGACAAGAGAGAAGTAAGTTCGGTAACGTTGCGATCGCCCTGGAGCAACACGCTGATGGCAAGCAGGGCGGCGTCGCCTTCGGAACTACCAAAGACATCCAAATCTTCGGAACTTTCAAAGTTTGTATTGACTATATGGAACTGGTCGAAGATTTCCTTCTGTGCCATCTTCTTTGCCGCAGTTATGGTCAAGGAACCGTCGCTGTTTTCCATCAGGTAGCCCACGCGGTAGTATTCCAAGTGGGTCAGCAAGTTGATGTTTACGCTATTGCGGCGCTTGAGGTCGGAGTAAGCGTTCAAAGTCAAGGCAGAAGTCGTGTTTTCGCCGGAGACTTCGTTACGGTAGTAGCCGTTTGCAGTCAGGCGCACGTAGCTGGAATTCAGGGTAACATTGTTCACACTAAAGCGACCGTCGTTGGTAATGATTTCGCCACCGAAGGTTCGGCCTGTCTGCATCAGACTCTTGCTTCCGTCCAATTCAAAGAGCGTCACCGAAGCGCCGTTGATGTACGGCCCTTTCTGAGAAACGCCCTTCAGCATAGCTAGAGAAACGCCTGAATCATCCTCAATGACATCGCCGGCAGAACCGCCGTTCAGGTTCATGCTGAACCTGTCATCGCCACACTGGATGGTGACGGATTCTGCAGTCTGAGAAACAATGCTACAACCTACGCCGTCCTTACCGGCATCACCTTTGGCGCCGGGCTTGCCGTCGGAGCCATCTTTACCATCGGCACCTGCGGCACCGGTTTCGCCCTTTTCGCCTTGAATACCTTGAGCACCGGTTTCACCCTTTTCACCAGCGACACCTTGAATACCCTGTTCGCCCTGAATTCCCTGTTCGCCGCGTTCACCGTCATCGCCCTTATCGCCCTTGGCACCGTTCAGCACGGTTCCAATGACTTCGCCATTACAAAGGATGTTCACGCCACTGCCATCGGCAAGGGGTTCCGTCGTGCAGGCAAACTTTCCATCAGAAACATAAACCGTATCTGCCGAATTCGCTCCGCCAAGGACTTTCCAATCCTTGCCGTTGCAAGCATAGAATTCACCATCCGCTTTTACAAGATACTGCTCGCCAGCGTCATCAGCAGTACATTTCGGCAAACTTGATACAAGATCAACTATTTCCATCCCGCTAGTATAATTGTTGGTAATCTGTTCGGTGGTTCCATTTTCGCCACAGGCAACAAGGCCCATGGCTGTGATTAAACCAGATGCAAATACAAATTTTTTCTTATTCATAAGTTTACCTTTGCAGATCAGATAACATTTAACTTAGTTGGAGTGGCGCAAAGCGCACTGCGCTGCGGCTCGGAAATGTCTAAGCAAGCTAGGCCGCTTCGCTCGCCTTGCTTTAGTTCTTGAGACAACGAACCGAGAACGCGTAGTTCTTGTCGTTGTTGCTCGTGGCATTGGCATTTGATTCATCTACATACAAGCGGATTGCGCTGTTGCCAGTATTCTCGGAAGAAGACCACAAGTAGGCGACATTACCCTGATCAAAGAAGCTCTTCCAGTAGTTGTCGCGGTAGCCCATCGGCAACAAGGAAAAGCCGAACACGTCGTCGTTCGAGAGCCAGCTGTTTGCACGGATCTTTTTGCCGGTCACAGAGAGCATCGTGTTAAATTCGGCAGCTGTCGGCAAATGCCAGCCATCGGGGCAGATGCCCTGCTGAACTCCTCTCGGGCTGCATGTCTTGCCGTAGGCGCAGGCAGCGTTGTTCATGGCAACTTCCCAGGTGTACAAACGACCGTACTTGTCACAATTTTCCGAAGCGTTGGCGTAGCAGCCGCTCCATGCTTTCGAACCTAAAGCAGATACATCGCCTGGGTCGTAGTTCAGGTTCTCGGCCATCCACATCTGAGTCTTTATGCCCATGGTCTTGTAGGTTTGGCCTGCATAGGTCAATTCGCCATAGTTCAATTTTTCAAGGGTAAAGTTCCAGGAGCCAGACTCGCACTTGTAGTAAGAATACTGTCCACTTAGAACAGCGTATTCTCCTTCAGTATATTCGGTACAGCCCTTACCTGCCATCAAGTCATTCGCTGTTGCGCTCTTAAAACCGTTTTTATCACAAACATACTTGTTACTGGAATTTACGCGACCATCTAAAATCGTTCCATCGCCATACTTGCCTGTGGCAGAACATTCAGAACGAACCTCGTAGGTATCGTTGTAAATATCTGGAGCCTTGACCCAGCGGTAAGATGTATCTGCATCACCGGTCGCACATACATAATACAGGCCGTTTGCCTTGACAGCAGAAGTATCGTTGAGGGAACCCTTGGTGCAAGCCTTGCCACCATCAGCCTTCAGCTTGAACATAAGACTATCTATTGCAGTTCCATGTCTCCACTTATTATCTTCATAGACATACACAAGGTTCGTGTTCACGCGACCGTTGCGAACATCACCGGTCTTGAAGTCGTGGCCCCAGCCTGCAGTATCCTTTTCAATGTCGGTTGCCACGCGCCAAGCGGTCTTTGTTCCTAGAGCATTGAGAGAAGAAGAACTGGTATCTACGCAGGTGTACCATGCGGAACCGCTCTTCCATACGGAATTCACGCGAGCCTTTGTGCAGCCTCCAAGGCCAAGGCTCTTGTCCAGGTTAGTTCCGTGACGATACTGTTTATTTTCATAAACATAGACATAGTCTGTATTTACCATGCCATTGATTACTGAAGCCTGTTCATGGGTAGTGGCAGCTCCATGCTTCAGTCCCATGGTATCCTTTTCGATATTGGACGCACGACGCCATCTAAATTCGCCAAAGGTTCGTCCCAAGGAATCCTTATTGTCGCAGGTATAGCGGACCTTCTGGTCGGTGGAACCATCATAGGCATACTTGCTGGAATAGTAGGCCGTTCTGCTATTGGTATCGTGCTTAACGACACTCTTGTTACTTTCGTCGCAGTCGCCGAGACCGTATTCCTTGTACCAGAAGTTACGAACATACTTTTGGAAGGCGGGAACCGTTCCCAAGCCCCAGCCAGATACATTGCTTTCAATCTTAGGCAGAGTCAGTCCGCCCTTCAAACCAAGGTCCACGCTGTCGGCCCAGTCCGCAATCTTTGCGCGAGTTGCGGCATCATCCCATTTTCCTTCTTCTTCAATTTTTGTGCCGAAGTCAGACAACAGGGACGTAAGTTCGGTAACATTACGAGAACCCTGGAGCAGTACGCTAATGGCCAGCAAGGCAGCATCGCCTTCGGAACTACCAAAGACGTCCAAATCTTCGGAACTTTCAAAGTTTGTATTGACTATATGAAACTGGTCGAAGATTTCCTTCTGTGCCATCTTCTTTGCCGCAGTTATGGTCAAGGAACCGTCGCTGTTTTCCATCAGGTAGCCCACGCGGTAGTATTCCAAGTGGGTCAGCAAGTTGATGTTTACGCTATTGCGGCGCTTGAGGTCGGAGTAAGCGTTCAAAGTCAAGGCAGAAGTCGTGTTTTCGCCGGAGACTTCGTTACGGTAGTAGCCGTTGGCAGTCAGGCGCACGTAGCTGGAATTCAGGGTAACGTTGTTCACGCTGAAGCGACCGTCGTTGGAAATGATTTCACCACCGAAGGTTCGTCCCGTCTGCATCAGGCTCTTGCTTCCGTCCAGTTCAAACAGCGTCACCGAAGCGCCGTTGATGTACGGTCCCTTCTGAGAAACGCCTTTCAGCATAGCTAGAGAAACTCCGGGATCTTCCTCAATGATATCGCCGGCAGAACCTCCATTCAAGTTCATACTGAACCTGTCGTCGCCACACTGGATGGTAACAGATTCTGCAGTCAGACCGACAACCTTACAGCCGACGCCATCTGCGCCGTCTTTACCGGCAGCACCAGCAGCACCGGCTTCACCCTTTTCACCGGGCTTGCCATCTGCGCCATCCTTACCGTCGGTACCAGCAACACCTTGTTCGCCTTGAATGCCCTGGGCTCCAGTTTCGCCCTTTTCACCGGGCTTGCCGTCGGCACCATCCTTACCGTCGGTTCCATTCAATCCATCTTTTCCGTCGGCACCGTCATCGCCCTTATCGCCCTTGGTTCCGTTCAGCACGGTTCCAATGACTTCGCCATTACAAAGAATGTTCACACCGCTACCGTCGGCAAGGGATTCTGTGGTACAGGCAAACTTTCCATCAGATACAAAAACCGTATCTGCCGATGTCGCCCCGCCAAGGACTTTCCAATCCTTGCCGTTGCAGAAATAAGCTTCGCCATCCGCTTTTACAAGGTACTGTTCACCAGCGTTTTCCGCAGTACATTTCGGCAAATCAGCAGCACTAGCGACTATGTCCATGCCACCTTTTTCAACGATGGTTTCCGTAGTCCCTGATTCTCCGCAGGCAACAAGGCCCATGGTAGCAACAGCCATTACTGGCAAGGCAATCTTGCGTAAATTCATTTTCAACCCATACGAAAAAGTATCTTTAAACAATTTTAAAGATACATAAAATTCTTACGAGTTCAGGGCAGATTACTTTGAATTAAACGATTTTCCACTCGCCCAAGGTGCGTTTTTCGGCATCGAAGGCGGCACCTATCTTGAACAGCTTTTTCGGAGTGCCGTCCGCGGCCTTGGTCACGGTGTAAGGCACCAAATAGCCCTTGTCGTCGATTTGCTTGAGGGCATCATCTGCGGTACCGTTTGCATCGAGCTTGAACTCGAAAACATAAACACTATCGGCAGTTTCTACAACGGCATCGGCACGACCTGCGGCGGTACGTTCTTCGCAACGGACAAGATACGGCGTAGCAATGCGGAAAACCAGGTAGAAAATTGTTCTGTAATGCAGTTCATTCTGTTTTTCGGCATCGTAGGGAATACTCGCCATGAACGCACGCATTTCTGTAAGTGCAGTTTCAATGTCACGAGCCTTCATAGCCGTCACAAAATGGTCCAAAAATTCAGAAGTGTCTTGATTATTTTTTGACGCATACGAATATGCCAAAAGTTTCAGCATTCCCTCACGAACCTCGTCATTCGGGAATTGCAACAGGAATGGTCGAACGGCCCCCTTATCGAACCCCTTGATTGTCAAATATCCACTCTGATAAAGAATCGGTATCGGGGTGTCGGCAGTTTCCGTAGGAACATCGAAAGCATCTTGCTGCACAGTAAAGCCACGATCATACTCTTCTGGGCTCAAACTGTAACGAGCCATAGCTTTGGTCAAAACGGTCGGCGTACCGGAAGCAAACCAGTAATTGTCAAGTTCCAGCTTACTCAAGGAATTTATCAAGCTGAATGGATTGTAAATGTCCGGGGAATTCTTGCTAAAATGGTAGCCATCGTACTGGCGTTGCAAAGCAGCGACAGCTTCGTCGTAGGTCATACCCTGCTTGTCGGCCAAAGCCTGAATTTCTGGCTGCATCTGCGAGAGCAGTTCTTCTTTAGTGATGCCGCAGATTGCAGCATACTCGTCATCCATGGTGATGACATTCAAGTTGTTCAATTCGCTAAAGATGCTGAGCTGGCTGAACTTGCTGATGCCCGTGAGGAACACGAAGCGGAGAATACCGCCGAGCGCCTTGAGGGGGCTGTACAAATCTCGAACTTGATTGCGGACATCAAACAAAATATCAGGATGGTCCATCGTATCAAGAATCGGGGTGTCATATTCATCGACAAGTACTACCACCTGCTTACCAGACTGTGTATGAGCGGCCTTAATGATTTCAGCAAGGCGAGTTCCCCAAGCATGGTTCGACAAGTCAGATTCGATACCATAAAAAGTCTCGTAATCTTTGAGGACCGCATGGAAATTTCGATTCAACTTTTCTTGGTCGGCATACTTCACCATGCTCATATCCAGTCGAATGACCGGGTACTTTTTCCACTCGGTCTCCAGGCGTTCCATGGCCAGGCCAGAGAACAGTTCCTTGCGGCCCTCGAAATAGCATTGCAAAGTGCTGATTAAAAGAGATTTTCCAAAACGGCGAGGACGGCTGAGGAAGTAATAGTCATCCGTATGAACGAGCTTGTAGATAAGTTCCGTCTTATCTACATAATACTTGCCATCTTCGCGAATTCTCGCAAAGTCCTGAACACCGATTGGAAATCTTTTGAGAGCCATAATTTAAATATAACAAAAGGCGAATGTTGCGAGAAATAAGCTTGCTTATTTCTCATTACCGAGCCGCACTATATGCGTGCGTAGCACGCCATATAACAAAAGGCGACCTTTGGTCACTTAGTGCTTTAGCACTTATGTGATCCATGGCCACCTTTAGGTGGTAGACGCGACCGCCGAGTTTACTCGAGCGGGCATTGCCGAGCCGTATTATATGCGTGCGAAGCATGCCACATTGTATTTTTCGTTGAGCTAACGCATTTTTTTCACTCGGCAAATTTACGGAAGAAATGTTTAATTTATATGCAAAAAAAATAGAGCCTTGGGGGCTTGCGCCCTGGAGGCTCCTTTGTTGCTTGGTGGGCGGCTTACGCCGCCGGTTGTTGAGGTGCCTTCGGCACCTTGGTTAGGGCTTGTGGCCCGTTGGGCCTGGTTAGGGAGAGTCCTTGAGACAGCGGACAGAAAAGCCGCTGTTCTTGCCGTCGCCGCCCTGGCCCACAGGAGCGTAGCTGCTGCCGAAGTCATTGTTGAGGGCGTCAGCGCCATAGCCCTCTGTAGAACTCCAGAAGTTGGCGCAGGAACCCACGCAGTAGAAATTACCATACTTGTCCCTGATACCGGCAGGGAGAACCGAGAATCCGTAGTTGTCGGCGCCATTGCCGTTGCCGTCCCAGCCGCTGGCAGACTTCAGCTTGGTTCCCGCAGTAGATGTTCCACCTATAGCGGTCCACAGGGTGCTCCAGTCGGAAATGCTGGGCAGGTGCCAACCCTCTGGGCAAACGCCTCGCACCACAGTCGTAGAACCTGTTGACGCAACATCGCAAGTCTTGCCATAACCGCAACCTTCGCCGGCATTGCTAAAGACTGCCGCGGAGTCCATGGCAGCAGACCACAGGTATAGACGGCCATACTTGTCGCAGTTGGCGCTGCTGTAGTTATAGCAGTAGCTCTCGGCGGTTCCCTCGTTGTAGTCGTAGTTCAGGTTCTCTGCCATCCAGGTCTGGGAACCGATTTCAACCATGTAGTAAACCTGGAAATCTCGGCTATCTACAAAGTATGCCTTATCCAAAGTAATATTTCTACCGAACATCCATCCCTTTTCGCCCTGGCACACATACAGGTATTTTTTGTTGAAATGTCCATATACGGTCTTGCCAGCATCATCCAAGGTCCGACATTCTACCGCAGCACTATAAGCATCGTTCACAAGTTCAGAAGTCTCGGACCAAGCCTTGTCGGAACAATAATACACGCTGTCGCTTTTTGCACTGCGAATGTATTCGCCTTCGCGAGTCTCCGTGCAGCCATCAATTTCATGGGTATGGTCGAAGGCTGTCGTTTCCATTCTCCAGGCACCCTGCGTCTTGTCGAAAACATAGTATTGGCTCTTGCTGACCTCGCCCAGCTTGTAGGCTCCGTCAACGGTATCGGCAGTCCAGTCCTTGTTGTTCTTGTAATCGTAGGTATCGTATTCGGTCTGTGTCGCTTCGCGCCAGGCTCCTTTGGACTTTTCATAGATGTAGTAGTTGTCAGAAACCTGGCCCTTGCTGACTTCGCCATCAAAATTACTCTTGAGATTCGACCAGTGGATGGTATCTTTTTCGATATTTGTAGAGGTGCGCCAAGCGGTCTTTGTTCCAAGAGCATTGAGAACCGTAGAACTGATATCTACGCAGGTGTACCATGCGGAACCGCTTTTCCATACGGAATCCACGCGGGCCTTTGTGCAGCCTCCAAGGCCAAGGCTCTTGTCCAGGGCAGTTCCGCGGCGGTACTGCTTGCCTTCATAAACATAGACATGATCGGTGTTTACCTGGCCATTGATTACTGAAGCCTGTTCATGAGTTGAAAGTTCACCATGTTTCAAGCCCATGGTATCCTTTTCGATATTGGACGCACGACGCCATCTAAATTCGCCAAAGGTTCGTCCCAAGGAATCCTTATTGTCGCAGGTATAGCGGACCTTCTGGTCGGTGGAACCATCATAGGCATACTTGCTGGAATAGTAGGCCGTTCTGCTATTGGTATCGTGCTTAACGACACTCTTGTTACTTTCGTCGCAGTCGCCGAGACCGTATTCCTTGTACCAGAAGTTACGAACATACTTTTGGAAGGCGGGAACCGTTCCCAAGCCCCAGCCAGATACATTGCTTTCAATCTTAGGCAGAGTCAGTCCGCCCTTCAAACCAAGGTCCACGCTGTCGGCCCAGTCCGCTATCTTTGCGCGGGTAACGGGATCTTTCCACTCGCCCTTTTCTGCGATTTTAGTACCGAAGTCTGATAGCAGGGACGTAAGTTCGGTAACGTTGCGGTTGCCCTGGAGAAGTACGCTAATGGCAAGCAAGGCTGCGTCGCCTTCGGAACTGCCAAACACGTCCATGTCTTCGGAATTTTTGAAGCCTTCATTACCAATATGGAACTGGTCGAAGATTTCCTTCTGTGCCATCTTCTTTGCCGCGGTGATGGTCAAGGAGCCGTCGCTATTGCCCATCAGGTAACCCACGCGGTAGTATTCCAGGTGAGTCAGCAGGTTGATGTTCACGCTGGTGCGGCGCTTGAGGTCGGAGTAGGCATATAGAGTCAAGGCTGAAGTCGTGTTTTCGCCGGAAACTTCATTACGGTAGTAGCCGTTGGCAGTCAGGCGCACGTAGCTGGAATTTAGGGTAACGTTGTTCACGCTGAAGCGGCCGTCATCGGAAACAATTTCACCACCGAAGGTTCGGCCCGTCTGCATCAGGCTCTTGCTTCCGTCCAGTTCAAACAGCGTTACCGAAGCGCCGTTGATGTACGGTCCCTTCTGAGAAACGCCTTTCAGCATAGCTAAAGAAACTCCGGGATCTTCCTCAATGATATCGCCGGCAGAACCGCCGTTCAGGTTCATGCTAAACTTGTCGTCGCCACACTGAATGGTGACGGATTCTGCTGTTTGACCGACAACCTTACAGCCTACGCCATCAGCGCCGTCTTTTCCGGCAGCTCCATCCTTGCCGTCAGCGCCAGCGACACCTTGTTCACCCTGAATGCCCTGGGCACCGGTTTCGCCCTTTTCACCAGGCTTGCCGTCGGCACCGTTCAAGCCATCCTTGCCGTCGGCACCAGCGACACCCTTTTCGCCTTGAATACCTTGAGCACCGGTTTCGCCCTTTTCACCAGCGACACCCTGAATACCCTGTTCGCCGCGTTCACCATCATCACCCTTATCGCCCTTGGCGCCATTCAGCACCACGCCGATGGAATCACCGCCGCAGTAAATGGCAACGCCACGATCATCTGCCAAAGGCTTGGTTTCGCAACCATAATCGGAGGCAGTTACACCGGATCCGCCAAGGACTTTCCAATCCTTGCCGTTGCAGAAATAAGCTTCGCCATCCGCTTTTACAAGGTACTGTTCACCAGCGTTATCCGCAGTACACTTCGGCAAACTTGATACAAGATCAACTATTTCCATCCCGCTAGTATAATTGTTGGTAATCTGTTCGGTGGTCCCATTTTCGCCACAGGCAACAAGGCCCATGGCAGCGGCAGCCATTACTGGCAAGGCAATCTTGCGAAATTCCATTTTCAACCCATACGAAAAAGTATCTTTAAACAATTTTAAAGATACTTAAAACTTTTTCGAGTTTTGGACTGGTTATCTTGAACTAGGCGATTTTCCACTCGCCCAAGGTGCGCTTTTCGGCATCGAAGGCTACACCAATCTTGAACAACTTTTTCGGAGTGCCGTCAGCGGCCTTGGTCACGGTGTAAGGCACCAAATAGCCCTTGTCGTCGATTTGCCTGAGGGCATCTTCAGCAGTGCCGTTAGCATCAAGCTTGAACTCGAAAACATAAACAGCGTCGGCGGTTTCTACGACGGCGTCTGCGCGGCCGGCGGCGCTGCATTCTTCCGTGCGAACGAGGTATGGCGTGCACAGCTTGAAAATCAAAAAGAACAAAGTCTTGTAATGGTTTTCGTCCTGGCGTTCGGCGTTGTAAGGGATGCTACTGAAAAAGGCTCGCATCTGCAAAAGGGCGTCTTCGAGCTTGCCTCCACGCATGGCACGGGTAAAGGCAAGAACAAACGAATCGTTAGCGACGACATCTTCAAACGCGTAGTAAGGCATCAGGCTTCCACAGAAGCCAACCTTGACTTCTTCATTAGGGAACCCCAAGACATATTCAAAGCCATCAAAATTTCGAATAGTCAAATACCCGCTCTGGTAAAGCATTGGAATCGGATTTGTCGCAGTTTCTGTAGGCGCATCGAACATGCCAAGCGTCGCAGGGAGCCCAACGTTGAATGTTTCTGGATCCATCTTGAACTTACTCACAAGCTTTGTCAAAACGGTCGGTGTGCCCGTAGCAAACCAATAGTTTGCCAGCTTTCGTTCGCTCAAGGAATTTATCAGGCTGAACGGATTGTAGATATCTGGAGAGTTCTCGCTGAAGTGGTAGCCGTCATACTGGCGTTGCAATGCGGCAACGGCTTCATCATAGGTCATTCCCTGCTTGTCTGCAAGAGCCTGAATTTCTGGTTGCATCTGGGAGAGCAGTTCTTCCTTGGTAATGCCGCAGATAGCCGCATAGTCATCGTTCATTGTGATGACATTCAAGTTGTTCAATTCGCTAAAGATGCTGAGCTGGCTGAACTTGCTGATGCCCGTGAGGAACACGAAGCGGAGAATACCGCCGAGCGCCTTGAGGGGGCTGTACAAATCTCGAACTTGATTGCGGACATCAAACAAAATATCAGGATGGTCCATCGTATCAAGAATCGGGGTGTCATATTCATCGACAAGTACTACCACCTGCTTACCAGACTGTGTATGAGCGGCCTTAATGATTTCAGCAAGGCGAGTTCCCCAAGCATGGTTCGACAAGTCAGATTCGATACCATAAAAAGTCTCGTAATCTTTGAGGACCGCATGGAAATTTCGATTCAACTTTTCTTGGTCGGCATACTTCACCATGCTCATATCCAGTCGAATGACCGGGTACTTTTTCCACTCGGTCTCCAGGCGTTCCATGGCTAGGCCCGTAAACAGTTCCTTGCGACCTTCGAAGTAGCATTGCAGGGTGCTAATTAAAAGGGATTTTCCAAAACGGCGAGGACGGCTGAGAAAGTAATACTTGCTTGTATGAGTCAACTTGTAAACAAGATCCGTCTTGTCTACATAAAAGAAGCCTTCGTTGCGAATGCTCGTAAAATCCTGAATGCCGATAGGAAAATTCTTTAACGCCATGTTTTAAATATAACAAAAGGCTAGAGAAGAATGAGTCTCCCTTTTTTGAATGGATACAAAGAAAATGTATTGGATATAATTCAACAATCAAAGCATTTTCTATAGTATTCTTCGATATTATAAAGTCTTCCTCGATTAGTCTTTAAACAATTAACTTTCGAAGGACTTGCATGCTTAATTTTTTCGAATATTGAATTTGGATCTACGAGGACAACTTCAACTTTCATTTTTTCTAATAGCAATGCTGTAGCCTTTTCTTTTGGAGACATCGGAAATTCCGGAGTGTCAGCCAGCATAAAGAAACGGAGTCTATTCCATTCACGAATTTTTTCTTTTTCAAGTTTGTTCATATAATTCGAACGGCTTGACAATATGGACCAAATATCAATTTCATCAAAAGTGAGAGAGTACCCGATAAAGTCTATATCTGAAAAATAAAAGTGTTTTACCCATGTATCTTTATCAGGAACATCTGAATTATTTTCACAATAAAAATTTTTTATCTGTTCATACAGGTTTTCCTTTATCAAAATCTTTTCATCTTCATTTTGTGAATACTGCGAGCGGAATACCTTTTCACAGATTTTTTGATAATTGCTCAAATAAAGCGGATTCCATAATGTAAAATTAATTATGCCATCATTCTTTGTGAGTCCTCCATGAGGATGCCAAATTTTTTCAATAGTTACACCACTATTTTTTTTATTTTCAGGCAAATTTTTACAGCGATAAAGACTATGTAAACGTTCACTTGATTGAGGTCTTATAGACTTACCTGAATTCGCTAAAGCAGCCTTTTCAAAAAGGACATCGTAATTGGTGGTGATTATTTCGGAATATTTCGATTTAACAGCCATTTCATGCAATATTGAATATTCAGAACTACTATCAATCACAAGTTGACGAACTTCGTGAAGTATTTTGTATGGACTACAATTTGGCTCATAGCAAAACAATTCGTTTATAAATCTTGCAGGAATTTCACTAAGAACATCTTTATCATAAATGTTATTGGGAACAAATTTCTTCATTAATTTATCCAACAACATCTGCCAAGAAAGATAATTCGAATTAAGGCAATTAAAACCATTACCAGCAAACAGAACTTTCGTCTTTAAGTTTTTGGATGTCATAAGAGCGTATTTTCTTAATTAACTTGTTTTATGATTAGTCCTTGAGACAACGAACGGAAAAACCGTAGTCCTTATTGCCGTAGTCCTCGCCCACGATCGAGTAATCGTAGCCGAAGTACTCGCCGTAGGCGCCGTAACTATCGCCCTCTGTAGAAGACCAGAAGATTTCGTAGCAGTCTGCGTAGATGAAACTACCATTGAGGTAGTAGCCAGCAGGAAGCACAGAGAAGCCAAAGGCATCTTCGCCATTGCCGTTGCTGTTCCAACCGCTGGTAGACTTCAGCTTGGTGCCTGCAGTGGATGTTCCGCCAATAGCAGTCCACAGGGTGCTCCAATCGGTGTTGCTTGGCAGGTGCCAGCCCTCGGGGCAAACGCCTCGCACCACTGTCGTAGAGCCTGTTGAGGCAACATCGCAAGTCTTGCCATAACCGCAACCCTTGCCGGCATCACTAAAGACTGCCGCAGAGTCCATGGCAGCTGACCACAGGTATAGGCGACCATACTTGTCGCAGTTGGCGCTGCTGTTGTCATAGCAGTAGCTCTTGGCGGTTTCCTCGTTGTAGTCGTAGTTCAGGTTCTCGGCCATCCAGGTCTGTGAACCGATTTCAACCATGTAGTAAACCTGGAAGTCTCTGCTATCAATAAACCATTCTTTATCCATAACATCATTCTTACCAAATTTCCATCCCTTTTCACCCTGGCAAACATACAGGTACTTTTCGTTGAAGTGACCATATACGGTCTTGCCGGCATCATCCAAGGTCCGACATTCTACCGCAGCACTATAAGCATCATTCACAACTTCAGAAGTCTTGGACCAAGCCTTATTGGAGCAATAATATACACTGTCACTTTTTGCACTGCGGATATATTCGCCCTCGCGGGTTTCGCTGCAGCCATCAATTCCATGGGTATGGTCGAAGGCAGTCGTTTCAGTTCTCCAGGCGCCCTGCTTCTTGTCGAAAACATAGTATTGGCTCTTGCTGATCTCGCCCAGCTTGTAGGCTCCGTCAACGGTATCGGCAGTCCAGTCCTTGTTGTTCTTGTAATCGTAGGTATCGTATTCAACCTGAGTTGCATTGCGCCAGGCTCCCGTGGACTTTTCATAGATGTAATAAGTGTCGGTAATCTGGCCCTTGCTGACTTCGCCGTCAAAATTACTCTTGAGAGTCGACCAGTGGATTGTATCCTTTTCAATGTCTGTAGAGGTGCGCCAAACAGTCATTATTCCAAGAGAATTCAACTTAGAGTTAGGGACAATCGTATCCACGCAAGTATACCATGCGGAACCACTCTTCCATACGGAATCCACGCGGGCCTTAGTGCAGCCTCCAAGACCAAGGTTCTTGTCCAGGTCAGTTCCACGACGGTACTGATTCCCCTCGTACACATAGACATAGTCTGTATTTATTTGACCGTTGATTACTGAAGCCTGCTCATGAGTAGTGGCAGCTCCGTGCTTCAGGCTCATGGTATCCTTTTCAATGTCGGTAGCTCGACGCCAGAGCTTAGACTTTTCATCACAAATGAAGCGAACTTTCTTGTCGGTGGAACCATCATAGGCATACTTGCTGGAATAGTAGGCGGACTTGCTATTGGTATCACGAACAACCTCGTTCTTGCGGGTTTCATCGCAGTCGCCGAGGCCATATTCCTTGTACCAGAAGTTGCGGACGTACTTTTGGAAAGCGGGAACCGTTCCCAAGCCCCAGCCAGATACGTTGCTTTCGATCTTCGACAAGGTTAGCGAACCCTTCAAGCCAAGGTCCACGTCGTCGGCCCAGTCCGCAATCTTTGCGCGGGTAACGGGATCATTCCACTCGCCCTTTTCTGCGATTTTAGTACCGAAGTCAGACAGCAGGGACGTAAGTTCGGTAACATTACGAGAACCCTGGAGCAGTACGCTAATGGCAAGCAAGGCAGCGTCGCCTTCGGAGCTGCCAAACACGTCCATGTCTTCGGAATTTTTAAAGCCTTCATTACTAATATGGAACTGGTCGAAGATTTCATGCTGGGCCTGTTTCTTTGCAGCGGTGATGGTCAGGGAGCCGTCGCTATTCCCCATCAGGTAGCCCACGCGGTAGTATTCCAAGTGGGTCAGCAAGTTGATGTTCACGCTGGTGCGGCGCTTGAGGTCGGAGTAGGCATATAGTGTCAAGGCTGAAGTCGTGTTCTCGCCAGTGACTTCGTTACGGTAGTAGCCGTTGGCGATCAGGCGCACGTAGCTAGAATTCAGGGTAACATTGTTCACACTGAAGCGGCCGTCGTTGGTAATGATTTCACCGCCGAAGGTTCGGCCCGTCTGCATCAGGCTCTTGCTTCCGTCAAGTTCAAACAGTGTCACAGAAGCGCCATTGATGTACGGCCCCTTCTGGGAAACACCGTTCAGCTTTTCCAGAGAAACCTCGGGTTCATCCACAATGATATCGCCGGCAGAACCGCCGTTCAGGTTCATGCTGAACTTGTCGTCGCCACACTGGATGGTAACAGATTCCGTAGTCTGACCGACAACCTTGCAACCGGCGCCGTCTTCGCCATCTTTACCGGCATCGCCCTTGGCACCATCCTTACCATCAGTACCATTTAGGCCATCCTTACCGTCGGTACCGTTCAAGCCATCCTTTCCATCGGTACCAGCAACACCTTGTTCGCCTTGAATGCCCTGGGCTCCAGTTTCGCCCTTTTCACCAGCGACACCCTGAATACCCTGCTCGCCACGTTCACCCTTGGCGCCGTTCAGCACGGTTCCAATGACTTCGCCATTACAAAGAATGTTCACACCGCTACCGTCGGCAAGGGATTCTGTGGTACAGGCAAACTTTCCATCAGATACAAAAACCGTATCTGCAGATGTTGCCCCGCCAAGGACTTTCCAATCCTTGCCGGTACACACATAAACATCCGCATCCGCTTTTACAAGATACTGTTCGCCAGCATTATCTGCAGTACATTTCGGCAAACTTGATACAAGATCAACAATTTCCATCCCGCTGGTATAGTTATTGGTAATCTGTTCGGTAGTCCCGTTTTCACCGCAGGCAACCAGACCCAAGGCAGCAACAGCCATTACTGGCAAGGCAATCTTGCGTAAATTCATTTTCAACCCATACGAAAAAGTATCTTTAAACAATTTTAAAGATACTTAAAACTTTTTCGAGTTTTGGACTAGTTATCTTGAATTATGCGATTTTACACTCGCCCAAGTTAGAGGCAATGCTTCTGGATTTCTGCCACGGAAAGACCTGTACCCTTGGAAACCTGTTCCAAGGAAAGTCCCATGGCAAGGAAGTTCTTGGCAGACTGCACCAGCTTGGCAAATCCTTTCGCCAATCCGAGTTCTTCACCCTTTGCAAGCCCAGAGGCTTCACCTTCAGCACGACCTTCGGCGCGGATCACATCGGCTACAGACACGAAGCCGTTGCGCTTGCGTTCTGCCATGATTTCTGGACGGTCCATGATTGCCTCCCTGTATTCCGAGGATGATTCCTCACCTAAGTATAGCAAAACTTCCTGAATGAAATTTGCGTCGATTTTATTTTTCGGGTTCGTAAAATATGCCACGGCCTTGTCCATGAGGGGCTTGTACTTTTCGGCATTGAACACGTACTTCATGGCTACAAGGGCTAGCGAAACATACGGATCCAGCCGGTTGAAGTCAATGTTGCCGACCTCGTTCCCTACATTAATCATTTCAATTTTAAAAGGATAACCGATATCGTGGAAGTATTCCGGGTACTTGGCGTAAAGTTTTGCCTTGAGCGGATTCCACTTGATTTCGCCATTGTACACGATTACCGCCACCATGGGGCAGTCAGGACGGCTGAGGCGGAACAGTTCATAAAAGTAATGTTCCAGCTGGGAGACCACTTCGTTATCGGGGTAAGACTTGTGCTCCAAAACCAGGCCTACAAATAGCTTGGCCTTGTTTTTGGAATTCTTGATTTTGAGGGTGAAGGCAAGGTCAGCGGAGCCTTTTAAGCCTTGGCGGGTTGTTTCGCCGCGTTCAGCACGCATGGTCTTGAGGTCAACCACCTGCAAAAACTTCGCAAGGCTCTTATTCTTTTGTGCGGCAAGTTTCAGCAGCGAGGCTGCGCGCTTAGGTTCCTTGAAGGCGGTCTTGAAGATGCCATCGTGATCTTTTGTATTCATAGTCATTCCTTTCCTTGCAAACAAGCGGAAACTGCAAGGCATGTTGCGTTAAGTGTGTGCAAATTTTGCACGGAATGTAATTTAGAAACTTCGAGTGTCAAAATATGACATTTTGGAAATATATTTCGGCCGTACACAAACAAAGGAGCCTTGGAGGGCTTACGCCCTGTTAGGCTCCTTTGTTGTTTGGAGGGCGGCTTACACCGCCTTTTGTTGAGGTGCCTACGGCACCCCAGCTAGAGAGTGTTAGTCCTTGAGGCAACGGACAGAAAAGCCGTAGTCCTTGGAGTTGCTGCCCTGGCCCACATAAGCGAGGCTGCCGTAGAAGCTCCAGTTCCACGCGTTGACACTATCGTACTCAGAAGAACTCCAGAAGTTAGCGTTGCTACCCTGATAGCTGAAACTACCATCATTGTCGCGGTCACCAGCAGGGAGAACCGAGAATCCGTAGTTGTCGGCGCCATTGCCGTTGCTGTCCCAACCGCTGGTGGACTTCAACTTGGTACCAGCAGTAGAAGTTCCTCCAACGGCAGTCCACAAGGTGCTCCAGTCAGAATTGCTAGGCAGGTGCCAGCCCTCGGGGCAGATTCCCTGCTGCACTCCACTCGGGCTGCATTTCTTGCCGTAGGCGCAGGCGGCATTGTTCATGGCAACTTCCCAGGTATAGAGGCGACCATATTTTTCGCAATTTTCCGGGTCATCGTTATAGCAACCACTCCACGCAAAACTGCCCATGTCAGAGATATCACTCGGGGCGTAGTTTAGGTTCTCTGCCATCCAAGTCTGTGTTCCTATGCGAACAATCTTGTAAGTCTGGCCTGCATATTCCATGGATTCCTTATGGATAATCCATCCGTTGGCAGAACATTCATAATCAGACTTTTCATGAGTTTTATTCACAATGGTTTTGCCATACATATACGACACACAGCCTTGATTAATCGTTTTTTCAAGCGTATTAGCAAGCCTAAATTCACTATCATCACAAACATACTTGTTATCTGTATTCACACGACCGTCTAAAATTGTTCCATCGCCATACTTGCCTGTGGCAGAACATTCAGAACGAGCCTCGTAGGTGTCGTTATCAAGAGTGCTTGCTGCAACCCACTTGCGCAAAGTGTCCGGCGTGCTCTGGGCGGTGCAAATTTGGTAATTGCCCTTGGTATCCTTGAAGTAGTCGCCAAGGCGTTCTTTAGTGCAGGCGTAACCACCGGTCTTGATTGTTGAATCCAAGGCCGTTCCATGTCTCCAGTTGTCATCTTCATAGACATACACAAGGTTCGTATTCACGCGACCGTTGCGCACATCGCCGGTCTTGAAGTCGTGGCCCCAGCCAGCAGTGTCCTTTTCAATGTCGGTAGCTGGACGCCATCTAAATTCGCCAATAGATTTTCCCAAGGAATCCTTGTCATCGCAGATATAGCGGACTTTTTTATCATCTTCACCGTCATAGGAATACTTGCTGGAATAGTAGGCGCTTCTGCTATTGGTATCGTGCTTAACGACATTCTTGTTACTTTCGTCGCAGTCGCCGAGACCGTATTCCTTGTACCAGAAGTTACGAACATACTTTTGGAAGGCGGGAACCGTTCCCAAGCCCCAGCCAGATACATTGCTTTCAATCTTAGGCAGAGTCAGTCCGCCCTTCAAACCAAGGTCCACGCTGTCGGCCCAGTCCGCTATCTTTGCGCGGGTAACGGGATCTTTCCACTCGCCCTTTTCTGCGATTTTAGTACCGAAGTCTGATAGCAGGGACGTAAGTTCGGTAACGTTGCGGTTGCCCTGGAGAAGTACGCTAATGGCAAGCAAGGCTGCGTCGCCTTCGGAACTGCCAAACACGTCCATGTCTTCGGAATTTTTGAAGCCTTCATTACTAATATGGAACTGCTGGAAGATTTCATGCTGTGCCTGCTTCTTTGCCGCGGTGATGGTCAAGGAACCGTCGCTATTTTCCATCAGGTAGCCCACGCGGTAGTATTCCAAGTGGGTCAGCAGATTGATGTTCACGCTGGTGCGGCGCTTGAGGTCGGAGTAAGCGTTCAAAGTCAAGGCAGAAGTCGTGTTTTCGCCGGAGACTTCGTTACGGTAGTAGCCGTTGGCAGTCAGGCGCACGTAGCTGGAATTCAGGGTAACGTTGTTCACGCTGAAGCGACCGTCGTTGGAAATGATTTCGCCACCGAAGGTTCGGCCTGTCTGCATCAGGCTCTTGCTTCCGTCAAGTTCAAACAGTGTCACCGAAGCGCCACTGATGTACGGGCCCTTCTGGGAAACACCGTTCAGCTTTTCCAGAGAAACCTCGGGTTCGTCCACAATGATATCGCCGGCAGAACCGCCGTTCAGGTTCATGCTGAACTTGTCGTCGCCACACTGGATGGTGACGGATTCTGCAGTCTGACCGACAACCTTACAGCCGACGCCGTCCGTGCCAGCGTCGCCTTTTTCGCCAATTTCACCCTTGTCGCCTTTTTCGCCGTCCTTACCATCGGCACCATTCTTTCCATCGGTACCAGCAACTCCTTGTTCGCCTTGAATACCCTGGGCTCCAGTTTCGCCCTTTTCACCAGCGACACCTTGAATACCCTGCTCGCCACGTTCACCCTTGACGCCATTCAGCACCACGCCGATGGAATCACCGCCGCAGTAAATGGCAACGCCACGATCATCTGCCAAAGGCTTGGTTTCGCAAGCGTAGTCTGTAGCTGTTGCACCGGAACCGCCAAGGACTTTCCAATCCTTGCCAGTACACACATAAACATCCGCATCCGCTTTTACCAGATACTGTTCGCCAGCGTTATCAGCAGTACACTTGGGCAAGTCAGCAGCACTAGCGACTATGTCCATGCCACCTTTTTCAACGACGGTTTCCTTTTCAACGATAGTTTCTGTAGTTCCGTTTTCGCCACAGGCAACAAGGCCCATGGCAGAGATTAAACCAAATGCAAAAACAATTTTTTTCATATTCATAAGTTTACCTTTGCTGATCAGGTAACATTTAACTTAGTCGGAGTCCTTGAGACAACGGACAGAGTAAGCCTTATTCCTATCATAGTAGCTGTCGCCTTTATAAGAATCCGGATAAGCATTGTTTGAAGTCAAAAACCAGGAAAAAGCCATATTATCCCTTGAATCCCACGCTGTCCACCAATAAGTTTCAGAACCGAGACCTTCAAAGCCACCAGAATTGCTTCTACATCCAGCAGGAAGTGCAGAGAGGCCAAAAGTATCCGAACCATTGGACCATGAGGTCACACGCATAGCCTTCTCAACGGGCCCAGCCACAACACCTTCCAACAATTTCAATTCTTCGATACTAGGGAAATGCCATCCCTCAGGACATACGCCATACCTACATTTTTTTTCATCGCATTGTACATAGTTTTCAACAGCATCCCTGGTATACAGACGACCATACTTTTCACAATTATCCGAAATATTGCCATAACAACCATGCCATGCATAATCTCCTAGATCAGACACATCACCCAAGTCGTAGTTTAAATTTTCTGCCATCCATATTTTGGCACCTATGCGAACAGTCTTATACGTTATTCCTGCATACTCCATAGATTCCTTATGAATGACCCAACCACCGGATGAACATTCATAATCAGATATTGCATGAATCTTGTTCACAATATTTTTTTCAACCATATACGATGCACAACCCTGATTAATCGTCTTTTCAAGAGCCGTAGCTTCCCTAAATTCATCTGCATCACACACGTACTTATTAACACTATTTACACGGCCACTAAGAATCGTTCCATCATTATACTTGCCTGTTGCGGAACATTCTGAGCGAGCTTCATAAGTATCATTATAAAAAACTCCGGCTACATCCTTCCACTGATATGCTGTATCCTGAGTACCATCAGAACATACCATGTAACGATAATTAGCTTTTACTGCAGAAGTATCGCCTAAAGCAGATTTTATACAAGCTTTGCCTCCGTCGGCCTTTTGCATGTACATAAGACTATCTATAACTGTTCCATGTCTCCAATTGCCTTCTTCATACACATACACGAGGTTCGTGTTCACACGACCATTGCGCACATCACCAGTCTTAAAGTCATGACCCCAGCCAAGGGTGTCCTTTTCGATGTCGGTTGCTCGGCGCCAGAGCTTAGACTTTTCATCACAAATGAAGCGGACTTTCTTGTCGGTGGAACCATCATAGGCATACTTGCTGGAATAGTAGGCGGACTTGCTATTGGTATCACGAACAACCTCGTTCTTGCGGGTTTCATCGCAGTCGCCGAGGCCATATTCCTTGTACCAGAAGTTGCGGACGTATTTTTGGAAGGCGGGAACCGTTCCCAAGCCCCAGCCAGATACATTGCTTTCAATCTTAGGCAGAGTCAGTTCGCCCTTCAAACCAAGGTCCACGCTGTCGGCCCAGTCAGCAATTTCAGCACGAGTTGAGGGATCCTTCCACTCGCCTTTTTCTGCGATTTTAGTACCGAAGTCAGACAGCAGGGACGTAAGTTCGGTAACATTACGAGAACCCTGGAGCAGCACGCTAATGGCCAGCAAGGCTGCGTCACCTTCGGAACTGCCAAACACGTCCATGTCTTCGGAATTTTTGAAGCCTTCATTACTAATATGGAACTGCTGGAAGATTTCATGCTGTGCCTGCTTCTTTGCCGCGGTGATGGTCAAGGAACCGTCGCTATTTTCCATCAGGTAGCCCACGCGGTAGTATTCCAAGTGGGTCAGCAGATTGATGTTCACGCTGGTGCGGCGCTTGAGGTCGGAGTAAGCGTTCAAAGTCAAGGCAGAAGTCGTGTTTTCGCCGGAGACTTCGTTACGGTAGTAGCCGTTGGCAGTCAGGCGCACGTAGCTGGAATTCAGGGTAACGTTGTTCACGCTAAAGCGACCGTCGTCGGAAATGATTTCACCACCGAAGGTACGGCCCGTCTGCATCAGGCTCTTGCTTCCGTCCAATTCAAAGAGCGTCACAGAAGCGCCATTGATGTACGGGCCCTTCTGAGAAACGCCTTTCAGCATAGCTAAAGAAACCTCGGGTTCGTCCACAATGATATCGCCGGCAGAACCGCCGTTCAGGTTCATGCTGAACTTGTCGTCGCCACACTGGATGGTAACCGCGGTTTCCGTCTGGGCGACAACCTTACAGCCGGCGCCGTCTTCGCCATCGGCGCCGTTCAAGCCATCCTTGCCGTCAGCGCCAGCGACACCTTGTTCGCCCTGAATTCCCTGTTCGCCGCGTTCACCGTCATCGCCCTTATCGCCCTTGGCGCCATTCAGCACGGTTCCAATGACTTCGCCATTACAAAGGATGTTCACACCGCTACCGTCGGCAAGGAATTCTGTGGTACAGGCAAACTTTCCATCAGAAACAAAAACCGTATCTGCAGATGTCGCCCCGCCAAGGACTTTCCAATCCTTGCCAGTACACACATAAACATCCGCATCCGCTTTTACCAGATACTGTTCGCCAGCATTATCTGCAGTACATTTCGGCAAACTTGATACAAGATCAACAATTTCCATCCCGCTGGTATAGTTATTGGTAATCTGTTCGGTAGTCCCGTTTTCACCGCAGGCAACCAGACCCAAGGCAGCAACAGCCATTACTGGCAAGGCAATCTTGCGTAAATTCATTTTCAACCCATACGAAAAAGTATCTTTAAACAAATTTAAAGATACATAAAATTCTTACGAGTTATCGGATGAAATTGAGTATGGTACCGGTTTAAGCATTTGTTTTTAACAAGGAGTTCGTGCCGTTCTCGGAACCGGAATTTGAAAACTACTTTATTTCTGCAGCAGGTTCAGCCGCCTTTTCTGCAGGTTCCGCAGCAGGAGCAGTTTCTGCCGGAGCAACCTTAAGCTTTGCAATTTCGTTCCATTCGGACTGGTCGCCGGTGTAAAGGAGCATGGCGCCCTTGTATTCGGTAACGATCTTTACGGCGGCAGCGGTGTCGCCCTTATCAAAGGCGGCATTTGCGCTAGCCAGCAAATCCTTTTGAATGTTACGAAGGTCTTCGACTTCGCCAAGGCGATTCTGGCGTAGGATTTCGAGAGAGTCGCTTACAAAGCCCAGATCCCATGTAGCCTCGTAGCACTTTTCCATTTCGGCGTACTTATTTACATCGCCAGCAATTGCGGCATAAATGGTATCGCAGGCAGCAAAGGCTTCGGCACTGGAACGCTTGACATACTGGTAATACTGATAGCCACCGATTACCAGGGCAATAATTACCAGAAGGGTAACGCCATCTTGCCAGCCCATTGCAGGAGCCACAGGCATTTTCGGTTTTCCGTTAACGGTTTCACCAGCTTCTAGGCGTTCTTCAGCCTCATCAAAGGGGCTCTTTCCATTCAAAAAACTAAAAGACATCGTTATTCCTTTTTACTTTTTTGCAAGGGCCACAAAGACCCTGGCGTATAAATAAATCTGCTTTACAAGGCTTGCAAATCCGTTAGACCTTGTAGGCGACAGCCCCACATTCAGACCAACATCCTGAAAGAACTTCGGGTCTACAGAAAGAATATCTGCAGGAGACATGTCGTTGTAAATCTTGAGCGCCAGCGCGCCAAGTCCGCGGCTAATCAGGGGGTTGGTGGTCCCACCTTCCACGTCCATCTCGAAATGGATGACTTCGCCATTAAAGCTTGGCACCAGGTACATGGTAGAGGCACAGCCCGAAATAATGAACTTTTCGGCCTTCAGCGATGCATCCATTCCCTTGTGGGCCTTGGCTAGGTCCAGCAGGAACTTCCACTTGTCGTCGGGATCCGTAAAGCCGACGAACTTTTCGCGAACTTCTTCGAGGCGTTTTTCAATGACTTCTGACATGATTCAACTACCAGTGGAGGAAAGACCGCATCTTCCAGACGAGAGACGGGCTTGCCCATAAAACATTGAAGAATATACGGAACAGGGTCTGCTTTTCGCGGGGCAACCTGGAAAGTCGCTCGGCCGCCTTGTCAAACTGGGCATCGGTAATCTTGTTGAAACCGGCCTTGCCGCGTGCAATCTGCATGTGGGACTTGCCCATTTCGGCCATCCAGCGCTGGTGGGCGCGGGCCTCGATTGCCTCGCGATTTTCGCCAGAATCCTGCAGCCATTCCATGGCGGATTCTGCAACAATCTTGCCGCAAAGCAAAGACTCGGTAATTCCAGAGCGGCTAATGGGGTTTACGCAGCTGGCGGAATCCCCCGCCTTAAACAGTCCGCATTTTGCAATGGGCTTATCGGACTGGCCGCAGGCGATCATGCCGCCATACACAGCCTTGACCGTAGCCTCGGGATAGTCGCGGGCAATAAAGTCCAGCAGCTTCTGACGCAGGGAACCCTCGCTTCGAACGTCTTTACCCAGCACAAAGCCGATGTTTACCTCTTTGCCGTCGCGCGGGAAAATCCAGCCGTAGCCATCCTTAAATTCGCTTCCAAAGAACAGCTCGATGTGTTCACGACTGTGAGGAATACCTTCTGCCACGGCAAAAATGGCCGGTTCCAGGTCTGTAGCACCATCTTCGATGCCTTCGAGGCAAGGAATGTTGCGGGTAAGCTTGGCACCCGGGCCAGTGGTATCGATAACTAGGGTAGTACTCAGGGTTTCTTCGGCCCCGTTGTTCGACACAACAAGGTTCCAGCCGTCGGCAGTACGTTCAAGTTTCTTGACCACCGTATCAAAATGACATTCCACGCCGGACTTTACACATTCGTCGGCGATATTCTTATGGAAAAGGGAACGGTTCAACTGGAGACCGCAGTCTTTACTATAAAATTCGGCACGGAAACGCTTTGGCGAGGTAAAGTATATGCCAGAAAGATTACCACGCACAAAGGATCGGTCTATAGGCCAGAGGGCCTTGAAACGCCTTGCAGAAACAGCTTCTGCACAGAAAATCGGTTCTTTCCAGGGTTCTTTTTTGTCTAGAAGAAGAATTCGTCTAGCACCGGCGGTCTCCTTTTGGGCCAAACGTCCAAGGGTACAGGCCGCCATAAGACCGGCAGGACCAGCCCCACAGACCACGATATCGTACTGTTTTGACGAAAAAATGCTCATTTCGACCTATAAGTTAGCTTTTATTTATAGAGTTTTTTTAAAAGTGTTGCAGTTTTGCAAATTTTTTAGTTATTTTAGGGCTATCCGTTATTTGGTTATATCCTCAAAGGGAATGTTATATATGAATATGAAGAGAGTTTCAAAGTTTGGCCTTTGCCTTATTAGCGCCCTTGCGCTGAACGTGTTCGCTCAGGACAACTGGGCCGGCAAGGATCTGAACGTTTCTTTCAGTAACAAGCGTATTGACGGTTTCGACTTCAGCAAGTCCAAGGCTGTTAAGAACACCACCGACTTCCGCCGTGCAACTGGCGAAGGTCCCAACTTCGCAAAGGCAAGCCTTCCGGAAGTTTCCTTCCAGAACGCTGTGATCAGCAACGCAAGTTTCGAAGCCGCCCAGCTCCAGAAGGTGACCATTAGCGGCGCCGATATTCGTAATTCCTCCTTTGAAGGTGCAAACCTCGAAGAAGCAAACCTTTACCGTGCAACCCTCCTGGGTAGCCAGTTCCCCGAGACCAACATGAAGAATGCTCGTCTCGACGCTATGAAGGTTGACGAAAACACCAACTTCGAAAAGGCCGACATGACCCAGGCCTCTGTCATGGACGTTGACTTGACTGGTGCAAACTTCTACAAGGCAAACCTGACGAACACCAACTTCTCTCGTTCCTTGATGGCAAACAGCGACCTCCGCAAGGCTACCTTGGTAAAGACCGACTTTACCGCATGTAACCTGATTGCCGCAAACTTCAAGGGCGCCGACCTGATCGACGTTAACTTCGCCAAGGCAGGTCTTTCTCAGGCCAACTTCAGCGGCGTAGACTTCAAGAACGTCAACCTGCAGGAAGCAGACCTTTCTCTGACAACCTTCAACGACGTCGACCTTTCCAAGACTCAGCTCCAGAAGGCTAAGTTCGCTCAGTCCACCGTCAAGAACATGAAGTTCAGCGGCCAGGACCTGACCGGTGTTGTATTCGACAAGGGCTCCGTTTCCAAGAGCGAATTCAACAAGGCCAAGCTGAGCAAGACTTCTTTCTATGACACCGAAGTCAGCAAGAACGAATTCAAGGAAGCAGAACTCCTGAAGGCTGTCTTCGACGGTGCATATGTCCGTAAGAACATTTTCGACAAGGCTGACCTGACCAAGGCCAACTTCGCAAACTCCACCATCGAACGTTCTGACTTTATTCTCGCTCAGATGGGCGGCGTAAGCTTCGCCGGTGCAAAGCTCGAAATGGTGAACTTCACCAACGCCAACATGCAGGGCATCAAGATCGACGCCGACACCAAGATGAACGACGTTGACTTCTCTGGTGCAAACCTCGAAGGCGCAAAGATCGAAAAGTTCACCGCCAAGAAGGTGATCTACGACAACAAGACCGTGTTCCCCTCTGGCTTCGATCCTCGTCAGTACGGCTTTACCAAGCGTGGCGAAAAGGCTGCCGACATCAAGGTTGAAGGCAGTGGCGATTCCTCCAAGAAGAAGAAGAAAAAGCGCAAGTCCGCTGACGACGAAGATTAATTTCTTCCGAAGTGTCTAGAATCTTCAAAACCAAATCGGAATCTTAAGAGATTGAAAACACACCCTGCAAGGCAGGGTGTGTTTTATTTCTTATCCATCAGCCAGGCGATGGCGTCGCCCAAGGTCTTGACGCGGCAGACCTTCATGGAGTTGCGGGAATCTGCAGGCAGGTTGCCATTGGCAGGAACGATAGCTTCGACCATGCCTAGGCGTCGAGCTTCTTTGAGCCGCTGGTCTAGCAGGCTTACGCTACGGATTTCGCCAGAAAGTCCCAGCTCGCCTATGGCGATAGTCTGACGGGACAGAGGGATACCCAGGTGGTTGCTTGCAATGGCCAGCGCCAGCGCCAAGTCCGAAGAAGTATCATTGACCTTCATGCCGCCAGCAATGCTTGCAAAAACATCGGACGCCCCGATGGTAATGCCGCCGAACTTTTCGAGCAGGGCAAGAATTATGGTGAGGCGTTTTGCATCGATACCCGCGGCCACCCGCTGCGGCACAGCAAAAGTAGTCTGATTGACCAGCGCCTGAGTTTCGAAGAGCAACGCACGGGAGCCTTCTAATGTACAGCAGACCACGCTGCCGGGTGTTGGCGGAACGCCCTCTTGCAGGAACACCTTGCTAGGATTGGGAACCGACGACAGCCCGTGGGAAGTCATCTCGAAAACGCCGATTTCGTCGGTGGCGCCAAAACGATTCTTGATGGTGCGGAGCAAACGGTACTGATGGTTACGGTCGCCCTCGAAGTAGACCACGGTATCGACCATGTGTTCTAGAATGCGGGGGCCCGCGATCTGGCCGTCTTTGGTGACGTGGCCGATAAGAACAGTAATGCAGCCTGTATTTTTGGCCCAGACCATAAGGTCTAGGGTGCATTCGCGAAGCTGGGCGGCAGAGCCCGGCGTACCGTTAAGGTCGCCCTTGTACACAGTCTGGATAGAGTCAATTACCAGTATCTGCGGTTTGATTTCGTTGGCCTGCTGAATGATTTTTTCGAGGCTGGTTTCACAGAGCAGCAGCATGTCGGAACCTGCCACGTTAAGACGTTCGCTGCGGAGCTTGACCTGACAGGCGCTTTCTTCGCCGCTAACGTACAGGGCCTTGACGCCGGCAGCATTCATGGTGGCAAGAGTGGTTAGCACCAGGGTGGACTTGCCAATGCCTGGATCGCCACCTATCAGCACCAGGCTACCCGGAGCAAAGCCGCCCCCAAGGACGCGGTCAAATTCTGAATTTGCCGTACTCAGGCGCCTTGTATCTTCGGTAGCTACGTCGCGAAGAGCCACAACTTGATGAACAGGGCCGCCAAGGCCTCGCCCACCGCGACCAGCGGCTACGTCTGCCCTTTCGATGGCGTGCTCCTTGAGCGTGCTCCAGGCGCCACAAAACGGACACTTGCCCGCCCACTTGGGCGTGGTATTACCACACTCGGTACAGAGGAATTCTATTTCTTTTTTACTTTTGCTTACTGCTACCATGTGCACTAATATAACAAAATGCACTTGACAATTTATGTCATTGGCAAAAATAATGCACAAATTTACACTATTCCTATAAGAATTGCATTCCAAAACAGCATCTAACTCGTTGACTGTCAACAAGTTACGCATTCGTAATTGCTATACTTAGGGCAATTGATTAAAGGAAAACCGACATTCTTGATTACAGCCGTTATTGCGACTGTTGTTGTAGGCGTCATCGCTCTTGGCGCCTGGTTGGTTCATGCGATTGCCATGAAATACCTTTCTTCGCCCCACACTTACTCCGGTGTCACGGTCACCCCCTACGGGCATAAAATGGAGTCGCTGCTGGAGCATTCCTTCGACTCGCTGCATATTTCTAAGGACGGCACCGAAATTACCGTTGTAAACCCGAATCTAGACGTAACCCTTCTTGGAGAAAACCGCGGTGTAGACCTTAAATTGGACAAGGTCGACGCCTTTATCCAGCTGCCGCCCGCAGATACAGCAAAGAAAGACGTCAAGGATACAGCAGACCCAGTATTCCCCGAGGACTTAAGAATTCCGGTGAAGGTGAATCTGGAAGTTCACGAAGCCAACGTAAAGTTGTCTGATGGAAAGGCCTGGAGTGTGCAGGAGCTTGCCGTAAGGAACACCGGCGAAAAGGCTGTTGCCGTAGATATCGGAAAGGTAGACGGAGAATTTTTGCAGGCGCCGGCAGCCATCAAGCTAAAGGCGGATTTCAGCAGCGAGAATCTTTCTGTTGATGCTAGCGTAAAGACAGACAAGGATTCTGTGCATGTTGCGGCAGACGTTCCTAAAGACAACATGACTCGCGTAAAGGCAAAGACAAACTTAAGCGTAAAGGATCCTACCGCCTGGATTCCCGTAAAGATTCCGCCGGCGGTACCGTCTATCGGAAAGTTGGACATTGCCGCAGAGGCTACCGTAGACGCCAAGAAGGGAACAGTCAATTACAACACCACCATCAAGACCCGCGTGGGAGCCTTCTGGCCTCTTGAAGCTGAAAACGTTACCCTGGTGCTTAAGGGCAATCAGGAAAAGGTGAATGCGGACATTCTTCTGCAGAACGACGAGGGCGGATCCATTCATCTGATTGGCGACTTCGACAAGAACCTGAACGGCACTGCAGAAGGCCAGGTCGAAAACATGAGCGCCATGTTCGGCCCGCAAATGATGCCTATGGATCTTGAAATTCAGTCTGCAGAATTCAAGGACATGGTCATAAAGACTACAGTTGAGACTCGTCAAGGTTCCATTATCGAAGGCACCATAGACCTTAGGGATTCCTTGATGATTTCGTTTATCGGCGACATTTCCACCTTTGAACCCTGGGCTCTGGACTGGGAACACGGAAACGTAACCTTTGGCAAGCGCCCCAAGCTTTACGGAACCTGCGACGGGCACAAGCTGAAGATACTGGCAAAGTTCGTCGACATTCAGAACGCCTACCACGTTAAGGCCGATTCTATGCAGGTCTTATTGTCGCTTGATACCAAGGGGATTGATTTTTCTAACGGCATCATCTATACGCCCAACGAGACCTTCGACTTTGATGGCGACGTAAAGTGGAATCACGAGCGCCCGCATACCTCATGGAACATAACGCAACGAAACGGCGGCAAGGCCAGCGCATATATTGACATTGGCGATTCCATAGCCATTGACGTGGAAGCGGAAAATACGGTGGTGGCAACGATTCCGTTCTCGGACTTGAACTGGAGCGACCGAATCCGCGGGCGCGTTACCGGGCAATGGCACCAGAACTTCGATGTGAACATTGGCGCAGCCGACGTTAGAATCGAAGGCGAAGTGGACTCCTACAAAGTTCAGGCAGACATTATTGCAAAACAGAATGGCGATACAATACTTATCGACAGGATCCACAGTATTTATAACAAGAATGAAGTCAATGCCAGCGGTATATTTGTTCTGCCCAACGATTCCAACCCAGACTTCAAGCCGACGGCGTTCCTGCCGATTCAGATTGTTGAAGCAAGCATTGCCTCTAAGGACTTTAGCATTCCGCTTCTGCTAGAGCCTTTGAGTGATTCAACCTTCGCCTCAGGTCTGCTGTCGGGCCAGCTTTCCTTTAACAAGGATCGCGGTCTTATGGGCAACCTTGATTTTGACAATATCGAATTCAACACGATTTCTCCGGAACTATTCAACATCAAGAAATTGAACATCTTTGCCGAAAAGGATAAAGTCGAGCTGAACTCCTACCTTGACATTGGACAGGGCGGCTGGACCGGCAACACCCAGATTATCATTGACCACATCTTTAACGACAATCGCCACGTAAGTTTCTCTCACGGAAGCGATAACGGCGGTACCTTATGGGCAGACGGGTTCATCGACAACGATCTTGTATTCAAGGGTGCGGCCAATGCAAATGGTTCCTGGTACATTCCCGGAACAATCAGCGAAATCACGAATACAGATTTGCACATCGACATTACAGCAGATATTCGAAAAGGTCTTAAGGGTTTATCTGCCGACATCAAGATGGATTCTACCTTGTACCGCCCACCGAAGATGGACTTTAGCTTCCCCATTTATCTTAGAGGTCGCGTGCAAGATGGCTTGCTGGACATAACCTCTGCCGAGACCCGAAACGACAGTAACGAAATCATTGCAGCCACCTTGCAGTTCCAGCTTGACAGCATGAAACTCAGGGCAATCGACGTGAAGTCCGATCGCTACACCATAGCCAAGGATGCCCACAAGCTTGTTCTAGAAAACATTAGCGGACATCTGGAAGATGGCGAAGACGACCTGACCATTACCGCAAAGATTCCGAAGATTTCGTACAAATTCAACGACAATGTTTTTGGCCAGGCCGAAGCATTCGCCCAAGGTGACATCGCCTACGTTATCCCCCACAGCAAGGCTGGGCAAATCAAGAACAACACCATTGCAGGAAACATTTCTATCGACAAGCTGGTCTACTACAGAGACTTCGATATCGAGGTAACGCCTTCTGCCTTGGACAAGTACTTGTCTATGTTCAACAACGCTATTGCAAAGCTAAGAAAGAAGGGTACCCAAGAAGAAAAGCTTTCTACTTCTAGAGCTGTCAACCTGTCTTTGCACATCAGCGATTCTCAAAATGATTCTATTGCAATCGTAACGCCATTTGCAACCTTCCCCTTTACGGTTGACGTCTGGGTTCTGGGCAACACCACACGACCGTTGCTGCGAGGCGACATCGCAAATACAAACAATGGCTTTATCGGAATCAAGGAAGTTTACGAATTCGGCCTGAATTCCTTCCAGCTTTCATGGAATGACGTTCCCTGGCAGCAGGGCGTCATCGACGTTTCCAGTAGCCAGGACCTGCCTTACTGTAACGACTCCGAAGACAACAATAACGAGACCTGCCCCATTAATCTAGACATTCAGGGAACTATTACAAATCCGCAGCCCATTCCGTCGTCTAACTGCGGCACAGAATCTTCTTCGGCTGCAATTTACTACAACGTTCTTTTGGGCTGTATTGCAGACGGCGATGGCGAAACCACCGACTGGAATAAAATTGCAGGCAAGGCCATAGGCAAGGTAATTTCTACGACAGCCAACAAGACCTTGGGCGGCGACTACATTGGCGACATCGACATGAAGGTGATGCTCTTTGAAAACACCACAACCAGCGACAAGGACTCCAGCTACTTCAAGGTTCCTGTTTCACTGGATCGCTGGGTCAAGAACTTGAGTCTTGTATTCGGCTACACTCAGGACCAAAGCGAAAACCCCACTTACGACCAGTCTCTGCAATTTGGCGTAAACTATACGCTCCCTGTATTCCAGGAAGCAGACTACAGCCACAAGAATCACATTTCGCCCACGCTATCTTTGAACGCCATGCTGACCCGAAAGCAGTACTTGACAAATACAGGTACCGAAGGAAGCGAAAACCGTCTAGAAAAAGACATCGGTATCAACTACATTTATCGTTACTGGAACCCGTGCCTGCTAGGCATTGGACGCTGCGAAAGCCTGGCCGACCCATTGGCAAGGCCCGAATCTACGAAGGAGGAATCTAAGTGAAGCGCATTCTAATCCTTCTGCTGATTTTTGCAGCACTGATTTTTGCCGAAGACGATGTAAAGCATCCTTGGTTCGTAGAAATTACGGGCAACAAGGCCTTCTCTAATTTTCAGCTAGAAGAACAGCTGGACATGCCCGATGAATTCGGCCAGATGGATACCACCAAGCAAGACTTCTTGATGAGACTTTCCATCGAAAACATTAAGGCACTGTACTATTCCAGAGGCTACTACAGTCTTGACCTTGCATTGGATATCCGCAGAGAAGTCGTTTCTGACAGTACCGTTCGCCGCGGCTACTACATCAACATTCGCGACGGAGAACGATACAAGTTCAACGGCGTCAAATTGATTGTACCCGAAGGGGACGACATTCAAATCGAAGAAAAGAGCTTAAGCATTTCTAAGGGGAACTTCTACAACCAGGAAGACATTTCTGAAGACCTGCAGGGGATTCAGGCGGCTTACCGTAAAGAAGGCTACCTGCACGCCTACATTTCTTCTGTTGAAATTCTTGACACCATCAAGAAGAAGATTTATGTAGAAATTACCATTACCCCAGGCGCCAAGGTCATGATGGGCAACATGATCAGCACAAGCCAGAGATCGTCGGACAAGGGGCGTTCTGGAGAATCCGAAGACGGCCTTACGGATACTGCATGGCTTTCGGGCCTGTGGCGCATTAAGCAGGGCGAAATCATTGACGGAAACCAGTACAATTCCTTTAAGTCAAAGCTATTTTCTACCCAGCTGTTTACCCAGGTAAAAATGAGCGACACCCTGCGCGAAGACGGACTTTCGGACGTACACCTGAATGTAACAGAGCGTGTACCCGGCGAAACCCGCTACGGATTTTTCTATGAAGAAATCTACGGTTTTGGTGCGCAGGCTTACGCACGACACAAGAACTTCTTTGGACGATTTAATGAATTCTCGGCAGGCCTGCAAATTGCGCAACACAAGCAGGAGGCATCTATCGGTTACGCCAACCCGCTATTGTTCGGAACATCGTTCAGCTTTATTCCGACTGCTATTCGACTTGAAGACCGTCTGACCTTGAATCACGAAAAGATAAACCCGCCGGCCTACCCCGACAGCATAGAAGAACGTTACGAAATCATCAACCGCGGAGACCTTACCTTCGGCATTACCAGCCACATTAGATTCCGCGGGACTCTTGACACCCGATACGTGGCCAAGAACGAAGAAAAAATGCTGAAGCTCAAGGGCGAAACGGCATTGACCTTCGATTACACCAACGACTACTTTAACCCCACCAAGGGTATTCGCATTGCCCCTACCGTTGGTGCGGGCACTAACTGGGACGGCGACCTGCGTTCCTTTAATATGATCGGTAACCCCTACACCTACGGCGAATTAACGACCAACGTATACTTCCCCATGTTCTGGACGTTCTACGGAGCCTTGAGCGGAAGCATTGGACGATTCTTTGACAAGGCCATCGAAGACGACGCCCGAGTGTTCTACCAAGGTGGTTCCAGATCGGTGCGCGGATACCGCTTTAGAAGTATTTACGCCAGCTACGAAGAACCCGACCCCGAAAACGAAGGCGAAACCATCATTAACACTGGCCTTACACCAACCTACTTTAGATTCAACGAAGAACTTCGCTGGCAATTCCCCTGGAAGGGCTGGAGACACTGGCAACTCGTGCAATTCTACGACTGGGCAAAAGTTACCGACGAAGACGACATCTACACGGCGGAACAAGACGAAAGCCTTGGTCTTGGCCTACGCTATCGTTGGCAGTTCCTGACGTTCCGCCTTGACTATGCCTTTAAGAAAAACTTAGGCCACTGGAATATGGAAAGTTTCCACCTGGGAAGATTCGCATTCGACCTTTCCCACACCTTCTAGGTTCTCAATTTTACTGTAAAAGCTAAACGGTCTCTCTGTACAAATCAGAGAGCGTCGAATTTCTTGATTTTACAATGGCATTTGACAGGCCTGCGGATTCCAGAGCCAGCCTGATTTGATCTTCGGAAACATCCTGGTCAAAAGACAAATCAAAGTGCTTATTGTTTCGAGAACCGTTGGAAAGGTTTTCTGAAACTGCGCCCGCGCGAAGAACGCATCCGCGATTAATGATGGCAAAGTCTGTAGCTTCTTGTTCCATTTCTGCAAGAATATGAGAGCAGACAATTGCGGTTCCGCCATCTTGCTTACGCCAATCCGCAATCAGCCGCCAGACGGATTCACGAGCTGCAGGATCCAGGTTCGCCACTGGTTCATCTAGAATCAGCAGCTTCGGGCGATGAATCATGGCCCGAAGGATCTGAACCTTCTGGCGGTTTCCCAACGACAAGGCAGACATTTTCGTGGACAGCGCAGGCAGTTCCAGAGACTTTGAAAGGGCCGCCATTCGTTCACGAATAACAGAACCATCAAGGCCAAAGAATCCCGCAAAATAGTTCACGTATTCTTCGATAGATAACTTTGGGTATACTCCGGGATTTTCAAGAAGAATGCCATAAAATCGCGGATCAAGGAATCCATTGGCCCCGCAAAGGGACTCTGCAATTTCTACGGAACCAGTAAAGGCAGCAAAACGTCCACAAAGCAAGCGAAGCATCGTAGTCTTCCCCGCCCCATTGGGTCCCAGCAAAGCAAAGAAACTCCCTTCAGGAATAGACAAGGTCACGTCAGACAAAGCCCAGTTACTAGAAACTGGATATCTGAAAGAAACTTTGTCTAACTGAATCGCATTCATACTTTGAATATAGAAATTGCACTGATTGATTTCTGCGCAATTAATGTAACGAATTCGGCATCCGCACAACAAGAGGTATTTACAATTTTACTCATTCTGGACGCAACGGACGGAGAACGCAAATTCGCCCTCATTAAGTTCACTTGGATCCGTATACTTTATCATTTCGGAACTATAGTTAACTGCAATACCCATGAGCGAACCATCGGAAGTCCAGAAGGCGGCATATTCACTTTCATCATCCGGAAGAGTTCCACAGTATGAGGTTTCCTCATAATAGTCATCCATGGGCATCCACAAAATTCCTGCAGGAACAGCACCAAAACCAAAGTCATCTGTTCCGCGAAGATAGCTATCCGCAACAGTCCGCCAGCCATCCTTGGATCTCAGCATCACATCAGTTTTGCCAAAACCATTTACTTCATATACAAGCTTATCCATTTCTGTCTTTGAGGGAACATGCCAGCCGACAGGGCAAAGAGAAGAATCCTTTGCAGCATTCATCGTATAGAGCAAGCCCCAGCCATCGCAAGATGTGGTATCACCGCAGTTGCAGAAACTTTTGCCATCAGCAACCTTATACTTCAAGTTCTCAGCCATCCAGACGCGGTCATTAATCTTTACCGTCTTATAGACGTTGCCATCACGTTCATCCGTCAATTGCCCGTAACTCACGCTAGAAGAGGAAATTATCGCGGAAGAGGAAGAGTTCAATTCTTTTTGCCACTTGATGTTGCCTTCGCCCTTGACGCAGCGGACAGGCGCAGCTGTTTCAAAGCCATCAACCATGTACGTTTTTACATACGTCGATTTTCCATCAATACAGAAGAAGTCATGAGCAAGCCAAAGCTGATATCCGGTGATAGAACCTGCCCAGAAGCAAACTTCAAATGAATCATTGTAATCTGCATAAATCCTATCTTGTTGGCCTTCTACAGGCAACGCAGAAAAGCCAAAGGCATTGACTCCCGCAGAACCAGCAGGCCATTCCTTTGAGGATTTCAGCAGATAGCCAGCATCCTTGCTGCCGTGGAGAACGTCACCAGATTCATAGCCCGTCACATAGGCCACAAGAGTCATCCACTCATCCTTGGAGGGCAAGTGCCAGCCATCGGGGCAAACGCCCTGCATGGGCAAGGCAACTCCGCAATTTGTATAGAAATCATCCCCCGTCAAATTTTCAACAGAGCAATTCGTTCTTTTTGAGTCCAAAGCCTCATCGTAGGAGTAATAAAGTCCATTACCATTGCAATCTACGCCCTCGCCCACGGTACACCCATAACTTAGCTCTTCGTCGTAGATGTAATTCAGATTTTCAGCCATCCATGTTTGATTTCCGATTTCTACTGTCTTGTACGTTCTGCCATCGCGCGAATCCACAAAAGTTCCGTAATCGCCGGTATAGGTTTCCTTAGGAATTTCAGGAATGACAATATCAGAAGCATCATGTCCTTGCCCCATGACGCAGCGAACAGAGAAATCCTTGAAGAATTTTCTGTCTCCACTCCATAATTTGGCCCAACGACTCTCATGGCTCAGCTCTACATAAACCACTTCTCCATTATTTTTTACATCAGACGTTGCAAAGCGATTGTTCGAGGATGGCAACGCATTGAAGCCGTAGGCGTCGGTACCATTTCCAACACCATTCCATCCAGATGTGGATTTCAGTTTTTCTCCAGCTACAGAAGCGCCACCCACAAAATCAATCAGTGTTTCATATTCTTCAACAGAAGGCAAATGCCAACCCGCAGGGCAAATGCCCTGAACAGGCTTTGGAACAGGACAAGCACTAAACTCCTGGCCATCAACAACAAATGGGCCATTGCCGCATCCCGTAGAAGCTGAATCCATGGTCTCCGCCCAGCTATACCACCAGCAACGTTCGCCATAGACGGCCATGCAATCGTCATAGCCATCCGTAGCGGGGGTTCCGCAACGGGTCACTTCCTCATGACCGTAAGTCAAGTTTTCAGCCATCCAAACCTGATCACCGATTTTTACAATCTTATAGACATGACCGTCACGAGAATCTGTAAACTCCCCTATTTTTCCATCGGCATCAAAACGCGCCGTATCAGGAACTACAGAAGACGAAGAAAGCTGCGATTCCAAAGAACTTGATACAACAGCCTCATCCGAGACGCTTGATGACGAAACATCATCAGCCGAAGACACACTCTCCAGAGAAGAAAGATCTTCTTTATCCTCCGTAGCATTAGACGTAGCATCATCGGAGCAAGCCAACAAGGCTGCCGCTACTGAAAACGGAATCAATATTTTAAGCACGTTCATAAAAAACCTCCAACCCCTTTTGTCTTTATATCACTTAATTTAACTTTTGTATCATGTGAAATTAATAGTCGTGATGCAAAAGTACAATAAAAAACCGCCGGTTTGTTCCGACGGTCTTTTTAGCGCTTACTAGCGCTCTTCGCGCGAAGCTTGCCTTACTTATAAAGCGGGTGCTTCTTGCAGAGTTCGATGATTTCCTGACGGATAGCCTTCAGGCCTTCTTCGTTGTCCTTGTTCTGGATGCAACGGTCGATGATCTGAGCTACCAGGCGGGAATCATTTTCGTCGAAGCCGCGGGTAGTGATGGCAGCGGTGCCAAGACGTACGCCGGACGGATCCATGGGCTTACGAGTGTCGAACGGAATGGTAGAACGGCTGCAGGAGATGCCAACCTTTTCCATTGCGATTTCGGCATCCTTACCGCCGATACCCTTGGAAGTCATGTCCACAACCATGAGGTGGTTGTCGGTACCGTCGGAAATGATCTTGTAGCCAAGCTTCATCAGTTCGTCGGCCATAGCCTTTGCGTTCTTGATGATGTTCTGGGCATAGGTCTGGAATTCCGGCTGGAGAGCTTCCAGGAAGGCAACAGCCTTACCAGCGTTGATGTGGTCATGGGGACCACCCTGCATACCCGGGAACAGACCTGCGTCGATTGCCTTGGGCAGGGAGACTTCCTTTTCTTCGCCCTTGACGATCTTCTTGATCATCTTGTCCTTGCACATGATGATTGCAGAACGGGGACCGCGGAGAGTCTTATGGGTGGTGGTGGTGACGATATCGAAGTAAGGAACCGGAGATTCGATTGCCTTACCAGCGATGAGGCCAGCAACGTGAGAAATGTCAGCCATGGTGAGAGCGCCAACTTCGTCGGCGATTTCCTTGAACTTCTTCCAGTCAAGGTTGCGGCTGTATGCAGAGAAGCCAGCGAGGATCATGCGGGGCTTTTCGCGGAGAGCGATTTCACGGACCTTGTCCATGTCGATGCGGCCAGTTTCCTTATCCACTTCGTACTGGACGAAGTTGTAGAGCATACCGGAGAAGTTCACCGGATGGCCGTGAGAAAGATGTCCACCGTGGTCCAGCTTGAGGCCAAGGACCTTGTCACCCGGCTTGAGGACGCCCATGTAAACAGCAGCGTTTGCCGGAGAACCGGAAAGGGGCTGGATGTTTGCGTGGTCGCAACCAAAGAGCTGCTTGCAGCGTTCGATGGCGAGAGCTTCCATCTTGTCGATCACTTCGTTACCACCGTAGTAGCGCTTGCCAACGTAGCCTTCGCTGTACTTGTTGGTCAGCACGGAACCCATAGCTTCCATGACGGCCTTGGAGGTGTAGTTTTCGGAGGCGATCAGTTCGATGCCATATTCCTGACGTTCGGCTTCTTCCTGGATGATGTCGAAGATTGCCTTATCAGTCTGTTGCAGAGTAGATTTAAGCATTAGTAGCTCCTTGAAGTTTACAAAAGCAAAGATAGTATTTTAAGGTCGTTTTTTAAAGATTTTTGCCGTTTTTTGCTCATTTTCGGCAATTTTCGATTCCTGCAATTCGTAACGCATTGACACTCAACAAGTTACGAAACAGAAAGGCACCCTTTCGGGTGCCATCCTTATTTCTTATTGAAGACTGATTTTTCTTGTAAGGTTCATAGAACCTGCGCGAACCCTAACAATGTAGTTTCCATTGGGAATTCGAGAAAGGTCTACAAAGCCAGAGACATTCCTTAAACGAGTCATTGGGCGGCCCTGGAAATCGAACACATCCACTTCGGCAGAGGCGACACCAGCAACATTCAGGGAGCGATTCGAAACGGTCACCTTCAGAGAACTCTGCTGGACAGCCGCAATAGAAGTCGTTCCGGAACTTACAGGACCCTGGGAGTCACTGGATTCAACAGCCTGCGAACTGCTAGAAGGAATTTCAGAACCCTTAGGCAGCACATTCAGCGAAATGGTCACCTTCTGACCGTTAATGGTCAAGGTTTCGGTCTTTTCGCCCACTTCTGCATATTCAGGAATAGAACCGGAAATGACAACCTTTCCATTTTCAGCCTGCTGCGGAACATTCAGGAAGTGGAGATTCCAGGAATCGCGGCTATAGGAAGTCACATTTTCGAAGGTAATGGTCTGGAAGGAACCGTTCTGTGCCACAGTCTGGTTCAGGCTGCCAGAAACCTTAACATTGCCAGCGATAGTTGCGCTAGAAGACGGCTGCTGAACGCTGCTTGAACTCAGGACTTGCTGGCTAGAGCTAGACAAGATCGGCTGTACCGAGCTAGAAGAAACGTAAACAGAGCTAGAAGACCTTACCACACTAGAAGACGACTGTGTGGAGCTAGACGAGGTTACCACCGGAGTAGAGCCATTGCAGGCCTTGTAGGTAGACGGCAAACCGGCAAAAACATTGGTATTAGTCCATTCGCCGCTTTCGGTGTAGCTCCACTGGCTTGATGGGGTACTTGCGGAAACGCCTGTATTAAAGTAGGAAGCGGTTTCGGCCTTGTTAGAAACGGACCAGTTGGCGCCAGAAAGCTGGTTCTGTTTCATCCAGTTGTACCAGGCTGCGCTGTAGCTTTTAGTAAAGCCGCCATCACCACTAGGACCAGAGTTACCCCATTCCGTAACGAACACAGAGTAACCCTTGTTCATCATATTTTCGGGATTCTTGCCAAGGCCATCAACCTTGTGAGTCCATTCGGAATTCTGGACTTCTTCACCTGCGTAATAATGAAATGTATAGGCAACATTCTTGTCGTTAATAGGCTGAACGGCCGCAGCATCTACGTACTGATCGTAATATGGCGTACCAACAACGACCAGGTTGTCGGAATATTTACGAATCTCAGAAATGACGGCATTTGCATAGGGATAGATGTTAGATTTCCAGTAATTCTTTGCTTCTGCAGCATCGTACCAAGGATTTTCTTCGTTGCAATCACCATGCTTAGGTTCGTTATATATTTCGAAGATTACGTTATCGTACTTGCCCCACTTCTGGGCCATCTTGCTAAAGAACTGGGCGGCGCCACTGGTGTTCTTTTCTGCGCAATGGGAATGGTAGTCGATCAGCACGTAGATGTCGTTGTCGATGGCGGCCTGCACCACTGCGTTCATGGCAGTCTCGTGCATGGAATTGGTGTAGTAGTTGCCCACGTCGTCTTCCCAGGAGCCATCAACGCCCATGGGAGCGCGAATCAGCTGGATTTTGTGCTTGTCTACCAGGCCCTTGATCACGTCGCCGTTCCAGAAGTTGATGCCGGCATCCTTTGTCATGGACCAGAAAAGGCTCATTCCCTGAACAGCCACTTCGTTGCCAGAGGTACTATAAGCGGGGCAGCTGCCGTAAATACGGCCCTTGCCTTGAGCATTCTTGCCAGCCTGAAGCTGACCATACTGACTAACAGGACCAACGCGGTTTGCAGCAAAAGCCATTGTTGCGAGGCCTGCTGTCATAAGGCCCATTGCCAAAAATTTTTTCATAACATCCTCATACATTTGGAATGGAACCCAATCATCCGCGCACAAAGATAAATGAAAATAGCCCCATTCTCACGGGAGAACAGGGCTTAAAGCAAAACAACTGTACTAGCTGTTTTTATAAAAATTGATGAAAATCACATTCATTTTTCAAAAAAATGGATTTCCTAAAGTTCGTAAATTTCACCATACTTGTTTTCAAGATAATCCAGGAAATCCTTAGGTGTAAAGTCACGGCCGGTAATGTTCTTAATCCAGGTCTTTGGAGCTTCGCGGTCGGCTCGGGCCCACACGTTCTGCTTCATCCAGGAATTAATCTTGTTGAAATCGCCGAAACGGACAGCAGACTTTATATCAAACTCGCTGGCCATCTTGTTGTAATACATGGCGTTGTACATGTTGCCTAGTGCGTAGGTGGGGAAATACCCGAATCCGCTGGTCCAATGCACATCCTGAAGGATACCCACCGCATCATTTTCGGGGCGAATCCCCAGGTATTCCTGGTACTTGTCATTCCAGAGTTTGGGCAGGGCAGAAATGTCAACCTTGTCTCCCCCATTCACGATCATCTTTTCGATTTCGTAGCGGATAATGATGTGGAAGGTGTAGGTAAATTCGTCGGCCTCGGTACGAATCAGGCTTGGCGTTACCGTATTCATAGATTCGTAGAATTCGTTTTCGGAAACGCCTTCGAACACATTGGGGAACAGCTCGCAGCATTTAGGATAAATTAGCGAAATAAATTCGCGACTGCGACCAATACGGTTTTCGTAAAAACGGCTGGTACTCTCGTGCATGCCCATGGTCTTGTTGAACTCAATATAATGGCTATAGTTTTCCTTGGGCTGGTTCTGTTCAAAAAGGGCGTGACCACCTTCGTGAATAATGCTGAAGATGTTGGAATAGAACATGTCCGGGTAGTAATGAGTCGTTACGCGGATATCGTTCTTGCCGATTTCTGTAGTAAAGGGGTGTTCCGTCGTAGCAAAGGCTCCGCGGTTAAAGTCAAAGCCCATAGTTTCGAGCAGATACTTTGTACAAGTTTTCTGCGCCTCGTCGGTAACGGGGCGGCTCAAGAAATCGGTGCGGATCTTTTTCTTGCTGGCCATGATTCGCTTCAGCAGCGGAACCAGACGCTCCTTGCATTCATTGAAGCAGTCATCCAGATCGCGGGAGGTCAGTTCGCGTTCGTAGCCATCAAAGAGCGTGTCGTAGGGAGTTTCCTTGCGGTCTTCGTTCAGGTTGGCTTCACGAACCTGAATCTTCTGGACTTCGGCAAGGCTGGGAGCAAAAATGCTAAAGTTCTTGGACTTCTTTGCCTCAAGCCAGTTGACGTAGGCCTTGTTATAGGCCAGGGAACGCTCGTGCTGCATTTCGGGAGTAATGTTCTTTTCGCGGGCAAAGTCCCGATGGAGACTTTCTGCAAGGCAGCGGTCAAATTCAGCATCCACCTCGCTACTGCAAACTTCGGCAGTCAATTCACCCCGATGGTCATAAATGTACTGGCAGGCCTCGATGTAAGCAGGTTCCTTCTGCAAGATAAAGGCCTTGTTGCTCAGGAAGGCGTCAACGGCACCCTGGGCTTCCATGCCCTCCTTGGGGCAAATGGTCTGCATATCAAAGTTCAATACGGCGGAAGCCTGATTGTACATGCGGACTTCGGCGAGAGTTTTCTTTACGAGAGCGAGAGATTCGACTAGTTTAGACATTTAAGACCTTTTCAACAAAAATTGTAATTTAGACCTTCAGAATTTATAAAAAACCACAATAAATGAAAAAACCCAGTGCAAGTCTGGGACTTCACTAGGGCAAATGCAAATTGTGTGCCAAGATTTAAACCCCGACCCACGCAAATGCGCATCTCTACTTTTGACTGGACGTATCCGATGAACTTTCTGCTCCGGACTTTCTTGAAAACTCTTCTTCGGATGCCTTGCGGGTGGCTTCCTGCAGTTCCTTCAGTTCCTGCCAGGTAGACTTTTCTTCGCCAGTCTTTTCTTTGTTATTGAACAAAAGGCAAAGGATGGCAAATACCGCCATATAGAATCCCATAGCGGCAAGAACACCCAAAAGTTCATGACCCGAAAGTTCGGCCACCTTCAGATAGACAACAACAGAAAATCCAGTGGATACAAGAAAAAGAATTGCAGGGAGCTTTTGTTTCATAGAACCAATAATAAAAAAGCCCCGGACAAACCGGGGACAAATTTTAACGGGGACCCGTCTTTTCTTTAAGAGTCCAGGCCAGGTTGGCATCCGCCGCATCTGCAGCGTAATCGTATTCCGGCTTGTAGCCCCGAGAAGAACTGTAATAAGCTTCGGAAATGGCACTGTCTTCAAAGCCGTTGGCAATCCAGTTTCCAGTCATGTTTATAAAGCCAGCGGTAGAATCTACAGGGGCGCCATCCACAAAGAGTCGGTATTCCGTAACGGTTTTCTGGATATTGAATACGTTCTTTTCTAGGTAGCAGCGTGCAGAATCAGTACATTCAATTCCGTAATGTTTCATGCCCATAAAGAAGTTATTGTAGGCGTGAAGAGCACCCCGTCTAGAGAATGCGCCAGACCACTTCATATTATCAAAGTAATTATGATGCATGGTCAATGTCTGTGCGGATTCATCAATGACATCTGGCGCAAGCCCAAAGAGAATGCCTGTATCGCCATTCTCAAAACGAGACCATGAAATAGTAACATGATTGGAACCGCGCTTTACGTCAACTTCTACAAGCGGATACTTTTCGAAAGTACAGTGGTCTATCCAGACATGATGTGTGAAGTTATGAATGGAAACGGCCCTACGGCTACTGGTATCTGCAGCGGTAACGCTAGGCTCGGTAAAAGTCAGATTCTCAAAAATCAAATTGCTGGATTCGTTGGTCAGAATTCCCATACCCGCAATGCGGATATCGCGACCGCGGCCATCAATGGTCTTATTGGATTTTATACGGAGAGGAGAAGTCAAGTTGTACGTTCCGCTCTTTTCAAAAAGAATCCATGCAGCATTGTCGCGGTAGGCGCAATCACGCAAAGACCCCGGAGCGATGACTGCAGTCAATGTAGCGTTACCTGCGGAATCCAGCGCGGTAGTATCTTCGACAACAATGTAGTCGTCTGTTGTCGTTACCAGGCAAATTTCACCCTGAATAGAATCTGCTGCGGTGCTATCTATATAGCCTTCGCCGCCGCGGACTCCTACAGCGTAGCCAGTCACTTCCTTAAGGAGAGCGGCGTGGTCCTTCCAGTCTGCAGAATAGACCGAGCTATCCTTTTCAGATTCTATTACGACCTTGCCCAAAGAAGCGCGTGACACACCCCCCAGGAACACATCGTCAAGGTAGACGGAATCGCCCGAGGCTACACTAAAGTCGATACGGTTTATGACAACCTTGTTCTGCGCATCAACAGGAAGAGTGTAGCTCTGCCAAACCTTAGACAGCTCTACATCAAAAGTCATATCCTTATCAGAAGATGTGGAGGCGCTATCATAGACAGCCAAAGAAACATGAAGCTTTCCCACACCTCGGGCGCTGAACATCAAGGTATCCAGATCAGGCATTTCGTAATTAGTCTTGAAGCCGCCCAGCAAGAAACCGAGATGTGTCGTCTTTTTCTCGGCAGAGCCGTATATTCTTGCACAGCCGCCAGAAGCACAGCCGTCGTTTCCGGAATACGTTCTGGTCAAGGTTTCATCCCAGAGTGGCATAATGTTCTTGCCGTCGACATCGTAGGTATACCACCAGCCATCGCCAAGAATCTTGCCTGTTTCAGAAACGCCGCTAAAGCTTTCGAAGTCTTCTACGGCAAAACCGCGAGGAGCGCCCAGATTGACTTCGGGAACAACTTCGCCAGCAGCTGCGCTCAGCTTAACGGATCCACGATTACTGCGGCTTTCAATCACAATGTCAAACTGACCAGCCGGCAAGGAATCGATAACAAAATGGCCCGAACTATCCGGAACAATAAAGCGTTCCAGGCCAGGTATGCGGATTACAGACGGACCCTGTCCCGCAGCAACAAAGCCTTCAATTGTAGTCAGCTTTCCAAGAGACACAGAATCGACAGGCGTAGATTCCATCTTGTCGACCATCTTGGTAAATACAGCACCCTGCGCAGAAGAATCGCCATAACCGCGGACTTCTACGGAATACTCACCAGGATCTACGTCCAGCTTAACATAGCCGCCTTCATCGGTTTCGGACCAATCTTCCTGAGAAAGACCATCGGCCATATACCCCAAGGGAAGCACACGAACCCTAGACAGGGCGGCGGGAGTTCCATCGGCCAGCTGGATCTGCAAGGCAATTGTAGATTCGGCTTCGGTGCCGCCGGCAACGTCATTCTTGTCGCTAGAGCAAGAAGTCAGCAAGGCAAAAGACAAGGCTCCTGCCATAAAAAGAGGGTAACGCAGTTTAATCATGAGAAACCTCCTCTACCGCCGCAACTGCAAGGGGTTCATCAGGGGTTCCAGATTGTCCGTTTGCATCGATTTCTCCGCGTACTTCTTCGCCACGAATGCGGCGTTTACGACCTCGCCTTACGGGAGGTGGATACGGGTCGCTTAAGGGGAACAACTGCATGCCCAACTGATAAACGCGATTCGGTTTCTGGCACTGCCCAACCTTGGCAAGAACTTCACGACGGAAACGGCGAACCATTTCTACAAGTTCCCTGTAGGTATCTTCATCACAGCCAAAAGCCAAAGTAGAAAGATTGCGTTCTTCTCTTTCGAAGCGATCCATTGCAGAAGTGGCTACATCCAAATTCTGCTGGATATAAGAGTTTACAGCCGTGCTGTAAGATTCGCTGCCGCTAGAAATCAGGCCTTGCGTCTGTTCGTAAAAACCCGTTTCGGGATTCTTGCGAATCATAGAAAGGCGTTCCAGAAGCGCAATAGACGATTTAACCTGGCTGGCCGTTATAGGCGGGCGAACCATCAAGCCAAGGGCTGCGTCATCGCCTACATAGGGGTAAAAAGTCACCAGTTCGCGAACAACGGCATGGTACCAGTGGTCAAAATATTCAAACTGATCCTTGGCAACATTTTCAACCTTGCATTCCTTGGTAGCCACCAGTTTTTCGAGGAACTGTCGGCTTTCTGAATGGTTTTTGGCCTGGTTGAATGCCACCATATCTGCGAAATACTTCTTTTCGCGATCATCATTACAGAAAATATCGGCAAAAACAGAAACTAGACGAGGAGTCAAGTTTCGCTTACCCTGTAGAATCTTGTTAAACATGGATGCATCAAAATCAGCCTTTTCTGCAATATAACGATGACTAAAGCGCCAATCACCAGCATGGCGTTCTTCGTATGCATCCTTCAAAAAATCGCGATAATTTAGGTATTTGAATAAATCAATCATCGTACTGTTGACTTTTATAAACAAATTTACGTCTACAATATAACAAAAAAGTCTACATTTTGAACCAAATTTTAGTCTACATTTTAGAAAAAACACAATTTTCTGTGTAAGATGTGTTTTTTATCAAGAAAAAAATTCCCTGAGCCCTATTTCTCAGGGAAAAAAGTTACTTCACTTCAAAATACCGGCCTACGGCGGGCTTCTTTCCAGAAATCGTACGGCCCAGAAGGTTCACGGAACGGCCCTGCTTAAGGCCCTCGGAACGAGGAACGTAACGTCTGCAGATTGCGCTAGAAGAATCAGCCTCGCTGCTAGAACTTTCTACAGTCGAATCCTGAACAGAACTGCTAGAATTGACAATTTCACTTTCTTCAGGTTCTGCGCCAATGCGGTACACGTCCTTGATATCAAAGCCCACCATGTCTAGATTGGGGCCGCCATCAGAGGTAAGTGCAGTAAACTTCAAATCGAAATCACAGGCATCGAGCCAGACGTCGTCCACATAGACGGTATCCCACTTGTCCCAGGAGCCGCTAGGCGGGAATTCCACTTCGTAAGTCTTTGCATCCACCTGGACACTCATCTTGCTTACAGTCGTTTTGCCGTTGCAGTAGCGAATAAACATTCTTGCGTTAGATGCCGACTGGTAAGAAGTCATCTTGTAAGTAGCATAGCGACCTACGGCATTGTCAAAATTGAAGAATCCCTTTCCTACAAAGCCAAGGTGATTGGACTCGGTCCACCCCTGGCTATCGTCGCCAACATTGGGGTAAGACATATCGCTTACGCTAGGCCATTCTGCAGAACCCTCAAGAACTTCGAACTTGATGGCAACGCTGCTGCTAGAAGTTGTGGAAGGACCCTCGCTAGAGCTGGAGCCTGCATTCGGCAGTTCCTCTGAGCCGTGGGAAGCAGTCACGCACTGGGCGCCACCTTCGAACATAGCCGTATAGGTAATGTCGCGATAAGGCATGGGAATCTTGTAGTAATTAGAATCCGTAGAAACCTTATTGCAGTCATCGTCAGCCCAATACTGGAACTTCTTGCCAAAGCTTCCCGGAGAAACATGCAGGTTAAGGGCAGCGCCACCAGGCAAATACTGATTGTGAGTAATCAAGCCACTTCCAGAAATGTTGGCCTTTACCGTCAACTTATATGTTGGCTTAAGAGCGCTGACAAGAGTGGTCAGAGCAGCCTTTTCAGATGCATTCACGCTGGAATTGTTCAGGTTTTCACGCAAGCCTTCTGCAATAAGCTGGGCGTGAACAACAGAGCCTGTTTCCTGGAAATGAGTAGTACCATCATTGGTCACGCCAGCAGGGTAATTGGGATATTCTCCCGGCAGGAACATCTTATAGACGTAGCGGGAAATATAGGCGGAACTGAGCTGCTTATACAGATTGTAAGTCTTGGTGGTAAGATCGACAAAGGGAACGCCGTTTTTCTTGGCCACTTCAGCGATTTTATCCTTTACAGGATATTCCTTGCCCTTATGGGAAGCGTCCGTCAGATTGTTGTCGAACACGTTACGCGGGTAAGTGTTCAGCATCAAAGGGCTCATGAGCACAATGTGAGCCCCCTTGCTCTTGGCACCATCAACGTACTTCTGGAACCAGTAAGCACTGGAGTCAATGGGAACGTAGCGGTCGGCCTTGGAGTAGTCACGATCGTTTGTACCCATCTGCACGAAGATGTAGTCGCCGGGCTGAGTGTTGTTCAGCACTTCGGTCAGGCGGCCATCGTTGATGAACGACTTGGAGCTGCGGCCACCAATGGCGTAGTTGATGACCTTAGTCCGAGAACCATCGAAGAAAGGAGCCAGCACTTGTCCCCAGCCCGTTTGCGGATAAGCACTTTCCTTGTAATTGCAGACTGTAGAGTCACCAATCACATGGATGGTAAAGCTTGTGGTATCGCTAACGGCAATACTTGTAAAAATGGTAGCGGCGGCAAAGTATTTCAACAAAGATTTCATAGAACAGCCCCTACTTTCTTACCATGGTCTGACGAACTAGCTGATTGCCCTTGCGAATAATGATCTGATACAGACCATTAGTCTTTACCATGCTATTCAAATCCTGAGAAGAAATTTTGGCACCAACCATCATTTGACGACGGGCAACCAACTTTCCAGACAAGTCAAAGACACGAACGTCTGCATTTTCCATTCTAGATAGCTGAAGATTTTTCGCAACAAAACCAACTTCGCTGGAATCCTTTACTGTAGAATCATTTACTGTAGAATCCGAAGGAACAACGGCAGAGGAATCTTCGGGAGTTTCAGGCTCGATTTCCGAGCAGCCTTCGCTGACGCGGCAGACGCCATCGAGGCTGAAGCCAAAGGCATCAATGTTAGGAGCGCCATCAGATGTAATGGACATGAACTTCAAATCAGTTTCGCCCATGGGAGCGTCCATCACCACATAAGCGGTATCCCACTTGTCCCAGCCACCGGTCGGAGGAGCACTTACATAGTAATCGTGATCCAAGTAGGCATTGAACATACGGTCTGCAGTTCCGCCATTGGCGTAACGGACCGCCAAGGTCACATAACCTGCACCCGGGAACTTTACCCTGTAGGTGCCGTAAGACGTCTGGGAATTTTCAAAGTTAAAGAAGCCGTCACCAGTATGAGCCCAGTTGTTTTCGGAATAGCCGATACCGGAATCCGGCTTGTATGCATCAAAATACTTCTTGATGTCCTTGTCGACGACGACAGAAGTTTCGGTGCTGCCCTCCATAGGAGTGAACGGTTCAAAGGTCACATCAGCAAGACTCTTGGGAGTTTCCTTGGGGAAACTGGTCAAGGCCTTACCATCGCCAGTATACTTCTGAGGAGTACCACCTTCATAAACAGCCGTGTACTGAGTAGATGCAGTTCCCATCTTGAAGGTATGAATATAAGGAGAAATCACCGTAGAAACAGAATTTCCGCTAACCTTGTTTCCGTTGCCATCGTACCAACCCAGGAACTTCTTGCCAGACTTGGGAATGGTCTTTAGCATCACGTTCATGCCAGAAGGATAATAGGCGCTGAGGGATGTGGCTTCGGCAGAACCTTCTGGAGAAACCTTCACATCCACCTGGTACATGGGAGCCATGTAATCGCCCAACTTCTTGACGATAGGATCCTTATGGGCGCGCATCTGTTCGGTAATGATACGTCCAAAGGCATTGGCGCCATTCATCTGCAAATGCACCTGGTCAGCCTGGTCGCCACCAAGGTTGCTGTATTCGGCCTTTGTGGCATAGTTGAAAATGAACTGGGCCGAATACTGTTCGCCCACAGAAATCATATAGTTGGCCACCCATTCGCTCATATCAATGGCAGGGACATTCAAGTCCTGGGCCAACTTCATAGAAAGAGCCGGATAGCCGCGGTAGCTATTGTGAATTGCCGTAGGAGAATCGTAATAAAGTCGACGAATAGGGCTCATGATAATAGGATAAGCGCCCTTTGCCTTGGCTTCGTTCACAAGCTTCGTCATGTTGGAAGCAAAGAAATCCTCGTTACTGTAGCTGACATCGTTAATGCCGAACTGGATAACCACATAGTCACCAGACTTTACCTTGTCGGCAATGCAGTTTCCTGCAGAACAGCCATGCTTCCAGAACATGTCATAGTAGCCCACAGCAGTATTGCCTTTTTTATCAAGACCGCCACCACCAAGAGACATGCCGCCCTGACCGCGGTTTACCACCATGGCCTTGCTCACGTCAAACCAGTAATGAAAATCCTGACCCTGGCCCTGCTTAGGGCAGTAACCGGCAGCCCAGTCCTGCATGGTGGAATCACCAAGCATATAGATGGTCACCACGGCATTTGCAGATGCGGCAGCCATCATAGATGCAACAACTGCACCCTGCCAAAACTTGTTGAAGAGACCTTTTTTCATAAACGTACCCAAACTTTCAAAAAAGCCAAAGCCCGAGGAAACCTCCTCGGGATGGCGTTAAACATTCTTTATTTTTTCAGAGAGAAGACACTCTTTGAAACTGCGACACCGTTCACAGAGACCTTTACGATGTACTTGCCCTGGGGCAGCATTTCGCGATCAATGACCACCATGTTTTCGCCTGCGGAAATGCTGGTGTAGATGCTACCAACCACCTGGCCGCGCATGTCGTAAACAATGACCTGAGCGTCACCGGCAACGTTACTGCGAAGAACTCCGGTGTAAGGATTGTAGGCGTTCACCTTTGCAATACCCACAGGAAGAATTGCTGTACCAGAGGAATCCTTGACGGTAGTATCAGAAGGTGCAGCTGTTGTATCCTGAACTTCGGGAACCTTCTGACCATCATAGATTTCAACGCCATCCATGGCAAAGGTGAATTGGTCCACATTGGGGCCACCATCAGAAGTCATGGAAGCCAGTCTGATAGTATTCTTGCCTGCCTTCAAGGCAACATCAACAGTCACTTCCTTATAAGTGGTCCAGCCGGTAGCAGCAAATTCTACAATGCCTGCAGATTTTCCATTCACAGAAAGAGACATGTTGCGATTAGCGGTTCCACCATTTGCAAACCTGATTGTCAAAGTAGTCTTTGCATCGCTGGGAGAGAAAACTTCCCACACGCCGTAACTTCCAATACTGTTGTCAAAGTTATAGAACCCATCCTGTTCAAAGCCAGCATTATCAGTTTGACATTCAAAACCCTTTCCTTCTACAGGTTTGCAAATTTCCAAAGAAGACTTGCCATCCTTAACGACAGGGAAATCTTCAGTTTCATCAGGAACAGAAACAATGGGATCGCCCACCACCTGAATTTCAGGCTGCTGCAGCTTCTTGACCATATCCGGCAGGTAGTAACCGAGGTGCGGCGGCTGGTTGTAAGCGGTATTCTGCCAGGCGATTGCAGTGCGGTAAACCGGATCGTGCATCAAGGTGTAGACGCGATGAGGAGAAGTCACCGGAGTAGACACGATATACAAAACAGTAGGGTCCTTAGAATTGCGGACAACCATTTCTTCACGCCAGTCACCAAAGAGGTCAGCAACGAGGCTCGGTGTGTTCTTGGTGCCATTGCAACCAGTGGCGCCCAAAGCGACGGGACCATCAAAGTAAACATCGGACTTCTTTGCAATGGGATCGTACTTGGTGATGTAGGCACCATCCAGAAGTTCATCGTATGCGTCGCCATCGAAGTAGATGCGGAAGTTCTGGGAAAGGGCTGGAGTTCCAAGAACATCGCCCTTGATGGTATGAAGTCCACCGCCCTTAGCAGACCAGAATTCATAGCCGCGATGAGTGGAGTCGATATCGGCAGCAATACCGCGGCCGTTATCGTTACCGCCCTGAGGACTACAATGAAGGAACTTTCCGTCCTTATCGCGAAGGTCGTCGGTACACTTTGCAGTGGTATGTTCCTGGACACCGAAGAATTCAAGGCCCGGGATATCCGGATCCAGGTCGCCCAAGTGGCCAGCGTCGCCATGGCCAAGGCCAGTGCGGTAGCGCAAAGTACCGTCGTGATTCAGGGAGGCTGCACCAAAGACAATTTCGTCGTAGCCGTCGCCATCGATATCACCGGTGGTAATGTTATGGTTACCTTCTTCGTAAAGGCCCTGGCCCGGAGTTTCGGACTTGTGGTACCAGCGCTGCTTTAATGTGGTTCCATCAAAGTCGTAGGCAACAACATAGGAAGAAGTGTAATAACCGCGAGCAAAGATTGCACTAGGATGAACGCCGTCCAGATAGGCGGTTGCAGCAATGTAACGTTCGCTACGGTTACCGTAGTTATCGCCCCAATAGCCTGCACCGTTCTTGCCCTTTTCGGACTTCAGGATATTGCGAGGGGGAATAAAGTCAATGGTGGTAATGGCTGCGCCATCGACACCGCGGAATACCGTCAGGAATTCGTTACCTGTAAGAACCAAGCCGTTACCATCGCGATAAACCTTGGACTTGTCACCAATGGCCTTGCCCTTGCCGTCGATAGTTCCATCGGAAGTCTTCACAATCATTTCGGCCTTGCCGTCGCCATCGTAGTCAAAGACCTGGAACTGGGTGTAATGAGCGCCCGCACGGATGTTCGGACCAAGGTCAATGCGCCACAGACGGGTACCATCCAGCTTGTAGGCATCAATAAATACGGTGCCCGTATAGCCGGTCTGGGAGTTGTCATGAGCGTTGGAAGGATCCCACTTCAAAATAATTTCGTATTCGCCATCCCCATCCAGGTCGGCAGCGCTTGCGTCGTTAGGAGTGTAAGTGCAAACTTCGCCATCGGGCATGGTCTGATTTGCAGGAGGTTGAAGCTTGATGGTCTTGAAGGGAACAGAGCGACCCGTATTTGCTACGGTCTGATCCAGAACTACAGAAACGTCGGACTTGACGCCTTCCTTACCGTCTACCACCGCGGAAACAGCATACTTGGAGGTCGTCTTGCCGGACTTGTCCAGATAGTTGGTACCATCGGTAGCGCCAATGGTTGCAATTTTTGTACCATCTCGATAAAGATTGAATTCGGTCTTGGGGTCTTCGGAGCCCAAAAGGCGCCAGCTGACCAGCACACCCTGGCCCACATTGGACACCAGAAGGCCACGACTCAGGTTTTCCATCTGCCTAGGAGCAGCAAACGCAAAGGAACTCATGCTCAACAGAGCAGTACCAAACAGCAATGTCTTTGAAATTTTATTCATACACTACACACCTATGTTACAACTGTAGACAAATATATCTTCAAAAAAAGTCAACAAGTTCATTTCTTTTAGGATTTTATGGATAAAAAATCAATGAAGACCGACAATTATTTCATTTTAGGCTTCCTTTTTCGACAAAAGGTTCCTTTTTACGTTTTCTATAATTACTTTTACTTACAAAAAACTGCTATTCTTGTTTGAACCCGTAAAGTAAAAGAAGTACAATGCAGAACGTTTACTACTCGACCATTGGCTTTATCGCCATAATGATCCATCTGATCATTAATTTTGACGTTCTTAAATTCTCAAGCGGAAGCAAAGTTCAGTCTGCTTACCGCAATTTCATGATTTGCCTACTGGGCTACTATATCGTGGACTCCTCATGGGGCATCCTCGCCTACTTCCAGTGGACAAAGGCTCTATACATCGACACCATCCTATATTGTTCCGCAGTCACCCTTACAATACTGCTCTGGTGCCAGTACGTCATTACGTATTTGAACCTAAAAAAGTTTTTTGGGAAATTTCTAAAAGTATCTGGATTCCTGTTCTGCATATTCACCATCATATTCCTTTCAATCAATCATTTCAACCAAAGCTTCTTCTGGATCGATACCAATGGCGGCTATCATACCAACATCATCCGCTATGTTTCTGAAACCGCTCAAATTACCCTTTTTCTGCTGACAACAATACAGTCTTTTATTGCGGCCTTTAAGACAGTCGGTTCTAGACGCGGACGCCATATCGCCATCGCCTTATTCGGCGTCGTCATGATTAGCGCAGTCATTTTTCAGTCTTTCATTCCACTGTTTCCATTTTACACCATCGGCTTTCTCATAGGCACCTGCATTCTACATATTTACGTACAGCAAGATGAAAAAGACGAAATTCAGAAAAAAATAGCTGCAAATAACCAGGCCATAGCCTCTGCCGGATATGGAATCTGGAAATTCATTTTTGATGAAGACGGCAAGCTATGCGGTCTCTTGGGCAACGAAAAATGGCACGAGATATTTGGAATGCCCGACTCGCACATAACGCCAAGGGAACGACTGGACTTTTATAACAAAAGGCTGACAAAGAAAGCTTTTGAAGATGTAAAAGACGATTATGAGCAAATGCGCAGCGGCATTGTCAAAAGAAGAATTTTTGAATGGAACCACCCCACGAAGGGTCTTGTTTATTTGAGCGTCGGCGGAACAAGGCAAGAAGAAACCGATGGCTCCGTAGCCATTTCTGGTTTTGTCGGAGATGTCACAAGCGAAATGGATGCCCAGGAACGCATGAACAAATCTCTTGAACAGGCTCGAAAGCAAGCCGAAGAGGCAAACCTGGCCAAAACGAAGTTTTTATTCAACATGAGCCACGACATTCGAACCCCAATGAATGCCATTATCGGCTTTGCCGACCTCATGAAGAAAAATCTCGACAACAAGGAGAAGCTCAACGATTATCTTGAAAAGCTCCACTCTTCAAGCAGCTTCCTATTGTCACTGATCAACAACGTTCTTGAAATGGCAAGCATCGAAAGCGGAAAAATGAGTCTTTCAGAAAACATCATCAGCACTCAGGAATTTGAAGATGTTACAGACGCCGTATTTACAGATCTCGCCAAGGACAAGGGGCTAGCCTTTAGTAACGAATACCACCTGATTAATGAATTCGTTATTGGCGACGAAATGAAAATCAGGGAACTGACGCTGAATATTGTTAGCAATGCCATTAAGTACACTCCTGCCGGGGGCTTTGTAAAATTGACCCTACAGGAAGGCAAATGCAGTAGGCCCGGCTACACCTTATTTACTGCAATCGCCGAAGATTCCGGCATAGGAATCAGCCAGGAATTCCTCCCCCACATTTTCGAAGAATTTTCTAGAGAACGTTCTTCTACAGAAAGCCAAATTGCAGGCACAGGCCTTGGCATGCCTATCGTCAAGAAGATTATCGACATGATGGAAGGAACAATCGACATTCAAAGTGAAGTCGGAAAGGGGACAAAAATTACCATCAAATTGCCCCTTAAAATTCCAACAGCAGAACAGATCGAATCAGCAAAGCTCGCAAGAAGCAAACACGAGGGATTTGTCAAAGGCAAATCCAGCGACGATACACTTTCTAAGTTCAAGGGTAAACGAATCCTGTTAGCCGAAGACAATAGTCTTAATGCAGAAATAGCCTTTGCCTTACTTGAAGAACAGGGATTCTCTGTAGAGCACGCAACCGACGGTTTAAAATGCCTACAAATGCTAAAAGGAAAAGACGCAAATTACTACGATTTGATTCTTATGGACATCCAAATGCCCAATATGGACGGCTATAAAGCCACGAGCGCCATCCGAGCCCTAGAGGATCAGACAAAGTCAAACATTCCCATTATCGCCATGACCGCAAATGCTTTTGACGAGGATCGCAAAAAAGCATTCGAGGCAGGCATGAACAGTCACATTGCAAAGCCTATAAGCATAGTAGACTTGCAAAACGCATTGTCAGAATTCATCAAGTAACTATTTTATTTTGAAGTATTTTCCAGGGGCTTTCTTCCCCTGAACGGTTCTTCCTAGCAAATTCACAGTTCTATAGGAACGCCAATCCGCGGTTTCGTACGCGGAAGGGATTCGATGTTTTCCAATTGCAGTGGAGCTATCAGCAGCAACATCTGAATCCATAGTTTCTGAAGAACTGGAACTTTCAACCTGGGGATTCTGGGAACTAGAACTTGCAACAGGAACTTCGGCGACCTTGGCGGGCTTACAGCCGGTGCGGTAAACGTCCTTGATATCAAAGGCAATCATATCGATATTCGGTCCACCAGCAGCCACCGTAGACTGAATTGTCAGCTGGAAATCCAGAGCATCCACCCACACATCGTTAATGTAAGTAGTATCCCACTTATCCCAGGAACCTGTGGGCGGGAAAGCCACATCATAAGTACCGTTATCGATGGTAAACTTCATATCGCGATTGTCAGTACCGGCAAAGGCGTAACGGATCATGACTCGCGCATTGGAGGCACTCTGATCAGAAGTCACGTTATAGACAGCCTTGCTGGTAGCGGAATTTGCAATGTTATAAAAACCAATACCGGTATAACCTTCGTGGTTCGTATCCGTAGTTCCGTCATTCACATCCGGCTTAGACATATCAATGGGAGACGGCCAGGCGGCATCGGCAACGCCAGTAAAGCAAACCGCCTCGTCAAAGCTGGAGGAAGATTCCACGACGCTGCTGGAACTTGTAGGAGTTATAGAACTGCTGGAAATTTCATCGCCATGGGCCGTTTTAACGCAGGCAGAACCGCCTTCAAAAATGGCAGTATAGGTGATGCTGCGGCCAGGCATCGTTTTGCCATAGTAGTTGGAGTCTGCGGAAACAACATTACAATCGTCATCAGCCCAGTGCATAAACTTTTTGCCGAAGCTACTGGGGCTCACATGCAATACCAGCGGAGCGCCACCAGGCAATTTCTGATTATGGGTAATTAAACCATTGCTGTTGTTAACATTGGATTTCACATTCAGGTCATAGCGGGGCTTGATAGATGAAACAAGGGTCGTCATCTGGGCCTTGACATCAGCAGACAGGTAACTGGCATTCAGTTCCTCTTCCAGTTCTTCCATGATCCACTGGCTATGGGTTATGGATCCCGAAGCCTGGAAATGAGTGGTGCCGTCATTGGTCACACCATCAGGATAGCCCGGATATTCACCCTTCAGGAAATACTTAAACTGGTAACGGGAAACATAGGAACCGTTCATGGACTTGTAACCGTTATAGGATTTCAAGTTCAAGTCCACAAAAGGAATCTGATTTTTCTTGGCCAAGGCTTCCATATGGTCACGAACATCATATTCGCCCTTGGTGGAATACTTAGTCGAGAAAGTATTGCGGGGCAAGGTATTCATGATCATTGGCGAAACAAATACGGGAGTTGCGCCCCAACCCTTGGCCTTAGTGATATACTGGTTCAGCCAGAAATCTAGAGAATCAATGGGAACTTCACGATCCTTGGTGCCAAAGTAACGATCATTATGACCGAACTGCACAAAGATAAAGTCTCCCTTCTGAACCTTACCCTGCAAGGCATCCAGGCGACCTTCCTGAATAAAGGTCTTGGAACTACGGCCACCGATGGCAACATTGTTGATCTTAACGCGGGAACCATCGAAAAAAGATCCGATAATTTGGCCCCAGCCGGTCTGCGGATAAGCAGAATCCTTATAGGCACAAACCGTAGAGTCACCAATCACATGAATGGTAAAACTGGTTGTATCACTTACGGCAACACTTGTGAAAAGTGCTGCAGCTATGGCATACTTTGCAAACGCCTTCATTATTCCCTCCCCTTCATCACAGAATAAAGCTTATAGAAATTGCTGACCTTATTCTTGTTCACCCGACGACCGCGAAGATCATAAGCAGGAGCATTAGAATTCAAGGATTGTACAGCTCTACGATTCAAAAGCCCCGTTGTTTCGGAGGAATCCTTCTTCTGAACGTCACTAGTATCAGGCACAAGAATGTCACTTGAATCCTTGGGAGTTTCAACGGACTCTATGGAATTTCCTTCTACCTTCGCCTTGCGCTTTACACCATCAACACTGAAGGCAAAGGCATCGATATTGGGGCCACCATCACTCGTCATGGAAATAATCTTCATCTGGGTTTCGCCATTGACCAAGTCCAGATCTACATAGGCTGTGTCCCACTTGTCCCAGCTGCCAGTAGACTTGCAGTTGATGATGTAGTCATGTTCACCAAGGTAGACATTGACTTTACGGTCGGCGTTTCCAACAAAGGAATAGCGGATGCCCATGGTTACATAACCTGCACTAGGGAAAACCATATCGTAGGTAGCAGAAGAATTCATGGCATTGGTAAAGTTGAAGAAACCTTCTCCAATGAAGCCTTCATGATTGCTTTCAGTGGCTCCGTCCCCTTCTTCGGGATTTGCAGCATCCATAAAGTTCTTCATGTCTGTACTGATATAGCTTATCTCTTCTTCACTGCTAGAACTTTCAGGAATCACAATTTCAACAGAGCTGGAAGAACCGGGATTAGCTTCACCTGCAGCGGGGCAAGCAGCTCCCAACTTCTTGGGAGTGCAGGTCGGCACAGATGAAAGCGCAGCACCGTTACCGGCATACTTAACAGCGGAACCGCCTTCATAGACGGCAGTGTACTGAGTACTCTTATCGCCCATGACGAAGGTAATGATGTTACCAGAAACCACCGTAGAATTACTATTAGCAGTCACCTTGTTTCCGTTGCCGTCATACCAGCCCAGGAATTTCTTGCCCTTAGCATAAGGACGAGTCTTAAGGGTAACAGTCATACCCTTCGGGTAGTAGGCGCTAATACTGGTGAGAGAATCTGCGCCTGCGGGAGAAACCTTCACATCCACTTGGTAAATAGGTGCAAGAGCTTTTGCAAGTTCCTTCACCTTGGCGTCAGAATGAACGCGAATCTGTTCCGTGATGATACGGCCAAAGGCGTTAGCGCCGGTCTGCTGGAAATGCAGATTATCGTTGTTACCGTTCTTATAGTTACTGTATTCACCAGCATCAAGAACCATGTTCACAAAGTTCAGAGCGTAAGGACGTCCCACAGAAAGCAAGTAATTACGGCTTAAGGTATCCATTTCAATCAGAGGGACCTTAAGATCCTGGGAAAGCTTGCGAGTCAAAATGGGATAATTATGATAGGATTCGTAAATGGAATCCAAGGCTGCACCGCGATAATCGCTACGGCGGATGGGATTCATGAGCACAGGATAAGCGCCCTTGGCCTTGGCTTCGTTCACCATCTTGGTCATGTAGGTCACGTAATTAGCTTCATTACTGTAGCTACGGTCATTAATACCGAACTGGATAAACACGTAGTCCCCAGCTTTCAGATTATCGACCACAGGTTTCCACTTTCCACCAGTGTAGAAAGTTTCTGCAGCGGTACCGCCAGCGCCGTGGTTAGCAACCGTTGCCAACCCGGAATCAAACCAATACTGGAAATCCTGACCCTGGCCCTGCTTAGGATAATAACCAGCGTTCCAATCCTGCATGGTAGAATCACCGACCATGTAGATTGTTACCTTCGCCCAAATGGCCGGAGCAATAGCCATAGACGCTATCACAGCAGCCTGCCAAATTTTACCCATCCAGTTTTTCACTGTTGCACTCCTCAACTTTTTTTGATAAAATGGGATCTTAAGAAACATAAATGTTTCCTAAAAATCAAGAAAAACCCCGAAAATACACTCCTGATTTCCGAGGTCTTTTTAGAGAGAATTTTTAGAAGTTCGAAACCTTTGTTTTTGCGATAAGGCGACCGTTCAATTTTACCTTCACGAAGTACATCCCCTTGGGAAGAATTTCGCTTTCGGCCTTCAGCATGGTTTCGCCCGCAGGAACGTCAACACCCATGCCATATTTCATATCACCCTTCATATCGTAATAGTAGACTTCAGCAAAACCAGCTTCAGAAGCAAGAATTGTTCCTGTTACAGCATTGTAGCTGTTCATGCCGCGAACCTTGACAACACGAGATGCTATGTTCGTTTCTTCATCAGTCTCGCCATTATCGGTCTTTTCTTCCTCAAACTTCACTTTGCCGGATTCATAGTCGCTATAGAGGCAAATGTCGGCCTTGTCAAAGTAGAGCATGTCCACATTGGCACCGCCATCAGCGGTAATAGAGGAAAGGGTCAGAACGTTCTTGCCTTCGGTCAGTTTAACCTTCACATCTACAGTTTCCCAAGTGGTCCAGGCACCGGTCATACCCATCTTGACCTCACCCACCTTTTCTCCATTGACGGTGAGGTTCATATTGCGTTCAGCCTTGCCGCCATTAGCATAGCGGATAGTCAAGGTAGCTTCCGTAGCGGACTTGGAATAGATATTCCATGTACCGAAGCTTTCTGTACTATTGTCGAAGTTGTAATAGCCCTTTTCCTGCCAGCCAGCGTTGGTGTTTTCAAACACACCTGCGCCTTCATCCGGAGTGGAGGCGTCTAGAGCGGTAGCATAAGTTTTGCTAGAGCTGGACACGGCGGGAATTTCGCTGGAGCTGGAAGCCGGAACAACGCTGGAAGAAGACTCGGCCGGAGTGACAGAGGAACTGGAGACAGCGGAAATCACGGAACTGCTAGAGCTATTCGGGTAAACCACAGCACCACCCTTGCCTACGGTATAAAGGCTCGGCTGCTTCAGGTTCTTGCCCACGTTATCCGGCAGGTAATAGCTCAGGTGTGGCGGCTGGTTGTATGCCACATTCTGCCAAGCAATGCCCAGACGGTACTGGGAATCATGCATCAAGGTATAGACGCGATGAGGAGAAGTCACCGCAGTGGAGAAAATGATGATCTTGTTCTGGTCGGAGCCGGAACGGGTAATCAGTTCTTCGCGCCAGTCGCCCAGAATATCCGCCACCAGACAGGGATTAGCCTTGGTGTAGTTGTTCAGGCTGGAGCCTTCCACATTGTAGAAACTGAAATAGCGGTCAATGCCCTTGGAGCTTTGATTCCACTTGTCGATCTTTCCACCGGTGTTGTAGGCGTAAGTGCCTGCCTTGGGAGAACCCACGGCGTCCAGCAATTCGTCCTGAAGATCGCCGTCAAAGTAGATGCGGAAATTCTGGGACGGGAGGACGTCCCAAAGTTTTTTGCCGGTGGCGGTATAAATGGCACCGCTGGCGTAGCTCCACATTTCAAAACCGCGGTTGGTGGAATCCAAATCTGCAGCCAGACCGCGACCGTTGTCGCCACCGGTCTGCTTGGTGCCCCAGATAATCTTGCCGCCTTCGGCGGTATGAAGTTCATCGCTGTAAGCAGCGTTAGTTTCTTCATGAACGTCCCAAACTTCAAGACCCGGGCGATCCGGATCCATGTCGGACACGTGCATGGCGTCACCATGACCAAGGCCCGTGCGATACATAAAAGTACCGTCGTGATCCAAAGCGCCTGCGCCCCAGATAATTTCGTCCTTGCCGTCGTTGTCTACATCGGCGACGCTCAGGTTGTGATTGCCCTGACCGTAAAGCCCCTGACCAGCAGTCGATGCAGAATACTGCCACTTGGTGTTCAGCTTCTTGCCATCGAAATCGTAGGCGGCAACATACGCCTCGGTATAGTAGCCGCGGGAAGTAATCAAGCTGGGATGAACTCCATCCAAGTAAGCAACAGCGGCCAGCATACGGTTGTCGCGGTTACCGTAATTGTCACCGGAAATCTTGCCGCGAGCAGGCCAAAAGTTGATAGTATTGATGGCTGCACCTGTAGTGCCGTTGAAAATAGTCAAGAATTCATTACCGCTCATGATGGTACCGCTACCCGTGCGGTAATCCTTGGAGGCGTCGCCGATGACCTTACCGGTTCCATCTACGGTGCCGTCGCTAGTCTTCATGGCGATTTCAGAAACGCCGTCGCCGTCGAAGTCAAAGACCATGAACTGGGTATAGTGCGCGCCGGCACGAATGTTCTTGCCCAGGTCGATACGCCACAGGCGGGTTCCATCCAGCTTGACGCCGTCGATGAAAACGCTGCCGGAGTAACCGGAGTTGGCGTTATCCTTAGAATTGTTCGGGTCCCACTTGATCACCAGATCCAGCGTGCCGTCGCCGTCCAGGTCGCCAGTGCTCATGTCGTTAATGCTGTAGACGCAAGTGCTGCCGTCGGGCATTGTCTGGTTGGCGGGAGCTGCAGCCTTCAGGTTCAGAACCTTGTAGGGGAAGGAAATCTTGCTGTTCCCGTCCTTGTAAGTCTGGTCATAAACCAGGGAAAGGCCTTCCTGAGTTCCTTCCACACCGTTCACTACTGCGGCAACGGTATACTTAGATGTTGCGGTGCCCTTGGCATCCAGGTAATTGGTCGGTTCAGAGCCACCAATGGTGGCAATTTTCGTTCCGTCGCGATAGAGGTTGAAAGCGGTGGTGGGCGCATCTGTACCCAAAAGACGCCAGCTCACCAGCATACCGTTACCCACGTTGGCCGAAACTAGGCCGCGGTTAAGATTTTCCATCTGACGGGCGGCGGCATTTGCCTGAGTAGCCAAGCCAAGGCCCAAACCAAAGGCCATTACAGCCTTCATCAATCCAAAACCCATAAACACACTCCTTAAGGTTTCCCTTAAATTACATCCACATCCTAAAGAGCGAAAAGAATCAATAAACAACCCGTAGTCCACAGACAACACAGCTCTATTAACTCACTTACGTTCTTCATGGTTCTAAATCTACATTTATTTTTATTAAAAGTCAACACTTTTAACGCATTTTTACAAAAATCAAGATAAACAAAAGCTATAAAGTATTTAGAAAGTCTACATTTTGACTAAAAAACGGTCAAAAAGAGCATTTTTCATAAAGCTTTTTTAACAAAAGGCACTCCGTCAACTTTACTACATTTGCCCCACAATGCCCGAATGGTTTAAAAATTTCTCCTGGGAGCGGATTTTCGACGCACTTGCCGCCGCGTCTCCGACTCCCGTCAAAATTGCGGTAACCGCCGGCAAGTCCTTTTTGTACTTCCACGGTCTTACACGTGCAGCAGCATTGACCTACACCAGTTTCCTGGCGGTGGTCCCTATGCTGATTTTGCTGACGTCCATTACGATTTCTGCGGGATTCGGAAGCTTTTTCTCTGACTACCTCCCCCACCTTTTTGACATTCTCGATCTAAATTGGCCTACAGAGCCCCTAGTAGCCATCGTGCAGAATGCAGAAAAAGTTCCCATCGGAAAGTTGGGCTTTATCGGCGCACTGGGTCTTTTCGTTACCTTTATTCTGGCATTTGGCAGCCTAGAATCCAATTTTAACGTTGTCTGGGAAAACAAGACTTCTCGCCCACTTCACAAGCAAATACGAATCGCCATCCCTCTCCTTCTGGTGTACGCAGGCATCATCGGCATTTATGCGGGTCTGGTAAACCAGCTGCAGAACGCACTGTCTGTTATCGTGGTAGACGGGCTCCATTTCCCGCCGTCGGTCATCAAGACTCTCATTAACGCATTCTGGTATACCTCCATCCAGGCTGCCCTCATCTTAATGATTTTCCTTGTGCTTTACGCACTGCCGGCTCGCCCTCAAGAAAAGCGCCCTTATTCCCGAAAAAAATTAGTTCTGACATCCATCGGAACCACAATCCTCGCCTGGATCTGCATGATCATTTACGTCAAGATTTTGGTGCTTATTCAAACAGCTCTTGTCACTAGGATGTCTATTTTCTATGGTTCACTGGCATTCATCCCGCTGGTTCTATTCCTGGTATTCGGCATCTGGGTCATTATTTTATGCGGCAACAGCCTGGTATGGACCATCTGTAACTGGCCCGAAGCCGCCAACCGCACCTGGAACTGGGACGGAATCACCACCGACGGCCACGGACTTTCTACGGAGGATCGCCTATGACGTTCAAGAAGTTTTTAACTGCAGGAATCATGTTCTTCGCCTTTGCGACAACCGCAAACGCAGAACTGCAGTCCGTAAAATTTACACCCGAAGAAGAAAAAAGCGAGGGCTGGACCGCCCTGCTGGGAGTCGGTGGCGGAAACGCCCTGGTCGCCGACGACGGTGCTATTTTTGCGAACCTCCGCATCGGCATCCAGTGGAATCCCCTTCTGGCATCAGGCGTCTTTGCAAACTTCCTGGTAAGCGACGTCCGCAATTACAACGTGCCCCAAAAGCAGATGATCGACTACAATTCCTTCGGCGCCTTTGTGGAATTGTTCCCCCTCCGTTTCGATAAGTTCAGCATTTCTGTCCCGCTAAATGTAGGTGGCGGCGCCATCAACATTATCGAAAACGGCGACAACAACTTCTCTTCAGAAGACTATTTCTTTGTTGCCGACATGTCTGTGCACTTCAACTACCGCATTACCAAGATGCTTGAAGTTTCTATCGGCGGCGGCTACCGCATGTTCGCAGGAATCGAAGAAAACGGCCTAGAAAATCTGGATCTCTGCACGCCCTTTGGCGAGCTCCGCTTTACCATTAAAGAGTAGGGGTCAGTACGTCTGACTTTATAACACTTCGTGGCTGTAGGTTACACAACCTCAAGAACGTAGACGCACAATTTCCACTAGGAAAGATTACCGTAGTCTGCGGGCCATCGGGCTGCGGAAAGTCGACCCTCGTTCTGGACACATTACACGGAGAAAGTAAGCGCCGCTACCTGGAGACCCTTTCGCCCTACGCCGCAGAAATGCTGGGCGGTCGCCGCATCATTCCCCTGGACAGTGCAGAAGGTCTACCCGCCAGTCTCGCTATCGGCCCAAGCCACGGAGAATCTGCCGCCAAGGCCTACGCCCTAAGCATTTCAGAATGCGATAGCGCCTTGCGGACTCTGTTTGCCGCGTTTGCAAAGCCAGCCTGCCCCGTTTGCGGCAAGCCCATGGAAAGCACTAGCCGCGAAGACATCATTAGGCAAGTAGCAAGCCTGCCCGAGGGAACCAAGCTACAGTTTTTTGCACGGGTAGACACGGGATGCGGAGATGCCTCAGGAGGCAAGGTCGCCGCAGGCAAGCAGCAAGAAAGCTCAGGAAAGAAAAGCGCCGGGCAATCGCTGGACAAGCTGTCCGCCGCCTTTTTGGCGCAGGGCTTTACCCGCGCCATGGCCGACGGAGTGGCCTATTCCCTGGCAGACTTGACCGACGCGGAGCGCGAAATCCGCCCCAAGGAATTCTTCATCGTGGTGGACCGCATTATCGTGCGAGCCAACACCCGCACAAGAATCGCAGAAGCCGTTGACGGAGTTTTACGCCTCACCCATTCCGAAGTCACCCTAGACGAGAACGGCTCCCGCCGCATTTTCAGTACCGTCCCCAGTTGCAAGGAGCATGGAGCAGCAGAATTCCGCACCTTGGAACCTTCGGACTTTTCGCCCTACTGCAGAAGTTTCGCCTGTACATGCTGCGGCGGCACCGGTCTTACAAACGACAAGGAAAATTCCGAGGAATGCCCAGAATGCAAAGGCCTGCGGCTTAAGGCTGGAATCCTGAACGCGACCGTCACTGCAAACGACAGGCAAGAACAAGCCACCTGGAAGGACCTGCTGACCACTTCCTTCGCCCAGCTGGAACAAAAACTGCACTCCATTTTTGATGACCCCATCAAGGAAAGCCGCCAGGCGAATCTCGCCCGACTGATCACCAACCTCTCCGACCGCATCCAGGCAATCAACGACCTGGGCATCGGCTACCTGACTGCAGGTCGCGCAGGCACGACCCTCTCCGGCGGAGAAATCCAGCGACTGCGTTTGGCAAGCCTTTCTACCGGTCACCTGAACAACCTGCTGATTGCGCTGGACGAACCAGCCAGCGGCCTCCACAAGAACGACGTTGAGGCCCTTTGGAAGGTACTGAAAAAGGTTCAGGCCCGCGGGAACACCCTAGTTCTCATAGAACACAATCCCAGCATTATCGAGAAAGCTGACTTTATAATAGAAATGGGACCCGGTGCCGGCGAAAAAGGCGGCGAAGTTCTGTTTATGGGACCCGCCGCAGACGTCCTGGCAAACCCCGCATCGCCTACGGGGAATTGGATTCGAATCCTGAAGGGCTCCAAGCGCGAGGCACAAGGCGCGAAGTGTGAGGTTCCAGGTTCCAGGGACCTCAGTCATCCTGAGCAATCCCCCGCAAAGCGTCATTCTGTGCGCAGCGAAGAATCCATAGCAGTACGCGACTTCGCCCTCTTCGACATGAAATCCGTTTCCGCCGATTTCCCGCTAAAGAAGTTCAGCGTCATCACGGGCCAGAGCGGAAGCGGCAAGTCCACCCTCATGTTCAAGAATCTTGTTCCCCGTGGGGAATCCGGCGAGTTCGCCCCCCTCGGGATCGAGGCTCTCTCTGTACTTTCTACAGGGGACTTCCACGGCAACCGCCGCAGTACCGTCCTCAGCGCCACCAACATGGGGAACCTGCTGCGAGACCTTTTCGCCAAAATGCCAGAAAGCAAAGTCCGCGGATACGCCGCCGGCAAATTCGCAACCCACGCTGCAGGCGGTCGCTGCGAAAACTGCAAGGGCGAAGGCGTCATCCTGGATCCCTCCGGCTACGAAGAGACGGAATGCCCCGTATGCCTGGGCAAGCGCTTCAAGGACGAAGTCCTGGACATCCGCTTCAAGAGCAAGTCTATCGCAGACATTCTCGACATGGAAATCGGCGCCGCCTACAGGCTCTTTTACGACCTGAAGCCTTTCGCAGAAAAACTGAAACCGCTAGTAGACACAGGCCTGGACTACATCCGTCTTGGGCAATCCACCGCGCACATGTCCGGTGGTGAACGAGCCCGCCTGCGTTTGTCCATCGCTCTCGCCCGCGCAAAGGCACCCAATACGCTATTTTTATTTGATGAGCCCGCCCGCGGCCTCCATCAGGTAGATATCAAGCACCTGCTGGAACTGATCAAGGGACTCACCGAGGCCGGACACACCGTCGTAGCCATCGAACATGCGCAAGACTTCGTCAACGCCGCTGACTACGTGGTGCAACTGAGCAGGTAAAGTAACAACCTGCTTTGAGACTTTCTAATCCTTTATGCAACGGATGTACCGAGAATCAACTTCTTCATCATTCACACGAACTTCGACACCCTGATGTTCGTCAAAACGCATATAATAAAATTCGTCCCATTTTTCATCCCAAAAGTCGTTTTCAACATCACACGTTTCACTAATACTCCAGAAACTTGCATATTCTCCAAGAAGATTAAACCCATCCGTATGGTCAGCATTATCAATATAACTTAAACCAGCAGGTAAAACAGAAAATCCAAAGCGGTCTCTATTTTCTTCACCGTTTTTCCAATAACAAGAGGATTTTAGATATTGACCTGCAGAATCCGCGCCTCCAACAAAATCAAACAGAGTATTCCATTCCTCATTATTCGGCACATGCCAGCCCTGTGGGCATAGATGAATACGATTCGCCTTGTCCCCAGATAAACCATCGCCAGTTTTAGAATACAAGCGACCATATTTCTTACAGTTATTTATATCGTATTCAAAACATCCCGCATATCCGGATCCGTTGTCATAATTCAAGTTCTGCGCCATCCAAGTTTGTTCGCCAATGGTAACGATGCTATAAACCTGGCCGTCACGAGAATCAACTATCGTATCTTTCACAATATTCGAATCCGACGGAACGCATAAGTCGTCTTCAATCTCTTCTGAATATTCATTACTTACGCAGCGAACTGAAAAGCCTTCATTAAGAGACTTGTACCTACCTATTTCAGAAATGGCATAATCAAGTTCTTCATGCCTTACATCTAGCCACAAATAATTACCATACGCGGCAGTCCAAAAACCAGCAAAGGACCCTATACTGCTAAATTCCATAGATTCACGGGATAAGCCATCCGATTTAGCTAGGCCTGCAGGTAGTGCGGCAAACCCAAGGTTATCAGTACCTTGCTTGTAATGCGAAGGCCAGCCTTTTTTCGCCTCCAGTACACGTCCAGCAAAATGATCTTTGTCATAGTATTGAGCGACACTATATAAAAGGTACGCGTATTCTTCGACACTAGGCAAATGCCACCCGTCGGGACAAACTCCTTGAACGACACCGTTTACATCACAAGACGACCGATATTCATTATCGTCAACAGCTTTAGCACCACAGCCCTGACCTGTTTTGGAGAATAACCCTGCAGAATCCATAGCCGCAGGCCATAGGTACAGGCGCCCATACTTATCACAATTCTTTGATTTATTGTCGTAGCAAAAACTTTTAGCAGAGCCTACATTATAATCATAGTTCAAATTCTCCGCCATCCAGGTCTGGACACCAATCTTAACTGTCTTGTAGACCTGACCGTCGCGGGCGTCGGTCATGGTGCCATAGGAGGATTCTGACTCAACAGAAGAATTATTAGAGCCATCATCACCACAGGCAGCAAGCCCCAAAGCCAAGGCAAAAACGCCAACAGCAACCGAGCAAAATCCAAGATGCTCATTCATATTTTTCATAGAATCCTCAAACCACCCGTTTTTTTAAGTTTTCCTACGAACAAATCTACAACTTATTTTCTCAAATACGCTGCATACTGAAACAGGCTAAGTCCAAATTCCGGAAGCACCGCGATTAGGTGGTCAAAGATATCCGCCTGGATTGTTTCATAGGCCACCCACTGGGTAACATTGGCGAATGCATAAATTTCAAGAGGCAAGCCTTCGGGAGTTGGCGCCAGCTGGCGAGTCATCAAAGTCATGTCCTGCGCCACATTTTTTAGAGAGCGTAAGTACGCCGTACAATAGGCGCGGAAAGTTCCGATGTTAGTCATGTGACGGCTGTTCACCATGTCCAACTCCGTAGGCACAGCACCTTCGCCGTACTTGGCGGTAAATTCCGAAGCCAACTCTACGCGCTTTTCATCCATGTAGGGTTTCAAGATTTCAATCTTGGACAATCGTTCGATTTCTTCTTCTGTCAAGAAGCGGATGCTCTGCTGATCAATGAAGAGAGAACGCTTTATGCGGCGACCACCGGATTCCTCCATGCCACGCCAGTTCTTGAAACTGTTGGTAATGAGGTCATAAGCAGGAATCACCGAGATGGTCTTGTCCCAGTTACGGACCTTCACAGAAGTCAAAGTGATGTCTATAACCGTACCGTCGGCATTGTGGCGTTCAATTTCAATCCAGTCGCCCTTGCGAAGCAAATCAGAAATATTGATCTGGATACCAGAAACCACGCCTAAAATAGAGTCGCGGAAAATCAACATCAGCACGGTAGCGGCGGCTCCCAATGCCGACAAAATAAACACGGGACTCTTGCCAGAAACCTGGGAAACGATAACAATTGCGCACACACAGAAAATAGCCAGTTTGATGGCCTGGAAGATTCCATGCAAAGGCTTATTCCTGGTCTTTTGGTTGTTATCGTTCAACGCCTCGATCACATCGAAAATGGAGCAGCCTACCGCAAAGCCAACCAGTGCAAACCACACGTTGGAGACTCGGGTACACAAGTCCAGAAGGGTGGATCCCGCAGGCAAAATTTCAGCAATTCCGGTACTGAATACGGCAGCCGGCATGAACTGCAACCCCCTGGAGAAAAAGTTCTTTTCTACCAGGAGGTCGTCAAACTTATTGGGAGTCTTTTCGGCAATTTTCTTGGCAATGGGATTTACCACGAAAAAACACAGTGCCATAGCCAGCACAACGATAATAAGCAATATTGCAAACTTGTAATCCATAGCCTAAAAATAAAAAAATTGCTAGATTATCGACCATGAAAAAATCAGTACCTATTACAGTGCTCACCGGTTACTTAGGAGCCGGTAAAACTACTCTCCTCAACTACGTTCTTAACAATCAGGAAGGCTATCACGTAGCTGTTATCGTCAACGACATTGGCGAAGTCAACATTGACCAGACCCTTATCGAAAAGGGAGGAAACATCACCAAGGAAGATTCCGGCAAGTTGGTTCCCCTTTCCAACGGTTGCATTTGCTGCTCCCTGAAGCAGGACATGCTGGAACAGATTGCCGAAATTCTTGAAACCGGCAAGTTCGACTACATCCTTATTGAAGCCAGCGGCATTTGCGAACCCGTGCCTATCGCACAGACCATCTGCATGGCTGGTTCCCAGCTCCAGGGTAAGAATGGCGAACCTCTCCCCTGCCATCTGGACAGCGTAACCGCTGTGGTAGACGTTCTGCGTCTGGCTGACGAATTCGCTGGTGGCGAAAAGCTTCTCCAGAAGGACCTGGAAGAAACCGACATTGCAAACCTGCTGATCCAGCAGATCGAATTCTGCAACACCATCATCCTGAACAAGGTGGACAGCCTTTCTAAGAAAGACCTGGAACATGTGAAGGCTGTGGTGAAGGCCCTGCAGCCCACCGCCAAGATGATCGAGACCAACTTCGGCAAGGTGGAAATGAAGGAAATCCTGGACACCAAGCAGTTTGACTTCGACAAGGTTGCTGAAGGCGCTGCCTGGGCCATCGAACTGAACAAGATCGACGACGACCACGATGATGATGACGATGAAGATGAACACGAGCATCACCATCATCATGACCACGACCATGATCACGATGATCATAGCGACTGCGATCACGAACATGGCATTTGCCACCATCATCACGATGACGACGACGATGATAAACACGAACATCATCACCACCACGACGATGAAGACCACAGCCACTGCGACCACGAACATGGTGTTTGCCACTGCGGTCATCATCACGACAAGGATCATCCCCATGGTGACGAGTACGGCATTTCTACCTTCGTGTACGAACGCCGCCGCCCCTTCAACCGCAAGAAGTTCGAAGCATTCCTGGACGATTATCCCAACGCAATCATCCGTACCAAGGGTCTCCTGTGGTTCGCTGACGAACGTACCGAAAGCTATCTGTTTGAACAGGCTGGCAAGCAGGCAACCGCACAGAATTTCGGTCGCTGGTTTGCTGCAGAAGACAAGGCTACCCAGGATTACATTCTCGCCCAGAATCCTGACCTGAAGAAAGTTTGGGACGATGAATACGGCGACCGTATCATCCGCCTCGTCTTCATCGGCCAGCACATGGAAAAGAAGAAGATCATCGCAGTTCTGGACAGTTGCCTGGACAAGTAATTAACAGACTTAGTTCAACAAAAAGCCCTGCGAGCCAAATCGCAGGACTTTTTTTATTTTTTGCATATGAAAGTTAGGAGGTTTATTTGACTATGTTCAGGTCAAAGTTTATTTGGGTTAGCGCATTCGCCATCGCATTAATCAGCGCCTGTTCCAGCGGCACCGATGCCGATGAAACCAGCGGCGTTTTCCCCGAGCGCTGGGCAAACAATCCTGCAGGTTACGGAAGCGAAATTTATTCCGTTGCCAAAGGCGACTCCGTCAACGGATTCCAATGTTCTGTTTATGAAAGCGAAAACGCAGTCATTGAATCCTCCATTGAATTTCAATCAGGATTTGAAATCAAGGCCATATACCACAACCTCATCAAAAACGACAGCATCAAAGTAACTGTTTTCGTCAGCATGAAACCTTATACAAAAAAGACCATGGAAGACATGTGCAATAAAATGACCCAAAGCGCTGATACAGCCAATGGTGCGTACGTGGTTTGCGAAGATGATTACATCAAAGAAGTCGCATTCGGTTCATATACAGTGTCCGATTCTATCGCAATAGAGAAAACAAAGAATCATGCAATTGAGCACTGCAAGCAGCAGGACATGGACTATGGAGAGGCAGCTGACGATGACTCCGTCGTGGTGCCATCCTGTGAAGCAGACTCTCTTTTCAGAGCAGACGGGTCCTATGAGGTAGATATTCCAGATAGTTGCCTCTAGTTCTCAATTCAATTCTTGGCACAATTTTTGCAATATAACCGGTTGGAGTAATCCAGCCGATTTTTGATTTTTAAAACCTTTACCGAAGGGTTTGGTCAGCACAATCAGTACCGGCGTAATGGTAAAGTCCGCCACCAGGGCAGTCACTAGGCCAATGCTTGCCATAAGCCCCACCCTAAAGAAGATGGTCACAGGGCTTACCATGTAGGCAAGGAACATCATGCAAAGAATAATGGTGGTGCTCACCATACTCTTGCCCACGTCCCTGAAGGTGGCAAGAACAGATTCGCAGTAGTTCCCGCATCGTTCAAAGCAAAGCTTGGAATGATTGACAAAGTGGATGGTATCGTCCACCGCAATACCGATGGCCATGGGAATCACCATCATGGTCATCATGTCCATGCTGAAATCGCAGTAGCCCATGACTGCGCCAATCACGAGAATGGGTGCCACGTTTGGAATCATGCCAATCAGTCCCGTTTTAACGCTCATGAAGGAAATAATCAAAAGCGCGGCGATCATGAAGAACGAAATGCACACGGACTTGATTTCACCCTTCACCAGTTTGTTGTTCATGGAAGCCTGTTCCACGGCATAACCTTCTACACCCACGTCCGCCTTAGGGAAATAGTGGCGAACAAGAGTCTGGGCGCTGTCGATATCAACATCCACCTGCTTGGAATTCCATTCCTTCAGTTCCACGTGAATGTAGGCGGTGCTGAAATCGTCGGTAACGCCCCCCACCATCACACGGGCCTTTCCTTCGGTGAACTTGGTCAAAGGCAGCTTTGACAAGTCCGTAACAGCACTGTCCAATGCGGCGAATTTTTCGGGATTCTTGAAGGATGCTGAATCAGAAACGTCGCCCACATCAATCATGACGTTGTAGGAGTAAACGTTGGCCAGTTCGGAATCCATCAGTTCTACCAGGCGATCTACAAAAGGCAACTTGGTACCAAACATTTCCACATATTCCATGTTCACCTTCAACCCCATGCATCCAATGGCGCTGGCTACGGCAACGGCAACAGAAGCCAAGGCAATCGGCAGTTTCATGTTCAAAGCCTTGCCGCCTATCTTCACCAGGATTTTTTCAATTCGGCCTTCGTCGTTTGCAAGTTTCGCGGCCGATTTTTTGCCCTTGCCGTCATAGCTGAACAGGATGGGTACCAGAATAATCACGTACAAGTAAACAGCAAAAACCATGGCGGCGCAAATGGAGCCCACGATTTTCATCACAGGCATTTCCACAACCAAGAATGACAACATGGAAGCAACCGTAGTCACCACCGTAAAGAAGATGGGCCAGCCCGTTTCCGTTACCGCTTCCACCAGGGCTTCATCACGATTTTTCGGGCGATTGCCAAAGCAGGTTTCCAGTCGCTGATATGCTTGCTTGAAACTGTTTATGTAGTGGATGGAATAGCCTACGCTTAAGGCCATGCCCAGCACCAAGGGCAACGTAAACAAGGTAAAGTCAGGCTTAACGCCCAGCCAGCCGCAAATGCCAAACACAGAAGCCATGGCAAAGGCAATGGCCATCAGGGGCACCAGCACACCGAATTTACTTCGGGTGAAAAAGGCCAGGCAGAAAATCATGATGAACACGCCGATAACTACGGAACGTGCCGCCTGGGGCATGGTGGAATCGTTCTTCGCCACCTCAAGATAGGGTTCGCCGCCGGCGTTCAAGTCCCACTTTTCAGACTTAAACTCCGGACGCTTCAACATGTCCGCTACTGCGCGGCCAATTTTTGCAGCATCATCAGCCGGATCCGTGTAACGTTCTAGACTCAGGTGAAGCAGCGCCTCGGTACCTGCGGTATTTTCGATGGAATGGATTTCCTTTGCCAGAGGAATGTTCGCCAGCATGTAGCGAGAAAGAGTATCCCGCATTTCAAGGATTGCGGAATCACGGACACTTGGCGCGGATTCTGCGGCATTACCAACTTCACGCGCAGTTACCAGAACCACAACGCTGGCGTCGTTTCCAAAGTGCTCGCGGAACTTTTCCGCATTGACCTTGGCCGGGTCCCCTTCCAGAAACCAACCATCATTTGTAAAACTGAACTCAAAACGTAAAATGCCGGCAGCGGCCGCCAACGTAAAAAGAGTAATCCCAATGAGAATTCCACGACGATGAGTCGTCTGGAACTTACCCAAACGATTAAAAATCTTGTTGATTTGCAGAATTTTCATTTTATCTAACATTCATTCCAAAGGTCCATTATGCCAAAGAGAGGATAATCATAAATCTTTGTACCAAAGGGATAGGAGCCTTCATTACAATCTCCCATAGAAAATCGAATCGCCTTTTCAACACCATACTTTTCACAGAAGAACTTCAGGCTTTTCGCTTGCAAATTCATTTCCGCCTTCACCTCAATAGGCACTGCACCACTTTCACTTTGAACAAGGAAATCTATTTCTGAATTACGGCCATTCCAATAGAACTGAGATTTCACAATTCCACGCAGTTCCTGATGCACATACTGTTCAGTCAAGGCACCCTTAAATTCAGAAAACACCTTATTACCATCCAATATCACCTTAGGATCCAGCTGCGACATAGCCCCCAGCAAACCCACATCTAAAAAGAACAACTTAAATGCGCCGTCTTCATAAGCCTTCAAGGGCAAAGAAGGCTTAGACACTCGAGTCACCTTATGCAAAAGCCCCGAATCAAACAGCCACCACAGCGCCGATTCCAAATTTCTTGCAGCTCCCGAAGGTAGCGCCTCGGAATAAACAAATCTTTTATTTTCTTTTGACAATTGTTGCGGCACACTATTCCACACCGCACGAATTTTTGGAACATCTTCCTTAGGAGCATGCTTTGCAAAGTCGTTGTTGTAATCTCGCAAAATGCGCTGCTGAACTTTGCGGACTTTGTAGTAGTTTTGTGTTTCCACAAATGTTGCCACAACTTCCGGCATGCCACCTACAACAAGATAATTCTTCAACGCTTGACGGAATGTTTCTCCAAAAATCCGTATGTTGTCCCAATCCTTCTGTACAAGTAAGGGAACAAATCGTTCCAACCCGACAGCTCCCAAAAATTCACAAAAATTCATGGGTTCCAAATCCAGATAGTCAACTTTACCAACAGGAAATCCAGTACCCGCAGAATCATTCTTTTGAGACGCAGCCAATTTTACGCCAAGTAAAGAACCCGCAGCAACCACGTGATACTCGGGAGCATCTTCACAAAAATATTTCAGGCTTGTCAATGCCTTGGGACATTCTTGAATTTCGTCAAAAATTATCAAAGTATCCATAGGATCAATGTCCACCGAGGTCAACAGAGACAACTGCTTGACAATTCTTTTCACGTCATAATCCACATTAAAAATGGATTTCGCGGTTTCATCATTATCAAAACGGACGTAAGCAGTCTTTTTGAAAAAAAGTCTACCAAATTCTTTCAAAATCCAAGTTTTACCTACCTGTCTTGCGCCATTTAGGATCAAAGGTTTCCTTTTTGACGAAATTTTCCAAATTTCAAGATTTTTTATAAATTTTCTATGCATATCAAACCATTTTTCGCAACCACAATATACATATACAAAACAAAAAACGCAAGGACATTTACAAATTAAAAGCCAATAATTGCACCGACTTTCTGAATTATTTTACAAAAAGCGCAATGACTTTCTTCTTTTTGACACCGAACGATCGACCTTTCCTAAAAAAAGGTTGACTCTTTTGGCGCGATTTTACCCTTGGCACATATTTTGCAACAATTGATTAAACCGATCCCGGCCGATTTTTTGATTTTTCTAAATTATCCTTGAAAAACCAAAATATGGTCTAACCGCAAACCAAGAACTTTGAGCATTGAGACTAGTCCTTATAAGGCAGCGTAGCTGCGATTATAACTCTAACCCCTAGCCCCTAGTTCCTAACCTCTAGGTAAAACTATGCTTTTTAATTTCGACATGATTCAGGCTACTTACGCCCGTATTCCTGGTCGCGTGGCAGAAGCTCGCAAGCAGCTTGGCCGCCCCCTCACCCTGGCCGAAAAGATTCTGTACAGCCACTTGATCGCCGGCGCCGAATCCAAGACCTACGTTCGTGGCACTGACTTTGCCGAATTTAACCCGGACCGCGTTGCCATGCAGGACGCTACCGCCCAGATGGCCCTCCTCCAGTTTACAACTGCTGGAAAATCCAAGGTCGCTGTTCCAAGTTCTGTACATTGCGACCACTTGATTATCGCCAAGGAAGGTGTTGAAGTTGACCTTCCCAAGGCAAAGACCGACAGCAAGGAAGTTTATGACTTCCTCCAGTCCGTTTCTGCAAAGTACGGCATTGACTGCTGGCTCCCGGGCGCAGGCATTATTCACCAGGTTGTTCTCGAAAACTACGCCTTCCCCGGCGGCATGATGATCGGTACCGACTCCCACACTGTGAACGCAGGCGGTCTCGGCATGCTGGCTATCGGCGTTGGCGGTGCTGACGCTGTGGACGCCATGGTTGGCCTCCCCTGGGAATTGAAGTACCCGAAGATGATCGGTGTAAAGCTCACCGGCAAGCTCCAGGGCTTCGCAACCGCCAAGGACATTATCCTGAAGCTGGCTGGCATCCTTACCGTTAAGGGTGGCACCAACGCCATTATCGAATACTTCGGCGAAGGCGCTCGCAGCCTTTCTGCTACCGGCAAGGCAACCATCGCCAACATGGGTGCAGAAGTGGGCGCAACCTGCTCTACCTTCAGCTACGACGACTCCATGAGCCGCTACCTGAAGATCACTGGCCGCGCAGACGTTGCTGCCGCTGCCGACAAGATTGCTGAACACCTGAAGGCCGACCCCGAAGTGGAAGCCGAACCGGAAAAGTACTTCGACCGCGTCGTGGAAATCAACCTCTCCGAACTGGTTCCCCACTACAACGGCCCCTTCAGCCCGGACCGCGCATTCGCTATTACCGACATGGCCGAATCCATCAAGGCAACTGAAGCCAAGCCGGAATCTACCCCGGTGGTTTCCGCAGCCCTCATCGGTTCCTGCACCAACTCCAGCTACGAAGATTTGTTCATGGCTGCAAGCATGATCAAGCAGGCTCTGGCCAAGGGTCTTACCCCCAAGTGCCCGCTCATCATCAACCCGGGTTCCGAACAGGTCCGCTACACCGCTGAACGCGACGGCCTCATTGACTTGTTCAAGCAGTTTGGCGCAACCATCATGACCAACGCCTGCGGTCCTTGCATTGGCCGTTGGGACCGTGCCGGCGCCGACAAGAAGGAACTGAACACCATCGTTCACTCCTTCAACCGTAACTTTGCAAAGCGTGCCGATGGCAACCCCAACACCCACGCCTTCGTTGCTTCCCCGCTGATGGCTGTGATTGCAGCTCTCTCCGGCAAGCTCACTTTCAATCCGGCTACCGACACCCTCGTCAATGGCGAAGGCAAGGCTGTGAAGTTGGATCCTCCTGAAAAGTGCGAACTTCCGGTCAACGGCTTCGAAGTGAAGGATGCTGGTTTCCAGGCTCCGGCAGAAGACGGTTCCTCCATCACCGTGACCATCAATCCGGAAAGTAAGCGTCTCCAGGCTCTGGCTCCGTTTGCAGCATGGGATGGCAAGGACATCATGGGCGCTCCGATCCTGATCAAGGCCAAGGGCAAGTGCACCACCGACCACATTTCCATGGCTGGTCCGTGGCTCAACTACCGCGGTCACCTGGAAAACATTTCCAACAACATGCTCATCGGTGCTGTGAACGCATTCAACGGCGAAACCAACAAGGTTCTCTGCCAGTGCGGCGAATACAAGGAAGTTCCGGAACTGGCCAAGGTCTACAAGGCCAAGGGTACCGGCTCCATCGTGATCGGTGACGAAAACTACGGTGAAGGCTCCAGCCGCGAACACGCCGCTATGGAACCCCGCTTCCTGGGCGTCAAGGCCGTGATCGTGAAGAGCTTCGCCCGCATTCACGAAACCAACCTGAAGAAGCAGGGCATGCTGGCCCTCACCTTCGCAAATCCTGCCGACTACGAAAAGATTCAAGAGCAGGATGTCTTTGACATCCTGGGCCTCACCGAATTTGCACCGGGCAAGCCCCTGACTCTCGCTATCCACCACAAGGATGGCTCCGTCGAAAACATCACCCTGAACCACACCTACAACGAACAGCAGTGGGCATGGTTCAAGGCCGGCTCCGCCCTGAATCTGATTAAGCAGATGAACAAGTAAGTGTTAGAGCAAGTCAAGTTCTAACTGTGCACAGTTGTTAAAACAAGATCCAGCAAACATTTTTTTGCTGGATCTTGCATTACAAGGAGCAGAACTGTTAGTTTCCGCACATTTTCGAACAAAATCACGGTTTGACACTTGACTTTTTTCTTACAATATCGTATTTTTTTACTCAAAATCGGGTATCTTCATACCCTCAAAGTCTTATAATAAGGAGATAACAAAATGAAGAAACTTCTCGCAGCTTTCGCAATGGCAGCTCTTCTGATTGGTTGTGCTAGTGAAACCCCGAAGCAGCACGCTGCAAGCGCATTCATGGAAATGCAGATGCTCAAGACCAAGTACATCAAGCAGGAACACAAGCTTGCCGGTCTCGGTAAGGGCGTTTCTTCCGACGAACAGGTTGCTTACGAAAAGGCCGACCAGAACGCTCGCGTAGACCTGGCTAAGGCTCTCGACGCTCAGGTGAAGTCCATTACCAAGAACTTCAAGGAACAGATCGACATCGAAGGTAAGGAAGCTCTCAGCGAACACTTCCAGACCGCTTCCAAGACCAAGGTCGACACTCACCTGAACGGTGCTACCCTGACCGACGTCAAGGTTGAAGTTTCCGAAGACGGCAAGTTCAACGTTTATGGCGTTATGGTTCTCGACGTTAACCTGGTTAACGAACTCATCGAATCTCTGAAGTCCACCCAGAGCGGCCTCTCCGAAGCTCAGATCGAAAAGGTTCGTGAAGTGGCCAACAAGGCATACTCCGAACTGGACGACGCTCCGGCTGCAGAATAATTCTTGAGATCATAGAATTTAAAAGGCCTCCGCATTGCGGAGGCTTTTTTTATCGATGTTCGTTGGTTGTCGGTTCCAGACCTCGGAAAAAGGACAGACCTTCGAAATCCTTTTTTAGAGCCTGCACGCTTTCGCCAATCATGTAGAGGCTACCTGTAATCAGCACAGGAGTTTCGTCAGCTGCGGCAGCCTGCACCTGATCCAGGAACGAGCGACTCAGCAGGCCTTCGCTGGCCACATTCAGGTCGAGTCCAGCCATCAGCCCCCGCAGGTCCTCAAGTTCGCGAAAACGCGGATAAGGCGTCTTGGTAATATGCCAGCGGCTTACATAGGGCGCCATCAGTTTTAGCATTTCGCCTACATCCTTATCCTTCAGGGCACCAAACACGCAATGGAACTTCTGCCCCGGATAATACTTGTCTAGAGCCTGCACCAGACGTCTTACTGCATGAGAATTGTGGGCTCCGTCCAGAATATAACGAACCCTTCCAGAAGCGTCGGCAAGGGTCTGCATTCGACCAGCCCAGCTGCGGTTTGCCAAGGTGCGAATAGCAAGGGCATCATCGTACAGGCGGCCACCAGCAGAAACGTCAAGCTGGTTGCAGAACATTTTTGCAGCGGCCAGCGACAGGCTCGCGTTTTCAACATAGTGCAGTCCAAGGTTCGGCAATCCAATGTCATTGCGGATTTCAGGCTCCACCAGATTTGCATTGCGGGATTTCGCAAACAGTCTGGCCTCATGCAGTAAATCCTGCGACAGGCCACCAACCACAAAGGTTTTTCCATCAAGAGAACCTTCTCCCAGAACAGCCATCTTTTCTTTAAGGATAGCGCTTTCTGTAGGGCCCAGGACCTCGGTGTGTTCCAGGCCAATGCTAGTCACAACGGCAAAGTTTCCGTCGGCCACAGCCGTACTATCTAGGCGACCGCCCATACCGGCTTCAAGAACAACCACATCGATATTCTGCTCGGCGTAGTAAAGGAACGCCACAAGAGTCAAAACCTCGAAGAACGTCGGTTCAATGGACGCCCCCGCCGCATTTACTTTGTCTGCAACCTCCTTTACTTTCAGCAGCAGACGGTCTAAATCTTCGGCACCGATAGGCAAATCATTAACGCGAATGCGTTCCCGCAAGTTCACCAGATGAGGACTGGTATAAAGCCCTGTCTTGTAACCATGGGCCTGCAGGATTCCCGCCAGATAAAAGCTGGTAGAACCCTTTCCATTTGTACCTACCACATGGATAGTCCTAAATTTTTTTTGAGGATTCCCTAGGGCTTCGCAAAGCTTGCGAGTGGATTCGAGCCCAGGCATCATCCCGAACATCAGTCGGGAATTCAAGTATTCCATACCGGCGTTTTGCATGCCCTAAATCTAGCAATAATCGGTTCCAGCCCTATTAAATTGAACGATAATCTACCATCATTTTAAAATTTTATGTACTTTTATTCTGTACGTCAGTCTTTATTCTTGTTTTTTGCATTTTTAAACGTTCGTACTTACCATCCTTTTTAAAAACTGCATTTTTTATATCGAAATTTTTATATGAAAAAGAAATTCGCATTACTGCTATCCACCCTGTTCGCCTTTCTAAGCCTTGTCGCAATTGCACAGGCAAAGGTCAAGCCCGACGCCGCACCGCAACATTACAATTACCGCGACGCAAGCAAGCAAATGCGCAGAGTTTACTACGGAGAACTTCAGGAAACACTTTACTGCGGTTGCCGTTATTTAGACAAGAAAACCGTAGACTTTAGCAGCTGCGATTTCGAGCCGCGCGAAAACCCCAATCGCAAAAGCCTAAAGCGGGCCCAGTCCATTGAGTGGGAACACATGGTTACCGCCCACAACATGGGGCACTTCCTGCCCTGTTGGAAAGAAGGCGGACGCAAGAACTGCAGCGCCAACGACACCACCTTCAAAATCATGGAAGGAGACCTGCACAACCTTTACCCCGCCATCGGCGAAATCAATGGCGATCGCAATAACTTTATGTACAGCCAGTGGACAAACAATCCAACGCCCATGTATGGCAAGTGCAAGACTATCGTTGACTTCAAGGAGAAAAAGGCCCAGCCTCGCGAAGAGGCCCGCGGCATTGTCGCCCGCGCCAGTTTCTATATGGAAAAAACCTACGGCGTTAAGTTGTCTAAACAAGACAGAAAGTTATTTGAAGCCTGGGACAAGATGTATCCCGTTACCGAAAAGGAATGCGAAAGAGATCGTCGCATATTCAATGTGCAAGGGGACCACAATCCCTTTGTGTATGAAAAATGCAAGCAATAAAAGCAATATGTTTTACGATACTGTTTGAACAGCATCAAATAACACCATTTTGAAGGGTTCCCTTTTCGGGGACCTTTTCATTTTTTTTATTTTCAGTTTATATTGAGTTTTGTGAGGTTTAGTATGTGTAGAGGTCTTTTAGTTCTTTTATTGCTTTTTATAAGCTCTGTCTTGGCCCAGGTGGAATTCCCCATGGCCTCCAAGATTGTTAACGTGACCAAGAGTCCCTATCTTGCAAAAGCAGACGGCAAGACAGACGATACCGAAGCCATCCAGAAGGCCCTTAACGACCATCCCGATGGAGACTATATCATCTATCTGCCTCATGGCATTTATAAAATCACAGAACAGCTGACCTGGCCCACAACCGACAAGGCCGAAAGTTCCTACCGTCGTACAATTCTGCAGGGGCAAAGCATTGGCGGCACCATCATCCAGCTGGCCGACAGCACCTACGGTTACGACAATCCGGATTTTCCAAAGGCGATCATCAATACCGGCATGGGTCCGGAACCTAAATTCCGCAACGCCATACGCGACTTGACGATCCGTACCGGAAAGGGAAACCCCGGCGCCATCGGCATTCAGTTTATTGCAACAAACCAGGGCACCATCAACAACGTCAAAATTTACTCTGGCGACTCCTCTGGCGTTTACGGTATCGACTTAGGCTTTAGCGAAGGTATCGGCCCCCTTCTTGTTAAGAATGTGGAAATCCGCGGTTTTGACATTGGCGTTTACGCCAAGGGCGAAAGCGGCAATCTGACATTGGAGCACGTGACTCTCAGTGCCCAGAAAAAGTACGGCCTCGAAAACGAGGACATGAACCTTGCCATACGAGCCCTTCGTTACAAGGGCTATACCCCAGCAGTTTACAACCACGGCCCCTACGCCATGATGAGCCTTGTAGACGGAGTTCTTGAATTCGATAACGAAAAGAAACTTGGCAAGCCGACAGCAGCCATCATCAACGAAAGCAATCTTTTTGCAAGATCCATGAAGGTCAGTCGCTACAAGACCATGCTGCAGTCCAAGAAGAAGGGCTACATCAACGAAATGACCAACAGCGAAATCATTGAGTTTTCGACTCAGGATAGCCGCCAGCTCTGCCATAGCCCCAAGACAACCATGCGTGTGGCGGTTGCAGAAACACCCAACTTTGCAGAACAGAAAGCCGACAACTGGATTACCATCGCCGGCGATTACGGCGGACGTTCAAACACAGGTTCCGACGACTCCAAGGCGATTCAGGAAGCCATTGACGACGGCGCAGAAACCCTGTACTTCCCGCCAGGAGGCCGCTGGACAATCAACCGAGACATTTATATTCGTAACCGAATTCGTCGCATTATCGGTATCGAAGGACGAATTGACGGTAAGGGCAAGTTCATTGTAGAGAACGGAGCCTTTAACGAGCTGACAATAGAACGATTCTCGGAATTCGGCAGTGGCATTATCCAGAAGTCCACTCGAAGTATCCTGTTAAAGAACATGATGGTTCGCGCCCTCGAAACAGACGAGCTCGGGTCAGGAGACATTTACCTGGAAGATGTCACCATCGGCACCATCCAGCTGAATTACCAGAAACTGTGGGGCCGTCAGGTAACCATGCTTGGCGACACTAAGGGGCCAAAAATTACCAACAATGGCGGAACCATCTGGATTTTAGGCCTTACGGCAAAGAAGGGCAACACTATCCTTCAGAACTTTAACAAGGGTAGCGCAGAACTGATTGGCGTACAGGTGGTGGATAGCGACAAGGCAAAAGACCGCCCCATGTTCATCAACGACAATTCCAGCCTTTCTATCGTGGGCCTCCGCGAAACCCTGACCCGAGGCAATCCATTCCACAAGATTGTCGAAGAATCCAGAACAGGATCCTCAATCAAGTCCTTGCTAGGAACATCACTCACCCGCACAGAAAACGGCGGAGCCATTCTCCCCATCTATGTGGGATACGCCCCCAAGCAAGGCGCCAACGAAAAACCAGTCGCCTCGATTCCCGAAGAACTTTTGCTGGTGCAGCCAAACAAGATTCGCGTCACAGGAGCCGTGGTCGACGACGGACGCGGAGACGGCCTTTGCGAAGTTCCTGTGTCCTGGAGAAAGGGTGCTGGCCCGGGTAAGGTAATCTTCTCTGACAGTGCTGCTTACGAAACAGACATTTCCTTTACCGCAAGCGGACGCTACAACATTATCTTTACCGGCGACGACGGTTACCAGACGGGTTCCGATACCAGCAAGGTATATGTATTCGACAAGCGTTACACCACTCTAGATCACAGCGGCGACAACATTCCTAGCGGTAAGGGTGCCGCCACCTGGATTTCTGAATTCGACAACTACAGCCCCCATAATACGGATCCCGAACTTAGAGCCTCCAACACAGCAGGATCTGTCGGAAAGATTTATCTCAAGTTCGACCTTTCGGCATTGCCAGGTCCCCTGTTCGACGCAGCCCTCAAACTTGAATTCGATCCAGAAACCGTAGACTCCATCAAGAAGCCTATGCAGCTGAACATTTTCGGCTTGAAGGAAACTTCCAAAGACATGTTCTTTGGGGACCAGAAGTTGGGAGTGGACTGGCCTGATTACGAACTGACCTGGGAAAACGCCCCCGCAAATCTTCCCCAGCCAGGCGGTCAGTTTAACATTCGCAAGAATTCCGGTGGTGGCGTAGACACCAAGTACGCAGACTTCCTTGGCATTATCACCCTGAACCCCAAGGCTCCGTTAGGCGCCTTCTTGCGTACGCCCACACTTACAGAATTCTTTAAGCGCAAGCATGCATCCAATCTATACACGCTGATTCTTACCGCGGTGGATTCCGGCGACGTAGTCCTGCCCTCGGCAAACGCAGGCAAGAACTTTGCGCCATCGTTATTGGTAGGCTACTTTGACAACACCAAGTCTGTAGGCGGCGACGCTATGGATGGCGGCTACACTCTGACAAAGGTTCTTGTGGACATTTACTCCCTGGAATGCAACTTTGACCTAACCGTGGGTTACCCGCAATTTGTGCAAATTGAAATTATCAATGAATTTGGCAAGCGAATGCTGACTGTTGCCGCCCGAGAACTTGATGGAGAAAAGAAAACGAATTTCAAGTTCAAGGCAAAAGCCTTCCCCACCGGCAAGTACATTCTTAAAGTCGTAGGCGAAGCCTTCTCCGCCGAACAGAAATTCTACATCTTGAATTAGGATTTTGAAGATGAGCCATAAGATGAATCATAAAAGTTTATTCAGGCAAAGCCTAAAAGCCTTTGCAATCGCAGGTCTCTCCAGCGTTCTTTTCGCATGTGGTGACGACGCTTCTTCTAGCACCGAAGAAACCGAATTCGGCTACACCCCTTCAAGTTCTTCAATTAGCACTCGTGCAGACATCGATTACAAAGACACCATCGTTCTTGAAAAGAAGCTGGACCTGAACTTCGAGCTCAACAAGAAGAATTCCGACGCTCATGACAGTAGCGAAATCTACATCGACAGCACCGATATCAGCATACCTATGTACATCGGTGAACTGACCCGCGGAAGCCGCATCAAGGTCAAGGCTTCTACCGGCAATATCGAAGAAGACAAGATCAGAATCAGAAGTGAACATGGCGAATATCTGAGAGCACTTACAGCTGTGGCCCGCAACGACAGTCATAGGGATTCTGTGTACGGAAACTTTATGGTTCCCAGCCTTGGAACCATTCCCGATTCTACCTACAAGGATTCCAATCAATTTGTCGTATTCGCCCCCAACCACTATTATCTTGAAATTGGCGGCATCTTTACAGATGAATCCACAGCAAGACTTTTCGTAGAAATCGATACGGCCTATTACAACTATACCGGCGAAAGCGATTCTGTATCCATGGATATGAACGACACCCTTCGCGGCATTGTTCTTATGGGAGACGACGCACCCGAAACGGTCAACATTGACTTCGCAGCAAGCGAAGGTTACAGCCTGAACCTGACAACCTCGGGAACCAATGTAGAGAAGTATGAACTGTTGGAAGGCGACTCCCTACTGAGCAAGTCTACCTCTAAAATCGACACCATGCTGATTCCCAACGACAGCGTAAACTGGACTTTGAAGATTTCCCCCGAAACCTTCTCTAGCGTCTGGAGCGGCCCCTTCGCCTTCTTCAAGGCAACCACCCGAGCCCGCGCTCTAGAAAAGGGCGAATACTTTACCTATCCCGACTCCATCCAGTATCCAGGAGAGGCTCTCAAGAGCTCCCGCCCCAAAGACATTCCCGACAGTGCCATCTACCGCTACAACCTGCGCCAGGAACAGTTCGTATGGATGGGCGACTACAAGAAGGGCGATTCGTTAATCATTAAGCACTGGATTGAAAATTACGACGACAACGACTTTAAGAGTCCCGTAACCTACGAAATCCTTAATAAAGACAAGAAAGTTCTAGAAACCATCGGCAGCACCCTTGACGCCTTTTACGGAAGCGGTTTTTCTGTTCCCGCCGACGGTCCATATTACCTACGCTACCTGCGCTTGAATTCCTTCCCAAAAGATCAGGTAGTGGATTCCCTACGCTACGTCCTGCAGCTTTACACCATGGTTCAGCAGCCGGGTCTATTAAAAGCCATGAAATTCTACGACGCCGAAATGGACGATGTCGTAGAACAAATCAACGTTTCAACAGGCGACACCATTAGGTTCAGCCGATTCAGTTTCAACTTCGAAGCAAACAAGAACACCAAATGGAAGGAAATCGGTTCCGACATTAACTGGTATGTTCCGTGCGAATCACTCAACTACATCAACAGAAATTATAAAGTTGAGGAATGCGATACAGAACAGTTGATTTCTTCGGACTACCTGATTGTTGATGAAGACGGAGCCCTTAAGACGGCCGAGCTCATTGCAGAAAGTGTTGCCGACCCCACCATGAGAACCGCACTCAAGATTTCCATCGTAAAGGCGGCAGACTAAAAAAGCAGACTATTCTTCCCAAATCTGGTTGGGAAGTTTGCTGATATCGCGAAAATCCAGCTTGCCTGCAGATGGCGTTGCAACGCTCACCAGGCGAGCTAAGGGTTTGCCAGCACGCTCGATGATAATCTCTTCATCCTTAATGGAAACCTGGTTCAGCAGGTTTCCAAAATTTTGACGAACTTCCATTGCTGATACAACTTTTGCCATAGTGCAATAAAAATAAAATTTTGATTTGGCAGAAATAGTTATATTCGGCACTATGGCAACAGAAAACAAGTCCTTTACCGTAACTCAATACCTTACTTCCCTGAAAAAACGGGTTGAGGAGACGCCTGCCGTATGGGTTCGCGGCGTTATTACCCGCATGACGGTAAAGCCAAACATAGTCTACATAAGCATTGCAGACTTTGTAGAAGGTAGCGTAAAGCCCGTCGCCGCCCTGGACTTAACCTGCTTTGCCGGCCGCTATGCCTACATTCTTTCAAAAATTCAAAGTTTTGAACAGCCTTTTGAACTGAGAGAAGAACTAAAGGTCAGCCTGCTAATAAAAGCAGATCTTTATATACCAACCGGAAGATTGCAAGCGCAGGTTCTTGATATTGATCCGGTGTACACCGTAGGAGAACTCGCTCTTACAAAAAGCGCCATTTTAAAAAGACTCGCCCTGGAAGGCTTGCTAGAAAAGAACAAGAATCTTCCTTTTGCCGACATGCCAATGCGCATCGGTCTTATTACAGGCGAAAAGACAGCCGCCTTCAAGGACTTCACATCAAAGCTGGCAGAATCCCCCTTCGCCTTTAAGGTCATGACTGTTTACGCAAAGATGCAGGGCGAAGAAACAGAACGATCTGTTTTGGCAGCACTCGAAAAATTGGCTCAGGAACCATCTCTGGACGTAGTTTGCATCGTACGCGGAGGCGGGTCAAAAACAGATTTGAATTTCTTTGACAGCGAAGCCCTTTGCCGAGCTGTAGCTAATTACCACATTCCCGTGTTCACGGGAATCGGTCACGAGATTGACAAGAGTTTGCTGGATGAAGTTGCATACCAAAGTTGCATTACGCCCACCGATACGGCCAAGAGAATTGTTGACCGAGTCAGCGACGGATGGAACAACATGCTGGTTGCTGCACAGAATGTGGCCATGGGCGCCAAGGATGCCATAGTCCGCGAGAACCAGACCTTGGCAAATGCGGGTGTCCGCCTGCAGCAAAAAGTAACAGCCCGCATTCAGGGCGAAAAGACAAAACTTGCCATCTGTAGCAGCAACCTCAAGAGAGACCTAAGCTACATCATACGTGACGAGAACGCACGCCTCGATCGAGATATCGAAGGTCTTCGACAAGGTTCTCGCAAAATTCTGGATCTGGCAAAATCAAAATTTACTTTATCCGAAGTAAGGGTAAAGGCAGCCGATCCGGCAACAACATTGGCCAAGGGCTATTCCCTTACCTTGGACGCATCAGGAAAATTCGTTCGCAATGCAAGCCAGCTAAAGCCAGGCGATAAGCTTACCACCAGATTCAAAGACGGCAACGTCACTTCTGTGGTGCAGTAAACAGCGGCAACGTCTCGATTTTTTCAAAGCGTTTTGTAGCGGGATCAAGCTTAAAGTAGCGAACGGCATCCCCCAGCGAGAGCATTACATACAGCGGAGTCAAAATCTGCAGGTACTTGTTCAGCTGCTGCTGCAATGCGGGCCAGGAGTATTCACCGGGAGCCTTGCATTCTACCAGAAGCCAAGGCTTGCTTAAGTCAGCCCCTGCCCTAAAATTTTGCACTAAAATGTCCACTCGATCTTCGGTCTTCGGGTCCACAAGATTCAGTGGGAACTCCACCGCAATCAGATGCTCCGGAACCTTCACCTGGTCCAGCAAATAGCGGATGGTTGCCTGACGGACATGTTCCTCGGGAGTGGCGGGAACATCCTTCTTGCGGATGGGATCGTATAAGGTTTCTGTTGACATAGGTGGAAAAATAGAAAACATCCAGAATTACGTTCGCGAGTCCCCCTCAAGCAGGCTTTTTTCCCTTTTTTGGACTCCAAACGTACTGATTCTATGAATTCGGAGTCCAAATTTACATACAAACTAGCAATAAAAAGTATTTTCCATGAGTTTGATGGGCTCCATTTCGTCAACAATTCCCATTTTGGAGTCCTTTTCAACGAACGCTCCCTCAAAAGCATCCCGAACAAACTAAAAATATAGGCTCCAAATCGGTGAAAACTCTTTATTTGGAGTCCAATTTCACAAAAATGCACTTTTTGCCTTGACTTACATATGACAAAGGGCAGTCCCGCAAGGACAGCCCTTTTTATTTTAGCCGAATTTAAACCATAAACCACAAAAAAGGAAATTCAAAAATCAATATTTATCTATTATTAAGCGGTAAATTTTTGAATTTTTCAGTACGATACAGGAGTATAAAATGAGAAAGCGTTTGCTTACCGATGGTGCCAAGGAACTGTCTTACGAAATCCGTGAGATCGTGAAGAAGGCGAACCTCCTTAAGACGCTGGGCATGCCGAACATCCACTGGGAAAACATCGGCGACCCCATTGAAAAGAAGTGCCAGGTCCCTGAATGGATCAAGGACATCGTCGTGGACCTTTCCAAGACCAACCGTTCCTATGGTTACTGCCCGTCCAAGGGTATGCTGGAAACCCGCGAATTCCTGGTGAAGGAAACCAACAAGCTGGGCGGCGCTCAGATTACCGTTGACGACATTCTGTTCTTCAACGGCCTTGGCGATGCCATCGCAACGCTCTACAGCCTGCTGTCCATGACCACCCGCATTATCGGACCGTCTCCTGCATACAGCACCCACAGCTCTGCAGAAGCTGCCCACGCTCATGCACCCGCTATTACTTACAGCCTCAAGCCCGAAAACCACTGGTATCCGGACCTTGAAGAACTGGAAAACAAGGTGAAGTACAACCCCAGCATCGCAGGTATCCTGGTTCTCAACCCGGATAATCCGACCGGCATGGTGTACCCCCTGGAAATCTTGAAGAAGATCGTTGATATCGCCAAGCGCTACAACCTCTTCATCATCTGCGACGAAATCTACAACAAGATTACCTACAATGGAGCTCACGCCTACGCCCTGGCCGAATACATCGGCGACGTTCCGGCTATTGCCATGAAGGGCATCTCCAAGGAATACCCGTGGCCGGGTGCTCGTTGCGGCTGGGTTGAATACTACAACCGCGACAAGGACGAACAGTTCGACGCCTTCTGCCGCGCTTTGGACAACGCCAAGATGGTGGAAGTCTGCTCCACAACGCTTCCCCAGATGACCATTCCTCGCGTGCTGGGCGATCCTCGCTTCATGGAACACCGTCAGGCTCTAAACGAAAAGATTGGCCGCCGCTCCGCTATCATCAACGAAATCCTGAGCGACATTCCCGAACTTTATTTCAACCCCACCTACGGTGCATTCTACAACACCATCATCTTCCGTGAAGGTGTTCTGAACAACCACCAGACCATGAAGATCGACAATCCTCAGATCAAGGCCAAGGTTGAAGAATGGTGTTCCAAGACCGACAAGCTAGACTACCGCTTCGTGTACTACCTGTTGGGCGCCAAGGGCATCTGCGTGGTGCCGAGCACCAGTTTCAGCACCGACCTCATGGGCTTCCGCGTGACGCTCCTTGAAGAAGATGAAAAGGAACTGCGCAGCGTGTTCACCACCATCCACGACGCCATCATAGAGTACTTGCATAGCTAGCATTCGCGTAGCGAAACCTCTATGAAATCTTTCGATCTTCAGGTTAAGAATGTTTCCAAGAGTTTCGGCGAAAAGGCCGTTCTCAAGGGAATTGACGTATTCATCAAGGATGGTCAGTTCGTCACCTTGCTTGGTCCTTCCGGCTGCGGAAAGACCACGCTTCTTCGCATTATCGCAGGCTTCGAAAAGGCCGACGCAGGCGAAGTGATTCTCAGTGGCGAAGTCATCTCCAACAAGTCTCCGGCGCACCGCCCCATCAACACGGTGTTCCAGAGCTACGCCTTGTTCCCCCATCTAAACGTTTTCAACAACATCGCCTTCGGTCTCAAGAGCCACAAGGTTCCCAAAGACGAAATCGAGAAGCGTGTAAACGCCATGATGGAAATGGTGAACATCACCGACCTGAAGAACGAAATGCCCGCAACCTTGAGCGGTGGTCAGAAGCAGCGTGTGGCTCTCGCCCGCGCCCTGGTGAACGAGCCCGACATTCTTTTGCTGGACGAACCCCTCAGTGCGCTTGACGCCAACCTTCGCAAGAAGCTGCAGGTGGAACTGAAGGAAGTCCAGAAGAAAACGGACACCACCTTCATCATGGTGACCCACGACCAGGACGAAGCCATCGCCGTTAGCGACCGTGTGCTGGTAATGTACAAGGGCGCCATCGTTCAGGACGGCACTCCCGAAGATGTTTACGAGCATCCGGTAAACCGCTTTGTGGCAACCTTCATGGGCGAATGCAACATCCTCGAAAGCGAGCGTATTGCAGACAAACTAGTAAAGGTAGCCTTTGGCGAACTGGTTCTGGAAAAGGACCCGCAGTGGGCCGCATCTTCCGAAGGGGACAACGCCGGTAAGACCTGCGGCGGCATCGCCATCCGCATGGAAGACATCCATGTTTGCACCGCCGGCGAATCCTTCGAGAACAATGTCTTTGACGCCCGCATTCTGGAACGCATTTTCCGTGGCGACTATTGGGAGCTGATTGCAGAACTGCCCGGCGTTGGCAATGCCGAAAGCCACAAGCTTCGTGTGATGACCGACCCCGACGAAATCTACAATCCGGGCGATAACGTAAAACTCTACATGGAACCACAATATTTGCAGGTTCTTGACGATTAATGCGTCAAAAGCCCTTGCAAATTTTCCTTAAGTAATTTTCCCATAAAAAGAAAAAGCCCCGCACAAAAGTGCGGGACATTTTTCCTTAAGAAGTAAAAGAACTACTTACCAATCTTTACGGCGGCTTTTTTCTTAAAGCCTTCCACAGCCTTGTTGACTGCCGCCCTATACACATCCACGGTACCACTGGCCTTCATGTCAACGCCACCATTGCTAT
>JAKSIG010000049.1 GCA_024398955.1 Fibrobacter sp. | reverse complement strand
TCATGATGGTACGCGGCATGATTTCCTTGCCGTCCTTCAGCTGGATGTACAGGTGGATAGCGTGGAGGATGTTCAACAGCTGGCGCTTGTATTCGTGAATACGCTTGACCTGCACGTCGAAGAACATGTTGGTGTCGAGGTCGACGCCCTGAGTTTCCTTCAGGTACTTGGCCAGACGTTCCTTGTTCTGCTTCTTCACGTCCATGAATGCCTTCTGGAACTTTGCGTCCTTGGCGAACTTTTCCAACTGACGGAGATCGTCCAGGTCCTTGACCCAGGATTCACCGATCTTGGAGGTGATGAGTTCGGACATAGCCGGGTTAGCCTTGCGGACCCAGCGACGAGGAGTAACACCGTTGGTCTTGTTGTTGAACTTTTCAGGCCACAGTTCGTAGAAGTCCTTGAACAGGGTGGTCTTCAGAAGGTCGGAGTGCAGAGCTGCCACACCGTTCACAGCGTAGGAACCTACGATGGAGAGGTATGCCATGCGGATCATCTTGCAGCCACCTTCTTCGATGAGGCTCATGCGAGCGAGGCGAGCGTTGTCGCCAGGCCACTTCATGGAAACCATGCGCAGGAAGCGGGCATTGATTTCGAAGATGATCTGGAGGTGACGGGGGAGGAGCTTTTCGAAGAGGCTGACGGGCCACTTTTCGAGAGCTTCCGGCATCAAGGTGTGGTTGGTGTAAGCAAAGGTCTTGGTAACGATTTCCCATGCTTCATCCCATTCCAAGCCTTCTTCGTCAAGAAGAATGCGCATCATTTCGGCGATGGAGATTGCCGGATGGGTATCGTTCAGCTGGATAGCGACCTTGTCAGAGAAGACCTTCCAATCGTTGTTGTGGGTCTTCTTGAAACGCTTGATGATGTCCTGCAGAGAAGCGGAGCAGAGGAAGTACTGCTGCTTCAGGCGCAGTTCCTTACCGTTCATGGAAGAGTCGTTGGGGTAGAGAACCTTGGAAATGGTTTCGGAAAGTTCCATGTCCTGCACAGCGGCGATGTAGTCACCGTTGTTGAAGTAGGAGAGGCCGAAGTCGTCGGTGGACTTGGCGCTCCAGAGGCGCAGGTTGTTCACGGTGTTGTTCTTGTAACCCGGAATCGGGGTGTCGTAGGGGAGAGCCAGGACGTAGTCCTTGGTTTCCCAACGGTTGCGGAGCTTGCCGTTTTCGTCGGTCCAGCTTACAACGTAGCCGTAGAACGGAACCTTGATGGAGTTTGCCGGACGTGCGATTTCCCACGGGTTGGGGAGGCGCAGCCAGTTATCCGGCTGTTCTTCCTGTTCGCCGTTCACGATCTTCTGGCTGAACATACCGTATTCGTAGCGGATACCCATACCCATAGCCGGGAGTTCGAGAGTTGCCATGGAGTCGAGGAAGCAGGCAGCCAAGCGGCCCAGACCACCGTTGCCGAGACCTGCATCCACTTCCTGTTCGCGAAGTTCGTCGAGGGTCATGCCTACGTCGTCGAGAGCTTCGGTTACAGCGCTTTCAACGTCCAGGTTCAAAACAGAGTTGCCGAGGGTACGGCCAATCAAGAATTCCAGGGACAGGTAATAGACGCGCTTTACGTCCTTTTCGTAGTAGGTTTCCTGAGTCTTGATCCAGCGGTCAACCAGACGGTCACGAACTGCGTATGCCACGGCCAGGAACTTTTCGTGGTCGGTCACAGTGTCCATGCTGCGGGCGAGGGTGTGGTTGATGTGGTCGGTAAAGGCCTTGCGGAATGCTTCCGCATCGGTACCGAGCACCGGAGCTGCTTTCTTAGTAGTCTTTGCCATAAGATTTCCTATGGGTTAGGGTTAAAATTTTTTCTCGTATGCAAGTTTAGAAAAATTTACGGAGGTTTACAATATTATCGCAGCCAGGAATGTCAATATTATGGTGTTATTCTCACAACTTAAGGCCAAGAAAAAAGAATTTACGAGCATTGTAAAAAGAAAAAGTTAGATTAGTAAAGTAACTGTAAAAAGGAACGAATATGCTTAAACCGTTTTGCTCCCTGAAAAATTTAAAGACCGCGGCCTTTGGACTGATGACCCTGTCTGCCATTGGCATGTTTGTAGCCTGTGGCGATGATTCCTCTAGCCCCGCTGCCCCCGAAGTTTCTAATCCGTCACCGGTGTCGTCCTCTAGCGTTGCAGAAATTCCTGGGATCCAGACTCCGGACGTTCCCCCGGTTTCTAGCTCCACGGATGTGCAGGTTCCTCCTGCCGATGACCTAGACGACAACGGCAATCCCGCAGGACCTTTTGATCAGGAAGTTTCCTCATCTGGCTCTGTTGCGGATGTTACCCCTGGTGTAGTTGGCGGCCCCTATAACGGAACACCCGCTGCAATTACTGCAACTCCCGATGCCGACGGTTTCTACTACATCGCCGATGTCTACAAGGCTGTTCCTACCACCAGTAAAATTGCATTTGTGATTCGCCATTCCGAACGTCAGTCCTGCGAAAGCCAGGAATCCAAGCTGACTCCCGAAGGTATCGCCCATGCTCAGGCACTGGGTGCGGACATTGGCGGCGATGAACCCTTCTACTACACCTCTACTGATTTCATCCGCACTCGTGAAACTGCCAGCAACATCGCCGCTGGCCGTGGCGAAACAGCAGAAGTCGTAACCTGGGACGCCATCAACGGCGGCTATTTCCTAAAGACTTCTTCTTCTGAATTTGATGAACTGGTACAAAAGCGTGGCGGTTCCTGGAAGAACATGTCCCAGTTTATTTACGACGCTCCTGTGACCAACAAGTACGTAGCCCAGCATATTGCCGATTACATCTACGACATTATGCCCCGTGGCGATCAGTTCATTAAGGAAGTCGTTCTCGACAACATGGCCAACTGGAAGCGCGTAAGTTTCCTGGCCACTCATGACGTGCTGATTGAACCTCTCATTGTCTATGCAACCAACAGGACCATCGACCTGAAGTTCTACGAAAGCGAACGTTGGGCCAACTACATGTCTGGCGTGGCTGTCGTAGTTGATGCCGCTGGCGCCGTTTCTCTGTATCCGGTTCGTGGTTATGAGGTCGGCTGGATCGGTGCTACCAAGTCCACCTCTACTTGCCCCGAAGATGAAGCGGCTGCTCAATAACAACGCTGTTTTTATAGAATAAATGAGGCCTGTAAGTCTAAAGTGGATTTACAGGCTTTTCTTTTGCAGATTGCTATAATTGCTTTTATGAAAGTTGCAGTTCTCGGTTCTACAGGCCTTGTTGGAAAGAATGTTCTAAAGCTACTGACTCGCTTGGATCAGGTGGTTCGTGTTTACTGTCCTGTACGTAAAGTGCCAGGGGCAGAGAACTCTCCAGATCTTGCGGCTATGGGAATCCTGCAGGGAACTTCTAAACTGGATTTTGAAGTGGTAGACTTTATGAGTCTTGGAACCGAGGGCGAGGGCCATAAAAAATTGCTGGCTGGCTTTCTTGGTTGTGAGGCTGTCGTTTGCTGCTTAGGGACTACCATCAGGCAAGTAGGTTCCAAGGCCGAGCAGGAACGCATCGATACTCGCTTGCCGTTGACCTGTGCTGCCATTGCAAAGAAGGCGGGTGTCAAGAATTTTCTGTGTGTTAGCGCCATGGGTGCTGATTCCCATTCGCCTTTTTTCTACAACCGTCTGAAGGGAACGCTTGAAGAAGGACTTACCATGATGAACTTCGAAACCCTCACGTTGGTACGTCCGTCGCTACTGCTGGGAAAGCATAATGATAAACGACGCGGTGAGGAATTTCTTCAGTGGTTCTTTGGTGGTGAACGTTCTATGCTGGTGCCGAGCTTCTTTAGACCCGTACATGCAGAGACCGTGGCGGCTCATTTAGTGACGTCACTGCTGAAACCTCCAACCGATCATGTGTGCGTTACGGATAAAGTTAAGGGCAAGCGCATCATCTACAATCGTGTACTTGCAAAGACTAAAGTGGAACAGCTGTTTTAAAAAGTCTCCCCGATGGGAGACTCATTTTGCATTCGGTTTAATTTGCTTGGTGGGGGGGGGCCTACGCCATTGTCCCAACCATTGTGGTTTCCTTGGTCAGAACCATTATTTTTGTCGTGGTTACAATTGCCGTTGCTGTTGCATTGAGGCCCAGAATTACCACCGCCCACTTGGGGATTGCTACCGCGGCAAGAATGCCCATGATAACGATGACCACCATGACTTCAATTAGCGTAAAACCTTTTTTTATACAACTAACCTTGTAAAACTTATGATATAAAGATATAACTTATTTTTATGAAAAAGGCTTCCTTTTTTGAGGAAGCCTTTTGTACAACATAAAAAATGTTTTTTTCGGAATTACCCTTTGAATTTTGCGAACTTGTAGAGATACTTTGCTGTCTGGATCGGTGTCTTGAGGAAGGCGGACTTCTTGTAACCGCTGAGGGCGAAACCCTGCAACACCTTATAGAGCCCAATCTGATCTTCCTTGTTCATTTCCAACAGGAACTTGCGGAACTTGTACTCGAAGTCATGAGTCTTGCCGAAGTAGTCGTAACAGCGCTTTTCGTACGTCTTGAGGAACTGCTTTGAAAGATTGTCGTTCTTGAAGCCTTCGACCACGGTCTGTGCGCAGAATCGGCCCGCACGCATTGCGGCAGCAATGCCGCCGCCCGTAAGCGGGTTGGTATGATGGGCGGCGTCGCCCACCAGGGCGAAGCGGTCCAAAGTGTAGTCCTTCAGGGTGCTGCTGACGGGAATCACGCCACCGACCACGTGGTCGATTTCTGCACCAGGGAACAGCTTGTTCAGCCATTCCATGGTAACGTCGAAAATGTTCTCGTTCTTGTGGGGAATAAGGAAGCCTGCGCCAAACTTGGTCATGTTGGACTTCTGCTTGGGGAAACTCCAGATGTAGCCATCGTTAATGAAGTCGTGGCCCTGCCAGAAGGTCAGGTAGTCGGGGCGGGTCAGCATACCTTTTACGTGGAAATCGATGCCGGTGCAGGTTAGGCCCGGCTTCTGGATGCTGTCGAGACCTACCATACGGCCGATGCGGCTTTCGACGCCGTCGGCGGCAATGACCATCTTGGCCAGGATTTCCTGGGTGGATTCTGCAGTAACAGAGCCGCTGCCATTACCTTTTCCCAGAACCACGCGAACCTTGCGGTAGCCGTCGTTACCGGCGGTCTCTACGTCGCCGACGTATTCTGCACGGGCTGCGGTTACCACTTCGGCACCATCGTCGGCGGCCAGCTTGGCTAGCCACGGGTCGAACTTTTCGCGGTCCAGCATAATGCCTGTACCGGGCTTGGGAACTTCAATATTTACGCCGTTGGGGCCGTAAATGTAGAGGCCGTTGATGATTGTCTCGATGCAATCTTCGCTGATGGGACCGTAGGTCTGCAGGTCTTCCAGATTGGTGCTGGCTTCACCGCAACGCACGGGGTAGCCGATGCGTTCCCGCTTTTCCAACAGCAAGGTCTTGTAGCCAGCGCGGGCTACATTACGGGCGGCTACAGAACCTCCCGGACCAGCGCCAATAACCACTACGTCATACTTGTTATCAAGCATTGTCCACCTCCGCAATCTTGAGGGCGCCTACAGGGCAAGTGTTGGTGCAAAGTCCGCAGCGGACGCACTTTTCGTAATCGATCTGCAGATCCAGACCGAACATGTCTAGAGCCATCTTGGGGCATACGCCGACGCAACCGGCGCATCTCAAGCATTTGGACTTGTCGTGGACGAGTTTCTTCATAGTTTTTTTAATATAAAAAATGCGGTGTAGGTGTGCAGGTCAAAAAAGCTGTTTTTATGTGAAAAGAAGGAGAAAGGCGTCGCAGGTTGGTTCTGCGACGCCTTGTGATACACTCTATCTTTGCCGGATCCGTGAATTAGATCTAATTCTTCTGCAGTTCGTAGAAGGCCTGGAGCCAAGCGTTCAGACGATGCCATCCCTTGTCTTCGGGTTTACGAATAAAGTCTCCGAAGGAATAGAACAACAGTTTTTCTATGTCGGCGCCAACCTTGACGTCTGTCAGTTCATAGAATTTTTCGCTAAACTTTAAGTCCGTGCTGCGGACAACGTTCCCGTCAACGACGATGCTCAGGTGTTTCTTGTGAATGGCGAGGGAATAATGATGCTTTTCCCCGTCAAAGAGCTTGACTTTGCCGTACTCAATCGTGTCGGTAGGGGCGGTGTCGACGCCGTTGTAAATCTTTGTGCAGATGGCGTTGGGGTTGGAGTCGCAACGACGGATTTCAAAACCTGCGTCGCCTTGGATGGCTGAAATAATGGTATCGCTCTTGGCGCTGTCCAGCGTGGCCCAGAAACTAAGGGCGAAACTGCTGTCTTCGTCAAAGATGTTTCCCTTGCGCCAGGCTGTGTCACCAGCGTTTAATGACGGCCAGAATGCAAAGGCGCGGGTTGTGCCTATGGTTTCACCGTTGTCAATTTCCGTGGAGCTTCGGTAAATTTGGACGGAAGAATCCATGGATGGAAGGGTTATCCAGTAGAACAGTCCGTCGTCTGTTATGAAGGCCACGTCAGGCAGAAAATTCCAGTTCTCCTCCTGGAAGAAATTCTTGCTGTCACCTGTTTTTGCAGAATCTGTCTTGCTCTTTTTGAAGGGGACGAGTAAGGAATCCAAGGTCTTGTCGCTAAGGCTGTCTAGATACGAAACCTTGGGTAATGCAAATTCAAGAACTTCATTAAACTGGGAAAGACCTTGATCAGTGACGTGGATGGTGTCTGCGGATGAAACGTACCATGATACGGATTTGGTTTGAACGCCTTGGGCTTTGATGATTTCAATTTGACCGTAGTATGCGCTGGAAGGTACCGTGCCTATGGTTACGTAGCCCGCATCCTGGGCCGCTTCATCATAGACTCCACAGGAAAGAATTCTTGAAACGCAAAGGGAGTCCCCTAAATCCAGTTCGGCAATGTCGTTTCGAACCTGAAGAAGCGCTGGCTTATGCAGACTCATCTTGACAAAGCTCTTGACGAATCCCGAGTCGGTCCACAAACAGTCCCTGGCAAAGCTCTCGCTGGAAACCATGCCGCTGGAAATAACATTTTCATTCTTGTCGTAGGCGGTGGCAATAATGCCGAAATCGTTGTATGGAACCTTTGGAAAGGTTACCTGCAGGCTACTGTCTACGATTGCGGAATCAATGACCGTGGTCCGGTTGTCGATGGTTCTTGTGAGCGCCATCTTGATTGTGGCGAGATTGTCGTCGGTGCCGGAAACTGCCACCGTAAGGCTTGCCGTCTGGCCTGATTCCGTTTCGCTTAAAACGCCTGCGGTGGTGCTGTTTTCGGAACAGCCCATGACACTTGCTGAGCATAACGCAGCGATGCTCATGCTTGCAACGAAACCACAAATCTTTCGTAATTCGTAATTCATAATTCGTAATTTCATTACTTGCCCTCCGGATCCAGGTTAGAGAACAGATGTAAGTTCAGTTGGTAGACGCTATCTGCCTTGGCCTTGTCTTCGCCAATGATACGTCGGGCCTTGGCCTTGAATTCCTGCACGGCTGCTTCCAGTTCCTTGTAGGCTTCGCTGGAAATGCTGAAGGTCATGGTACTCATGACGGTGGGGGATTTAGGCGGTGTAATGAGCGCCTGCTTAGAAAGTTCAAAGCATTGCAGCTGGTACTGCCTGATCAGTTCTGCATTGTTGTAGGGACCGCTAGAAATGGATTCGCGGGTGGGCTTCCAGAAACCGTTCTCGTTCTTGCGGGCAAGACCCAGACGCTGAAGCAGCTCCAGGCTATCGCAAAGCTTGCCAAGAGGTACCTTCGGAAAAATCCGCTTCTGCACCGGGGCCATGTCGTCGCCAACGTCCATGGCGTCTAGAATGGCGAACAGTGCGCTATGGTACCAGTGATTGTAGTATTCGTAGGCGTCCGTATTTATAATATGCTGCGGGTTGGGGTGCTGGCGAAGCAGATCCTCCATGGCGGCCTTGCGGATGGTGTCGTTCTTGGCCTGGTCCACCTGCACCATGGTCTCGAAGTATTTTGCTTCCTTCTTTTCGAGCCCGAGTATTTCGATAAACTTGGCCACCATGCGGGGGCTCACCTTTTTGCCCCTAAGGACGTCGGCGAAGTAGCTGCGGCTCTTTTCCATGCCCAGCAGGTTGCAGATTTCGGTACGTGTAAAGCCGGGTTCCTGCTGTGCGCGGGCGGCCTGGTACTCTTCTAGGTATTTGCGAAAGTGCGTAAACTGATAGATGTCGACAAAATGTTCCACATCTATAATATAGCTTTTTATTCTTAAAAGTGAGAAATTTTTTGAGAACAAATGCAAGATGCAAGTGCGAAAAGGCCGCGTGGAGGCCTTTTTACACTGATTTTGCGCCGATTGGTGCTAGTACAGCTTTTCGCCGGTAAGACGCTTTTCGTAGTCTTCGCGGCTCAGGGGTTTATCGAACAGGAATCCTTGAACGTTGTGGCAGTTCACGTCGGTCAGGAACTTGGCCTGAATCTCGTTCTCGACACCTTCGGCGATGACTTCCTTCTTCATTTCCTGAGCCATGTTCACCACGTTCTTCAGGACAATTTCGTCCTGGGAGCCGTCCTTGCCGATGTTGTCTAGAAGGGACTTGTCCAGCTTGACGACGTTGAAGTCGAAGTTCTTGATAACATTCAGGGTGGAATAGCCTGTTCCAAAGTCGTCGATAGAAACAGAAATGCCGTGGCTTCTCATGGCGCTGATGAACTTCTGCATGGCCATGAAGTCCTCGTAGTCAGAAACTTCGGTCAGTTCCACTTCAAGGTACTTGCTTTCGATGCCATACTTGCTCATGATCGCAAAGAAGTCGTCTGCAAAGTTGGGGTTCTTCAGATGCAGCTTGGAGAAGTTGACTGAGGTGCGGACTGGGGTGATTCCTGCGTCCACCCACTTGCGGATATCCTGGCAGACGCTTTCAAACACATAAAAATCCAACTGGCAGACTGTACCTTCGCGTTCTAGGATGGGTAGGAAGTCTGCGGGCGGTACAATTGTCTTGTGACGCAGCCAGCGGACCAGAGCCTCGGAACCGCACAGCTGTTTGGTTGCCAGGTTGACCTTCGGCTGGTAATATACAATGAATTCCTTGTTCTTGACGGCGTTATGGAATTCGCTGGAAATTTCGCGCTGGTGCAAGGCGCTGATAAGCATTTCGTTGTCAAAGTGGACTACGTCGGAAGTCTTGATGTTTTTTGCTATGTTAAGCGCGATGGAACTGTTGTTCATCAGCTCTGACACGGTATCCTTTTCGCGAACTACGTAGACGCCCATTCGTGCCTGAATCTTTAGATTCATGGGCTTGGGACCCTGGCTTATGGTGATTTCGAGGCTGGCAAATTTTTCGATGATGCTTTCGGCGTGTTCGTTCTTTACGAAGAAGAAGAAGTTGTCGCCGCCCAGTCGTGCAACCATTTCGTCGTCGTTTAGGCAAGCCTTGGCCGTGTTTACGTAGGCCTTCATGGCGATATCGCCAACCTGGGGACCCATGGACTTGTTTACGTACTTAAAGTTCTTGAGGTTGGTAAAGATTCCTGTGTAGCCGACACCCTGCCTCTGGGCAAAAATTTTTCCCACAAAGCCCATCAATCCAGTCTGATTTTCTGCGCCGGTCATGTAGTCTGTGGTGCGGGCTCTTTCGGCCATGCCCATCAGGCGGGAACGTCCGCCCAAAATAAAGCAGTCGTATGCCAGAAGCTGGATGGCGGTTCTTTCGTCATCGGAAAACGTGTGGCCGTCAATAGGGTGGGCGTTAAAGCTGAAGGTGCCGCTTTCTGCGGTGGTCATGACCTCTGCAAAGTCGGTGCAGGATGGAATTTCGGCCAGTTTGTCCTTGTCGTAAAAAAGAACCTTTTGGCCGTCAACGCCATTCTGGGCCAAAGGCGAAACGGGGGCGACCAGGCGGCATTCCATGTAACCGACATTGAGCATCTGGGCTAGGGGAGATACACAAGTAGAAATCTGTTTCAACAGAATCGTTGGATCTGTAATGGGGCCAAGAAGCCCCTCCCTAAAAGCCTTATAGGCGTCATCGCAGAGCTTGAATTCCATACAATCCTCAACGGCCCCATCAGGGGGCTCAACCAAAACCGCGCCAAATGTAAAAATCCACGATACACATTGCAAGCGAAATTTTACAAAAAACGGATAAACTGTTGTAAACGTTGATAAATTGCCTACAGGAATACTCAAATCTATTGATACTCATATAGTTAGATGAAAAAACATTTTTTTTGAACCAAGTTTGAAATTAGTTATGTCTAACATTTCTCGGGACCACGAGAGTGTGAGTGGGCGATATTGGCTGTCTTGAATGGGGTAGCCAACTTTTACGAAAGTTGAAAAATTTCTACTTTTGCGCCGGCATTTAATGAGGTAAACTCCTATGAAAAATGAGGCAGAAAAGCCGAATTTCATTACGTCCTCCCTTGACTTCCTGGTCAACTGGGGTCGTACGAACTCCCTGTGGCCGTTCCCTTATGGTACGGCTTGTTGTGCAATCGAATTCATGAGTACGGAAGTGGGCCGCTATGACCTTTCCCGTATCGGTTCTGAATACGTGCGTTTTACGCCCCGTCAGTCCGATGTGCTGCTTGTGTCAGGTACTATTACCTATAAGCAGGCTCCGATCCTGCAGCGCATGTACGAACAGATGGCCGAACCCAAGTGGGTTATCGCCATGGGCGCCTGCGCAAGTTCCGGCGGTTTCTATGACTGCTACTGCACCGTTCCCGGCATCGACCACATTATCCCCGTGGATGTGTATATCGGTGGCTGCCCCAGCCGTCCCGAAGCATTCTTCGACGCCATGTTCGACCTGCAGAACAAGATCAAGGACGAATCCTACATGAAGCAGCGTGCAGAACGCGTCAAGGATCAGCTCGAAATGATCAGGGCCAAGACTGCCGAATGCAAGGCCGAAGCTAAGGCTCTGGCTGCAGAAAAGGCTGCCGGCGCCAAGGAATTCCTGGTCGAAAAAGAACAGAAACTTATCAAGAAAGCTCAGTTCTGGAAGGAGTAACAATGGATTTTTCTGAAAAGATCGTCTCCGTCCTGGAGGAGAAGTTCGGCGGCAAGCGCGAACCTCTCGCCAAGTGGGACGCCTGTGTGGTGATTCCCAAGGAATACCTCCACAATGCTGTGGAATTCCTGAAGAACGACAGTTCTACCCAGTTGGATATGCTGCTGGACGAAGCCGGCATCGACTATCTGACTTACCCCAATCACGAAGGTCCCCGCTTCGCCGTGAGCTACAGCTTCAAGAGCACCAAGGTCGCCGGTCGTCGCGTCCGTCTTAAGGTGCTGGTTAGCGAAGCAGACCTCAAGGTTCCTACTCTTACTGACTTGTACAAGAGCGCTGACTGGCTGGAACGCGAAGTCTTTGACCAGTTTGGTATCGTGTTCGAAGGTCACCCGGACCTCCGCCGCCTGTTGAACCATGTTGAATTTGTTGGTAACCCCCTCCGCAAGGATTACCCGGCCCAGAAGCGCCAGTGGCTTTCTACTAGCGACTACCTGATGCCCGAACTGGAAAAGCGCCTTGAATCCAAGGGTTACAAGGTTATTGAACGCTCCGAGGAAATCAATCCTGTGGACGAAGAATATCTTGAAGGGAGCAGAAAATGATCGTATTAGATCCGAATGGCGAAAAGCTCAGCCTCATGTCCCTGAACGTGGGTCCCACTCATCCGGCAACCCACCACTGCGTTCGCTTGCTCACTGCCCTCGATGGCGAAACCATCGTTGCTGGCGTTAGCGAAATCGGCTTTATGCACCGCGGTTTCGAGAAGATGGTTGAACGCGGCACCTGGCAGCAGGTTATCCCGTATACCGACCGCCTCAACTACTGCTCTGCCATGATGAACAACATTGCGTTCTGCCGTGCCGTAGAAAACATGTTCGGCATCGAGATTCCTGAACGCAACAAGGTTCTCCGCGTTATCGTGAACGAACTTTCCCGTATCAACGACCACTTCATCTGCGTGGCCGCTGCATTCCAGGACTTGGGTGGTACCACTCCGTTCATGTACGCATTCAATCCCCGCGAAGAAATCATGCTGATCTGGGAAAAGCTCACTGGCGCTCGCTTGACCAATAGCTTTGCCCGTATCGGTGGCCTGTACCGCGATTCTTATAGCGGTTTCGAAGGCGACGTTCTCGCAGCCTGCAACTCTGTGGAAAAGGCCCTCAAGGACCTTCACGCTTGCTTGGACCGTAACCGTATCTTCTTGGATCGTACCGTGGGTGTTGCAAAGATCTCTAAGGAAGACGCCATCAGCTACGGCTGGACTGGCCCCGTCCTTCGTGCAACCGGCGTAGAAAGCGACCTCCGTAAGGATGAACCTTACTACGATTACGAAACCTACGACTGGGATGTCGTCGTCGGCACCCAGGGTGACGCTAACGATCGTCTCCAGGTTCGTCTTGCCGAAATCGAAGAATCCGTCAAGATTGTTCGTCAGGCTCTGAAGCGCCTTGCTCCGGGTCCTGTTGATATTATCGATCCTCGTATTCGCGTGCCGTCCCACAAGATGGCTTACCAGGATATGGAAGGCCTCATTGGCCGTTTCAAGAGCGTTTACGAAGGCATCCGCGTGCCCGAGGGCGAATACTACTGCGGTAGCGAATGCGCTAACGGCGAACTTGGCTTTACCATCATTGCCGATGGTTCCGGCCACCCGTACCGCATCAAGGTTCGTTCCCCCAGTCTCGCTCACGTTTCCGCTTTCAACTACCTGGTTGAAGGTCTTACCCTGGCCGACTCTATGGCTACCTTGCCTGGCCTCAACATGATTGCAGGAGAACTTGACCGATGAGTGAACATATTAAAGGTGCAGTTCATTTTGTTGCAAACAACAATCTGAAGTTCGATCGTCCGGACCAGCCCATTGGTGCTCTTCCGGATCCGGCACAGACCTTTGGCCATGTCAACAAGATTCAGGAACAGCCCAATCCCAAGGAAGTGCTGGAAAAGCTCAACACTCCCGAAATCAAGGAACGCTGTGCTGACTTGCTGAGCCGTTACCCCGTAGGCCAGGGCGCTCTTCTTGAAGTGCTGTGGCTTGTTCAGGGCGTGTTCGGCTGGGTTCCCACCGAAGGTATCCGCTGGGCTGCACAGGTTTGCGGTTGCGCTCCTGCCCATGCTCTTGGCGTTGCCACTTTCTATACCATGTACAATCATTCTCCCAAGGGCAAGTTCCTGTTGCAGTTCTGCCGCAACATCAGCTGCGCCATCAAGGGTGCACAGCCCCTCATCAAGTACGTGGAAAACAAGCTTGGCATCAAGTCCGGCGAAACCACTCCCGATGGCATGTTTACCATTCTTCAGGTTGAATGTCTCGGTTCTTGCGGCAACGGCCCCATGATGCTGGTGAACGATGACTTCGCTACCGACGTTGTTGACGGTCAGCTGAAGATGAAGCGCGGCACTACTCTTACCGAAGCTTCCATCGATCGCATTATCGACTGGTGCAAGGCTCACGTGAACGACATGCCCAAGCACGATGTGCTGGGTGGTATCGTCAAGGGCCACAGCGGTCATCCGGGCGCTCCGGGTGCTATCGCAAAGCCCCAGGTTCCCGACTACGCTCCTCCTTCTCCGGTTCTCTGCGTTAAGGCTGAAGCTGATGAAACTGGCGCTACCCTCACTTGGAAGGGCGCTCCGGAATTCACCAAGATTGTTGTTGAAAAGAAGAACGGTTCTGAATGGGTCGCCGTTGGCGAACCCGGCGTTAAGGACAAGGCCTTCGTCGACGCTGCCGGTAAGGTGGGCGACGAATACCGCATGATCGCCACCTCTGGCGAACGCGTGGCCAAGCCTTCCGCTGTTGCTGTCACCACTCAAAAGCCGGAACCGGTTGAAGAGAAGAAGGTATAATTATGGCAGAATGCGTAAAAGTTTGTACTGAAAACTTCGGCAAGGGCGCCCAGGACATTGAAGTCTACAAGAAGCTGGGCGGCTACGAAAACATTTCCGAACGCTTGTTCAACATGAGCCAGTTCGAGCTCATCGACTACGTGCAGCGCACCAATCTGCGTGGCCGTGGCGGTGCAGGCTTCCCGACCGGTATGAAGTGGAGCTTCGTGCCCCGCGGAACCGGCAAGCCCGTGTACATCGTGGTGAACGCTGACGAAGGCGAAGGCGGTACCTTCAAGGATCACTTCCTCATGCTGGAAGATCCCCACCGTCTTATCGAAGGCCTTATCATCGCCGCCTGGGCTCTGGGTTCCCGCGCAGCATACATCTACTGCCGTGGCGAATTCCTGCCCTGCATCGAAAGCCTCAACAAGGCTCTGAACCAGGCTTATGCAGCCGGCTACCTTGGCGAAAATATCTGCGGAACCAAGTTCAGCTTCGATATCTTCGTACATCGTGGTGCTGGCGCCTACATTTGCGGTGAAGAAACCGCACTCATTAACTCTCTCGAAGGCCAGAAGGGTCAGCCCCGCCTTAAGCCGCCTTTCCCGGCTGTGAGCGGTGCATGGAAGTCTCCGACTTGCGTGAACAACGTGGAAACTATCATGGCTCTCCCCTGGATCTTCAAGCACGATCCTAGCGAATACGCCAAGATGGGTACTCCCCGTGCTGGCGGTACCAAGGTATTCTGCATTTCCGGCGACGTCAAGAACCCGGGCGTGTACGAGGCTCCCCTCGGTACTCCCATGATGACCATGATTAACGAATACGCCGGTGGCGTTGTTGGCGGCAAGCTGAAGGCTGTGCTGCCGGGCGGTTCTTCCTGCGCTCCTCTGACTGCAGAAGAAGCTGCCGTTGCCACCATGGACTACGAATGCCTGGCTTCCATGAAGACCATGTTCGGTTCTGGCGCAATTATCGTCATTAACGATACGCATAACATGGTTGACCTGCTGAATGTATTGGGCAATTTCTATAGCCACGAATCCTGTGGCCAGTGCACTCCGTGCCGCGAAGGTACCGGTCTTCTGCACCGCATGCTGAACCAGATCGTCGCTGGCAACGGTCACGACGGCGATGTGGAACTGATGCAGAGCCTTGCCGGCGGCTTCGGTGGCGTTACCATCTGCCCGCTGTCTATTTCCCTGGGCGGCCCGGTTGGTGCCTACAGCGCCAAGTTCCGCGCCGACTTCGACGAATACATTGCTAAGAACCCGGATCACGCTAAGCCGCGTGTCCAAGAAACCGCACGTCCTGGAATTTTCTGGTAATAATATGAGTAACTACTATAACATGCCGAAACTCCCGACCGAATCGAGCCCGAAGGTGGAAATCTTCGTGGATGACAAGGCCGTGATGGTTCCTGGCGATACGAACCTCCTCGAAGCCCTCAAGGCTGTCGGGATTGAAACTCCTCACGTCTGTTACCATCCGTATCTGCCGGTTTCTGGTAACTGCCGTCAGTGCCTGGTCGAACAGGAAGGCCCCCGCGGTCGTATGCTGGTGATCGCCTGCTATACTCCTGTAGCCCCTGGCATGAAGATCTACACTCCTGCATCCTCCGCACGCGTCAAGAACGCCCGCAAGGCTACCCAGGAATTCATGCTGGTGAACCATCCGCTGGATTGCCCCATCTGCGACAAGGCTGGCGAATGCACCCTGCAGGAAAACTACATGGAATGCGGTCAGAACGAAGGCCGCCTCCGTCCGGAATATGGCAAGAACTATCACGGCAATCCCGCTCACCAGTTCGTTGACTCCAAGGGTCAGGTACGTGGCGGTAAGCATGTGGATATCGGCCCCCGCATTCTTCTCGACGAAGAACGCTGCGTGCAGTGCGACCGTTGCGTACGCTTTATGCGTTCTGTTGCCGGCGACGAACAGCTCCAGCTGGCAGGCCGCGCCGACCACACCTACATTACTACGTTCCCCGGCGAAAAGCTGGACCACGAGTATGACCTGTGCGTCACCGACGTTTGCCCCACCGGTGCAATGACCGCCAAGTACTTCCGCTTCCAGAAGCGCGTATGGTTGCTGTCTCACACTCCGACCATCTCCATGGACGACTCTCTGGGCGCAAACATCTGGATTGATCACGCCGACGGTAAGATCTACCGCGTGATGCCCCGCTGTAACCCCGAAGTGAACCGCAGCTGGCTCTCTAACACCAGCCGTATGGCCTTCCAGAACTTCAACAAGAACCGTCTGCCTGCAATTGGCGGCATTAGCGTCATGAAGGATGCTATCGCCTCTGCTTCTGGCAAGATCGCTCTCGTTGCTGGTGGCGAATGCACCATCGAAGACCTGGCTGCACTCCGCATGCTCAAGGAAACTTTGGGTGACCGTGCAGAAATTTTCGCTGGCACTCTCAAGGTGAAGTCAGAACCCGATGGCATTGCCAAGAGCGGTGACCCCATGGCCAACCGCGCAGGCTTCAAGCTCCTGGGTCTGCCCGACGATAACCTGTATGATCTGGCTCAGCACGTGTCCGACTACTCCGTAGTTGTCTGCGTGAACAACGACATCATTGGCGAAGGCAACAAGTCCATGGACGCCATCGAAAAGATTCCGACTCGAATCGTTCTCTCCGCTTTCAACGACGAAACCGCAAGCAAGGCAACTCTCGCTTTCGGTATCAAGCACTGGAGCGAAGTTCAGGGTACCATGGTAAACTCTCTCAACATTCTCCAGAAGTTGAATGCTGCTCCCACCGCACCCGATGCAGAACTGAAGCCCGCCTACGAAGTTCTTTCTGAACTTGCAGGCAAGCCTTTCACCTGCGCTTACGACGCCTTCAAGAAGGCTGCCGAATACGCACCTGCTCTGGCTGGCCTTGCATACGACACCATCAAGAGCACTGGTCTGCATCTTGAAGGAGGTAACGCATAATGGATATCATCGAATCCAAATCCTGGGTTGAATGGCTGATCACGATTGCGAAGTTTGCCTTCTGCTTCGTGCCGGTCCTTTACATCCTCCTGTTGATTCCTATGGAACGCCGTGGCGCCGGCTTTATGCAGGACCGTCAGGGCCCGAACCGTTCCTACATCAAGGTTCCGTACTTCGGCCGTATCCGCTTGCTGGGTTACGTGCAGAACATGTGCGACGGTACCAAGCTGTTCTTTAAGGAAATGTTCGCTCCCAAGGGCGCAAGCAAGTTCCTGTACTACGTTGCTCCGGCAATCCCGTTTGCAATCGTGTTCCTTTCTCCCTGTGTCATTCCCTGGTTCGGCCCGATGGTGTTCGAATGGGGTGGCAAGGTTGTTACGATCAGCGGTTCCATTCTGGATTCCGATGTGGGCATTCTGCTCCTCTTCGGTTTCTCCTCTCTGTCTGCATACGGTGCAGTTCTCGCTGGCTGGGCTTCCAAGTCTAAGTACAGCTACCTGGGTTCTCTCCGTACTTCTGCAATGACCATCAGTTACGAAGTCTGCCAGGGCCTTTCCATGATGGGCCTCCTGGTGCTTGCAGGCTCCTTCAGCCTCACCGACATCGTTAGCTGGCAGGAACACCACGTGTGGGGCATTGTTGCTCAGCCTGTGGCCTTCTTCTGCTTCCTTATTGCAACCATCGCAGAAACTGGCCGTGCACCGTTCGACGTTGCCGAAGGTGAACCGGAACTGGTTGCTGGTTACCATACTGAATATGGTGCTATGCAGTTCGGTCTCTTCTACATGGGCGAATACTCCCACATTTGCATTAGCTCCTTCCTGGTGGCAACCCTCTTCCTGGGTGGCTACTCTGTTCCGTTCGTAACTACCGAAACCATGCAGGCTCACATGGGCGGCTCTCTGGCCATCCTTTGCTGGGTTCTTGCATTCCTTGCTCTTGCATTCCTCCACATGATGCACCGCTACTCCAAGAAGCTCGCCGCTTCTCGCCAGAGCAACAAGAACGTCATCCTTCAGGAATACAAGCTGTACAAGTTGGTTGGCTGGGTTGCCGCTCTCGTGTTCATCGCTGCAGGTGTTGCTTCCTGGATGTTCTACACTCCGGAAATGGCTCACACCGCTGCAGGTGTTAACACCATCGGTACTGCTCTCGGTACTGCAGCAATCCACCTGCTGGTTCTCGTTGTCAAGAGCGTCATGTTCTGCTGGGTTTGGATTTGGGTCCGTTGGACTCTGCCCCGCTTCCGCTATGACCACGTCATGAATCTCGGTTGGAAGATCATTCTTAACATCGCTATCCTGAACCTCGTTGTGACCGCAGTTGTCGCAAAGCTCCTTGGAGGTAACTAATGGCTCGCGTTATTAAACAGAAACCCATGACCATCATTGAACGCCTCTACATTTTTGAGGCTATGCGTGGTCTGTGGACAACCCTTAAGCATGCTGCCCGTGGCCTGTTCCGTTACGAAGAACTTCCCACTATTTCCTACCCGGAAGGTCAGCCCGAAGTTCGCAACTCCTACCGCGCCAAGCATCGCTTGATGCTGCGCCCCGATGGAACTCCCCGTTGCGTTGCTTGCGGTATGTGCGCCGCAGCTTGCCCTGCACACTGCATTTTCATCGAAGCTACCCAGTCTGATGATCCCCGTATCGAAAAGCGCGTTATGCGTTTCGATATCGACCATCTGGTTTGCGTGTTCTGCGGCCTTTGCGCCGAGGCCTGCCCGGTAGATGCTCTCCGCATGGATACCAAGCAGATCGTCTTTGAACACCGTAAGCGTGAAGACTTCGTGGCACACCTTGCCGACCTCACCGACTGGGATCCCAAGGATTACCCCGAAGACGCTCAGAGCCAGATGGCTCCGGGTGGTACCAAGAACGCCGAGGCCCGCAAGGTCTGGGGAATGGAGGTTAAGTAATGCTCGCCCTGATTTACTTCATTGTCCTTGGAATTATCGCAATTGGCTCTGCCGTTTGCGTGCTCCTTTCCAAGCATCCGCTCTACGGAGCTCTTTCCCTGGTTCTTACCATGCTCTCCCTGGCCGGTATCTACGGCCTGCTGGGTAGCCCCTTCATGGGCGTTGTCCAGATCATGGTTTACGCAGGCGCAATCATCATGTTGCTCACCTTCGTGATCATGGTGCTGAACGCCGGTAAGGACAGCAAGACTCCCATGTTCGACAAGGTTTCCCTGTTCGTGATTCCGGCCGTGATCGTTCTCGCCGGTCTCGTGGGCTTTGCCCTGGTTCGTGCTCCCATCGTCTTCGATGCTACCACCCTCCGCGGCTCTGTAAAGCTCACCTCCGAAACACTGTTTAACGTAGCTCAGGAAGGCCCCGGCTACTTCGTCCTGTTCGAAGTCCTCGGTCTGTTGCTCCTTTCTTCCATGGGTGCCGCTGTGCTCATGGCCAAGAAGCGCCTTGGCTCTGAAATCGAGGAGGAAAAGTAATGGAACTCCAAGCTATGTATGTTCAGATTTTGGCCCTGGTGATTTTCGCCATCGGCCTTATCGTGGCCATTTCCCGCAGAAACATCTTCTTCGTGCTCATGGGTGTTGAACTCGCCCTGAACGCCGTGAACCTGTCTTTCGTGGGCTTTGCCAAGACCCTGCCTGCCGAAATGAGCGTTGCAGGCCAGATCGTGCCGCTGTTCGCAATTGCTGTTGCAGCTGCCGAAGCTTGCGTGGGCCTTGCCATGGTCATCATGATCTTCCGTAACCGCGAGAGCGTTGATTCCAACGACTTCTCTAACTTGAAGGGGTAATAATCAATGACTAATTTACCGCTTTGGTTTATTCCGCTCTTCCCGCTCATCGGTACCATCCTTTTGGGTACCATCGCCGTGATTTCTTCCGGCAGCAAGAAGGGCCCTTCCGAAGGTTTCGTTGGCGCGCTGGCCGTGTTGTTCCCGGCTCTCGCTTTCGCTAGCGTTGTCCTGCTGGCTTTCGGCATGCCCGAAACCGGCATCCGTCAGACCCTCTGCAACTGGATCGACGTCCCCATGCTCAAGGTGGACATCGGATTCCTGTTTGACGGTCTGTCCCGCATCATGCTGCTGTTCGTCACTGGCATCGGCTCCCTGATTGCGCTGTACTCCATCGGTTACATGCACGGCGACCGTGGCTTTGCCCGCTTCTTCGCCTACATCAACCTGTTCCTGTTCAGCATGATCGTGCTGGTCCTTTCCGACAGCCTGCTCCTGACCTTCCTGGGTTGGGAAGGTGTGGGTCTCTGCTCTTACCTGCTGATCGGTTTCTGGAACCACGACGTGAACAACTGCAAGGCTGCAAACAAGGCCTTCATCGTGAACCGCGTGGGTGACATCGGCTTCCTCCTGGGTATGCTGGTGCTCTGCACTATCGGCGGCTCCGCCATCCTCAACTACGATCAGCTGGCTGCATTCATCCAGATGGTCGTTTCCGGTGGCCACGTTGAAATCGTCATTCCGTTCCTGTCTCTCGCCGGTATCTGCTTCTTCGTAGGCTGCACCGGTAAGTCCGCCCAGATTCCTCTTCTCACTTGGTTGCCCGATGCAATGGCTGGTCCGACCCCGGTTTCCGCCCTCATCCATGCTGCAACCATGGTGACCTCTGGCGTGTATCTGCTTGCCCGTCTCGGTTCTATGTTTGCCATGCTCCCCACCGTGCTTGATATCATTACCGTTGTCGGTATGCTCACTGCATTCTGGGCCGCTGTGGCTGGCCTCTTCCAGAACGACATCAAGAAGGTGCTGGCATACTCCACTATCTCTCAGCTGGGCTACATGTTCATGGCTGCAGGTGTGGCTGCATTCGATGCTTCCATCTTCCACGTCTTTACCCACGCCTTCTTCAAGGCAGCCCTGTTCCTCGGTGCCGGTGCCGTGATTCACGCCCTGGCTGGCGAACAGGATATGCGCAAGATGGGTGGCCTGGTCAAGAAGGTTCCCGTTACCGCATGCGTCATGATCTTTGCATTCCTGGCCATTATCGGTATCCCGGGCTTCGCTGGCTTCTGGTCTAAGGACCTGATCCTGGAACGTCTCTACATGAGCGGTCCCATGGGCCCCTACTACTATGCAGTTGGCCTCCTCACTGCTGTTATTACCGCAGTCTACATGGGCCGTCTGATCATCCTGACCTTCTTCGGTTCCTATCGCGGTTCCAAGGAAAGCGAACATCACATTCACGAAGCTCCGGCTTGCATGCTGATCCCCATGGTGATTCTCGCCGTTGGCGCAGTGTTCTCCGGTTATATGTGGGCAGATTCCATCGGCCTTACCTTCTTCCGTGATATGCTGGCTCCTGTTGTTGGTGCTGCACAGCTCTCCGTGGCTCACTCCGAAGCCCACGTGAACCCCATGGTGTTCGCCGGTCTCGGCACTGCCGCTGCTGTTCTCGGTCTCGTGATTGCCTGGGCCAAGTTCGGCAAGGCTCGCATTCCTGAAGCCAAGGGCTCTTCTGCTCCTACCGGCAAGATGGCTACCTGGACCTTCCTCTTCGATATCATTCACGGTTGGTTCATCTGCCTTACCAATGTTGTTGCCTGGATTATCGAAAACTGCGTGGATAAGCTGGTTCAGTTTGTCCAGTGGCTGGTAGCCGGCATTGTTGAAATCCTGGGTGATGGCGTTGCCTCCTTCCAGGTTCGCAAGGTTCGCCTGCAGCTCGCTCTTAGCGTTGCCGGTGTTGTAGCCCTTGTGCTCGTTGTTCTTCTGACCGGAGGTATGATCTAATGCTTCTGCATCTCCTCGTCTTGGCTCCGTTCGTTGCCGCTATCCTCATGGTGGCAACCTCCAAGGAAGATCCCAAGTCTTCTTCCCGCCTGGCTTTCCTCTTCGGCCTTGCCTTTGTGGGCATGTCCGTCGCTCTGATCGCCGGTGGCAACCAGGCTACCGAAGCTGTGGAATGGTTCCGCATTCCTGGCGCAAAGGGCCCGGTTTACTACTACCTGTACAGCCATGGTCTGGGCGCCTGGATGACGCTCCTTTCCACTGGTCTTTCCCTGGTGGCTCTCATCACTGCTCGTAACACTACCTGCAAGAACTACCGCAACTTCGCAATCGGCATCTTCGCCTTGATGGGCGCCATGAACGGCACCTTCCTGGCCGCCGACGCAGTGCTGTTCTTCTTCTTCTTCGAAGCAATGGTGATCCCCGCCGCAATCCTTATCGCCGGTTTCGGTGGCAAGGATCGCGTCAAGGCTGCTATGACCTTCGCCATCTACACCCTGGTGGGCTCCGCTCCCATGATGGTGGCTCTGTGGTACGTGCTGACCAAGGCTGACAACTCCCTGCTCCTTTCTCTGGCCCTGGCTATCCAGAACATGGATCCCGCCGTCCAGACCTCTATCCTCGTTTGCTTCCTCCTGGCCTTCATGGTGAAGACTCCGATCTTCCCGTTCCACGGCTGGCA
>JAKSIG010000048.1 GCA_024398955.1 Fibrobacter sp. | reverse complement strand
CGCCGGTACCATACTGGCGTAAATCAGACTTGAAGCCCAGCTTGATGTTGGCTTCCACCGTATCCAGGCCCTTTTCCTGCAGTTCGTAAGCGCGGAGCTTGTTGCAGAGGCCAATGCCACGGCCTTCCTGACCGCGGAGGTACAGAAGCACGCCGCCGTGTTCGCCAATGAACTTCATGGAGGCTTCCAACTGCTCACCGCAGTCGCAACGCATACTGCCGAAAATATCGCCAGTCAAGCATTCGCTATGGACGCGGACGTACACCGGCTTAGAGAAATCCGGATTGCCAGCCACCCAGGCCACATGCTCTACCCCATCGGTAGAACTGCGGTAGGCATAAGCCTTGAATTCACCGTACTTGGTGGGAACGTTGGGAGCAGCCACGCGCTGCACCAGCTTTTCGTTCTTCAAGCGGTAAGCGATCAGGTCATGAATGGAAATAATCTTCAGGCCGAACTTCTTGGAGACTTCCTCCAGCTGGGGCATGCGGGCCATGGAGCCGTCCTCGTTCATGATCTCGATGAGGGCAGCTGCAGGGCGAAGTCCAGCCAGCTTGGCCAGGTCCACCGCAGCTTCCGTGTGGCCTGCGCGGCGAAGGACGCCTTCTTCCTGGGCGTACAGCGGGGAAATATGACCCGGACGGCCAAAATCACCCGGCTTGGATGCAGGATCGGAAAGGGCAAGAATGGTTGCGGCACGGTCGTGGGCAGAAACACCCGTGGTGCAGCCTTCGATCTTATCCACCATGATGGTGAAAGGCGTACCCAGAATGGATGTGTTTTCTGCAGTCTGACGGGTCAGATTCAACTCGTGGCAGCGCTTGATGGGCAGCGGGCAGCAAAGGACGCCGCGGCCTTCGTGGAGCATGAAGTTCACCTTTTCCGGTGTAATCTTCTCGGCGGCAATTATAAAGTCGCCTTCGTTTTCACGATCTTCGTCATCCACAACGATAAGGAATTTACCAGCCTTGAAATCCTCAAGGGCTTCTTCGATCGTACTAAGCAAGGTCACGCTCCTTCAAATAATTCTCGATATATTTGCCAAGCATGTCTACTTCCACATTCACAATAGTGCCGGGCACCCAGTTACGCAAATTGGTTCTGGCGAGGGTTTCTGGAATAATGCACACGCGGATGGAATCCTCGAACTTTTCGGCAACAGTAAGACTAATGCCGTTGAGGGACACGGAACCGCGGCGAATCACATAGCGGCGCAGGTCCTTGGGAAGTTCCAAGTCCACTTCCACGCCGGTTTCGCGGTTGGCGACGGCCAAGACCTTTACGGAAGTATCCACATGGCCCATGACAAAATGTCCGCCCATGAAGGAATCCGCACGGCAAGCCTTTTCCAGATTCACAAGTTTACCCGGTTCAGCCTGCTTAAAGGAGGTGTTTTCCACCGTCTGGTGCATTAGGCAGAAGGTAGCCTCGTCGTCGGTGCAGCTTTCGATAGAAAGGCACACGCCGTCGTTGGCAACGCTATCGCCCAGATTGCAACCCTTGAAGAAACCGGGTGCTGATAAGCGCATGGTAAGAGCATCCCCTCTCGTTTCAAGAGAAAGGATGGTTCCCGTACTTTGAATAATACCTGTAAACATACGGGGGCAAAGATAAAAAAAATATGAATTATGAATTATGAATTACGAGAGGGATGCAGGGGAAAATGGGCTTTTTTGGGGGATTTTGAGAGGTGACCCTTACCAAAGTTAGATCAAACTAATTTACTAAATACTGAAGCTTATTTACGCCGATGTTTTGTATTTAACCGGGATAAAAAACGGTAAGCACGTCAGGGCCCACCATAAAGGATTCCTTGGCAATGAGCTTTTCCGGAATAGCGGGAAAATCCAAGGTCTTGGCCACAGAGCCTTCGTCAATGAAGGAGGCCAGAGCGTCTTCGATGGTGTGGTCCGTGGAGCGCCAGAGATCCAGGCGGTTCCAAAGAGGCTTTTGCACCGGGGTCGCGATGGCGTCGGCAGGGACTGCGGCAAACAATTGCTTGGCGAGGCCGGCACCGGGTTCCACCATGAGGCGGTGCATGCCCAAGGCAGAAAGATGGTCCAGCATTTCGCTCCAGCAATCAGCGAAGGTGGACGTGGTGAACACCACTGCGTTGGGAATGTTGGGCTGAGGTACGCAAGAGAATACAAGAGCGCGAATAACGGGAACATCCTTGGATTCTTCGACTTCGCGCCCCGCGCTTCGCTCAGAATGACATAAGCCGAAAACATTCAGTGTTGCAACTTCTGCCTCGGAAAATTCGTGATGGCCGGCCCATACGATTTTTACGGGATCGTTTCCGGCAGCATTGCGAACGTTCAGGGAGGGATTGTCTGCGAGAACAGTTCCTGCCCCAACGAGAATGGCGTCACTGATGGCGCGGAGTTCATGGTTCCAGCAGTTGGCTCCCTCCCCTGTGATTTTCATGGGCTTATGGGAGCCATCGGGCAGAACGTATCCCATGGAGCCTTCGTCGGTAATGGCGCTCTTGACTTCTACAAAGGTTCGCTTGTTGCGGACGAAGTAATCGTAAGCTTCGAAGTAACGTTCGATGTCGCGGAAGACTATGCTGCCTTCGACGACGGCGGATTTTGAAGGGGATGCTAGATCCCCGCCTTCGCGGGGATGACATGCGGAGGGGTCGCGGGGATGACTTGAAGAAAGGCAATGGCATTCGCCACCGCAGTTATCGTCGTCCCAACCACTTTCAATTTCTGCAGCGATGCAGGCGTCTACGCCTTCGTAGACTTCAATGCCGGCCTCTTCCAGAATCTTGCGGCTGTTCCCGCGGACAACAGGATTGGGGTCGCCGTGGGCATAAAAGACTTTTGCGATTCCAGCGTCGATGATGGCCTTGGTGCAGGGTGGCGTGCGGCCATAATGGCAGCAGGGTTCAAGCGTCACGTAGATGGCCGCGCCGCGGGCAAGTTCGCCCGCGTCTCGCAGCGCCATGACTTCGGCGTGGGCACTTCCGGGGCGCTGCGTACGCCCCTTCCCCACGACGATTCCATCCTTCACAACGACGGCACCCACCGCCGGATTAGGGCGGCTCACTCCAATCGAAAAGATGGACTCTTCCAATGCAAGCCTAAGAAAGTTCATTCGACACGTTCTTATAAAGTCTGATGTTCCAGTTGCTATTTTAGTTCCTGGGATAAGCCAAGAAGCCGCCCACCACGTTAAACACACGAGTGTAACCGTTCTTTACGAGAACTTCAGAAGCCATCATGCTACGCTTCCCACTACGACAATAAATTAGCAGGTCCCGATCCTTAGGAAGTTCGGCAAGGCGATAAGCAACCTCATTGTGAGGAATATTCAGGGCGCCTTCGATCATGCCATCAGCAACCTCGGCAGAGCTACGAACGTCAACAAACATTGCGCCAGACTTGCCCATTTCAATGGCCTTTGTCCAATCAACATTTTCAATTTTCGCAACAGCAGGCTGTGCGGCAGGTTCGGTCTTTGCAACCGGTTGAGCAACCTGTGCCACAGGAGCCTTAGCTTCTGCAGCCTTGTTATCGGAAGAAGCTTTTGCTTCCTGGTTGCATGCAGCCAGCAAGAAAAGTGCACTAAAAGCCAGAACAACCTTTTTTTTCATAATTTACTCCATTTAACTATTTTCTGTAAATTCTTCTGCATTTAATAACATGTACGCCGCCAAAATCTTGTTGGTTTCACCATCCAGATTCTTCAAAGGTACAGCATTCACCCACAACAAAGAATCCACGGCGCCAAAAACACCTTTCCAGGAAACCGCACGCCCCCTTTCAAATACTTCCGATAGGTAGCGATGGAAGAATGAGAAATACTTAGGGCGGACAATTTCCAACAAGCGACGTCCCTCAATCGACTTCGGTGATTCCCTGCCAAACGCCAACGAAAAAGCCTGATTGCATCCAATGACTTTATAATCGCGATCCACCCAAAAAACTCGTACATCAGGAAGAGCCAATGCCGATGATAGCAACACGTTACTATAGGCGTCGTCTTCAAGCACCGGATTGTCCTGTAGCAATTCCATTCGTCGCGCAGTACCTCGGAACACCATATTGGCTCCTTCTTCCATTACCAGGCGACCGCCAAAAAAATACCAGCAGAGCGATCCATCAGGACGCAGCAAACGGAGACTAAGCCCCCGATTACCTTCAATATCATGCCCCGAAGCTCGAAACTCCACGATTCTGGAATTCAGCATTTTTTCAAAGATTTCATAATCCCTTGCCGGCATCATAGCGCGAACATCCTGAGTTCCAACGGAACGGGGCACCACACGGCCTTCTTCGTCCACAAGGGGCGTCAACAAGGTGAAGCGACGGGAATCCACATCCATCGTCCAGAGAAAATCTCCCGTATTCTGAAGAAGCATATCGATGTTCTGCTTCAATTCGTCACGTTGGTTTCTGGATTCCACGTCCATTGTCACATTCTTGATCAAGAAAACGGTACTGTCATTTCCTTGTTTTTTTTGAATGTAGGCTCGCAATTCATACCAGCGCAAGCCCTGCTCGCAATCAAAGCTGAATACAAATGGAATATCCGGATAGGAAGCCAGCCCCTTTGCATAATCCTGCAGGCGAGCATATTCCTGAGTCGAAAGAATGTTCCTGAAATTCTTTTCCTGGCAAATTCGTTCAAACAGGGGATCCGAAATGTAACGCGGGGTGGCGTCCAGCAAATTGCCTTCTTTAGAAAGAATCACCTGAAATTCCCCTAAATAACCCGAAAAAACGCCATAGGCTTTTTGTTTTTCGCGAGAATCCCTAATTAGCAAAATGGATATAACAAGGGCTACCGACACAACAAAAAAGGCAAATAGCCAAGCCGCAAGTAAGTTTAGAGAAATCAGCATAAATTATATCCAGTACTCAAACTACAAGATAGTCTTTTTTTTGATTTTTCTTTCGACTTCAAAGCCAAACCACTCTAAAGAATGGCCTGAATTTCCAACAATTCCGGCCCCACTCCATTGTCCCAAATGGAAATCCAGCTTCACTGCAACGGAAAACCCCGGCATCCTATAGGCGGTAGAAAAAGACATATACTTAAAACCCAAAGTCGTACCTATTACCGCAGATACGCCATCCCATTGCGCATAGGCTTCAAAACTACGGCCTCCTTTTACATAAAGGCCTAATAAGTAAAGCAATTCATTTAACGGTTCAGAAGTATAGTTCCACCCCATGGCAGAAAAAGACAAGTTCTCATGAACAAAGGTCACGCCAATCTTGTAACGATGATTGGTCCAAATTTCTTCTTCGGGAATCCAATTGATCGATAAGCCATAGCCAGCCCCAAGAACCAACCAGTCCACCCTTGCAGAAACATCCCATCCAGAATTAATTTGTCTAAAAACGGAATCCATAGATTCGTATGATCCGCTAAAAGCCCCCCGAAAGCGAAACACCTCAAATTCTCCAGAAAGTCCTGCAGTCATTTGATCCGTTGAAGGCATTCGATAAAAATTCATTCCGAATCCAGGATCGGCCACTCGGGCGGGCGTCGAATAGAAGCCCGGTAAACCCGAGGGGTTCATGTCACCCCCACGGACTTGCGCCAAACCTGCAGGAGCATCCATGGCATGTACAGAATCGGCAAGAAACAATCCGGCGAAAAACAGCAAAAGCAATTTCATCTTTTTCACAGATTCCCCCTAAGGTCGAATCAGGATGCCCACAACATTTTCAAATTTTCCTACAGATAACGAAACATAAGCCACGCCCAAGGCCATTCCATCCAGGGGAACGGTCCACCAAACGTTGGACTGCGAAGGCACCTCACGACGCCACTGTTCCCGTCCGGCAGAATCCAGCAGGCGAATGGTCACTTGAGCATCTCCTTCGACATACACCCGCAATGGGTTTCCGCCCCTGCGAACAACTCTAGAGGAAAATCTGTATGCAAATGGAGTCAAAGGATTGCCTTTTCCCGCCCCTCGCCCATTGCCGCCCACGCCGCCGGTAATTTCGCCTCGCAGGAACCCGGGCGTATTCTCCGCAGTCATCGTCAGCGGATTAAAGCCAGCGGGGCACGTTACCGTATGACGGTCCCAGCAAACAGAATCAACCACAGTTTCGCCGTTGCAAATGGAAATACAACCTGCGGTATTGTTCAGAAAACCAAGCGCCACCTGCACCAGCCGCACATCCTTAAAGCCCAGAAATTCGCGAAGCTGCGCTGTATCCTTAGTCATGATAACAGACTCATAAGGTGCGATGGAATCCGCATTGCGCCCTGCGGCGGGAACCAAACCGTAGGCAGCCGTGGCAGTGGCGGCGCCGTCAGAAGTTTTTGCCGCAGCCCATATGCCGCCGCGATTGCAGAACCTGAATTTATTCAGCGGCAGGCTGACGCTACTGCGATTATAGACTTCTACCCACTCCGGTTCAGGCTCCTGCGGGCAGTGGTGTATTTCTGAAATAGCCAGCGGGAATCTTGTGGCCGCAGGAAAAATTAACGTATCCAACAGGTTATTGCCGGGAGACTCGTCCTGAGGGAGGCGGGCCTGGATCCAAAGGGAATTCGACGATGATTCCCAGCTGTAGCGATGCAGGATTTGTAGGGAGTCGCCCTGACGCGCCCCACTTTCTAAATCCATCGTTTCAAGCCACAAGGCCGAAGAGTCGCATCCCGACAAAAACAAACTGTACCGAAACAAGGAGTCCCCGTTCCACGCCAGTAAATCCCGCTGGACAGGTCCGATGCCGCAATCAGCGACACCATCCTCATAAGCGGGATTCGCAAAACCAAATGTGGGTTCAACAAAATCCCACTTGCCAGTTTCGCGAACTCGCTGCAAGGACTTCCCCGCCTTAGGCGTAGGAATCAAGACGGAATCAGAACATGTCCCCGCCCGCAATCGCCACAGAGCCTCTCTAGAATTGGGCAAGCTCAGCTTGCCCAACAACCCGCAGGCAACTTCAGGGATCTTTGGGCAGTACAAGCTATCGTGAACCAGCACCAAACGCTTTCCCCGAGGAAAACCGAAGGATAAACTCGCCTTATCATCCATCTGAACGATCAGGCTATCTGCAACAAAATCATCCAGACGAATCTCTACGAACTCGCCTTCCTGGTCAGGAACATCCTTCGGATCAGGGAAGAACTCCACAAACATAGGGCAAGCATCTGCCATGGCCCTATAACAAAACACGCAAAAGGCCGCAAAACAAGCGACCCTCAACCAACATTTCATTTAAAAACCACCCCTCGGGGTGAACCATCCTTAGCCAGCTAAACCGGCGCCATTTTCTCGGATGGAATCACGAGCAGAATTAATCTACTGCGTGATCGTTAGGCAACATATAGGCAAGCGGATTTACAGGCGCATTGTTCACCCAGACTTCATAGTGAAGATGAGGACCAACAGAACGGCCTGTATTTCCCATATAACCAATAACCTGGTAACGCTGCACGAACTGACCAGGATGCACAATGTACATCTGCATGTGGCCCATACGGGTCTTGATGCCATTGCCATGATCCAACGTAACAAAGTTACCAAAGGAAGAACTAAGCTGAGCGACTTCCACAACTCCGTCTGCAGGAGCGTAGATAGGTGTCCAGCGTTCATTAGAAATATCTACACCCTGGTGCATTTTGCCAACCTCGCCTGTCACCGGATGAATGCGGGGACCAAAGGCAGAAGCATAGCGCCCCTGGGTAGGCGAAATAGACGGAACATAACGCCACATTGAGAGTTTCTGGTCCATGTACTTGTTAAGGTTATGGAAAGAAACATCATTATTGGAAAGCTTCAGCTGTAGACGTTTCGCAGTTTCTCCTAACATTGCCATACGCTCGAACACAGGAGAAGTCGAACGAAGCAAGAGGGAATCTGCACCGATGGCTCCACCTGTACCCATTTCACGAGAAGCCTCGTCCTGCGAAGGCAGGCTAAAACGGGCATACAGGCGATTTTCGTCTCTCAGAAAGTCAGAAGTGGTGCCGGCCAGATAATCCATGGTTCCCTGGATCTGGGACATTTCTTCATCTAGACGCTGGCGTTCGTTCAGCTGATGCCTAAGAATACCATCGTAAATGGTTGTTGCAGCCATCTGGACAACGAACAACAGTACACCAATAACCACAAAAACACGAAGCACCGGCCAGGCCTTGAACAAGATGGCAGGCACATGCAGAGTCATGGACTTAGATGACTTCTGGAAGTGTATAGTGGTCTTAACAAAATTCACGGGCGGTAAAATAGTAAAAAATGACAGACTATAAATGTAAAATTTGCCCTTCTGCAAAAAATGCAACTGACAAAGCCAAACACAAAAGTGGCGATTTTTTGTAAAAAACAGCACTTTTTATAATAAACAATAAGGCTAGGATTGCTCTAACTCGTTGATAGTCAAAGAGTTACAGAATTCAGGCAAGAGTCCCTACACAGGGAGGCGCTAAAACGCACCCATTTCGGCTTGGTCATGAAATCAAGCAAGCTTGTTTTTGCGACACTCGCCTTACACTGGGTTGTCCAAATCCACAAATTTTGCAGGAATTTTCAGCTCTTCCTGGATTTTTTCAGCCAGGGCGCGAACCCCGAAGACTTCGGTACGGTGATGTCCGCAGTTTATCAAGTTGAAACCAAGTTCCTCGCAGGCAATGGGAACAGCTTCCTTAATTTCGCCGGTAATGAAAGCATCTGCACCAAGTGAAATTGCTTCCTCGATACCGCTGGCACCGGAACCACTGCAAATGGCCACCTTCCTGATGGTCTTGGAACCGAACATGAGACGATTCTGGATTCCGTGGGGAAACACAGTCTCCGCCTGGGCGAAAAATTCTTCATGGGTCTTCGGCTGCGCGAATTCGCCAATCCATCCCACAAACTTTTCTCCTTCCGGCAGGAAACCTTGCAAATTCGAAAGGTTCATGGCCTTTGCAATCAGGGCGTTGTTTCCAATTTCAGGATGACCGTCCAGTGGCAAGTGATACCCGTACAAGCTAATGCCATGTTGCATCAGACGTCGCATCCGTTCGCCGAACTTCCCTACAAGAACTCGGTCCTCCCCTTTCCAAAATCCGTTAGGATGATGGACAATAATGCAATCTGCACCTTCTTCGATGGCGGCATCAATCAGACGGTCACGGAAAGAGACTCCCGTAACAATTTTAGTCACCTTGTCGTTTGCCTCGACGCAGAGGCCATCGGTACAATAGTCATGAAAAGCCTGCGGAGTAAGCAAATCATTAAGCCAGGAGGAGAAAAAATTCAGTTCCATAGAAGCTAAAATAGAAAAAACGATTCTATACGAAGGAAGGACGCCGCAGGGTGAAACCCTTGAAAGGCAGACTTTTTCTATGACCACACAGTATGATCCCTGAAAGAAATCGCAGAAGACAACGATGTATCAATTGTCCGAGTTAGGGAAATCCAAAAGGATTTGCAGGGATAGGCCGGATTTCGCAAAAAAAGGTACACAATGTGTAGCTTTTTCAAATTTCAAAAAACACCTGAACTTTTATTGGGCAATCAGGGAACTGAGCCACAAGTAAATTAGTTTGTCAGAAATTCAGGAATTTTCGAGGAACCTTCGGCACCTTGGTTAGAACGAGTCTCTGAGGCAACGCAAACTTTGGCCGTCGTACTTGTAGTAGTAGTGCTGGTTCACGTAGTCGTCATTGAAGTCGAAGTTCTGGTTCCACGCGCTGCTACTACCGTTCTCATAGGCAGACCACAAGTTGGCGTAGTAGCCCTCATTGTAGAAATCGCCATCGTAGTACCTGTAACCGGCGGGGAGCACCGAGAAACCATACTTGTCGGAACCGTTACCGCTATTGTACCAACCGCTGGTGGACATCAACAACGAACCAGCGGTGCTGAATCCACCGATGTAGGTGTACAGGGTGCTGTACTCCTCGTTCGTGGGCACGTGCCAGCCTTCTGGGCAAATGCCGCGGTGGGGGCTATTGGGGATACAGAGCTTGCCATAGCCACACCGGGTTCCAGCATTTACACTGAACTGGGCAGCACTATCCATCACGGCACTCCAGGTATAAAGGCGACCGTACTTGTCGCAGTTGGAAGCCTTGTTTTCGTAGCACCAGCTGGTGGAATCGGAAGTGTAACTGCTGTAATTGTACTTCACGCCAGTGTATGCGTAGTTCAGGTTCTCGGCCATCCAGGTCTGGGTACCGATGGTGACAGTCTTGTAGACTTTGTTGTCGCGGGAGTCCGTCATCTCGCCATAATCAATGTCCGGGTTAAGGTAAGTCCAACTCGCTTTAATACTGCTACTGGATCCTTCGCTATCGCTCAGGATGACGTTTGAAGATGAACTCCAAATGACAGAAGAGGAGCTCGTTGGCTGCGCCTGCGAGCTGGAGGAGGTGGCTGCGCCACTGGTCGGAGACGAGTCCTTGAGGCAACGCAAACTTCGGCCGTAGTCCTTGCTGCCGTAGTCCTGGCCTGCGTAGTCGATATTGTAGTTGAAGTACTGTTCCCACGCGTCGTGGCTACCATTCTCAGAGGCAGACCACAAGGCGGCGAAGCAGCCCTCTTCGTAGAAGCCAAATACGTGGTCCCTGTAACCGGCGGGGAGCACCGAGAACCCGTACTTATCGGTACCGTCACCACTACTACACCAGCCACTAGTGGATTTCAGCAACGAACCAGCGGTGCTGGAACCACCGATGTAGGTGTACAGGGTACTGTACTCCTCGTTCGTGGGCACATGCCAGCCTTCGGGGCAAATGCCGCGGTGGGGGCTGTTGGGGGTGCAGGTCTTGCCATAACCGCACTTGGTTCCAGCATTCACGCTGAACTGGGCAGCGCTATCCATCACAGCACTCCAGATGTACAGGCGACCATACTTATCGCAGTAGGAAGCCTTATCGTCGTAGCACCAGCTATTTCCTGTTTCGTAATTCAAATTCTCCGCCATCCAGGTCTGGGAGCCGATGGTTACGGTCTTGTATACCTGACCGTCACGAGTGTCCGTCATCTCGCCATAGCCAATGTCCGGATTAAGGTAAGTCCAACTTGCTTTAATACTGCTACTGGATCCTTCGCTATCGCTCAGGATGACGTTTGAAGATGAACTCAGGACAACTTTAGAGGAGGAATTCGGAATGTCATCAACGCTAGCCTTCCATTCCTCATACTTGTCATCGACAACGCCTTCGTAATCGGTACAGGCAGAGAGGCAAAACATCATTGCGAATAGGAGAGCAAGGCCCACAACATGTTTCAGTTTCATTTTCATCCCCTCCCCTAGAACGCAAAGCTTACGCCGACACCAATGGCCCCGACAATCGCCGTTACAATACCGACAGTGCGTAGATTCTGCCCGCTACGAACATCATCCTTATTCTTCTTGTAGTCATCTTCGCTGTTGATGTCTTTTTCGGAAGCGGCTTTCGCATTGCTATTCCCCACAATGGCAAGGACGGTTCCCGTTACTGCAACGGCAGCGGAAATGCCTACAGGCAGCCAGTGGATACCGGAACTTTCGGATTCAACATTCGCGGGAATAGACTCGCCAACCTGGGGTTCATCGTCATCCAATTCCGCATAAGCGGTATCCGCATTTTGGAGGACATCATTTACAGAAGGTGCCTTAACATGGTGGGTATGCTTAACCACCTCATGCCACTTGAGTTCTACAGGAACAACCTCGCGAGCATTCGGTGCACCAACAGAAACTTCCGCACACATGGGCACCTCACCCTCAAAGGGGGTGCTCCCAACTTCCTTGCCATCGATATAAACAGGAACCGCCTGCAGGTCGCCATTCCATTCAGCATCAAGCACCAAACCGCCTACGCCGCGAGTCAAGCTAGAACTGAAGGTTTCCGACTTTTGTTTTTCGATGGAAACCTTGAATTCCGCAGGATCGTAACACGGATGGGATATGCTTACGGAATGGATTCCCGGATCCAGTTCAATTTTACCATACTTAACCGATTGGCCGTCAATCGTCATGCGTAACCTACTAGTTCCACCGACATTTCCCGGAAGCTCCGGGCGCAAATCCAGATATCCAAAATTTGGAGCCAAGTCCAGCACAACCTGCTGATTATTCGCCGTTACATTCACCACAGCCTCGGCATCGTCATATCGTTCCATGGAGGCTACAAAACGATGTTCCCCAGCCTCCAGCTGCACCTTGCAAGGCGTACTGGTACACTTCTGGAAGCCCTTACCATCTACCGTAGGCAAGGCCCCTGCGGGGTTTGTCACAATTTCGACAATGAATTTCTTGCTTCCCTGAAAGGAAAAACCGCCGGCTCCGCTAACCTCGCCAATGCCACCTACACCATCAAAGCCAGTGCTACCGCTCTTTGCCCTCTTAAAAAAATCGGGAGCCTTCTGCTTAATGATTTCCAGCAGGGCCTTTACATCTTCACCATCGGCGTTAAAGCTAGCCACCAGCTTGCTGCCAGCCGTTTCGTACATTTCGACGCTTAAGGTAAGCGCCCCGGCGAAGGTACCCACACGAGCCTGGGCCACATAATCCGCCGCAATGTTTTTGCCAGTTTCTGCAAGGCAGCTACCTTCGCAATCTTCGATAGTTTTACCAGGAGGCAACATCGCATTGATGTTTTCGCGGGTCATGATGGTAAAGTTCTGTTCCGCAGGCAGCACGCGCACAGCCTCTTCTCGCAGCACATTGGTCAAGTAAAGCCTATCAGAAGAAGTAACCTGCTCCTTGGCGGAAGGATCCGCCATAGTCTCTAGAACGGCCACGTACTTGGCGAACAAGGACGACGGAAGGAGCAACATGACAACAAAAAAAAGGACTGACACTTCTAGACGTATCATAAAATTCATTCCCACAGCCACAAAAAAAATGCAGCTTCGTAAACTTTATTTAAATCTAGTTAAAAACGCAATCCTTAAAAAAATCGAGCTAGAAATCAGACGCTTACAAATTTTTTCAGATCGTCGTCCATATCTAGTCCTGCATCCGCCATGCATTTCAGGGCGAACAGGTCCGCCTCCTCCTCTTTTTGCGGATTCTTGTTGCCATGGTACGCATTCTTGATGAAGATGTCCTTTTTTCCGTGAAGGATGATGTGGGACAGTTCATGGAAGAACGTAAACCAGAAGGCCTTGCGATCTTCGAAGCGATCGTGTAACTGGATGATGGGAATGTGACGATACCAACGGGACATGCCGTGAATGGGAGCGCTCTTGAAATTCTGGACATAGAGGATCTTGATTCCAAGAGTCAGACCATATTCGTGAAGTTTCTGCATACCTTCGTCAATTTCGCCGGGAGCGCCCATCGTTGACTGGTCGCCATAAGTTTTTGCCAGTTCAATAAACTGCGGCAGCGCCTTCTTGACTGCGGAGCGCAACTTTTTCTCGTTTTGTTTTTCCATGGGAATTGCTTCTGCAAGAATTTCGCCACGACGAAGCCACACAGAGGCAGCGTAAGGATCCTGCGCCTCGGAAAGGGAAATCCGGAAGGCAACCTTAAGATCTGCACTGAGGTAATAATCCTTCCAGGCCTTCGGAGAAGAAACCCTAAAGAATTGCAGTATGGGAGAAACGTTATCGTCCTGATTATCCATATCGGCAATCCAGTTGCGGGGAGCCAATTCCGGCAAGGGAAAGTCCGAACGCCAAAGCGATTGATTTTTAAGGGATTCCAGCATTTTTTTACGCATCAAATCCTCCTCGTACATTCTCTGCATATTCAACCAATTGCTGGCGGGAATTTCCGTTACATACTCAAGATTCAATGCCACTTCCGTAGAAACACGGCACTTGCCTGTAAGAATTTCATTGACCGTCTTTGGTGTATAACCAATACGACGAGCGAATTCATTTACATCCATCCCCATTTCTTCAAGTTTTTCACCAAGAATATCACCTGGGGAAACTACGCCCCAAAGTTTCACTTCATTTTCCTCAAACATTATTACACCTCCTTAATGATAATCTACGATTTCAAGAACTGTGGCTACGGAAACATTTGACCATACAACAGTTTCATTCGGTTCAGCCCCCTTTGTAATCAAACGATTAGGCTGATCCAAACTACAAGCCCATTGCCCCTTGCGATTTCCAGTTAATTCGTGAAAATTGCCTGGATATTTTTTCAATTGTTCAAAATTTTCTGCAGCAGCCAAAGACCTTATCCTTCTTAGATAAAGATTTGAACGGTCCTTCCCCATTGTCCTGACCGCAAACGATTCGTTTTCGGCGCAACGTTCCAAATTCTTATCGGAAAAATAAATTTTCATAAAACCCCTTTCGTTAATAATTTTCCTAAATATAACAAAACTTTTTAACAAACGCAAAAGGTTTCTAATTTTTCAAAAAAATCATCATTTTTATTCAACATTTTCCACCATGCATTACGATAATGAACCTAGTCCAGTCTTATGCAATTTTGTAAATTTGCATCCACTTATAAAACTTTGTTTTTTCAGCGCTTGGGATTGTCAAAAACGCGACTTTCTTTTCGGTGCTGTTAACATATAGGAGCCAATAATGGCACATTATCTCTTTACTTCCGAATCCGTATCCAAGGGTCACCCGGATAAGGTCTGCGACCAGATTTCCGACGCTATCCTGGACGCCTGCCTTGCACAGGACCCCAACAGTCGCGTGGCTTGCGAAACTCTCGTAAACACTGGTCTCGTGGTCATTTCAGGCGAAATTACCACCAAGGCAGTAATCGACTACCAGCAGATCGCCCGCAAGACCATCAAGGGCATCGGCTACGTGAATCCGGAACTGGCCTTCGACTACAAGGGCTGCTCCGTTCTCGTCGCTATGGACAAGCAGTCCCCCGACATCGCCCAGGGCGTTGACGCCAAGGCTGCCGACGGTAAGGAAGACGACAAGCAGGGTGCAGGCGACCAGGGCATGATGTTCGGTTATGCCGTGAACGAAACCAAGGAATTGATGCCCCTGCCTATTAGCCTGGCTCACAAGCTCATGGAAGAAATTCTGAATCTTCGCGAAAAGGGCAAGATCAAGTGGCTGCGTCCCGACGCCAAGTCTCAGGTTACCGTAGAATACGACGAAAACGACAAGCCGGTCCGCGTGGACACCGTCGTGATTTCTACCCAGCACGATGAATTCGTAAACGGCAAGGAACTGAAGCACAAGACCATCGAAAAGGAAATCATCGAAAAGCTCATCAAGAAGGTGATTCCGGCAAAGCTTCTGGACAAGAACACCCGCTACCTGGTGAACCCCACCGGCAAGTTCGTGGTTGGCGGTCCTCACGGCGACTGCGGCCTGACCGGTCGTAAGATTATCGTAGACACCTACGGCGGCATGGGTCGTCATGGTGGTGGCGCATTCTCCGGCAAGGATCCTTCCAAGGTGGACCGTTCCGCAGCTTACGCCGCACGTTACGTCGCAAAGAACATTGTGGCTGCAGGCCTCGCCCACCGCTGCGAAGTCCAGCTGGCTTACGCCATCGGCTACTCCAAGCCGGTTTCTGTGCTGGTGAACACCTTCGGTACCGGCAAGATCAGCGACCGCGACATCGAAGCTATTGTTGCAAAGAACTTCGACCTTTCTCCCGCAGGCATCGTAAAGATGCTTGACCTGAAGAAGCCCGGCTACCAGTCCACGGCAGCTCTCGGCCACTTCGGTCGTGAAGGTGCACGCTTCACTTGGGAAAAGACCGATAAGGCTGCAGCGTTGAAGAAGGCTGCAAAGATCTAAAAGTAAACAAGAACCTACGACAGATCTTTGCTCTCGCAAAAGAGGACCGCTTTAAAAGCGGTTCTCTTTTCGTTTAAAACAAACTGCTGTTTAAGCCTGCTATTTGTTAAACCATGGGAATCATTTATCGTCGTCACCAACATCGCCGTTGGCTTCGGCCATTTCCTCGAATAGACCCACATGCCAAACAGACAGAACGGCCTTGATTACAAGAAGAGACGCCATCAAGAGAACCCCTGTCATGAAGAAGCACACAATCTGACTCTGCACAAAACCAGTCAGTAGGTAGCCGACGAAGGAGATACCCACCACCAGCATAACATAAGGCAGCTGCGTAATGACATGGTCCATAAGCGAACAATGTGCGCCGGTAGACGCCATGATGGATGTATCCGAAATAGGCGAAGAGTGATCACCGCATACCGCCCCTGCACAAACAGCGGAAAGGCCAATTACGCAAGTTGTCGGATTCTCCGAATAATTCAAGATCGACACAACGATCGGAGCAAGAATCGCAATAGTGCCCCAGCTAGTCCCCGTCGCAAAAGCAATAAAGCAAGCCAGTAAAAAGAAAAACGCAGGAAGGAACTTTACGTAGGCTTCAAAACCGCTGATAAAAGTTGCAAAAAAATCGCCAATGCCTAAGCCCTGACGGGCAATGCTTCCAAAGAGCCAGGCCAACACAAGAATTGCCACAGGAACAGCCATATGCTTAATGCCATTGGGAATCGCATTCATCGAATCAACAAAGGAAACGCTGCGACGAATACGAAAATAAACAAAGGTAAAGGCGCAAGTAAGCGTCCCCCCCAGGGCAAGACCTCGTGCGGCATCAGACGCGGCAAATGAAGATAGGAATCCTCCACCCTCAAAAAAGCCTCCGGTATAAAGAATACCCCCCAAGCAAAACAGCGTCATCGCAAAAATCGGAACCAGAAAATCACGAACAGCGCCTGTCACATATTCGTTCTCGCGTTTTTCTGCATCCTCATAAGGTCTGTCGTTAGAAGAAAAAACATTATTGTTCAGCTGGGCATTACGTTCATGACGAAGCATGGGGCCAAAATCCACATTGAGAATTGCGATCAGCACAATCATCAACAAAGTCAGCAGACTATAGAAGTTATACGGAATCTGCTTAAAGAACAGATCCACACCCGTAATTTGTTCCGTTTCCACATAGCCCGAAACGGCGGCCACCCAGGATGAAAGCGGAACAATCATGCAAACAGGAGCCGCAGTTGCATCCACAAGGTAAGCCAATTTTGCTCGACTAATTTTGTGGGAATCTGTCACAGGACGCATCACGGTGCCAACAATCAAGCAGTTAAAGTAGTCATCAATAAAGCATATACATCCAACCAGCATCGTCAAAAGCTGTGTTCCTCGGCGGTTCTTAATGCGAGACGTAAGCAAGCGAGTAAAAGCGACACGTCCGCCGCTTTTGTTTACCAAGTCCACAAGAATGCCTAACGAAAACAGGAACAGCAATATGCCCACGTTCCAGGAACTACTCAATATATTGATAAGGCCGACATCCTTTTCGCCACCGCCGATTATACAAAGAATTACTTTACCAGGAATATCCACCAACTCATTAGAAGACATCATCAGAATTGCGCCTGATAAACTTCCAAAAAGCAAAGACGAAAAGACTTCCTTGGTAATAAGACACATGGCAATTGCCGTGGCCGCGGGCAGCAGGCACCAAGCCGTGCCAACAACGCCATCCTTGTACAGCACCACCAACCATACGTGGAGCAAAACAAGTAGTCCCATGGCTACAGCAAATGCCGTCTTTGGAATCCGTTTCATGCTAAGCCAGCCTCAAACGGTCGCAAGCTTCGCGCACCTTCTGATAAGCGGCAATGAACGATTCAAACTGAGAACCGATACTTTCCTCAAGACCGTCACGACCGGCATATTCCTGCCCCTTGGCCATTTCGGAGAAGTTCTTGGCGCCAATCATCAGGGAGTTTCCCTTAATGGAATGAGCCACAATACTGTAATCATTCCAATTTTTGGAATCCAAATCCTTTTTGAGGCGCTGAATATTTTCTTCTACAATATCGGAATACATTTCCAGAGCTTCTTTATAGAAATCCCTATTGCCAGAACAGTATTCCAGCCCAATACTTTCATCGATAAGGGCAATTTCCTCTAGGGACTGCATTGACGAGAAAGCAGACTTTTTATCTAAAGACGTAGGTTTTTCTACCGCATTGGCGGTTTCGGAAATCACAGAAGATGCAATCAATTCTTTAGGAAGGAATTTCTTGATGCATTTTTCTAGTTCCTCCACCTTGATCGGTTTTCCGATATAGCCGTCAAAGCCAGCATTCAAGTACATTTCCTTTGCACCTACAATGGCATTTGCCGTAAGAGCAATTACCGGGACACCGGCACACTTATTGCCAAACAGTTTCTTGGAAAGCTTCAACGTTTCCATACCATCCATACCAGGCATCATGTGATCCAGGAAGATAACGTCAAAATGTTCCTTTTTCATCAGTTCCAGGCAGTCCATTCCGCTGGTGCATGTGGTAACCTGTATTTGAGTATGCTTCAGCAAGTGCTGAGCCACTCGAAGATTCAGGTTGTTATCATCCACCACAAGGACCTTTGCGGCAGGTGCTAGCAATTGAGCCATACTTTGCGTATGTTGCGCCCTGGCGTCCTGATAATGTTTCTGCACGTTTCCTATGGGAGTGCTATCGACAACCACCTGAGGTAGCACAATAGTAAATATCGAGCCCTTTCCATACGCACTGTTAACACTAATGGATCCGTGCATAAATTCCACAAGCTTCGAGGTAATGGCCAGGCCAAGTCCCGTACCTTCAATAGTTCTATTCTGCACCAAATCCAGACGTTGGAAACTCTTAAACAGGCGAGATAAATCCTGCTCGCGAATGCCAATTCCCGTATCTTCCACCTGAATGAACAGGTCTATCATGTTACCCAGATTCGGATCCTTGCGGGCATTCTGCGACAGGACCTTAAACAGGACCTTCCCAGATTCCGTATACTTTACAGCATTGTTCAGCAAATTAAGCATGACCTGTTGAATACGGACAGAATCCCCAATCAACAAGCCCGGGATATTTTCGTCAACATTCACCGAAAGATCAAGGCCCTTCTGTTCAGCCTTAACAGCAATCATTGTGACCACGTCATTAAGTACAGAACCTAAATCGTACTTGGCTTCAACGATTTCCATCTTGCCTGCTTCAATTTTCGAGAAGTCAAGAATATCGTTGATGATCGAAAGGAGCATCTGGCTTGCCCCCTTAATATCTTCAGAATAGGAGCGAATCTGATTTTCTGCAGTTTCCCGAAGAATCATTTCGTTCATTCCCATGATTGCATTAATGGGAGTGCGAATTTCATGGCTCATATTTGCCAAGAAACTACTCTTGGCCTGATTAGCTTCTTCCGCCCTATTCTTGGCGTTTTCCAATTCCTGCTGATACTGCTGCAATCTGCTAATTTCATCGTGAACGTCAGCGATTGCAACGACAAAGGAAGTCACCTTGCCATCCTCATCATCAGACTTAATAAAGCTAACCCTATGATAACGGTATTTGCCATATTCCAGGGCCTGGCACTGAAAGCTGAACGATTTCTTGAATTTCAGGTTTTCAATGACATTGTCAAATTGGGCCTCATGCAAAACCATATCCTTATCGTCTTTATGGACTATGGAATGGAGCAGCAAAGTCACGCCCTGCTCATAGGACATTTCGTTAAATCCGTTCTTGCCAATTTTGGCAACAATCGTATCGCCCATGGAATAAGGGATAACCTTCCCAGTTTCGGCATCCACATAACACACAGAATCAAATGTTCCTGCAAGAGTATTGATGATATCGAAATTCTTCTGCAGTTCCTTTTTCATCTTCAGCTGTTCTCGGGCAGAACGGCTAGCGACAGTTCCGTTAATAAAGCTTGTCGTAACAAAAGCGCTTACCACCACAATTACGAAAATCGAAAGTATAATGCTCAGCACCAAAATTCGTTGAACGGAGTCATAAAGTTCCCTTTCATCCGTAACGAGCACCACATAGAAATCATTCTGAACCACTCGGTAAAACACCACATTCTTCGAGCCGTGGAGTTTCGTCTTTAGCACTCGGTTTTTCGCGACAGAATCACTGGAAACCGAGTGATCGTTTTGCAACAGCAATCTCACCAGGTCCGCCTGCTCCGTCTGCAAGGATTCCCTTTCCAGGAAATTGAGACCAGTAACGGTGCTATCGGAGCTTACCATTACAAAGCCATCCTTCGAAATGATGTAGCTGTTGCGGAGACCGACCTGCTCAACATTTTCTACCAGCTGCGAGAAGACATTCATGTGAATGTCTATAGAAACAACCCCATGCAGATTTGCAAAAGTTCGGCTTACCGAGATTACTCGCTTTTTAGTATCCGCGTCCACATAAGGCGAAATGACAACAGCCTCATTAGGATGTTTCTTTGCCTCCGAAAACCATTCTCTTTCCGTAACGTCATAATCCTTCGGAGGAACCCATCCATCGCCGCTAACAAAAATGCTATCGTACTGAACGTAAATGGCACTAAAGCTATTGCTTACATTTTCAGAATAAATACTGTTCTGTGTTTCCAGGAATTTTTGAAAATCTTCACGAGTCGGAGAAACAAGAGATTCCAAGGTGTAACTGGACACCTCAACGGCATCAATCGCTTTTTCAATCGAGTTCTCCAGGCGTTCCGCAACAATGCCTACAGTAGTCAACCCATCGTTCAGGGTCTGTTCCTTCACCACCTTGTAAAAAGAGTTGAATATGTAGACCACCACAACCAGGAGTACCGAGATCATGGCAATCAAGGTAAGCACATACTCAATAAGACTCATGCGAGACAACCGTCGCATTTCGTCAAAAAAGGAACCGTTACTTCTCTTAAGCAAACCTATGATTTTCATTCATCTTCTCCTAAAAGGAAAGATAACAAAAATATAAGATTCCAAGGATTAACGAAGCAACTAGAACTGGAAATAAAGGAAGGGATTATAACTCTGGGTAAACAGAGCCAGAATTGCCACAACGAAGATTATCAGGGCAATAGCGACTCGCTGCGGAGAAATCTTTTCGCACCAGTCATAAGAACGGAACTTCCAGAAGGATAGAAGCCCAGCGACAGCCATAAAGAACACACAGCTGGGAGTAAAGATTTCTGCCGAAAGAATGGAATCAGCCCCGCTAACCGCATTCAGCCCAAGCATAGACTTCCACATACGGAAAGCTTCGCCAATATTGTCGGCACGGAACAGCACCCAGCCAAACAGAACAATAACCTGAGTAATGATCAGCTGAACAATCTTAGGGGCTTTTGCATAAAAGGCCTGCTTATTGTTCGCACGTTCCACAATCATAAAGAAGGCATGATAAAGGCCCCAGCAAATAAAAGTCCAGTTGGCCCCATGCCATACGCCACTAGCGAACATTACCAGGAACAGGTTCAAATACAATCTACCCTTGCTTACCCTATTTCCACCAAGAGCAATATACAAGTAGTCTCGGAACCAGCTGGTCAAGGATATATGCCAATACTTCCAGAATTCGGTAATGCTCTTGCTACGATAAGGTCCATTGAAATTTCTGGGAAAATGGAAGCCCAGCATCAAGCCTAGACCGATTGCCATGTTGGAATAAGCCGAGAAGTCAAAATAAATCTGGAACATGTAAGCCAGAGACCCCCACCAGCTATTCAATACACCGGGCGCATCTGCAGCAAAAACCCGGTCAGCAATAATTCCCACATTGTTCGCAAGGAAAATCTTTTCGCCAAAGCCAAAGCAGAAAAACACCATGCCACGCACAAAATTTTCTAGCGAGTGGCTACGCGAATCCAATTCTTCGGCTACAGTATTGTAACGTACAATGGGACCCGCAACCAACTGAGGGAACAATGCCACATAGCAGGCGAATGTAGCCAGATTCTTTACCGGAGGAGCCGTACCGCGCCAAACATCGATGGCGTAGCTCATAGACTGGAAGGTATAGAACGAAATACCTACAGGCAGCAAAATGGTCATCACATGGAAAGGTTCGCCGCCGAACTTTTCAACAACTGCATTGATGGCCCCCATGCCAAACATGTAATACTTGAAAAAGGCCAGGGCACCCATATTTACAACCATGGCAAGGCCAAGGCCGAAGTTTCGCTGGAAACGGGATGCGCCCTCCGCAGAAATCAGCTTTCCTGAATAGTAAACCACCAAAGTGGACCCCAGCATCAAAAAAACTAACCAGGGTTCCAGCCAGCCATAAAAGATATAGCTGAAAACAGTGATGAAAAAATTCAGGTAAGAGTGTCTGGCTCCTAGCTTAAACAGCACGAAATAGCCAACCAGAAAGGTCGGCAAAAAATAAAACAGAAAAATCTGGGAAGAAAAAACCATAGGCGCACAAATACGAATTACGATTTACGAATTATGAAATTTAACGCAGCGAATCCTACATCCAGTCTCTCATAATTTGTAATTCATGCCTCATAATTATTCATTGACCTCAATAGCCAAATAGCGAGGAGATTCATCATCGAAATATTCATCTTCTACGGCGCCATCCCAGTTACCTTCAAGGGGTACAATTTTAAGCTTATGCTTTGCCTTGGCCTTGAACTCACCCACATTGCCCTTGGACTTATCGGCCATCTTGTCGGTAACCTTGCCTCGTGCAATCAGCGGATTGTAGACGCCCACCAGAATTTCCTTAGCGTCCAGCTTACCTGCAGTCACAGACATCACCTTGTACTTAAAGACATACACATAGCTGTACAAGTCATTAGAGGGCATCTTGCCCGGAATTTCGGTCAAACGAGCTTCTACAGAAATAGGATCTGCAAAGGAAAAGGCTACAAAAGCCAAAAGAATAAGCGCAAATTTTTTGAACATACAATTCCTTAATTTTTTGTAGTAGGAAATATAAAAAAAACGAACTTAAAAAAGTTTGTCAAGCAAAACACAGACCTATCGCAAAGGCCCCATCCTTCAAAAAAGAAAGGTTCGCAACTTTCGTTACGAACCTTTCGCTGCTTCACTTGGACTCGAACCAAGGACAACGCGATTAACAGTCGCGGGCTCTACCAACTGAGCTATGAAGCAATCAGATCAGCGAGTTTCCTCATTGATGAAGCCAAAGATAGATTTTTTTTGACTTGTTGTCAAGGGGTTTTCTCTAAAAAACATAAAAAGAAAGGTTCGCAACTTTCGTTACGAACCTTTCGCTGCTTCACTTGGACTC
>JAKSIG010000047.1 GCA_024398955.1 Fibrobacter sp. | reverse complement strand
CACATTTAAAATTTACGGCGGAAAAGATAGAAAAAGAAACGGCCCCGCATTGCGGGGCCTTATTCATTCCTGGACCAACTCCCAACCATTTTCCGTATAAATGTACGTCAATGTTTTTTCAGTAGCCCCAACTCCCCATCCACTTATACTGGGATAGGAGCAGATATCGCCAATCTGCAAATTTTCAGGATGGCAGTAATACTCTACTTCAGACACAGAGACCCAATCCCCGTTCTCGCACCGGCCATATTCCTTCGCGGGGTATTTAGGATTGCCCTCATTCACAATTCCATAGGAACCTTCATCGCAATGTTCATCCGTTTCCTGCCACAAACCATCAGAACATTTGAAATAAAGATCTTTTAGATAATTTACACGTTCCTCCTTGAAATGACCTATTTTGCCTTGCGTAGAACTATCACAGGGGCCAAGTTTGTTCTCAAGATATTCAGAATTCGTTTCTAACGTCCAGGAGCCATCTTCCCTAAATCGGTAAATGTTCTGGGGATAGCACTCACCCCATACTACGCAAGTCTCAAGAAGTCCAGGAAACCGATCGTCAACCTCCGCTTCTGTTGGCAAATCCAACATATCGTATTGTTCCTTAGACGCAATTTTCTTCGCCCTTGGATCAGAGCACTGAAAAGGGTCTTTAGAAAGAGGAACTTCCATCGTACATTCTTTCTCCAGCCAGTTTTTAGTTGAGTTGGAGTGCGCATCCTTTTCTTCTGCACTTGTAGGATCATCGCTACAACCTGCAATAAAAGCAGATAAACTAACAGAGCAAACGAGCGCGAAAAAAGAGCCACAAAATCCAAAATGAAATCTATTCATAGAAACCTCCTAATATTCAAGTTTACCCAACCTCACCCATTCAGAACCTGTACACTGCGCATAATATTGGTGATTGTACTTAACATACATTAATTAATAACGACTCAGAACCGCAACACACAATTTTTTTTCTTAAATCGTTGTAAAGATTACCTCTATTTTACAACAGGCTTGATACAACCGCGCTTTTTATTGTTATAATTCTAGTATGCACTTTGGTAAGTTCAATTTCGTTGCTGCAATCGTGCTCACCATGTCCCTTGGCGCTTTCGCCCAGGGCGTTTTTGAAGGTTCCGGCGAAGAAGAAGACTCCAGTTGCGTAGGCGATGGCTGCGGAATCGAAATCCCCACCCAGGCAAACCAGACAGGCTCTACCAACGACACCGAAAACACCGAGAACGGCCCTGTTCAAAGCGCCACCGACTCCGCCACCGTAACCGCAGCAAGCCCCGCAGACTCCGCGAGCAACGTAGACTCCAAGCCGGCAAGCAATACAGCCGACTACTTCGACGACGAAGACTCCCGCCCCACTTTCGTCAACGAAACCGCAGCCGACTACCGTGCCCGCAAAGAGGGCTTTTCTAAGTCCATCCAGTTCGGGTTCAGAGCCGCAGGCGGCATCAGCCTGAACCTGCTTAGCAAGCACACCGAAGGCTGGAACGTGGGAATGGACCTTGAAGGGGGCGCATCTGCAAAGCTTCCCTTGGGCAACGATTTTATGGTAGCCGCCGGTCTTGACTTCGGCTACCGCACCTACAGCTACGAAGCCGACACCGATTACGGCCACAACGAGGCAAGCCTTTCAGAAATGCTTTTCGAGATTCCGGTGTTCCTCCAGTACAATTTCGACGAAGACGGATTCTTCGTAGGCCTTGGCCTTAACGTGGGTCTAAAAATGTCCGGCGAAACCGAGTTCAAGCAGACGATCGACACCAAAGAAAAGCATTACAAGGACAAGCGCAACAACACCATGCCCACTGCCGGCGTGGAGCTGGGCGGCCTCCTGGACCTCGGCTACGTAGTCAACAAGCACATTGTCGTCGACCTGCGAATGGTACAGAACCTTACCAACTTGCTAAATCAGGACGTTATTGCAGAATCGACCCTGATGAAAACGAAACTTTTAACATCACACGCCACACTGGGTGTTACCTTTTTGCTGTAAATCGGCCTAAAACAGGCAAAACAGCCCTGTTGTAAACTTTTTTTTCTACACTCTTTTTTAACGAATAAAATATCTTTGGTGGCTAGGTATACCTAGTTACATTATTATTATTTACTTATGAATTTCAAGAAGTTTAGTCTTTTAGCAGCACTGACCCTGGCACTTTCTATGCCCGTCTTTGCTCAAGATGACTCCGCAGGCAGCGAAAACCCCTCCGACGAGGAATGGGCTTCCGCAGACGACGCCAACAAGTCCTCTGACGACGAGTTCGCAGACGCAGTGTCCTACGACGGATCGACCGATAGCGAATTTGCCGACGACGAAGAATACGCTAGCGCCTACGCCAAGTACAAGGCCGAATCCACCAAGAAATCCGAAATCGAACGTCAGCGCAACGAGGGCTTTGCTAGAGCCGTGCTTCTGGGCGTTCGCGGCCAGATTGGTACCAACACATTCCTCCTGGGCGAAAACGACGACGGTTGGGGAATGGGATTCCAGATCGGCGGTGGCCTTATGGTCAAGATGAACCTGGGTATCAAGCATTTGAGTCTTGCCCCGGAACTCACCTTCAACTACCGTTACTACACCTACGAAAAGGACATGGAAATTTACACGAACAAGGCAAACATCGACATCATGATGTTTGAAATTCCGATGATCGTGCGTTATTCCTTTGAGGATCTCGGAGCCGACATCTATGTCGGACTTGGCGTGAACCTCGGCCTTAAGCTGACCGGTTCCTCCGAATTCTCTACCAGCGGCGAAACCCGCGAAAATACCGTTGCCACCTCCGGCATGGAAGTTGGCGGCGTATTCGACCTGGGCTACATGCTCACCCGTTGGGTCAGCATCGACGTTCGCGTAGTGCAGTGCTTTACCAGCCTGCTGAACGAAACCCTGGTGGCCGAAGAAGCCTTCTCTAAGTCGAGCCTGAACACCTTCTACACCAGTCTCGGTGTAACATTCATGTTCTAAATCATTTTATAATAATTGCAATTCAAAAGGCGTGAAGTTAAACTTCACGCCTTTTTTAATGCAACCTTTATTGAAACGAAAAGACAGGACCGCCGGCAATGACGCCGATTAACGCTTTGCCGCCAGAGTCTTGCGGAGCTTCTGGATTTCGCGTTCCATCAGGCGCTTTTCTACAGCGAAGAAGCGATCGTTTTTCTGCACAGCATTCTTGTAGATGACATCGGCCAGGTCGGCCTCGCCAGCAAGGAGCGCCATGATGACGCAGTTACGGAGGAAGAACTCGTCCATGTCCTGCATTTCGTAGCGGTCGTAGAAGTCTGCCATCAGGAGTGCAGCCTTTGCATAATCCCTAGCGCGGGCGGCTTCGGTAATGTTGAACTCGTCAACGAAGGACTGAGGGAAGGCGCCAGCAATAACTGCTTCGCGGACTTTCGCATAAACCTTGTTGGAGTCGCGAAGTTCCAGCGGAATGCCGCGCATGTAATCTGCATATTCTTCGCGGAACTTGACGTAGCCGGCAGAAGCCTCGAGCGCCAGCAGGCGGGGATTCTCCTGCACAGCTTCGCCACTATCAGCCGCGACGGCTTCTGCAGCGGAACTTGTGGCAGCAGAGTCCGCGACTACAGCATTACCGGCAACTGCGGTGGCAGTTTCAGCAGCCAGCACCTTCAGCTGTTCTGCATAGGCCATCAGGGCGGTTTCCTTAAAGCCATCCTTCTCTTCTGCAGCCATGGCCTTCACGCGGGCAGGGCGGCGCTTTGCAAAGTCTTCGGGATCCAGGTATTCGGGCCAGCAGACTTCGCAGGAATCGAACACCTGCACGATGTGGGCTTCGGAATGAACGAATCGGGCTTCCTCGGCGCGGTTATCCACCATAGGCACAAATACGCTGTTGGGTTCCACACCATCAAGCAGAGCCGAAACCATCTTGTTGGTAAACAGGAAGTTCCTTTCGCCAAAGAATTCCGGATCACGGTGGATTCTCTCAAATTCCCTTACAAGAACTGAATCTGTACTAAAGCGACCAATACCCTTCTGGAATACAGGTTCGTCACTAGCGATCATGATAATGTCAGGTTCGTCCGTCGATTTGTATAAACTAACATAAGGAAAGGTCTGGTCCAGAGCCTTCAGAATGTTCAGGAACATGAGGTCGTTAAATTCGTAAGTCTGGATCCACTGCACCCAAAGTCCGCCCGGCTTCATGTAGCGGCGCATCTTGGCGTAGAATTCATGAGCAAAGAGACCCGCCACACCGCTCACCCACGGGTTAGAGGGCACGCTGATGATCATGTCGTACTGACGGTGATTGGTATGGAAGAAAGTCGTCGCGTCATCGATAAAGATGTGAATGCGGGGGTCATCGTAACCACGACTGTTCCAAGGGTAGAATCCCTTGGCCAGGTCCATCATGGCCTCTTCGATTTCCACGCAGTCGAAATCCTTCAGGAGCGGGTCTGCCAGCAGGTAGTGAGCGCCCATGCCGCTACCGAATCCCACCATGGCAGCGTCATAAGGTTCCGTCTTTACAGCCATGGGCATAAAGGCGGTTGCCGCCTGGGTCAGTTCGTCACTGGAAATAGGCTGGGTGCGGTCCTTGTTCAGGCTGGCATCTGCCTTGCCGTTGGTCTTTACGTAATAATGCACCTTGGATTCATGGAAGCTAATGGTTGCAGTCTTTCCATCAATCACATGAATTTTTTCATCGGGGTGCAGGTTCTTGAAGGAACGGAACACGCCGGAAGTTACCAGATGGGGATCGAAGTTCACGAAGAAGGCGGGCAGCACCATGGCGGCTGCGGTCACGTAGAACATCACGCTGCGGCGCCAGCGCTTACGGTAGACCGCCAGCAAGATGAAACCGATGGCAAAGTCAAGAACCGCAGCGGCCACAAGGGCGCCCTTCAGCTGCAGCAAGGGCAACAGCAAAAGGCCGCCGCCTGCAGAACCGAGAATGGAGCCTAGCGTATTCCAGCCGTAGACCTTTCCGATGGGAGCTTCGCTCTTGAAGGCGCGAGTCAGAATCAAGGTAATGAGCGGGAGCGTCATGCCGGCGAAGAAGCTGGTAGGCACCATCCACAAAAGCGACAACACATACTTGAACAGGCTCCAGCAAACGTAGCCATCTGTCGTAGGATTGAAAATCTGGTTGGCCTCGTTCATCATGGCCCAGAAAGGCTGATGGAAGTACAAAGTGCAAAGTGCAAAGAAGGCCATAAAGATCTGAGCCAGCGAAAGAACGATCAGGGAATCCTTCTTCAGGAGTTTTCCGCTGATGGCGCTACCGATGGCAAGGCCCAGGATGAACGCAGAAAGCATCTGGTCAAAGCTGTGGCTGGAACTTCCCATCAACAATGATAGCAGTCTTGTCCACACGATTTCGTAGACAAAGCTGGTCAGGCCCGTAATGGCTGCAATCCAGAGCCATGCGTTCTTGGGAGGCATGGGCAGGTTATGCTTGGCCACAAAGTCTTCGTTGGGGTCTTCTTCTTCCTCGTCGCCCTCCACAGCGTGAACTGGCGACGTTGCAAGACCAATAAAGCTAAACACCGCAGCCAGCAGGAAGTTGATGGAGGCTGCCACAATCAAGGTGGCATGGTTACCCACTTCGGGAATCAGCAAGTAGCTTGTAGCGAGAATGCCAATAGCGGAACCCAGGCTGTTGGTAAAGTACAGCATGGGGAGCGAGACTTCGGCGCCGCTCTTGCGCATAAGTCCCGCCGCAATAAACGGGAATGTCATGCCCACCGCAATGGCAATGGGGAGCGTAGAACCCGTCGCCAAAATCACCTTGGCGATTTCTGCCCCGCGAGAACTTAGGGAGGCCGTAAATTCAGAATCGTAGAAAATTCCCGTAAGCCAGTTGTACATGGGGTGGTAAGCCACGCCGCCAATACCGATGGCAAGTTCCACCAGGCCGTAACCCAACAGCGGGCGTTTCGTTTTCGTAACCAGCTTACCCGCCACAAAGCTACCGATGGCAAGGCCGCCCATGTAAATGCAAAGGGTAAGTACCTGACCGTAGCTGGAATGTCCCAGGAAAAGTTTAAGGTAGCGGGCCCAGGAGCCTTCGTAAATCAGGCCGGCAAAACCCGACAAGGCAAACAGGAAATAAACCAGAATATTCATGGCGTAAATTTATACAAATTACGTCATGAAAAATGCAAACAAATTTTTATAAGACAGCACAGAAAAACATCTGTCGCCCTAATCGTCCTTCTTTTCTTCGGCCTTCTTTTCGGGGCGGACAATTGCAGCCATCTTCTGGGTAAGGCGAGCGGCAATAGAAGTAGACTCCTCTTCACCCTTTTCTGCAGCAGCCTTTTCTGCGGCGGCGGCCTTGGCAGCAGCAATAGCTTCTGGTGACCAGGGGGTCAGACCCACCACGTTATCTACCGGCAGGGTAAATGCAATCCCCTGCCCCATGGTGTCGAGACCAGCCTTCTTGTAAAGGGCGTGGAGAACGTCATCCTTGATCTTTGCATCTACAAGAATCATGACGATTTCCTTTTCGGGCTGAACCGCAATATGAAAGAGGGATTCCGCCTCCTTATTGGCAGTACCGCGAGCATTCAAGATCGTACCACCACGAGCGCCAGCCTCCTTGGCAGCGTCCATTACGGCTTCGGAAAATCCGGCGTTCACAATGCAGAAAATGACTTCGTGACTGAATCCGTTCATTGTTCATTTCTCCGAACCGCATCGCGGTTATCGCTTAAAAAATTAAAGATGGATTTGCCAATAATGCTTGCCATGGGAATAGAATAGGCAATTCCCTTTCCACCCACAATGGTATTGAATTTTTCTTCAAGGCTATCAAGCGCCGCCTTCAGGTTTTCTTCGCCAATCATGCTAAAGATTACAGCACGGTCAGAATCCGTCAGGCCCATTGCCGTAGCAATTTCCTGAGGCGCCGTACCCTGACCATAAACCACCATCTGCATGTTCACGCCAAAACTCTGGATATGGTCCATGTAGAAGTCCGCCTTGCTACGGCTCACCACCGTAATCAGCACCTTCAGCTTATTCATAGAGACCTTGGAATGGCCATCCTTCGTAGGAGTCGATCTTCGTATGTACTTTTTAAAATCAGCCATAATCCACCCTACATAAAGTCGATGATCTGCTCATCATCAGCATCCTGAATACGCCGCATCATCATACGGTTGCGCACAAATCTAGATGCCACCGCCTTAAAGCCCAAAATCTGAATCGTAATCAGCGGCGTCATGGCCACCATAGCCACAATACCAAAAGCATAGCTGAGGATTCCAGATTCGCCATGAATCGCAGCACAGGCGCCAATAGCCAAGGGCAAAATAAAGCTAGAAGTCAGGGGACCGCTGGCAACTCCACCAGAGTCAAAGGCAATGGCGGTATAAATCTTGGGCACAAAGAACGACAGTCCCAAAGAAAGAAAATACCCAGGAATCAAGTAATAAATGAGAGGGAATCCAAAAATCAGGCGAATCATGGAAAGGCCAATGGAAATACCCACGCCAACAGAAAGGGCTATCAACATGGAACGTTTCGTTACAAGGCCGCCGGTAATCTCTTCGACCTGCTTGTTCAAAACGTGCACAGCAGGTTCTGCCAGCACCACCACCATGCCAATAATAAAACCCGAAATCACAAGAGCCTTCGGGAGCGTCGCCAGCTGCTGCCCCAGTTCAAATCCTATGGGCATAAAGCCAACCGTAACCGCAGTCAAGAAAATCACAAGCCCCACAAACGTGTAGACAATGCCAAAGGCAATCTGCGTCAATTTAGAGCGCGACAGTTTCAGCACGGCAAACTGCAAGGTCAAAAAGAACACCACGATCAAGGCCAAAGCCACGATCACTTCTTTGGCCACGGCACCCACCGTCGGCAAGAAGTTGTTCCCTAGACTTGCGTCAATAGAGTAAGCCCCTTCAGAAAGCGTATAAGTCAGATCGCCCTTGGCAAAAAGCACCAGACCCATCAGGGCCAGCATAGGGCCTACAGAACAAAGGGCAATCAGGCCGAAACTGTTTTCGTTGGCATTCTTACCGCCAATGGCGCCAGCCACACCCACACCAAGGGCCATAATAAAGGGCACCGTAATAGGTCCTGTAGTAACGCCACCGCTATCAAAGGCCAGCGGCACAAAAATTTCCCTGCCCTGGGACACCATCAGCATCCCCAGCATAAACAGGACCATATAGAAGAAAATGATGATAGAAGAAAGATCCTTCTTAAAAACAATCTTCAAGATGGAAATCAGCAAGAAGAATCCTACTCCCACGCCCACCGTAGCAATCAACAGCGTAGGGTTCAGGGCGTTCTTGACCTGTTCCGCCAAGACAGACAAGTCTGGCTCTGCCACAGTAATAAGTACGCCCATCACAAAGCACACAGAAACCAGCAGCAAAAGCCGGCGGGACTTTGCAAGACCCGAACCCACATGCTCGCCCATGGGAGTCATGGCAAGGTCGGCGCCCAGGTTAAAAAGGCCGATGCCCAGCACCAAAAAAATGGCGCAAACGGCAAAGACCAGCATCTGCTTAACATCCAACGTTACCAGCGGAGTAAAAGAAACCACAAGAACGATCAGTGTTATAGGCAACACCGACGCAAAGGATTCCTTCAACTTGGCCTGTAGAATTTTAAGCATCAAGGCACAATATAACAAATCACGCCATTGGACTTACATACAAATCGCCCGATAAACCGCAGTTATTTTTATAAACTTTATGCAACCAATCCTGCATACCGTTCATCAAAAGAAGCAAAGAACGAAAACACAAATAATGAAACTGAACGAATCCGTCATTATCGAAAAGCTAAAGCTTGGCAATCGCGAAGCCCTGGCCCTTCTCTGGAAGGACCATGGCAAGAACGTGCTGAACCTGGCCTTTCGCATGATGAAGGACCGGGACCAGGCCGAAGATATCCTGATGGACGTTTTTGTGCAGGTACCAAGGGCCATCCAGAGTTTCCGTGGAGATTCCGCACTTAATACCTGGCTGTACAAGCTTACCGTAAACGTCTGCCTCATGAAGCTGCGGGCAGCCAAGCGCCACGGCGAACTTGAATCCGGCAACGCCGACTTCATCATCGAAGAGGCGCTAGGAAAGGGCGGCACACCCCCGGGCTCTGCAGAAGGGGCTGCACCAAGCATCCAAAGCCAGGCGGAACATTACGACCCCGAACTACTGGCGATGGGCCTCAACGAACTGCCCGCAGAAACACGCGGCATGCTATGGCTCAAAGATGCCGAGGACTTAGACATCAAGGACCTTACCGAAATCTACAGGATTCCCGAAGGCACCATCAAGGCAAGGCTCAGCAGAGCCCGCCACTACATCAAGAATTTTATAAAGGAGCGTATCAACCATGCAAGACAAGCTTGACTTTTCCGGTTTGGAACGGCTCTCCCCCCGGGCAGATTCCTGGGATAAGGTCTGCACCCGCCTAGACGCGTCAAACGCAAACGGCGCCATGGCAGAACCTGCCGGCAGCACCCCTACGGAACACGCCGCAAACCTCATTCCCTTCCGCATCCTGAGCGCCATCCCGCTGGCAGCAAGCCTTGTGCTTATCGGCATCAGCGTGCTCATGACTGCATTTTCAAATTCATCTAGCGAAGTTTCCATCAACAGCATTTCCTCTTCGGAAGTCGCCAGCTGGTACAGTAGCCTTGGCAACGACAACGGCGATGACTTCGACACTCTAGACGAAAACGTAACCCTCAGCTATTTCTACAAGGAGGCCAAATAATGAACGGCTCTGTCAAACTCTTCGTCGCAAGTCTGATTGTATTTGCGGCATCCGTCGGATTCTTCGCAGGATCCTTCTGCAACAGGCCCTGCCCCAAGGGCCCCATGGCCGTAGAAGGCGCAAACCCGCCCCCACCCAAATTTGACGGCAAGGGCCCCCACGAATTCGGCAAGGGGCCCCGCGGCGATTTCAAGGGACCGTCTCCCGAGGTAATTGATTCGCTCCTGCAGGTAACCCCCGAGCAGAAGGCCGCCCTCGAAAAGAACCGCGCCGAAACCGACTCCGCCTTCAAGGAACTTCGCAGGAACAAGTTCGAAGCCGAAAAGGCCCTCGGCGAAGCCCTGGAATCCGAGGACTCCGCCGCCATCGAAACTGCAAAGGCAAAGGTGCTGGAAGCCGACAAGGCCCTGCTGGACCACCGCGTCAATTCTGTCGCCGCCCTCGGCAAGATCCTGAACAAGGAGCAGCGCGAAAAGTTCCGCGCCTTCCACAAGGAAAACATGAAAAAGTTCAAGCACCATAAGGGGCCTAAGGGCTTTAAAGGTCCCAAGTCCGAAGGTCAGGAACAATAAGTAGGCAAAAAAGACCCCGGCAAAGCCGGGACCTTTCTTATGTTGGAAGATTGGAAGTTCTTTTACGGAATTAGAGAGAGATTATACAAGAGAGAAAACAAGGAGAAGAACGAAGCTGGTTGCAGTAAGTACGCCACTCACGACCATTTCGATCTTGGGGCTGTACTGTTTTGACACCGTGCAGGTCTGTTCCTTAAAACGCTGTTCCATATGAACCTTCCTTTTCACCAAACAATCAAGGGTTTGTTTCCCTTACATCTATAAATTACCCAATTCCACCCCCAGAAACTCATATTGGACTAAAGGTTTTATGGACGATTTATCCATACTGGACATGAAAAAAGTGGCGAAATTTCACCAAAAATATCATTTTTCATTAGTTTAGAGGCTAGAGACTAGAATCTAGGGGTTAGGGCTGTGGGATGCAAGAGCTTGCGGTTTCAGGGTAGTTTCGTCTTTAAATATTCCGATGGGGTATTCCTGATATCCCTAGTCTCTAATTTCTAGTTTCTAATCCCCCTTCATACTTCATTGTTAATTGCTAATTGTTTCTAAATTTCACGCGTAATTACAACACCCGCTCTGCGGAAAGGATTAATCTATGTCTAAACTGACTGATTCTATGGAATGGAAGGCTCTCGAAGCCCACTCCGAAGTCGCCAAGACCTGGCACATGAAGGAACTCTTCGCCAAGGACCCCAGCCGTGCTGCTAAGTTCAGCGCCGAAGCCTGCGGCATCTTCCTGGACTACTCCAAGAACATCATCACCGACGAAACCATGGCCAAGCTCCAGGACCTCCTGAAGGCTGCCAATTTCGAAGACATTCGCGCCAAGTACTTCGGCGGCGAAAAGATTAACACCACCGAAAAGCGCGCCGTGCTCCACACTGCTCTGCGCTACAAGGGTACCGAATCCATCTGCGTCGATGGCAAGGATGTGATGCCCGAAGTTCGTGCAGTTCTCAAGCATATGGAAGACTTCACCAAGCTGGTTCGTTCCGGTTCCTGGAAGGGCCACACCGGCAAGTCCATCAAGTACGTCGTAAACATCGGTATCGGCGGTTCCGACCTGGGTCCTGTGATGGTTACCGAAGCCCTCAAGCCCTATGCTGAAAAGCCGGCTGCAGGCGAAACTTCTCCGGAAGTGTTCTTCGTTTCTAACATCGATGGCACCCACATGGCTGAAACCCTGAAGAAGGTGAACCTGGAAGAAACCCTCTTCATCGTCGCTTCCAAGACCTTCACCACCCTCGAAACAATGACCAACGCACAGACCGCCAAGGAAGCTGTGCTCAAGGCCTTCAATGGTGACGAAAAGTCCATCGCAAAGCACTTCGTTGCTCTTTCCACCAACACCGAAGCAGTTTCCGCTTTCGGTATCGACCCGGCCAACATGTTCGAATTCTGGAACTGGGTTGGCGGCCGCTACTCCCTGTGGTCTGCAATCGGTCTGTCCATCGCCCTGCGCATCGGCTTCGACAACTACATGAAGCTCCACCAGGGTGCTTACGAAATGGATCAGCACTTCAAGACTGCTCCTGCCGACAAGAACCTGCCGGTTATCCTCGCCCTCATCGGTGTGTGGTACAACAACTTCTTCGGTGCATCCAGCTACGCTATGCTCCCCTACGACCAGTACCTCCATCGCCTGGCTGCCTACTTCCAGCAGGCTGACATGGAATCCAACGGTAAGTTCGTTGACCGCGACTCCAAGCGCGTGAACTACCAGACTGGCCCGATCCTCTGGGGCGAACCGGGTACCAACGGCCAGCATGCCTTCTACCAGCTGATCCACCAGGGCACCAAGATGATTCCTTGCGACTTCATCGCTCCGGCAAACAGCCACAACGCAGTTGGCGATCATCACCAGAAGTTGCTCTCCAACTTCTTCGCTCAGCCCGAAGCTCTCATGAACGGCAAGACCCTCGACCAGGCTGCAGAAGAACTCCGCAAGGCTGGCAAGTCTGAAGAAGAAATCGCTTTCCTCGCTCCGCACAAGGTGTTCGAAGGCAACAAGCCCACCAACTCCATCATGATGGACTACGTTTCTCCGGAACGTCTGGGCGCCCTCATCGCCATGTACGAACACAAGATCTTCACCCAGGGCGTTATCTGGAACATCAACAGCTACGACCAGTGGGGTGTTGAACTGGGTAAGCAGCTGGCCATGAAGATCCTCCCGGAACTGAAGGCTGATGCAGAACTCAAGCACGACTCTTCTACCAACCAGCTCATCAACTGGTTTAAGAGCCATCAGGGTTAAGTTTGCTTTGTCATCCTCGCGAAAGCGAGGATCTAGCATCAAAAAAGACCGTAGGGAACACCTGCGGTCTTTTTCGTTTATTTAAACGTTATTGGAATTCAACACTTATGGCTGGTACTTCTCTCGCTTTTCGCGGAGGGACTGAATGATAGATTGTACTTCTGGAGAAATTTTATTCAAATCTTCCAACAGTTCTTCCTGCGACATGCCCTTTATTTTTTCGTAATGAGCCTCACGGATTTTATGAATATCCTCTACAGTAAAGTCTTTTGAGATGTCTACTTTTTCCATAAACGATACTCCTCGTCTTCCTGATTATCAATAAGAACAGTGGGTGATACAATTTCTATTGGCTTATATCCGTCAAGATTCGTAATTGCACGAATTCCTCGAATTGTTTTGACATTTACCATATGTCTAAAATTCCAGGAAATTATACAATCACAGCCGGCCAAGACCGCCGTTGCAATATGATAGCAATCATCAATGCTCTTGGCAGTAAGAATTCCCATTTCAACAATTTTATTCGCCAGTTTTACCGTTTCAACAAAACTTGGCAAACATGAGTATTTAATTTCATCAAGCCGTTCAAACATCATTGTTCTTTTAGGTTCATAGCACGCCCCTAGTTCCTCCAAAGTTTTTGGAGAAAGGCACACTTCAAACTTTTCCTCTCGGAACATTTGCCACAGGGCCTGCGTATCCCGCATGCGTTCGGGAGTATCCTCCTGATGCAGGTAGCTAATCACAGAAGTGTCGAGATAGACCTTCAATTTTTTCTGATTATCATTAGACATAGCATCTCCTTTTTTAAAAGAAAAAACACTTGATTTTCTCAAGTGTTCAGGAGACGATTTCTAACGCTCGGGATGTAATATAGAAAGCACCCTATTTTTGTAAAGGGTGCTTAGGTAAAAGGTTTGTAATTTATGACTTTGCCTCTACAGCATTGCCATCTTCCTTCAGCAAAATCCCAAGAAGGGATTCAGCTGTTTCATTCTCGACGAAACGAATGGCGGTGACCGGCCTGTATTCAAAAGACATGTACTTCGCAAGCTGCAGGGCTGCGAACTTGCGGTCTTGAGAATAGCAGAAGGAAAGCTCATATATCCCCTTTTCTACGGGAGTCAAAGGGTTCATCTTCGAAGTCATTTCGCAGATGGTCTCATCAGGTAACTCCAGCAGTTCCTTGATCTTGTCGCCATCTTCAAGATCAAGCGTCAGGCAGCCACCATCAATCTTTGACTTCGTCGGATTAGTAAAGATTGCTTCCCTAAGGCCAAAAGACGTTTTTCTTGGCAGAGTCATTGGACTGATTTTAAAGGGAGGAACGGCAAAAAGCCGTTCCATCCCAACCTTAACTACTTCACAAAAGCCTTGAACAAGGCTTCGGCTTCGTCACCTTCTGCAGTTCGAATGGAGCTTACCGGATGGTAGTCAAATTCAATGTAACGCGATAGCTGCATCATCACAAACCTGTGATCGCAGGAGTAGCACATCGAAAGACAGTACATGCCATTATCTGCAGGCACAGGATACCCAATCTTTCGTGCGATAGCCTCTAGCGATTCCCAGGGTGACGACAAAAGAATCTCTACCCTGCGTCCGTTGCAGCAGTCGTATTCCAGGAACAAGCCTCTCACAATTGAGTTCGTCTGCGTATACAGCACATCTTTCTTCAAACCAAAAAAGGTTTTCTTGACTTCGATGCAAGGGCTTTGGTAAAGGGCGTTAGCCACTTCCATATTGTTGATAAATTCCATTTTTCTTTCTCTTGTTTATAAAATTTGTGAAAGCCGCGCACAGTTCAAAACACACGCAAGTTTCTTGCGCGGCATAATTGCAATTTTTATTGAAGAAAGAAAGATTAACAGAGCATTCGCTCTAGGGTATAGACATAGTATTCCTTAGGCTTGGTAAACCCATCTGCCAAAGGAGACACCACGTCGCCAACAAGTGCCACAGATGCGGCACCGTGCAGGAGCCCACTCCAGGGCCCCATCATATGAAGAAGGGTGCGGTTGCCTAGCCCGCTAAGAAGGTTGCGTTCACCAACCCGCTTAAGGCCCCCGCTGTTAAATGAACGGGATAGTAGACTCTGGATAACGCCCTGAGTTTCAACCAAGGCGGCAGACGAAACTTCGTCCTGCAGCAAAAAGGTGTCGCTAGACTCCAGAGCATCGCGGGTTTCGCAATAATCGAAATAGCCGCAGATATTAACGCCAACAAACAGCGCGATTGCCGCGTTTATCAGAATCAATATCAAATGTTGCCTAACCCATTTCACAACATACAAATTACAAAAAACGGGATCGAAATGCAATTTTTTTTAGAAAATTGATTTTTACAGGCCACAGCGCATTTTTTACACCGGTAAACAGATTACGTCGCTGGAATTATTCAAAGGCACCTTTCTCAAAGTATATTTAGACCATGAAAAATTTGAAGTTTGCAATTCTTGGATGCGGCTATATCGCCGGAAAAATGGCAGAGGCCGTAAAGGTTCTCGAAAATAAGGGCATGGGTGTAGAACTATACGCCGCAGCAGCCCGCGAACTGAACAAGGCTGAAGCATTCGGCAAGCAGTATGGCGTAGCAAAGGCATACGGCAGTTACGAGGATTTGGCTGCAGATTCCGAAGTAGATCTGATTTATATAGCCACTCCCCACTCCCATCATTATGAACACGCAAAGCTCTGCATTAACGCCGGTCGCAACATCCTGGTGGAAAAGGCATTCTGCGGAAACGTAAAGCAGGCAACCGAAATCATCGCCATGGCCCACGACAAGGGCGTGTTTTTGTGTGAAGCCATGTGGACCAGATTCCTGCCTGCCGTGGATGTTGTTCGCGGCTGGATTAACGCAGGCCGCATCGGCCAAGTCCAGAGCGTAGAAGCAGATTTCTCACAGCCGTTGACTCACGTGGAGCGTCTGGTAAATCCCGCTCTTGCCGGCGGCGCCCTGCTGGACTTGGGCATTTACAGTTTGACTTTTGCGGATTTATTCTTGAACGAGGTCGGCTGCCGCGGCAACAGCTCTGGTTGTGACTGCACCGCTGATGGGAATTGCGTCGGCATTGTCGGCAGGGATTGCGCAAACTACGGCGCACCCATCGCAAGCCTTGACGCTCGCTGCATCAAGACGGATACCGGCGTAGATGCCACCGACTGGATCAACATCACTTACAAGAACGGCAAGAAGGCCTACCTCAAGTGTTCCATTGCAACCCCCTGGCATAACGAGGGCATCATCTACGGAACCAAGGGCTACATCCGCGTCGTCAACCTGAACGACATGGAAGAGTTGCAAGTTTATGATGCCGCCGGCCAGCTTGTAGAAAGCGTAAAGCCGGAGAGAATCTGCAACTGCTACGAGTACGAGGTATTGGCTTGCAAGAAGGCTTTGGAAAGCCAGATTCCCGGTCAAGCCGGGAATGACAATGCACACGACGGTTCGACTACGTTCAACGACATTCAGTGTCCCGAAATGACCCACTACAAGACCATGGAAATGATGGAGCTGATGGATTCCATCCGCGACCGCCTTGGCGTCAGCTACCCATTCGAGATTGCACCTGGCGTCACCTGGGACCGCAGCGGCAACAAGTCCATTCTGCAGGTGTTCGACATCGAGAAGGGGAAGATCACCTCCCTCAAGAAATTTGACTGCGTCATCGAGGCTCCCAACTGGAGCGCCGACGGGAAGTACATCACCTACAACAGCAACGGACGCATCTACAAGATGGACCTGGTCCGTAGCGCGCCCGACAGCAACAGCAATCCTGGCGAACTTACCGCTGGCGACATTACCGAAGTGCCCAGCTACTATGTAGACAACTGCAACAACGACCACGTTCTTGATCCTGATGGAAGCGGCCTGTACGTAAGCCACCACACGAAGGAAGATGGCCAGTCCCGTATCTACAAGATTTTCTTTGACGGTCGCGAGCCTGTGCTGGTAACGCCCCTTGCCCCCAGCTACCTCCACGGAATCACTCCCGACGGAAAGCACCTGGCCTACTGCGCCGAACGCAACGGCGAGTACGACATCTACACCATTCCTACCGCCGGCGGAAACGAAAAACAGCTTACAACGGCCCGCGGCCTCAATGACGGCCCCGAATACGACAGCAAGGGCGAATACATCTACTTCAATTCCGTACGCACCGGCCGCATGCAGGCCTGGCGCATGAAGGCAGACGGTTCCAAACAGGAACAGCTGACCTTCGATGAACATTGGAATACCTGGTTCCCCCACATTTCTCCGGACCTGCAGAAGATCGTGACCGTGGCCTACACCGAGGTAGACGTAAAGCCCGGCGAACACGTTCCCAACAAGATGGTGGAACTACGCCTGATGCGCAGCCAAGGTTCCTGCAGCCTAAACGGCTCCTGCAACGCAAGGCCCTTTGGCGAACCCAAGACCATCTTGAAACTGTTCGGTGGCCAGGGAACGGTAAACGTGAATTCCTGGGCACCCGGCAGCAAGCAGTTCGCCTTCGTGATTTACGAAAAGTAGCGAATCTTTTTAACACATTCAATCTTTATATATCCGATTCCACAGGGTAACTGTGGAATCGGATTTTTCTTTCTGAATCAGTCCTTACCGGGAATTCAAAGTTTTATTAAAAAAATTTCACTTGTCATTAAAATATTTTATATTGATTTTGAAAGGAAAAAATCATGGAACAGCTGAAACTTTTGACCTGGATGGTTTTAAAAGCCATGGACTTTTTCAACGGCCAAGCCACCTACGAAAAAGCAGCCACAGCATTGCGCTGCACCAAAGAAACCTTAATGAATTTTAGTAAAAGCTAAAAGAACAAATCAACTCCAAAATAAGTTTCATCCTTTATTAAAAATTTTTTATTAAAATTGCTTTTAAGAAAAGCGGTTTATATTATAAACAGTTCACATACCTTTTTTTCTGCAAAAACGGGGATTTTCTAAAAAAATTTGCACGGGTTTTGCATTAAGGCGGGCGATTCCAAGGCCGCATAAGCCTTGCTTTTTTCAATTTACCACCAAGCCAACACCTTTGGGCCAGTTCAATAAATTTTCAACTTTATGTAGAAAGCGTAGTGCAAAACCATTTTCTTGACACATTTGATATTGCGCACGATTATACCAATGTTGACGTACCCGTCAACAGGATATTTTACCTATAGAGGAGCACAAAAATGAAAAGGAAAAAACTTATAACAGTAATCGCTACAGTTTTTACAGTTTTTTTGATTGGGACTGCAGGAAAAACTCTACTCCGCAACGAAGCCGAGCCCAAACAACTGTTCGATTACGACTCCACGGCACTCATGCGCAGTCTCGACTCGTGGATGATCTTTTCTGAAAACTTCCATGCTTCCTATAACGATTCCTCGTTCAACGGGAATTACCAGCTAGCCTACCCTATCATGTCCCCCCACGACAAATTGAAGGATTCCAAGTTCGACAGGCTTATGCTTTCTGAACTATTCGGCGAGAATGCACCCAAGGAAGTGAACCGGGAATCTATCCAGGCCGCCCTAGAAGATATCATGAATCATCAAGTAGAAACTACTCATGAGTGGTGGGACCAAACCAGGGCAAAACACGGCGAACGTTGGCGCGAAGAAGTTTGCGGCTGCGACGGCTACTTTTACGCCATGCCCACGGCAAAGACCGCACGCTGGCAGTCTTTCCAGAAAATTCTCAACTACAATTGTGGCGGCAACGGCGGTCCCAGTGAATATTACTACACCATCATCGGAACCGACGAACCTTATGTAATGGATACCACAGCCTTTGTGCCAAACTTCAGAGAAAAGATGATTGACATGATTACAGACAACGTCATCTACAATCTGTATTTGAACAAATTCAACACCGAAGAGGATCGCAATATAGTACGCCAGGCCGTCGCCAACCAATTCAAGGGCAATTTCCGCCCCACCCTGACCCTTTCTGGAGTAAGCTTCCTGTTCTCTACATGGGCCCTGCCAGGCACTTGCCACGCCGACGGCAAGATTTCCGTAATCGTCCCCTACAGAATGATTCAGGAAATCTTCACCCAGAAATTCAAGAACGATATCGGACTGTAGATTTTAAAAGGCTAGGAAAACCTAGCCTTGATTTTAATGTCTATTTCTTATTCAAGAAATTTTCATGGAACGCTGCAGCCGCTTCCGGAGTCTTTCCTACTTGTTGAAGTTCTTATATGACATAATATAGTCAATTTAAATCAACAAGAAATAGCGGCGTCTCCACGATGTATACACGCAGATTAAGGCAAAGCTGCATTTAATAAAGGAACGTGAAGAACAAAAAAACTACACTAGCGCGCGGGCCATGTGGCGAATCTGCATGTTTGCATGGTCCGCATAGAGTATGGGATCCATACGGATCTGTTTATATATGTAGTAGGCAATGGCTCGCAGATATTCCGATGGAGCGTAGGGAATAGGCTTCCAGATACGTTCCAATTCCTGATGTAGTGGGTTCAGTGAATCACGGACAAAGTCAGACCATGCAGGAATGCACACCTTATACTTCTGGAGCCATTCTAGCACTTTATCTTTCTCATCTTTCGACTCGATAATAAAGCTCAGTTTTGCACAAGGTGAAAGAGTCGACATGCTCATTTTTGCAGGAGCAAAACGGAAGGAGTTCGCAACCTTAATTCCTTCATCAATCAGCATTAGGGTGCGCGCCACCTTCTGAGTTTCGTCCGTTGCCATGTACACTCCCGTATCCGAGAAGAAAAAGGATTCCTTGATGGGGCCACCATTACGTTTAGGGACATCAAGACCAATGAACTGCTGAATTAACTCAACGTATTTGTTGACAACGCCGTGAAGGTCTTTGTCAAGTTCGTAAAAAAAGGAGCGAATCCAATCATCATCTGAGACTCTCTTGCGTACAACGTAATGTTCATAATCCGGCCTATCAAAAAGGAGCCCCCTTTGGTAAACGCAGAATTCCAATTTGTCGCCATATGTCAAGACCGCTTTAGTGGCAACCATTCGATTGTACGCCCCATTATCCAGTACATAAAAATAGGGCACTTCAAACGCCTTCATTTTTTTTAACGGAACCGAGGCATTTTTAAGTTTAATTTCGGTAGAAAAACGGAATACCACAATATCCTTGGATTTGTCATTTTCTACGGGAAAAATTTGCACGGATTCCGATCCTGGAATAAATCTGCAGGTGTACAGGACCTTCTTGCCAGAATTCCTCATATCAGCAGAAATCACAAGCGATTCAAGATTTGGCTCAGAAACAAAGTTTCTAATATCGTTCATCGCATCTGCAGGATCATTGTAGATACCATGGGGAACCTCGGCTGCCAAGATGTTCCCATCGGCAACAATTGACTTTTTATCAAACAAATCGCGGGCGCGGAATTCGTCCACCGACTTTTCGGTGAATTTTTTCAGATCAATTGTATCAAAGTTAAAAATGCGGCCAAGGTCGTTATGATAACGGCGGACCTTTCCATCCTGAATCAAAACAGACAGCTGGCAATGAATATCAAAAAGATTGGCGCTAGGGAATCGATAACGTATCAAAAAAGCCTCCTAAAAAATGCAGACGCCGTTACAGTAGACCTGATTAGCTGCTTAAGGAAGGCGACTACGACGAGCAGCCCACAACCGCTTAAAGTACTTCACAACAAAATGGAGCGCCAGAAGCGACACCGCCGTGATGAACAAGATGGAATAATTGCTGTATATGGAAAAATGACGTGGATATCGTTCCAGGAACGGCACGCCAAAACGGTTAAGCCAGCAACACACAAAGGTGCCGGCATACACAAGCGATACACCCAAAAGATTCTGACCCTTCTTGAAAAAATCAAGGTACGCCGCCACCAGGAACGCTGCAGAAAGACCGAACACAAATGATGTCGCGATTCCATGGCCAACCTTTCTTTCGGTAGTATACCAGTACATACTATAGAATACATGCACACTATAGCAGCCATAACACATCATGGCGTAAAATAAAAGAAAGTACAGCGGTACCGTCTTGAAATACTTGAGCATAGGAAGTCCTTCATGTACATCTATGTTATCGGTTGCGCAAAGAGGAATTGTCAAACATCTTTTGCACAATGATGGAAATTAGCTCTAGCAAGTGCAAAAAAAGTGTAACTTTTAGTAGTTTTTGATTGTTTAGGTGAAAGGTTTGTAATGCGAGTAATATACCATTATAGTGGACTGTTTAATTGCTCTGCCGATAAGACAAGTGATTTGCCGGAAGAGTTCAAAGCAAAAGCCAAGAAATTCTTTTGGACATTCGATAGGCTTTCCGATTTTGTGGAGCCGTTAATTTCTGTGTTTTTCAACGACTTTTTTGAATACTTACGGTCACTAAACGTCTTACCGAATCTAAAACCTTACCAAAAGGTATTCGTCTTCCCATTTTATTATCAAAAATTCAAAGCGAAGGCTACTGACGGAGTAATTCGCAGGAGCCTGTACAAGGGATTCGAAGATTGCATTCCTGAATTCAACACAGAACAAATAACAGGGCGTCGCCAAAGAGATTATGTGCAGGCATTCAAAAAAGGGGAATGGCCGGAAATTAAAAATCCCATAGATTATTTCTGCGACATAAAGTCCGACGATATTTTCACAAAGATTTTTCAATTCATCTATATAGCATCTGATTTTGTTCGGTACTGCGACGAATACCGCATTGACTTTGACCTTCTTGGAAGTATAAGTTTTTCAAAAGACCCTATACAATCTTCCAATCAATTCAAGAACGTACCATTTGCAGTGAATGAAGCAAACATTCCACTGGTTATTGATTTTTTCTTCCCCATAATACAGGAAAAATCTTTTGACAATCTCGGAATAGATGCCCAGTTAAATTTATTATTTACTCGTAAGTTGGCAAGCAACTTTACGAAATGCGAGCGAAGCCATATTTTCCAAGAATGTATAGCAAAGGTGTTCTTGCCGGCCTGGAACCAGAAGAAGAAAATATTCCGCGAGCGAAAGGGCTTTAAGACAAAACTATCCACGCTGTTTAAGGAACTATTATTTAGAGCACGTTTTTACGGAATAATTGCGACACCCTACATTGACTTGGAGGATGACGAGTCCTCTTATCCTGACGCAGTCATGTCAAAGCTGGAATTGTCCCATTTGAGCTATCATAACGCATCCATATTCGATGTGATTAAGTTTATCAAAAAAGCCAGATCCACATATTCTATGCGTTTAAAAGGAAAACCCCTTGAAAGCGATAAGAAAGATGAAAACTCTAGTATTTTAAGGCACGTAAATAAGCCCAACATCTTACAGCTTTTTGAAATGATTCCTAAGCTGCAATTCGTTATGAAAAATCGATTTTCATTGGAAGATGAGGATCGTAAGGAACTGTTCAATTTCCTGTATGACAGCCTGAATTTAATGCTAGGAAATCCTCAGAACTTAAGAGAATTTCTGCAAGAGAAAAAAACTAGGCTCTGCAATATGAATAGGGAAAGATGGATGTTACCTACATTAATAGACAGGTTAGTGTATTTTAGATTTCTCACATACGATGACTTTGTAGAGGTATCAAAAATCAACCTGGATGTTCCGGAATTCATCAATTGGGCGCTAAAAAAGTAACGACCACAAAATACCTGCTGTTTTGTTAACGACCACAAAATTGGTTCTGATTTGAAACTCCTCTTCCCTAGAAGATTGGGTTTTCTTGATCTACATTACTCCTTGCGCAAAGCTTTGGCAACTAAACAATTCTACATGCTTTAAAATTGGAGTAAAACATGTCTAACAAAACTCAAGCAAATCTCGACCATCATGCAAACCAGATGAATCCTAATAACCAAGCTTATCAGGCCCGCATGAACAATCATTCCTGTCAGCTGAATCCCAATAATTGGCGTTACCAGCCGCCTAAGGGAGGAAAGTAATATGAATCTTGAAAACGGGCCTTCTACAACAGGCAATAAATCAGGTGGCGGTCGCGGAAACAACCCGCCTGGTGGAGGTAAATAAAAAATCTCGCAGTTTCCCTCAATGATGGGGCGGAGCCTTTCACAGGCTTCGTCCTATTTTACACAACCGTTTTACTTTATATCATTCTCCACTTTCGGTGAATATTCATGGGTAATGTCATTACCCGGATATGCATTAATGGCATCTTGGTAAAATCCCCACCGCGGTCCGCTCTAGTCGCCAAGATCGCGTGGTGGGTACGATTGCCGGGAAGTTTTAGATTTTCCCTATTTTCTTGGCGTAATCTATTGCAGCGGAGTTCAATTCATTTAAGGACATTCCGTCAAAATGTTCGCATTGCCACTTCGTGTAGTCAAAACGTTCACGCAACACAGTCGCGATAAATTGTTCCGCATCGACGACGCCCAAGTGTTCGCGCAAGCAACGCATACCCTTGTCCAAAAGTTCTGCAGAAGTCATAGTGAATCCCTCAACTCATATTCCAAGACAAATCGTATAGGATCTATGATCCTAATGTCATCCGACTTGTACTTTAGCAACCGATAATCAGTGGTTATAAAATAATCACTTTTTGCAAAAATCGCACACGCTTACTGTCAAGGTCCGCAATCAGGGACCACTCATTTTGCAAACAACTGTTGACAACCCCACCCCTTGCACAGGTAAAAAGTTTTGTGTATCTTTTATGGCGAATGAGTAATCCCCATGCGTGGGGCAAGTAAAACTCTCTGCTTGACGTTCGCGGCACA
>JAKSIG010000046.1 GCA_024398955.1 Fibrobacter sp. | reverse complement strand
TGGAGGACGATAAGAATCCAGAAGAGAGTTGCCATAATAGTTATTTACCTTGGTTATAAATTGGTTGTGCGAAAAGCTTGAATTACTTAGCTTCTGCAGCAGCGATGATTTCCATGAAGGTGTTGGCCTTGAGACCTGCACCGCCAATGAGACCACCGTCGATATCCTTCTGAGCGAGGAGGCCGGCTGCGTTTGCGCCCTTCATAGAGCCACCGTACTGGATGCGCATGCCTTCTGCAATTGCTTCGCCGTAGATTTCCTTAACAACGGAACGTACGAAAGCCTGGGTGTCCTGAGCCTGTTCGTCGGTAGCGGTAACGCCAGTACCGATTGCCCAAACCGGTTCGTATGCGAGAACGCACTTAGCAGCGTCTTCAGCGGAAACGCCTTCGAAAGCGCCCTTAACCTGAGTGGAGAGAACTGCTTCGAGCTTGCCGCCGTTACGTTCGTCGAGGGTTTCGCCAATGCAGATGATCGGCTTCATGCCTGCTTCGAGAGTCTTCTTGACCTTGAGGTTCACGGTTTCTTCGGTTTCGTGGAAGTACTGACGCTGTTCGGAGTGACCGATGATGATGTATTCTGCGCCGATTTCCTTAACCATGTCAACGGAAACCTTACCGGTGTATGCGCCCTGGTCCTTCCAGTGGATGTCCTGGATAGCGAGCTTGACGTTGGTGCCCTTGACGACGTCTGCAACCTTGGCAGCGGCGAGGTAGGTCGGAGCGATGACCACTTCGGTCTTCTTCACGTCCTTGACGGCTTCAACGATGTCCTTAGCGAGCTGAACGGATTCGCTAACGGTCTTGTTCATCTTCCAGTTACCAGCAATGATATACTGACGCATAATTAACTCCTTGAGAGGTTTAAAATTTAACGAGCGATAATTTAGTAAAAAAAGACCGCCAGGGGAAGTCCGGGCGGCTTTTTTAACCTGAAATATCTTTCAAGTACGCACTTTTATCTTGAAAAGCTGCGAACGTTGCGTAGGTTCTTGTCAAGATGAAAAGTGAGCGGTTGTTAGTAGTTGCTAGAATGCTTGGACTGGGGAGCCGGGGAACCGCCGTAACGGTCGCCTTCGATCTTGTCCAGGATCCATTCGCCTTCGTAACCCTTCAGACGGGCCTGGTCGGGGTGCTTCCAGATAAGGCGGGTAATCAGCTTGCCTTCGCGGGTGTAGTATTCCCAAACGCTGCTGGAAGAAGTTTCCTTTTCGTGGTCGGGAGGGCCCCACAGGAGGTTTACCATGTCGTTGGTCATGCCTTCTTCGATATAGCCCTGCTTGAACACGTCCTTCAGGCGCTTATCAATACCCATACTTTCCTTAATGGCAAAGTATTCACGTTCATATTCCTTACGACCTTCACCGCGTTCAATCAAGATCGGCGAAGAGTAGCGGCTTGCGCAGGCCCAGAACATCAGGGCGCTGACACCCAGCAAGCAAATATGAGAAAGCTTCATAATTTCTCCTCTAAATTATTCTATAAGAACTGCTGTTTTTGTAGGCAATTTTTATCGTTTCGTTTTGATGACCACAAAATAAGAACTTTATTAGGCAAAAGTTGAAAATATTTTTAATTTTACACTGAAATGAAGGGTTTTGGAAAAAAAATAGGCGCAACAGCGCTACTATTTGCCTTGTCGACTGCAACAAATGCTGCAGCCTCTTCTGCGGTGGGCTTTAACGAAAGCGCCCAGACCGGTTTTCGATATGGCCCCAACCTTTCCTATGGCTTCGTGGGGAATACTCCCTTTGTTTGGGGGCAGTGGTTGCCGCAGGCCATGGGTACACTTCGCTATACATGGCTAGAACCTCTTGATATGCTGCCCTACGGCGAACGTCTAGGCCGCGATCCTAGCTACTTGCGAATGGATGCGTCCCTAGAACTTGCTCCGTTCTATGGTGGATATTCTGCGGGTCTTGGTCTGCGCCCCTTTAGAACAAACCCTTCTTTTGAGATTACCTTTAATTACGAAAGTTACCTCTATTTCATGTCTAACCTGGAAATGGTTACGGCCGATGTTGCCGGTGGAGGCCTGATTGCCCAGACTTGGAATGCCGATTATATTGTGGATAATGTCTGGGGTGACGACGCCAAGTTCGACTATTCTCAGCTTTTCGACTTTGGTGCCAACGTGGAGTACGTTTTTAAGGGCGGTTCTGCTGCGGGACTCTCCCTGCATTACATTCTTTCTGACGTAAGCACGGATTTCGATGGAAAGAGCTACGACTATCGCCGTAATATCCCCGTGTTTAGTCGCGATTTCCTGATCGAAGTTGACTTGTATGGAAGACTGCCGCTGAATCAGTATTTCGCCATGCTGTACGAAAGCTCGTTTTATAGAACAGGCTATCTTCGCAGCGAAAATACCGTACAGAAGGAAGCGCTTGGCTATGGCAAATCCATGATGGGTGTCCATTTTTCATGGAACGATGGCTTGCAGAATGTTACCCTGAGTGTGGGCGGCTGGAAACGTCTCGACGAGGATTTTTACGACGGATCACTCGCGCAGCAGTTCCTGATTCAGTTTGAGTATCAGGGGTATTTTACGTTCCCCTTGCATAGGAATTTTGCGGAATAATTCAGGCTGCTTGACCTCGGGCTTTTGCTCGAGGGTTTCTTTTAATGGGTCGGACTGCAAGGCGTTGATGGGGTAGGCGGAGCGAATCCAAATTTCGCCGCTATACTTTTCGTTTTCTAGCTTGACCAGGGTTGGCAGACTTTCGTCGGAGTATTTCTTCCACTGTCTAATGGTGAATGTGCGCGCTTCTTTGCGAGCTCCGCGCATGACTACCACCTTAGGTTCAGGTAGCGTATCGGGAACGAGGCTGTACCATGCATTGGAAAATGCTGTGGACATGGCCATGTTCTTTTTGTCTAGAGTGTCGCGGCAGAGGAACTGCCCGTTTGCGAGAAGTTCCATGTCGTCTAGCTTCAACGGAGTTTCGCCGATTGTTTCCTTGAGGTGGTGCAGGCCCAGTTGACGCTTTACCTTATTGCTAGGATCTTCCATATAGCGATAGCTGCCTGCAGTAATAAAATTAAAGGCGGGTCTATCGGGCAGGTGAACGAAGAAGGTGTCTAGGTTTTCGGGATGGTGATGCCATTCAACGTCTATGCTGGTGCGAGACTTCTTGACGTTAACGAAGTGTCCTTCGATATTGACAACCATTGGGGAATTGATGAGGAAACGGGGGCAGGACGTTTGTGCGTCTGCAGTTGCTGCTGCAAAAGCGAGCGTCATTGCCGAAATCCATAAACGTTTCTTCATGTGGTACAAGATAGTTAAATTCGAGATAGCGAAAATAAAAAACAGCAATTAACAAACTGTAAAAGCAAACAAAAAACTTCGGCCCATCCCAATGGCTGAAGGACGGACCGAAGTTTGTTTTTTAGGAAGAAAAATTTTGCGAAACGAGGCTCGCTATTGGATTAGCCTTCGTCGGAAAGTTCGATGCCTTCGTCGTCTGCGGCGAGAGCGTCGCCTTCGCTCAACTTGAAGAGTTCTACATCCTTCATGCTTTCGCGAATCTTCTGTTCGATTTCGTTGCAGAGGTCAGCATTGTCCTTCAGGAACAGACGGGTGTTTTCGCGACCCTGACCGATGCGCTCGTTGTTATAGCTGAACCAGGAGCCGCTCTTCTGGATGATATCCAGTTCTGTAGCCAGGTCCAGGATAGAGGCTTCGCGAGAAATGCCGCAACCGTAGAGAATGTCGAATTCGCACTGGGTGAACGGTGCTGCAACCTTGTTCTTAACCACCTTGACGCGGGTACGGTTGCCGATAACGTCTTCGCCGTCCTTGATGGCGGCAATGCGACGGATATCGATACGCTGGGTGGCGTAGAACTTAAGGGCGTTACCGCCGGTAGTGGTTTCCGGGTTGCCGAACATAACGCCGATCTTCATACGCAGCTGATTAATGAACAGCATGCAAGTATTAGACTTGGAGAGAATGCCGGTGAGCTTACGGAGAGCCTGGCTCATGAGGCGAGCCTGCAGGCCAACGTGGTTGTCACCCATTTCGCCGTTGATTTCTGCCTGGGGCACGAGTGCTGCCACAGAGTCAATCACGATGATGTCGATGGCGCCGGAACGCACCAGGGTTTCTGCAATGTCGAGGGCCTGTTCGCCGGTATCCGGCTGAGAAACCAGCAGGGATTCGATATCCACACCCAGCTTGCGGGCATAAACAGCGTCAAAGGCGTGTTCTGCGTCGATAAAGGCAGCTACACCGCCGAGCTTCTGGGCTTCGGCAATGGCGTGGAGGGTAAGGGTTGTCTTACCGGAAGATTCGGGTCCATAGATTTCGATGATTCGGCCGCGGGGGAAGCCGCCTACGCCGAGTGCCATGTCCAGCTGGATACAGCCGGTAGGAATTACGGGGATGTCTTCGTTGGGCTGATCGCCCAATGCCATAATGGAACCCTTTCCATAATTCTTTTCAATCTGGGCGATAGCGGCTTCGACTGCCTTTGCCTTATCTGCGGAAAGGTTGCTGAGGGGATTTACACTGTTAGTTGTCTTTTTAGCCATGATTGACTCCGTTTTGTTTTTCGTTTATTAATATAACAATTAGTGTTCACTTGTGCAAGTGCTTTTTTGAACTATTTTAAAAAGCAGCATGCTCAGTGCCTTATACACGCTTTTTTCTCGGATTTGGTTACGGTTTCCCGAAAAAATTTCGCAAAAAGCCTCATTTTGCAAACTATTGGCGACAGCAATCCACACTGTACCAACAGGTTTGCCGGGTTCTGCACCGCCAGGGCCTGCGATTCCGGAGGTGGCTACCGCCCATTCGCAACCGAACTGCTTGCGGGCTCCTTCGGCCATGGCCTTGACTGTTTCTGCGGAAACTGCACCGACCGTATTAAGAATCTGGGCCGGTACGCCAAGCAGATGTTCCTTTACTTCGTTCTGGTAGGCGACAATGCCTCCGGCAAGAATTGCGGAACTGCCTGGAATATCGACCAGGTGACTTGCAATAAGCCCACCGGTACAAGATTCTGCGGTGGCCATCATCTGGCCCTTAGCTTCGAGAGCTTCCTTAACGGCCTTGGCCAGATCCTGGATGCTCATTTTGTCGGTGTTCATTAAGTTTGCGTTTGTCACTTTCATTTTCCTTTTACGTGTACAAATATACAAAACGTTTGTGTCAAAAAATGTCAAACAAGACATTTATCAAAAAAATAAAAATTATGGTTGATTTCGGCTTGATGCCAAATACTATCGGAGTGCTTTAAAACCTTGTCTATAACTTTTATATATTTGCGCACAATGTTGAGTCGTTCCGTTCATGGTGTGCTTGTTGCCCTGCTACTTCTGGTGGCTGGGGTTTTTGCGGCGGAAACAGCCCCGGAAACCGAACTTGCTCCAGAATCGGAACAAACTCAAGAAACGGAACCTGTTTCCGAAACAGAACCCACTCCAGAAACCACTCAGGAAGCTGAAGTCAATCCTTTGCAAAAAGGCGTTACAGGTATTCAGGCCATTGATTCGTTAAAGGTAAATGAATGGGACATTCCGACTTCGCATAATTCCTTGGCTGTAACAATGCTCCTAAGTCTTTTGCCTGGAGGTGGGCACTACTACACGGAGCATTATGTACGTGGTGGATTTATCACCGGAATTGAACTGGCTCTTTTTTATGAAGTTGTCTACAACAAGGATTACCAGTACAGGCGCGTGCTGGAGCAGGCGGCACCCTTTAGAGATTCCGTGTCGATCTACACAAAAAAGATCATGGAACTGCAGACCAGGGATAGCCTTGAATACTTCCAGAGTAAACGTAACGAAAGCCTAAATCGAGTGCGAGCTTACAACGACAAGAAAATGGAACAGGAAGACTTGCGTAAGGCCGAAACCGCATGGCTCTACGGACTTCACCTGTATGGCATGATTGACGCATTTGGCATCTGGTATAAAAACAATTATCGAAGCGTCGAACAGAAAAGCATGAAGAATGCTGTCTTGTGGGCTATTATACCTGGCTTTGGACAAATGTATAATGGTGAGTTTGGTAAGGCGGGCCTTCTTTATATGGGGCTTATGGGGTCCAGTGTCAGTATCTGGACGTCCCAGAACATGGTAGAGTACTATCTAGACCGTAAGCATCTGCAGGCTGGGGAGGATGTGTCCTCTGAAGATTATGAACGTATTGCAGAACGCGTTACCTATTACCGTAAGAACAGAAACCAGTACATCTGGGCTATGGCGTTACTTTATCTGTATTCCATTGGCGATGCCGCAGTTGACGCGCTCCTGAGCGATTTTGATAATCCGCTTCATCTGGCCCTGTTGCCGAATCTGAATGGCGGAGCCCAGGCTGTATTTACGTTTGATTTTTAGCCGATTTTTAACGGAACCATCTGGATTCCGTCGTGGATCTTTGTAAAGGTTCCGCGGTAGTGACCGTCGGCGTTGCGTGTAAATTCGAATCTTGTAACCATTGCGTAGCTAAAAGCGCCTTCTACAAACATTTCGTTAGGAAGTCCGCAGGCAAAGTGCTGCAAGGCTGCGATTACGCCTGCATGGCTTATCCACAAGAATTCTCCATCGTCATCCAGGGAATCTAGCAGTGAACCCGCACGCTTGTCTATGTCAAAGAAATTTTCGCCATTGGGAAAACGGTAGCCTCGTAAGTCTGCTGCCCAGGCTTTCATCTGCTCCTTGGGGACCTCGGTAAGCTTCTTGCCTTCCCAGTCACCGAAGTTGATTTCGATAATCTCGTCGCGATATTCGATGGGCAGATGGACTGCCTCGGAAGCCTTTTCTGCCAGACGCTTGCAGCGGAGCAGCGGGCTAGAAAAAAGACGTGTGGGCTTTGCTCCTGCCTCTACCAGAGCCTTGATGGCGCCATTGCTTTCGTCTTCGAAAGTGGGGGAAACGTCAAAATCCAGACGACCATAGCAGAGATCGTTGGGGTTGTAGGGCTTGGTATGTCGAATGGTCCAGAGAATCATAGATGGCGATTACGAGTTATGAATTACGAATTATGAATTATGAGAGGTGAGGGTGGTAGAAGAATGTTCGGTGGAAAAGATAAAAAAATAACCCGCGGCTAGAAATCCGACGGGTTAATAAAAAATCCTAGGCTACCTGAGCACATAAAAACTCGCAAGTCCGTTGCTGCTTTCGCCCTGGCGATTTGCCCGCAAATAGTCATTGCGCAGGGCCTAGGATTGTGAAATATAGAATAGGTTCGTTTTTTTTGCAAGAGTTCTATGAAAATTGCCCCGGAGAGGCTCTGAATAGTCCAAATTGGACGAATTTACACGGTTTTTATACGAAATCATGGATTATTTGACACAATTATTTGCTTTTGTTTACGAAAAATCATCCTTGTAAAGTTTTATTTATTATTTTAAGTGGGTTGGTGATGGAATTTTCGGAGACTTTTATATGTTGATGCGTTCTTTAAATAGGTCCTTTTTAGGCTTGATTGTTCTGGCGGTGTCTTTTTTGCTGACGCCGACTAGGGTTTTTGCTGCTGATGTTTCCCCGCTTTACTTTGAATCTGTGGGGGCTAGCTCTGATGTTGACCACGAAACCCAGCAGAAATACTGGGAAGACCTTATGAAGTACAAAATTTGGGGTACTTCGGGTGTTGTTTTTAACAAGGAAAACGTCATCATTAAAGAAACTAGTGGCCTGAATGGTACTGCAACAGGTGATTTTGAGTTCCGTAACGGTAACCATAGACTTGGTGGCCCAATTTTGTCTGGAGGAAGCCTCTCTTTTAGTGCCAACAATACATCTCCCAATTTAGATTCCCTTTATAAGGGACCTATGCGCGTACTTGGTGACTTAAAGCTTGCTTCCTGGTATAATGCTCCGGCAACCCGTTATGAAGGCGACGTTTGTGTAAAGGGTAATGTTGTCATTGCTGACGCTGATGTCAATAACATCAATACTTCTGCCGGTCGTTGGATGGAAAACGTTCGAAAGGCTGGCGGCAAGGTATATGGTCCTTTTGCTGGCGCTGATGGCTCTTACGAAGAATGCCCCGAAAGTGTTCCCAATGTAGATACCCACCTGACTGTTCCCACGTGGGATATTCCTGCTGGCGTGATTTGGCACCCTGCCATCTCTATGACCCAAGGTTATGAGGAAACCGCTTATCTTGATGTTCCTCCTATTATGGATTATGAGGATCCGATTCTCGATAAGGTCTATGATCTTTATCTTGAAAAAATTGAAATGGCCGCAAATCCTAACAAGTACCTTTATATTCGCATGCCGAGCGTCAATAAGCGCTTTGTGCGAATCCGCCTGAAAGATGGTCTGGATATAAATGCTTCTGCCAACAGCGCCGTTATCCAGGTTGTGTATGTAAATGAAGATGCCCAGTGGGATGCCGCCTCCAAGTCCTGGACAAATTTTGATGCTTCAAAAGCAACCTTTGTAGAAAATGGGGATTATGCCGGTGATGTCCTGTTTTATACCACTCAGGATATGAACTGGAGTGCCATGATTGAGCCTTCCTACCAGGGAACGTTCATGACTTCGGGCTCATTTACCATTAAGGATCACTTTGTTCTGGCTGGCCAGCTGATTGCCAAGAACATGTTTTTTGAATCCGATATTACGGGCGACTTCCGCTATGTTCCTTTTGACCCTCCTGTATTGGATCCTGAACTGTTTACTGCTGTTGAATTTAAGGAAAACAATGATGATGTTGAAGTTCCTGTAAAGCTGAGCAAGGTCACAAATGTAGAAGTGAGCTTCAAGTATTGCTTTGATGTATCCAAGGATGAACCTGATAGAGGCGTTCTTGAAGATGCGAACGGAAATGGTGTGGCTGATTTGACCGACTTCAATAAGATTGGACCTCTTTGTGGCGAAGACACCAGTGAAGTTATTATTGCTGCAAAGACGGATCGTCCTACTACAGATACAAAGATTATCATCAATGCGGCTTTGGATCCCTATAGCGAAGTTTATAAGGGAAACTCTATAAGGGAAAAGTTTATTCTGCGTGTTATGGAACTGCAGGGAGCTGTGATGAAGGATAATTCTCGTAATGGGTCCTTCAATCTTTACGTGCTCGATGTAAATGTAGTGCCCACCACCAGAGACACTTCTGTTGTGGCCTACGAAGATGTTCCAGTAGTTTTTGACACCGTTAGCTTTGTATTCAACTCTGTGACAGGATCTGAATTTGGTGGCATTATCATCAAGACCGTTCCTGCAGAGGGTTCTCTGACTTACTTCGGTAAGACGGTCACTAAAGATATGAAGATTCCTGCAGATTCTCTCAAGAATTTGGTTTTTGAGCCTGTCAAGGATTCTTCGGGTAAGGGTGATGATTATGCCTATTCTTCCTTTGTTTTTGCAGTGTTTGACAAGAACGGTGCTGAAAGTTCTGACGACAAGAAGAACGGTGTCAAGACCTTTACTGTAAATGTTACCCCCGTTAACGATCCTCCGGTTGTTAAGCCGGCAACTTACACCATTTCTGGCCATGTTATTAATGGTGGCGATAAGGCAGTCCTTGATGGTACTATTCCTGTAACAGACGTAGATGACAAGTCTTTCACTTATGCATTTGATAAGAGCGACAAGAACTTTGCCGTTGTAGATTCTCTGTTTGCAATTGACGAGTCTACAGGTAAAATTCACGTGAAGGCTGGCATTGAACTGAATGAAAACATCTCTGCAGCTCAGTACACCATCAATGTGATTGTTAGCGACAAGGGTGCAACCACCGGTGGCAAGGATATTCAGTCGGCTACATCCAAGGTGACAATCGAAATTAACTACAAGAACAATCCTCCGCAGATTGTTACTGATGTTGTCCACATCAAGGAAAATTCTGAACCGGGCTCTGCAACGGATTCCTCTTTGGTTGCCGTTGACAAGGATGCAGGGGACTCTGTAAAGACCTTCAAGCTGGTCAGCAAGTCCAATTGGTTTGAAGTTTCTGAAGATGGTGTCATTACTGTCAAGAAGGATGCAAAGATTGACTATGAAAAGGCTAAGTCTGAAACTCTTAAGATTCAGGTTTGCGACGAATACAATGCTTGTTCCGAAAGCAGCGTTGTTGTTGCCATTGTAGATGTTCCTAAGTCTCAGGTCAAGATTGTTGAAGGCGAAAATCCGCAGAATACTTGGCCCAATCCTACAACCATCTATACCAACATTCCGCAGATGGAACTGAAATGCACCTTCGATGGTTCAAAGACTTCCGAACTTTGCATGGATACTACATTGGTCGAAGGTTGCCAGGATCTTGTCGTAAAGTTTGATAATCCTGACCTGGATGGTGCTGCTTACGATACTGTAGAAGTTTGCTACAGCAATGCAGCCCCTGTGGTTACTATTGCTGCTACCGAAAATGTGGTAAAGGCAAATAACATTTATACTATCGTTGAAAAGCAGGATGCCGATGATCCTAACATCTATGTAAACGATCCCAAGAATCTGATTACCGTTACGGTTAACGATGCCGTTCTTGGCGTGCCTGATACGTTTTTCGTGGGTCTGAATCTTGAAACCGTGGCCCTTTCCAAAAATACTTACTCTACTATGGAATCCGTAGTAAAGTCCAAGTTTGTCTTGAACGAAGATCGTCAGGTTGTTCGCACACCTGTAAATGGTGAACTTGTTGAAAATTCCTATGTGGAATCCTTCAATGGCAAGGACTCTGTAAAGATTTCCTTCAATACCGATGAAGAAGGCAATGTGATCAAGACTGCTTATTACAACGAAAAGGGCAAGATTGATTCCATGGAAGTCATTACGGTTTCTTATGTGACAAGAGTTGGCGATAAGTATGTTACGGTCTCTTATCAGGCTGATGCCGTTACCGGCAAGGTTTTGAATGTAGATAGTGAAGGCAATCTTTATGAGTCCTCTAGTAAGGGAACCTCAAATAAGGGCGATACTAAGGTTGAAGTTGGCTCTTATAAGGTATCCTACGATTATAAGGATGGCGACAACTTTGTTACTGTGACTTATGCCGTGAGTGAGTCTGGCGAAATTGTCGCAAATGAATCTGGAGACATTGGTTACAAGGTTTCCTATTCCTACACCAACAAGTTCGGCAACTCTGCAACACAGTCTGTGTCCATTATTCTAGACCGTGTGGGCCCGAAGGTGGAAATTGTTTCTCCTGTGGAAGGGTCTGTAGTTTATGCCAACTATGTTGATGTTATCTGGACCGTTAACGGAGTTGAACAGGATACCTTGCTGCTTCAGAGTCTTGAAAAGGGTACCAATGCCATCGTCCGTTTCTTTAAGGACAAGGCTGGTAACATGGCTGCCGATACAGTGTATGTAGTCATGAAGGATGCAAAGGATGTTGAGGTTTCTATCGAGCAGCCTGTTACTGTGCTGACTCAGGAAAAGGTAGAAGAATACTATGCCGCTAATCCTCCGAAGAAGGGTGAAACCTTTGCTGTTAGCATCAGAAACCCGACCACAGGCAAGGAAGTAGAAACCTTGATTGGCGGTAAATTCGATCCTAAGGCAGGAAGTGGCAAGGAACCGTATCCTGGGGTTTCTGGTAGCACTCACCTTGGCCCCACTTTGGCAATGGACATCAAACTGCCCATTATCAATGCCGTTGGTGGCCTGGCAACTCTGGACGATCTGCTGAATGCCGATGGCCGTGTTCCTCTGGATGGGGTTGACGCAGATAACAGCGATAGGATTTCTGTAGAAGACTATGTAAAGAATTACTGTGTTGACGACTTTAAGCCGGGTAGTGACTTTAGCAGTGCAAATCTCTACAACTCTAAAATGGATGTGAAGATTTGGGTTTACACGACGCTCGGTAACTTTGTGGATTACTTCTCCTTTACGCAGGATATGAACGATCCTAGCTTTACCAATGAAGCTGGTCTTTTGCAGATGTTCTTTGAAATGAAACCTGATAAGGATGGCTATGTGCGTGCAGAAAACGGAACCCTGTACGCTACCGGTGCATATCTTTACAAGGTCGATGTAAAGCTGAAGTCTGAATTGAAGTGCACGTTGCCTCCTGTAAATGACGCTACAGGCAAGAAGAAGGGTGATATCGTCAAGAGCTCCGATGACTTGCTTAAGCCTTTCGGCTACAAGCGTCCGCAACTTCAGAAGCAAAAGAAGAAAAAACACTAATTCAAGTGAGACGGAACCTGCGTAAAGGTTTCGTCTTTTTTATAAAGACTGCAAAAAAACGTCACGACTGTTGCCGTGACGTTTAAAATTCTACAGTGCGATTTAAGGATTACAGAGTATCCTGGAACTGGTGGAACCTTTCAAGAAGTTCTGCGTATGTCTTGGTGGAATCCAGCTGGGGGAACTGTGCTACGATGGAATCCGGAGCGCAGAAGAAGCAGCCCTTGTCTGCCTGCTTCAGCATGCCTGTGTCGTTGAAAGAGTCGCCGCTGGCGAACACCTTGAAGTTCAGGTCTTGCAGAGACTTTACCACCTTGGTCTTCTGGTCGTTCAATCGCAGATGGTAGCCCTTGATCATGTCGTCTTCCACAATCAGGTTATGGCAGAAAATAGTGGGCATGCCCAAGTTCTGCATGATGGGGTAGGCGAATTCCTGGAAAGTGTCTGAAAGGATAATAACCTGGGCTTCGTCACGGAGGGTGTCCATGAACTCGCGGGCTCCCTTAAGGAGACCCAAGTTGCGGATTACATCCTGGATAGTAGAAAGCTTAAGGCCTTCGCGTTCCATGATCTTGATTCGACCCTTCATGAGAACGTCATAGTCGGGAATGTCGCGGGTGGTAAGGCGCAGGTCTTCGATGCCGGTCTTTTCGGCTACGGCAATCCAGATTTCGGGAGCGAGTACACCTTCCAGGTCCAGAGTCACGACACATTGCTTAGTAAACATATTTGAAATCCTTTTTTTAGGGTCTAGAGACTAGGTTCTAGGGGCTAGGGCATTTTTAGGGTCTAGGGGTTAGGGCATTTTTAGGGTCTAGGGGTTAGGTTCTAGGGGCTAGGGCCGCAGGATGCAAGAGTCTGCGGTTTCAGGGCTGTTTCGTCTTTATTTGTCTCTACGGGGTATTCCTGAAATCCCTAGTCTCTAGTTTCTAATCTCTAGTCTCTAATCTCTATTTTTCTCTTTCCTTGATTAAACTTCTCAAGTCGTCGATGGTTACAACATACTTGGTGCGGCAGAAGTCGCAGACCATTTCTAGATCCTTGCCTTCTTTTTCAAGGTCCTTCAAGTCGTTGATGGGCAGGGCTGCCAGGGAACTGATGGTGCGTTCCTTGCTACAGGGGCAGAATGCCTTGGCGCCGAATTCCTTGATGACTTCAATTTCGTAGGGACCTTCGAACTGGTAGAGCAGTTCGTCCAGCATGGTCTTGCCGCCGCTCTGCTGGGTGGCGTACATGTCGGCGAACTTGGGCAGGTTCAGCACCACCTGTTCCAGGATGGTGGTGTCCTTTTCTTCCATTTCGGGAAATGCCTCGACGTAAAAACCTACGGCGTAGTCCAGCTTGTTCGGATCCTGCTTGTTGAACTGGGCTTCGATACCTACTGCAGAAAGAATCTGTTCGGACTGGTACAGGTAGGTTGCCAGATTCTGGCCCATAGAGGCGCTGACTGCCTGCACCATGCTTTCGTGAACGCGCTTGCCATATTCGTTCAGCTTGACCACCTGGTAGGTCTGGGGGATTAGGGCCGGTTCGTCGCCCTTGATAGCCTGCAGGTCGTCTTGAGGGATCATTGCTCGCACAAAGTAGTAAGACTCCTCGTCTTCTTTGCGGCTGATGAGAGGGCTAGTGTCTGCCTTGGCGTAAGAAATCTCGCCTCCGAAGGTGGCGGTTACGCTTACTGTACCCTTCATTTTGAGGCTGCTGCTTAAAAAGATTGACGAAATAGCTGTTTCTGCCAGCAATTTTAGGGAGTAAGACTGAGCGCCATGCTTTGCGCCGATTTCGTTCATTGTGTTGGTAATATCCACAAGAACCAGGCGGAAAGGCGCCTTCTTACCCGTTGATCGAATAATGCGGTCCTTCAAATTCATGTCCCAAATTTAGTAAAAATGCCCCAAAGAGATTTTCTTGGGGGCAATGGGATTTGTTTATAAAAGGAGGGAGGCGAACTGTTGTTTAGCGGGCCACGACCTGTTGACGGATTTTTTCAGAGTTGGCGCGGTCGGTTGCCTGGGCCAGGCATTCGAATGCGAACTCTTCGGCAGTGCCTGCTCCGCGGCTGGTAATGATCTTGCCGTCGACTACAACGCGGTCTGTTAGGAATTCCTTGCAGTTCAATTCGCCTTCGCAGCCGGGGAAACAGGTGCACTTGCGGTGCTTGAGAATCCCTGCCTGAGAAAGAACTAGGGGGGCCGCACAGATTGCGAAAATCCATTTTCCCTCTGCATCGAAATCTCGAATGGTTCTTTCTACGTTTTTAGAGGACTTCAGATTCTTGACACCGGGGCCGCCTCCGGGGAGGCAGATTGCGTCAAACTGGTTAAGGAAACCTTCTGCAATCAAGTCGCCCAGCAGAACGTTTGCCTTAATGGCAAGACCGTGGGCCCCCACAACATCCAGACTATCACTAATGGATGCTAGAGCCACATTTATGCCACCGCGCTGCCAGTAGTCAAAGGGGGTGACGAATTCGGTTTCTTCAAAACCATCAGCCATCAAGAAAAGAACGTTCATAAATACCTCCTGTGTTTTACAAAAGGGAAATTAGTTTTTTTTGCGAGTAAGAGACATGCGGATATTGCGCAAGAACCTTAAAAGTCGTACGATATTGCGCTAGAACCGTAAAAGTCATACTTGGTTGGTTGGATTAGTTCTTTAGTATGACTTTTTGTGAACAAAGTAACTGATTTTGCGGGAAAATCAGCTTGATTGGGGGCGCTAGGTAGGATTTTCTACCCTTTGGGGCAATCTATTTGGCATATTTTGATGAATAAGCCCGATGTAGGTGGTACTAAATCGCAATTTTTATGCGAAAAGTATGACTATTGAGCGTTTTTGGGGTGTACGCGGATGAAGTTTCTGCGTGCAGGTTGCCCTGCAGGACTCGGTTTAAAGCCTGACGATTACCCTACGGAGTGTTCCAGCTTCAGAGTCAACAGCTGGCGGGCTTCGGTAGCGAATTCGCCGGGCAGTTCCTTGAACACGTCCTTGCAGAAGCCGCCCACCATGGCTTGTATTGCGTCTTCGCGCTTGATTCCGCGGCTCTCGAAATAGAACAGCTGGTCTTCGCTGATGCGGCTGGTTGTTGCTTCGTGTTCCGTCTGGGCGGTGGGGTTTGCAACCGTGATGTAGGGGAAGGTGTGGGCGGCGCTCTTGTCACCAACAAGCATGCTGTCGCACTGGGTGTAGTTGCGGGCGCCTGCGGCGGACTTGCGGATAGAAACTTCGCCGCGGTAGGCGTTGCTGGAATTGTCGGCGCTGATACCTTTCGAGATGATTGTGCTCTTGGTGTTCTTACCGATGTGGATCATCTTGGTTCCGGTATCGGCCTGCATGTGTCCATTGGTCAGAGCCACACTGTAGAATTCGCCCACGGAGTTGTCTCCAACTAGGACGCAACTGGGGTACTTCCAAGTGATGGCGGAACCGGTTTCCACCTGGGTCCAGCTGATGCGGCTGTTCTTGCCGGCGCACTTGCCGCGCTTGGTCACAAAGTTGTAGACGCCACCTGCGCCAGTCTCGCGATCGCCGGCGTACCAGTTCTGCACGGTGCTGTACTTGATCTTGGCGTTTTCGTTGGCCACCAGTTCCACGATGGCGGAGTGCAGCTGCTTGCTGCTGAATTCCGGAGCGGTGCAGCCTTCCAGGTAGCTGACTTCAGCGCCGTCGTCGGCGATAATCAGAGTGCGTTCAAACTGGCCAGCTTCCTTGTTGTTGATGCGGAAGTAGGTGGACAGGTCCATGGGACACTTGACTCCAGCGGGAATGTAGACGAAGCTACCGTCACCAAAGACGGCGCTGTTCAAGGCCGCAAAGTAGTTGTCGCCTGCGGGAACCACGCTGCCCAGGTACTGTTCGATCAGTTCCGGGTATTCCTTGATGGCGTCGGAAATGCTGCAGAAGATGATGCCCATTTCCATGAGCTTCTTCTTGTGGCTGGTATAAATACTGACGGAGTCGAATACGGCGTCCACGGCAACGTTTGCCAGGCGCTTCTGTTCGTCCAGAGGAATGCCCAGCTTTTCGAAGGTGGCCAGAAGTTCCGGGTCCACGTCTTCGATTTTTTCGTGAGATTTCTTGTTCTTCGGGGCGGAATAGTAGACGATGTCCTGCAGGTCCACAGGCGCAAAATTCAGTTCGCCCCAGTTGGGCTGCTCCATGGTCAAAAGCTTTTCGTAGGCCTTCAGGCGAAAATCCAGCATGAACTGGGGTTCGCCGCGGAGAGCGCTGGCTCGACGGATGATGTCTTCGTTAAGGCCCTTTTCAAAAGAGTCGTTCTCGATATCCGTAACAAAGCCATACTTGTAGTTTTCGCTCATTATATCCGCCAAATTGCAATTTTACGGCGGTAAATATATAAAAATCGTAGGGAATGGAGATCCTCCCCCAAGAGGATAAGAATTGTAAGGCAACAAGTTGCCGACAATTCTATACGGCTCGATAGCCGGGATGACAATAAAAAAATAGAGATCCTGGCTCAAGGCTGGGATGACAAGTGAAAGTTATTGTTATCTTTCAAACATCTTTCAATGAGGACTATTGTATTATGAATGAAAGAGAAAGTTTTGGTTCCCGTCTTGGCTTTATTCTGATTGCCGCAGGTTGTGCAATCGGTATTGGTAACGTTTGGCGTTTCCCGTTTATCACCGGCCAGTACGGCGGTGCCGCTTTTGTTTTGATATACCTGTTCTTCCTGGTGATTCTCGGCTTACCAGCCCTTATTGCTGAATTTTCCAATGGTCGTGCCAGTAAGCGCGGCGTCGCCCGTTCCTTTGATGTGCTGGAACCTGCAGGCTCCAAGTGGCACTACGCCAAGTTCCCCATGATTGCCGGTAACTACCTGCTCATGATGTTCTACACTACGGTGGCCGGCTGGATGATGTACTACTTCTTCCGCATGACCTTTGTTGGCGACCTTCAGGGCAAGACTCCCGCCGAAGTGGGCGAGGCTTTCGGTACCATGCTGGGCGATGCCGGCATTCAGTCTGGTTGGATGATTGTTGCAACCCTCCTTGGTCTTGGCATTGTTTCCTTGGGCTTGCAGAAGGGCGTGGAACGCATTACCAAGTGGATGATGTCCTTGCTGTTTGTGATTATGATTGCCCTTGCCGTTCGCGCAGTAACTTTGCCGGGTGCCGCAGAAGGCCTCAAGTTCTACCTGCTGCCAGATTTCGGTCGTCTTATGGAAAAAGGAATCAACGAAGTGGTGTTTGCTGCCATGGGTCAGGCCTTTTTTACCTTGAGTATCGGTATCGGCTCCATGTCCATTCTCGGTAGCTACATTAACAAGAAGCACACCTTGGCCAAGGAAGCTGTGAACATTTGCGCCTTGGATACTGTGGTTGCCCTGCTTGCAGGCCTTATCATTATTCCTAGTTGCTTTGCCTTTAACGTGGAACCGGGTGCAGGTCCCGGACTTGTGTTCGTGACTTTGCCCAATATTTTTGCACAGATGCCTGCAGGTCGTTTCTTCGGTTCTGCCTTCTTCCTGTTCATGAGCTTTGCTGCGCTTTCCACCTTGGTGGCCGTGTTCGAAAACATCGTTTCCTTCTGGATGGACTTGAAGAACTTTAAGCGTAAGAAGGTGGTTGCAGTCAATATCTTTGCAATCATCATTTTGTCCTTGCCTTGCGCACTTGGCTTTAATGCCTGGTCTAGTTTCGAACCTTTTGGCCCGGGCAGCTGCGTTCTTGACTTGGAAGACTTCCTGGTTTCCAATACCTTGCTCCCGCTGGGTTCCCTGTTCTTTGTGGTGTTCTGTAACTCCCGCTATGGCTGGGGCCAGGACAAGTTCTACGAAGAAGTCAATACCGGCGCAGGCTTCAAGTTCCCCACCAACAAGATTGTCCGCTTCTACATCAAGTGGGTTCTTCCTGCAATCGTGTTGATTATCTTTGCTCAGGGCTACCTGCAAAAGTTCGCCCCGGAACTTTCTGCAAAAATCTTCGGATAGTCAAAAGTCGATGCTCACTCGGTGGTGGACGTAACTCATTCAATTGCCTCGGATTTGATCCGAGGTATTTTTTTTCGTATTTTGCTTTTTATTCCAAAATGTCATTTTATGACATTAGTAATTTGTATATTTGTTCATGTAAAAAAGAAAAAAGGAAGTATAAATATGCACAATATCATGAACATCTCTACCAACAATGCTCTTTTTGCTGTCCTTATGGCCCTCACGCCAGCAGTATTTGCAGCCATGTTCCTTGGCTCCGAAAGCATTGCCGCCGCCATAGCAGTGTCAGTTGCCTATGCTAGCGTTGTTATTGGCGAACGTCTAGATTAAACATATAAGGTTTGTTTTTAACCATAAAAGGGCGGTGAACGAAAGTTTACTGCCCTTTTTGTTCTTTAAAAAATGCTAAATTTGGCGTCGAATTTAGGTGTGCTAAAATTCAGGGAATGTTTCTAGGTAATGCGTTCAGAGAGGTTTTACAAGTGAAACGCAAGATATTTACGCTGTTTTTATTGATTGCAGCAACGTTCGCTGCAGCTCAGACAGGTCTGATGGGTGGTTCCGACGGTATTCATCAGATAAATGCCAATTCCTTGGGACAATGGCGATTTGTTGTGGGTACCGGTGGTAACGTTACCATTGACCCTTGGGCTCTGGCACGTGGCGGTGTTTTTTATGACGATGGACAGCGCCAAAAGTTGCAGGATTTCAAATTGTCCGCTACAGGTAACTTCTTTGCTGCTGTTGGTCTTACCGATTATGTAGATGGAGGTGTAGCCTTTAATATTAACTACGACCGTTCCTACGCGGATGGTTACCTTGATGCAACCACAAATATTCGTCAGGGCGACCTGGATTTGTGGGTAAAGGTTCGCGCTCCGTTTATCGAAGATACTAGCATGTTTAAGCTTGCGGCTCAGATGGATTTGTATATGCCTATAGGTTCTAAGAGAATTGGTATCCGTCCTCGCCATGCTTGGTATATAAAGGGGCGTGGAAATACAGATCCCTATACAGCTAACGAAGTGATTGTTGGGGCTACAGCTATTGCATCCCTAGATTTCGCAAAATATGACATCCCGATTCGCTGGAATACTGCAATTGGCTTCTATTATGCAGATGAAGGTGCCAATACTCTAGTTTATTCTACAGGCTTTGACTGGGATTGGGCTAAATGGATTACAGCCTTCTTGGAATACTCTGGCGAATTCCGCGTAGAAAATAATGGCATGCCTTTGGACTTTTGGGAAGACCCTATGCTTGTAACCCCGGGCTTACGTTTGCACCTGCCTTACAATATAGATTTGGCCGGAGGCCTAGATTTATCTCCTCGTATGTTCCGTGTTGCTTACGATCGTGAAGAAGAAATGAAGGATGCGGATAGGTTTGAAGTTCACTATAAAGATACCAAGGGAAAGCATAAATCCTATGGCTATACGCCCACCGTTACCTATGCCTTTACAGGTTTGTTGACCTGGACCTTTGGCGGTGCAGAAAAGGCTCCTGAACCTGTTTGCCCTCAGGGGTTGCCTGAACCGGATACCACTCGCGATACAGTTGTTCTGGTGGATACGGTTTCTACAACTGTGACTATTGCCGATACCCTTAGGGATGCTGATAGCGATGGCATTGTTGATTCTCTGGATCAGTGCCCCAATACTCCTATGGGATTCCCGGTGGATTCTTTGGGTTGTCCTGTGGATGAGGATAAGGATGGTGTAACAGATTCCTTAGATAAGTGCTTGGGCACTCCTGCCGGCATCGAGGTTGGTGTTGATGGTTGCCCCCTTGACTTTGACAAGGATGGCGTTCCCAACTATAAGGATATGTGCCCCAATACTGCAGAAGGTGTTGGTGTTGACACAACTGGCTGTGCCATGGATGAAGATAAGGATGGTGTTCCTGATACTCGAGACCAGTGCCCGTTGACCCCCAAGGGCGCTCCTGTAGATACCACTGGTTGCCCCATCGATACCGATAAGGATGGCGTTCCCGACTATCTGGATAAATGCCCCAATAACCTCCGCGGCATTAAGGTAGATAAGGTGGGTTGTCCGGTCAACAAGAAGGAAGACCTTGAAAACTTGAAGAAGGGCATCAACTTCAAGACCGGCTCCACTGCCTTGACCAAGTCTAGCTTTAACACCCTGAACGATATTGTTGCCTTGATGACAAAGCTTGCTGATGTTAACCTTGAAATTCAGGGCCATACCGACAATGTTGGTGATAGCACTTACAATGAGGAACTTTCTCAAGGACGTGCTCAAGCCGCTGTGGATTACATCATTAGCAAGGGCATTGGTTCCAAGCGCCTCCGTGCTGCAGGCTATGGTCCTCGTAAGCCTATTGCCGATAACAAGACTAAGAAGGGCCGCGCCAAGAACCGCCGTGTAGAACTGGTTCCGTTCTATGCCGAAGAGGAGTAACGATGCGTTTTGAAAAGAAGGTTTGGCTATCTAGCCCCACCATGCATGGGGATGAAATCAAGTTCGTTCAGGAGGCTTACGAAACCAACTGGATGAGTACGGTTGGTGCGAACATCAACGAGACGGAACGCCTTGTTGCAGAAAAGGTCGGCTGCAAGTATGCGGTAGCCCTTTCTGCAGGAACGGCGGCACTTCATCTTTGTGCAAAGCTTGCCGGTGAAGCACTCTATGGCATGCCCAAGGTGGGCGAGGGGAGCCTTAAAGGGCGCAAGGTCTTTTGCTCTGATATGACTTTTGATGCAACCGTCAATCCCATAGCCTACGAGAACGGAGAAGCAATTTTTATTGACACCGAAAAGGATACCTGGAATATGGATCCGGTGGCGCTGGAAAAGGCCTTCGAGATTTATCCGGAAGTGCGACTGGTTGTACTCGTGCATCTCTATGGAACGCCTGCCAAGGTTGATGAAATTCGCGAGATTTGCCGTCGCCACAATGCGCTGATTATTGAAGATGCTGCCGAAAGCTTTGGCGCCTCCTATAAAGGTAAGCAGACTGGAACTTTTGGCGATTTCAATGCCATCAGTTTTAATGGCAATAAAATTATTACGGGCAGCGCCGGTGGTATGTTCCTTACGGATTCTAAGGAAGATGCTGACAAGGTTCGCAAATGGAGTACCCAGAGTCGCGAAGCTGCAGCCTGGTACCAGCATGAAGAAGTTGGCTTCAACTACCGCATGAGCAATGTGATTGCGGGCGTTGTCCGTGGCCAGATGCCTTACCTAGAGGAACACATCGCCCAGAAGAAGGCTATTTACGAACGTTACAAGGAAGGTTTCAAGGGACTTCCTGTACAGATGAATCCATACGATGCTCAGAACAGCGAGCCCAACTTCTGGCTCAGTTGCTTGATTATCGATAAGGACGCCATGTGTAAGCAGGTTCGTGGCGAAACGGACGTGGCTTATGTTAGCGAATCGGGCAAGACTTGCCCTACAGAAATTCTCGAAAAGATAGCTGCCATGAATGCGGAAGGTCGCCCTGTCTGGAAGCCCATGCACATGCAGCCTATCTACCGCAGTCATGCCTTCGTTACGGCTCAAGGAAACGGTCGCGCCCGCACCAACGCCTATATCGACGGCTCTGTAGAAGACGTTGGCGCAGACATCTTTGCTCGCGGCCTTTGCCTGCCTAGCGACAACAAGATGACCCCGGAACAGCAGGATGCTATCATTCAGACAATTCGGGAGTGTTTCGCTTAGGTGTACAAGAACTTCTTCAAACGAATCATTGATTTTTTCTGTGCTCTAGCAGCCATTATCTGCCTGAGCCCGATACTTCTTGTACTTACAGTTCTTGGTGCAATCAAGATGGGCGGCAATCCCTTCTTTACGCAACCTCGTCCTGGCAAAAATGAACGCATTTTCAAACTGGTAAAATTCCGTACCATGACCAATGCCCGCGACTCCCAGGGAAACCTTCTGCCCGACGATGTTCGCCTTACAAAATACGGAAAGTTCTTGCGTAGCACCAGTCTGGATGAATTGCCGGAACTATTCAACATCTTGAAGGGCGACATGGCTGTCATTGGGCCGCGCCCGCAGCTTGTTCGTGACATGGTGTTCATGACGCCGGAACAGCGCAAACGTCACACGGTGCGCCAAGGGCTCAGTGGTCTTGCTCAAGTGAATGGTCGCAATGCGATCACCTGGGAATCCAAGATTGATTACGACCTTCAGTACATTGAAAACATAACTTTCCTTGGTGATGTAAAAATAATTCTCACTACTTTGAATAAGGCCTTCATCAAACGAGCTGACATCACCGAAGAAAATTGCGATACCGCAACGGATCTCGGTGATTACCTGCTTGCCACAGGTCGTATCAGTCAAACTGAATATGATGAAGGCCAGAAACTGGCGAAGAAGCTGATTGCAGAATCCTTCTGATTTTTTGCAAGGATTTTCCTGCAGAACGTTTTGCTCTTCGTCAGATAAGTGGATTGAAGGCTACAATAGTATAATGCTACAGAGCCTTGATTTCTTCGGGTGTAAGGCCAGTTCGCTTGGATATGATTTCAAGCGGGACTCCGTCGTCTCGGAAACCTTTGGCTAGCTCCCTGTTTTTAAGACCTTCGCCTTCTGCACGACCCTCTGCACGACCTTCTGCAAGACCGATTGTACGACCTTCCTCAATGCCTTGCAGTTTTCCTTCGGCGAGGCGGCAGATGATTTCGTCTTGTGCAATCATGGAGTGCTCCTGGGTCTTTAGCAAGTTATCGCTTGCTGAGTCAACTGAAATCCGCCCGATGGCCTGGTTGAGAATGTCATCTTCCATGTCGGGCAGGTCTTCCTTGCCGCCTGCATTTGCAAGCAAGTAGAGCCACCGCATTTCGCGGGAATCAGTCTTGTTGCAGTACTTGACAAAGTTCGGCAAGTCAAGTAAAATATACTTGATTTTATTTGTGACTGGCAAGGGGGCTTCGCCACCGCGATTCTTTTCTATGTCCGCCTTGCTGAAAATAGCCCACTCGTCGCGATATTCCGTGCAGTTTTCTCGGGGATGAAAGTTGCAAATCCAGATGGAAATGGTTTCGGGCAACTCGTAGCGGCGCTTGAGCTGTTCCTCTTCGCGGAGCTTCTTGAAATCTGCGGACTTTGCGTACTGCTGCTTGCCTTTGATTGCAAGGAATGCACTGTAATAGAATACACGATCGATGAAGAACGGGTGTCCCGCCCGCTGCATCTCGATGTCTAGGAAACGATTATCTTCGGTGTGGGCGAAAATGTCGAGGGTGGTTGCTCGCCTTTCTGGAATCTTGAACTGGATCTTGTTTTCGAACTTGAATTCAAGATTGTCGATCCTTCCGCCTTCCTTGAGATGGAGAATTGTGTTCAGAAAATCGGTAAGTGTAACTTTGTCGTCAAAAAGTTCCCTGAATGCGGGCTCGTATTTGGGATCAAGGTACTTTACGCCTTCGAATATTTCTGGAATTTCTCTTTTGGTATTAGAGTTTTCTTTAACCATGGGGATACTCACTTTTTTTGGGTGTATGATTGATAACCTCGCAAGGGTGCAATCCCTGGCGAAGATCATCTTGTTTTTGCTTGGGTGTTGCTCTTGGGGGTGGTCAGGTGGTTGTATCCCCTCGCTCCTGCCGGGTCCTCAAGAATTAATGGCCTCCCCGTTGTGCGACGCCTGCGTGGCAGGTCAGCAGCGGTTTCCCAGTCCGTTGCCAGCAACTCTGACGGGAGGATTGAATTTTACAATCGTTAAATATCTACAGAGCCTTGATTTCTTCGGGGGTAAGGCCAGTTCGCTTGGATATGATATCAAGAGGGACTCCGTCGTCACGGAAACCTTTGGCTAGCTCCCTGTTTTTAAGACTTTCGCCTTCTGCACGACCCTCTTCGCGTTCTTCTTCAAGCATTGCTTCAAAAGTCATGTAGTCGCTCCTTGTCTTAGGGTCCTTGTGGTAGTAGTTTACCTGGTTCTGAATCG
>JAKSIG010000045.1 GCA_024398955.1 Fibrobacter sp. | reverse complement strand
CCGTTGTCCTTCTTGTCCTTGATTTCCTGGATAGCAGCTTCCAGCTGAGCCTTGGTGTCGGCAGGCAGCTTGTCGCCGAATTCCTTGATCTGGCCTTCAGCCTGGTATGCCATCTGTTCGGCCTGGTTCTTGATGTCCACCAGTTCGCGCTGTTCCTTATCCTTGGCAGCGTTGGCTTCGGCATCCTTAACCATCTTGTTGATTTCGTCTTCGGAGAGGCCACTGGAGGAAGTAATCTTGATGGACTGTTCCTTGCCGGTTTCCTTATCCTTAGCGGAAACGTGTACGATACCGTTGGCGTCGATGTCGAAGGTCACTTCGATCTGAGGAACGCCGCGGGGCTTCTTCGGAAGGTCGGTGAGGTCGAACTTACCGAGGGTACGGTTGTCGCGAGCAAATTCACGTTCACCCTGGAGAACATGGATGGTCACTGCCGGCTGGTTGTCTTCGGCGGTAGAGAACACCTGGCTCTTCTTGGTGGGGATGGTGGTGTTACGGTCGATGAGCTTGGTCATGACGCCACCGAGAGTTTCGATACCCAGAGAAAGCGGGGTCACGTCGAGGAGGAGAACGTCCTTCACAGCGGAGTCGCCGCTAAGAACTGCACCCTGAACAGCAGCACCGATTGCCACAACTTCGTCGGGGTTCACAGTCTTGTTGGGTTCCTTGCCGAAGTACTTCTTCACAGCTTCCTGAACGGCCGGAATACGGGTAGAACCACCAACCAGGATCACTTCGTCGATTTCAGACAGGGACAGGCCAGAGTCTGCAATAGCCTTGCGGCAGGGTTCCATGGAACGTTCCACCAGGTGAGCGGTCAGCTGGTCGAACTTTGCACGGCTGAGGGTCAGGTCCAAGTGCTTGGGGCCAGTAGCGTCAGCGGTGATGAAGGGGAGGTTGATGTTGGTAGAAGTGGTAGCAGAAAGGTCAATCTTTGCCTTTTCAGCAGCGTCCTTCAAACGCTGGAGAGCCATCTTGTCCTTCTTCAGGTCGATGGAGGGATTTTCCTTCTTGAATTCGTCGTTGATCCAGTCGATGATGACTTCGTCGAAGTTGTCACCGCCAAGCATGGTGTCGCCGTTGGTGGACTTCACGGAGAACATACCGTCGTCGATTTCCAAAATGGAGATATCGAAGGTACCACCACCAAGGTCATAAACGGCAACCTTTTCGCTCTTCTTGGAGTCGAGGCCGTAGGCGAGAGCAGCAGCGGTCGGTTCGTTCACGATACGGAGAACTTCGAGGCCAGCAATCTTACCGGCGTCCTTGGTAGCCTGGCGCTGAGCGTCGTTGAAGTATGCCGGAACGGTAATCACAGCCTGGGAAACGGTTTCGCCCAGGTAGTCTTCTGCAATCTTCTTCATGGTCTGAAGAACTGCAGCGGAAATTTCGGGAGGAGCGAACTGCTTGTCGTCGATCTGCACGCGGATAGGATCGGAACCGGAACCTACCAGCTTGTAGGGCATGTTCTTTTCCACAGCGGAGCATTCGCCAGCGGAGCGGCCCATGAAGCGCTTGATGGAGTAAATGGTCTTTTCGGGGTTGGTAATAGCCTGACGCTTAGCAACGTGGCCAACCAGACGTTCGCCGGTCTTGCCGAAAGCGACGATAGACGGGGTAGTGCGGAAACCTTCTGCGTTTGCGATCACTACGGGCTTGCCACCTTCCATAACGGAAACGCAGCTGTTGGTTGTACCAAGGTCAATACCGATAATCTTGCTCATTTTTGAGTCTCCTATTTAAATCTCTTGTGGTTCATTTTGCGAACCAATTTGTTTCGACGGATTAAAAGCAAATCCCGTGCCAAAACTGAAAAACAGCCTTTTCGTTTCGTTATGAAACACAAAAATGCATGTAAATCCACAAAAAAGGCCCCCGTTTCATTTTAGAACAGGGGTCTTCGTTATCCGTTATTGTTTATATCAAAGAGAACCGTTACCTTCCAAAACCGATTCTGAAGGTCTGACCAGCAGAGTTTCTCAGAATAAATGTTCCATTCCTGAAACCAGCCATTTCAAGCCCAGCCTTGAGATCCTTGACAGAAGCTTCGCCATAAAGGCTGACTTTGCCCAACTGATGGCCCATCAGGTCAAAGACCTTGTATTCGCCAAAAATCCCCACGTTGAAGGCCGGAACCATGGAAATTACCGTGGTTGAATCAGAGGATTCATTACCATCATTCTTTTCTGGATCGGAGGCTTCGTTACGGATTTCTTCGGCAGGCTTATCGCTTGCCCCAAAGGCGATCCAGTCCAGGTTCACATAATCGGTGGTCATCAGGACTCTGAGCACGTGCTCGCCCTTGGCCAGTTCCTTGGTGGTCTTACCCTTGAAGGTGGAATATTCGTCGAAATCGCCGGTTCCCTTCAGTTCCAGTTCGTCGGTAATGGCCTCGCCATCCATAAAGAGCTGAATGCCGGCTTTTTCCATGCCCGTAGCGTAGGAAAGTTCGTAGGGGAGGGCACCTGCGGCATCCACATTCACAGTGTATTCCAGCCATTCGCCCTTCTGGGTGTAACCAATGGCATAACCAGTACCTGCGGCAACAACGTCGACGCGGTCTTCGCGGTATTCGCCACCCTGGTTCTTGGAATCCATGTCGTAATAGGCCTTGCCGGCACCGCCCACATCGTAGTTTTCGAATTCAATGAAGTTCTTCTTGCCTTCGACCTTGGCTCCGATGACCGGCAGTTCGCACTTGGCTTCGGGATCCTTCAGCAAAGCCTCGCAGAAGGGGCCCTGGGGAACGGCAGTCTTGCTATCTTCAAATTCCCAGTAGTCAGCTTCGAAATCGCCAGAGAACATAAAGAATACGTCGTGCTTGCCAACGGCACCGTCAACCGGAACGGTCACCAGGCCATCCTTGGTAAATTCAGCCTTGGCAACTACCGGACCATTCACCTTGTCTAGGCGAACGGTAACGGAGGATGCCTTCTTTACCGTCAAGACAGATGCGGAGAAGGATTCTGCGCCGGCATCACCGAATTCCACGCCGCTGATCTTGGTGTACTTTCCATCGGTAAGATTGGTGAGAACCGTATTGCCTGCGGCACCGCTCTTACGGACCTTCACTTCTTCGCCCCAGGACATGGTTTCGGCCTCTACGCGCTTGTAGGGATTAAAATCTTCCAGCTGGGCCACGCCATTATCCGGCCACCAGTCAATCTTCTGGATGGTTCCGTCGGCGTTATACTTCATTTCGGCAACGCCAACAGAACGGCGTTCCTTATGCTGGAATTTTAAGCCCATTTTATCGGATTTCTGGTGCCAAAGTTGATAATGATGTCCAAAGACGTAGGATTTTCCCTTATAGTCAATGATTCCCGGGTGGTTTCCGTTACTGCGGGAGGAATGGGGCATAATGTCGCCCTTGTAAGTCCAGGGGCCTGTGGGGGAGTCGCTCATGGCGTAACCGATACCTTCGGCACAGCAGGTGGATGCAAAGGCCATGTAGTAATGGCTGTCGTGCTTATAGAACCAGGGGCCTTCCTGGTAATCCTTGACCTTGGGGTGGGTAACGATGTTGCCGGAAGTACTGATCATATCCTTGTTAAGCTTAATCATGTAGAGATCCGGATTGCCCCAGTACATGTAGGCCTGGCCGTCATCATCAACCCATACGGTGGGGTCGATGTCGTTCCAGTGTTCGCGCTGCCAAACCAAAGCCTTGTTCAGAGGATCCTTGAAGGGGCCGTAGGGATTATCTGCTACCAGAACAGAAATTCCGTTACCGTGAATAGGAACATACATGAACCACTTCCCATCGCGTTCCACAACCTGTTCAGCCCAGGCGCCGTTAGTTCTTGTGCTCCACTTGATGTCGTTCAAGGAAGCCACAGCCCCGTGGCTAGTCCAGTTGACCATGTCCGTGGAAGTATGCAACAGCCAATCGTACATTACGAAACCATCGGCGTCATCTTCGTCGTGGGTCGTATAAAGGTAGAGCGTGTCCCCATGCACCATAGGAGCCGGGTCAGCCGTGTAATTGGTTGTGATTATTGGTTGCTGGGCAAAGGCCACTCCAGCCAAAGCCAATAGAGAAGTAACGGATAAGAGTTTCCCAAACATCTTAATCTCCTGATTGTTATACACCGAAGATAAAGATACCCTGTAAAACAGGGCAAAATAACCCTGCTTATGCAAACAACTTTGCAACTTCTACAATAACTTTTTGTTTACAAAATTGAATTTGTACAAAAAAAGCCGCCTTATACTTTCGTATAAAACGGCCAAAATTCCGTGGGGGAGGGATGTTCGCGAAAACGTTAGGACCGCCGCGGTGGCGATCCAGTCGCAAAAACTACTTGCCGGAAGAAACGATAACCTTTGCGGGCTTAAGGATCTTGTTCTTGAGCTTGTAGCCCTTCATGAAAACAGTTACCACATGGTTTTCGGGAATTTCTTCGGAAGGCTGCTGCATCAAGGCTTCGTGGCAGTTCGGATCGAATTCCTGACCGGTGGGATCAATCTGTTCGAGACCGGCGTCAAAAAGAACCTTGGCGAACTGATCGTGAATCATCTGCATGCCCTTTTCGAAGGTTTCAAGATCCTTGGCCTTGTTTTCGGAGGCAAAGGCACGTTCAAAATTGTCAAGGACTTCGGACAGCTTTTCGAGGAGCTTGCCGTTGGCTGTTTCAATGATATCCAGCTGTTCGCGGGCGCTGCGGCGGCGGAAGTTATCGAATTCGGCCATGAGACGCAAGTTGCGATCGTTGGCAGCGGCCAGCTCAGCCTTAAGAATATCTTCGGCAGATTCAGTGGATTCCGGGGCGGCTTCGGCAGGAGCATCAGCCGGCTGTTCTGCGGGGGAGTCCTGAGCTGCGGAATTGTCGCCAGCAGCCTGAGCGTTGGCTTCGGCTTCCATCTTCATGGCATCTTGGGCGGCCTTAAGTACATCTTCTTCAAACTTTGCGCGTTCTTCAGCGGAGGGTTCCTGCAAATTTTCGTCAGCCATAATGTTTCCTTGTGTGTTTCCAGATGGACTGGATTTTATGTTTAAATTTCGTCTTTTTTTCGCTTTTCATCGCAAAATACGTGCCAAAGTTAATTTTTTATAAAAACGTTTATATTTGAAACAATTCGAATTTCAATGAAAAAAGTGCATCTTTGAGGATTTGTGTTGGTCATCCCCGGCAAGCGAGGACTGGTGTATGCCCAAGCAAGCTTGTGCAGCCGCGACACTCGTGCAAACAGTTGTTTACAGAACAACCTAGCACTCGGTCATCCCCGGCATGCGAGGACAGGTGTCTGCCCAAGCAAGCTTGTGCAGCCGCGACTCTCGTGCAAACAGTTGTTTGCAAAATTGATGAGTTTGCGGTATAAATGAGCATCTGGCAAAGAGTGTTAGTAAATTTGGACTGTCGGCGAACGTCGACGCATTCATTATCATTCACCTGATAGTAATGCTTTCAGTAACGGTCTCGCCGGGGAAGTGCGCAGCCCCGGCGGGACTTATTTTCAATGCAGGGGGATTTTCCACGGTGAGCGCGGACGAATTCCACGGGAAACTGGCCAAAACAGTTCAAAAACGTGGAAAAACCTTTGCACCGTCGGTACAGCCGACTTAGAAACCATCCTACAAGACCTTCACAGGATCCTCGAAAGACTCTGTCAGGAGCCTTCACAAGAGCCTGGCAAGACCTTGGCAGATATTGGCGCGGAGGCCTAGAATTGCCGAAATTTGCTTGAATTCGGCAATTTTCGCTTATGACAGGCCCAGGGAAGCATCAGAATCCTTGTCAGGGTCTTGCTGAAGTCTAGGCATGAAATAGGCCAGCGCGTTCGCGGCTGGCTCCTGTAGAATCATGGGGAAGCGTGGAAAAATCCTTCGCACTACGTGGAAAAATTTGTCGCATCGCTACAGGACTTTTTTTGCATTCTTTAGTTTACATAATCCGCATTATCGGAAGTTCAGATAAGATGCATTAGGGGAGATGGATAAAAGGAAAAAATGAAAATGAGAAACGAAAACACTCTTTAAAAGGAAAAAAAATTGAAAACAAAATATATCCGACTACTATATCTAATTATCAAATTACTGATACAATTAATCAATCTGATTTGTTGATTGTATCTTTAATCCAGCATTATCAATGAACAACAGGAAATTCCTATGTCCCAGACCAGCGAAAAATACAGAGTTGAATGGCTTGCTGCCGACCAGGCCCGTGACGCAGGACTTGAGGAGCCCGCGGACGTTGTTGCATTCAAGGATATTCCTTATGGCACATACGACAGCTGGAACCTGCTGGATCTGTACATGCCCAAGGATGCGACAAAATATACGAATGTAAACGATGTCGTAAAAGGTGCTGCGAATGATGCCGCGCAGAAGCTCCCGGTAATCATCAGTATCCATGGTGGCGCATTCGTGTACGGCCAGAAGGAAACCTACAAATTCTACCTGATGAGTCTTGCCCAGCGTGGCTTTGCCTGCGTGAATTTCAACTACAGACTTGCGCCCGAATACAAGTTCCCGGCAGCGCTGGAAGATACCGACGCAGTGCTGCATTGGGTTATGGATAACGCCGACAAGCACAATCTGGACACTGAGAATATCTTTATGGTAGGTGATTCCGCTGGAGCAAACTACGCTGCACTTTATTCCATTTATTGTGTGAATCCGGAATACGCTCGTAAAGTGCAGGATGCCGCAAAATTCTGGTACGGGAAACAGGCGAGGATCAATCCTCCCCTAGCTTTCAAACCTCGGGCAGTTGCCTTGAACTGCGGTCTTTACGACGTGACCAACGACCGCGACAATCACGCTGACATCATGGTCGACTTGTTCGGCGAGCATCTGGAAGAATGCTGCGAATACTTAAACGTGATGGACAATCTAACCGCAGATTTTCCGCCAGCATTTGTGATGACAGGCGAGTACGACTTTCTGAAACTGCAGAACCGCCACATAGCTAAGGCTCTTTCAAAGCTTAACCTCCCCCACGTCTTTAAATCCTACGGGACCCCCGAAACCAAGGAAATTTCTCACGTATTCCACGTGAACATGAAACTCCCCCTCGCCCACCTTTGCAATGACGAGGAATGCGAGTTTTTCAAGGGGAAACTTTAAGCGAACTTACGCTTCAGCCCATTTTATCTACTGCAAGCGCAATGAGGCGCTTCGCCTGGTCGGCGAGATAGAGCGGTATGTTCAAAACGTTCTCGTCAAGGGCCAGATTTTTCATGGAGAAACGGACGCGAAGTTTTGTGGTGTCATCAAAACGGCTCGCATAGTTTTTCATGCTGGTCGAAATAATGTTTTTACCGGACTTCACTTCTACTGGGATAATGAAGCTTTCATGCTGAACGATGAAGTCCACTTCGTATCTTGAATTTTCATCGGTCCAGTAGAATATATTTTTGCCATATTGCTTACGCAGCGCCTGCAGCACATAGTTTTCGGCAAATGCTCCACGAAATTCCGTATAGAGAGCATCACCCTGGATGACCGTTTGCGGAGTCACTCTCGAAAGTCTGCGCAATAGGCCTACATCGGCCAAGTAGATTTTGAAGGCGGACAAATCTTCATACGCCAACAAGGGTATTCCCGGCTTCTTGATACGCGCTACTTTGTACGTAAGACCTGCATTTACCAACCACATTAGCGCATCTTCGTATTCACGGGCACGAGCTCCGGGTTTTGCCGCGCTGTACATGAACTTTTTGTTTTCACGCGCAAGCTGTGACGGCACGGATTTCCAAATCAAGGATATTCTTGGAAAATCACCGCGATCGGCATGGCGGGCAAAATCACGCTCGTAAGAATCGTTCAGTTCATCGAGCCCGAAATCCACTTGGGTGGAATCGTAATTTTGAACAAAATTCTTGACTACACCAGGCATCCCCCCGCTCACAAAATACTGCTTGAGTTTTTCTTCGAGAGGAGAAGCAAACGCAAGCGGAATATTTTCTAGCGAATCAATGGACTGCATGTAATTAGCAAAGTTCTCTGCTCCCGAGGCGGCCAGATACTCTTCAAAATCCATGGGATAGACATCCAGGAACTGGACCTTCCCTACAGGGAAGCCGTCCTTCGAAAGCGAGACTCCGAGTAACGAACCCGCGCTTGCTACTGCATATTCTGGAGCGTCTTCGCAAAAATACTTGAGGCTGTTCAGCGCCTTGCCGCAGCACTGGATTTCATCGAATACAATGAGCGTTTTTTGCGGTTCTATGGGGACTCCACTCAACAGGGAAAGTTGTGGAATCAAGCGCTTGGGATCCTTTGTGCTTTCGAAAACAGAAGCGAGACTTTGGTCAAAATCGAAGTTGAAATAGGCCACATTTTCAAAGCTGGTGCGGCCAAATTCCTTTAGTGCCCACGTTTTTCCGCATTGGCGAACACCCCGCAATATGAGCGGTTTCCGGTCTTTGCGATTCTTCCATTGCAAAAGTTCGTCAAGGATTTTACGTTTCATAGGCACCTCTATCAAATACTAATATAGATTTAATTTTGTAGAAAATGTGATAAATCCACACATAATATCTGTAGAAAACGTGATAGATGTACACAAAGAAACTCATTCACACACTTTTCCAACCTTTTTAGAGCTGTTTTCCTTCATTTTCCAACATTTCAAGAAAAATACCTTTCCTCACTTTATCTTGCCTCCCCTTTTCCACTTTATTTTTTCCTTAATCTCGTTATACAAATCCTGATTTTTTTACAAGATTTCTATCTTTATGCCCGTAAAATCCCCGACTAAGGAGTCTTTATGGGCGGCTTTTGTGGCGTTATTTCCAAGAACGATTGCGTAACGGATCTGTTCTTCGGTACTGACTATCACTCTCATCTCGGTACTCACCGCGGCGGTCTGGCTGTGCTGAAGGCCGATGGCAACTTCCATCGTTCCATCCACAACATCCAGAACACCCCGTTCCGCAGCAAGTTCGAAAACGACCTGGCCAAGTTCGCTGGCAACGTAGGCCTGGGCGTTATTTCCGATACCGACCCGCAGCCGCTGGTCATGACCTGCAAGCACGGCACTTTCGCCCTGGTTACCGTAGGCCTCATCAGTAACATCGAAGACTTGAAGAACGAGTTGTTCCAGAACAACTGCATGCAGCTTCAGTATTCTACCACCAGCGGTATGGTTGGTCCTACCGAAGTGGTTTCCGCATTGATCGCCACCCAGGATTCCATTGTTGCTGGTCTTAACTACGTGCAGCAGAAGGTGAAGGGTAGCTGCTCTGTGCTGGTCATGGACAGCAATGGCAAGTTCTACGCTTCCCGCGACAAATGGGGCCGTACTCCGATCATCATCGGCCAGAAGGACGGCGCCCTCATTGCCGTTCAGGAAAGCTGCGCCCTCCCCAACCTTGGCTACAACCACCTTCGCGACTTGGGCCCGGGCGAAATTGCAGAACTCACCCCCGATGGAATCAATACTCTGGTGGAACCGGGCAAGAAGATGGCTATTTGCTCCTTCCTGTGGGTTTACTACGGCTATCCGGCATCTGCCTACGAAGGCCGTAATGTGGAAATGACTCGCTACCGTTGCGGTTCCGCACTTGCAAAGCGCACTCCGACTGAAGCCGACGCCGCCTGCGGTATCCCTGACTCCGGCACTTCCCACGCACTGGGTTACGCTCACGAGGCTGGCATCAAGTTCGCCCGCCCCTTCGTAAAGTACACTCCGACTTGGGCACGTTCCTTTATGCCTCAGGACCAGCGTCAGCGCGAACACGTTGCATCCATGAAGCTCATTCCTATTCCGGGTCTTATCGACAACAAGCGTCTGGTGTTCTGCGACGACTCCATCGTCCGCGGTACCCAGCTGGGCAAGCAGGCCGAAAAGCTTTACTCCATGGGCTGTAAGGAAACCCACATGCGCATTGCATGTCCTCCCCTGGTTTACCCCTGTAAGTTCATCAACTTCTCCCGTTCCAAGAGCGTGTACGACTTGATTACCCGCCGCTACATCCGCGAAAAGGAAGGCGAGAACGCCGATCTGGACAAGTACACCAATCCGGATTCCACGGAATACAAGGAAATGGTGGACTACATCCGTCGCAACCTGAACCTCACAACCCTGGCCTTCCAGCGTATCGACGATCTTATCCAGGCTATCGGCCTGCCCGAAGATCAGCTCTGCACCTACTGCTGGACCGGTAAGGACTACGCAGAAACAGGCGACTGCTACCATTGCCCCTGCCACGCAGACGAAGACAAGTCTGAAAAGTAACGGCTAGCGGACATTCAAAGAATTGAATCCAGCCTTGCGGTTTGTGAGGCTGGATTTTTTTATTTTTATAAAAAAGATTGCGGAACTCCATTGTGATTTTTAAAAGAAAAATAATCCTAACTGTACTGGCCTTGATTCTGTTGGTCCTGTTCGGCTGTACAGTTTCAAAGAAACTAAGTGCGGCCGATATTTTGCTGAAGACGACTCTGGAATTCGAGTCCATGACGTTGGATTCTGTAGAAATCAACAAGGATCTGTTCCCCCAAAAGGGGCTGGGCAGTTTGCTGCCGAATCCACAGGTGATCGCCATGGTGCAGGATTTTGCCCGCGGCATTCTCGAAAAAGAAATTGGTCGCGCCCACCTGTCGGTCAATGTGGTCGCCAAGAATGGCGGACAGGACACTCTCTGGATAAAGAAATTGACTGCAGTTGTCAAGCTCGATTCGCTGATGTCTTTGCCGGTGGACTTGAAGGATTCCGTAAAGTTGGTTCCCGGCGAAAATCACTTTACTGTCGCAACCTACATGCCACTAGACCGCCGTCTGTTTAAGCTGGGCGATGTAAACGCATTTAATTTGGTAGGACGTTTGGACGTTTCGTTAACTGAAGACGATAGTACAGTACCGCTGGAATTCGACATGAACAAGACAATTACTCAAGAAGAAAAAGTTGAATTGGCCGACAAGGCTCGAACTTCTGTGCTGAACGGGATTGTCAACGACTGGGTTGGAGCGATCCTCCCCAACAATTAGTTTATTTGGAATAACTTATATGAACCGTAAATTTGTACCTGAAGATTTTAATGTAGATAGCACCGAACAAGTGCAGAATTTGTTCCAGGAATTATTAGACGAGAAGATCGATAATTCCGCAGACGCGCTTCGCGCCTGGATCATGAAGTGGAGCGAGCTGGGTTCCGTGCTGCAAGAAGTAAGCTGCCGCCGCTACGTGGCCATGACGGTAAACACCAAGGACGAAGAGGCAGCCAACGCTTACGAAAGTTTCGTTGCCAATATCGAACCCATCAGCAGTGAATTCGATGACAAGCTGAACAAGAAGCTAATGGCCCATCCGGCAAAGGACTTGCTTAAGGATGAATTCGGCGTGTGGTTCAAGAGCGTCCAGCTTTCTCTGGATTTGTTCAGCCCCGAGAATATCCCGTTGGAAACAGACGAAATGAAGGCTGTGCAGGCCTACCAGAAGATCACTGGCGGCATGAGTGTTGAATTCGACGGCAAGACTCAGACCATGCAGCAGCTGGGAACTTACCTGGAACGCACCGACCGCGACCTCCGCGAAAAGGCCTGGCGCACCATGTGGGAACGCCGCATGCAGGATAAGGACGCCCTGGACAAGTCCTTCGACGAGCTGTTCGCCATCCGCAACAAGATTGCAAAGAACGCCCACTGCAAGGATTACATCGACTTTATCTACATGGCCAAGCGCCGCGACTACACGCCCAGGCATTGCAAGGACTTTCACGAAAGTGTAGAAAAGCTGGTGCTGCCCCTGCTTAAAGAAATCTACAAGAAGCGTGCGGCAAAGATGGGCCTTGCAAAACTCCGCCCCTGGGACCTGAGCGTTGACCCGCTGAACCGCGAACCGCTAAAGCCTTACAAGTCAGGCGACGAGCTGATCGAAAAGGTTGACCAGATTTTTGAAAGCATTCACCCGCAGGCAGGCAAGTGGGCCCGCCAGATGCAGGCTCAGAAGCTGATCGATCCGGATTCCCGCCTGGGCAAGGCACCCGGCGGCTACCAGATTGGCTTTGACGAATCTCGCCTGCCCTTTATCTTTATGAACTCTGCTGGCACCGACCGCGACATCTATACGCTGCTCCACGAATCGGGCCATTCGTTCCATCAGTTCGGCCTGGCAGACCAGCCTATTCTCGCCTACCGCGATGTTCCCTCGGAATTTGCAGAAGTGGCCAGCATGAGCATGGAACTGATTGGCGCGTCAAACCTGAAGCCTTTCTACGGAAACGATACCGAATCTATCGCCCGCAGCGTCGAAGGCCAGCTAGAAGACGTAATCTGGCTGTTCCCCTGGGTGGCAAGCATCGACAGCTTCCAGCACGAACTTTACAGCCGCCCCAACCACACCGCCGCCGACCGCGAAGAAATTTGGTCCAAGATCATGGACCGTTACGATGCCGGCGTGGATTACACCGGTCTCGAAAAGTTCCGCAACAACATGTGGCAAAAGCAGCTTCATTTGTTCGAATGCCCCTTCTACTACATTGAGTACGGCATCGCCCAGCTGGGAGCCCTGCAGGTATGGGCCAACTTCAAGAAGGATCCGCAGAAAGCCATCGACGACCTGTTCAAGGCAGAAAGCCTGGGCTACAGTGTTACAGTTCCTGAAATGTTCCGAGCAGCAAACATCAATTTTGACTTTACTGCAAAGACCATCGAGCCCCTGATGAAGGTGGTATGGGACGAACTGAGCAAATTCTAGGCGCTTTGAAAGAATTTTTCAAAAAAATTGCATTTTTTTTGCGAAAAATGCTAAAAAAAGAGCAAAACACCTTGACAAGCGCCGAATATAATTATATATTTGGCGCACATCCTTGGAGGGATGGCCGAGTGGTTGAAGGCGCACGCTTGGAAAGCGTGTTTACCTCGCGGTAACGAGGGTTCGAATCCCTCTCCCTCTTCTAAAACAAAACTTCTCAAATGTTTTGGACAAAGCATTTGAGAATTTTTTGTAGGAACACAAAAACCTTAACGTGAGGTACAAAAGATGGCTGACGATCAGAGAGTTTATCTTGACGACATTTACGCAAGTGAAGAATGTCAGGGTTCTGTCTTCCGTGCTGTTGTAATGATGGCTCAGGAAGCTCGCTTCATCAACAAGCAGGCTGGTCAGGGTTACATTCAGTTGAACAAGAAGCCCACCACCATCGCCATGTACAAGTTCAAGGAAGGCAAGCTCACTATTTCTGAAAAGAAGGCTCAGGCCGAAGCAGAAGCAGCTGCCGCAGAAGAAGTCGAAATGACTGCAGAAAACACCGCACAGGTGAGCGAAGCAGCAGACAACGCATTCGGCGACTAATCCGGTTCCTATAGAAATTAAAAAGAAGCGTCTCGTAAGAGGCGCTTTTTTTATTAGGAGAGGCTCCGCCGTCATAAAAAAGAACGTACGGGAAAATCCCGTACGTTCTTTTTTATGTGTTTGATTGAAAATTCTAGATAGCCCGTTACACTTGCGCAGAATGCAGGTTGTATGCTTCGGGATAAACCTTAGCCGCACAGCTATCGCAAAGCAGGCGGATTCGGGCTTCTCCTGCCGTAGCCACAGGTACCTGTTCTCCACAGTGCGCACATTTCGCCAAGAAGACGATTGTCTGCGGCTGGGATGCAGAAACCGGCTTAACAGCTTCGGGATCGCCAACACGGTGGACCGTAGCAGAAAAGACTACGTTACCATTGTCATCCTGCTTGACATTGCGGAACAACTTGCAGCAGAAGCTTCTGCCCTTACGGTTCTTCATGCGTACGCTAATGCAATCCTCGGTAGACGCACTGAAGGAAACCCAATCCTTTGCATTGCGGCACAAATCCGTAACGTAATGCCACTGCACCTCGGATTCCTGGAACCCGAACATACGGCAAAAGCGCCTGTTTCCGCTAATGAGTCGGCCATGTTCGTTTGCTTCGAAAGTGGCCAGTTCAATGGAATTGTTCTCGACGGCAATCATAATTTACCTCCCGTCTTTTGATAGTACCTGTACAGTACATCTGCTGAAGTTATTGCTTTTGCACCCAATCGCACATCATCCAGCTCGAAGTCCAGATCTTCTTTACCAAAGAAGATGGGCTCGTCGGAAGGCAGCAACATTTTTACTCCTATGTCGCCACTTCCTGTAAGTTCAGAATTCTGGTATAGACTTGCGGAACCATCCTTCCACGTCACTACCACATGAACCCATACGTTTTTCACAAAGGCAGCACTTGATACCACTGCACTTTCACAAGAAAATTCTTTGCCAGAACCATCGGCCATAAAGAAGGCCAAGGCCGGCTTTTCTACACCGCAGACTTTATTGACAAGCGCCAGACTAAAGACATTCTTGTCGCCCTCGGAACCAAATCCAAGTTTGCCAAAAATGTTCTTCTGGTACGATTCCTTGGCATTGGGCAACTGATCGATCTTGACAAAAGCTTCAAGAGTCATTTCGTTCAGGCTGTCCAAGATTCCACGGTCATCTTCGATTACACCAAACTGGCTTGCATCGTTAAACTGAATCGCCTTGCCCACTACACCTTGTTCCAGCTCAACGTCGCCATAAAGTTTTGTGGTTCCAACACGGCCACGGGCATCTGTCGTTACGGTATCATTCCCGACTTCGGCGGTATAGTCCATAGGCCACCAGCTCAGGAGACCGTATTCAGAAGACAAGGGCAATGTCATTTCGGCAACAGGTGCGTCGACCAGCTTGACATCGCTGATGTTCAGGTTTTCAGGCAGCGGGCCGTTCATGCGAACGCCTGCAGAAGACAAATCCATTGCAAACTGGGCTGTCAAATAGCGTTCCGGATCCGGAGACTTTACCTGCAGAGCATAGCTACCCTGCGGAATGCCTTCAAGCTTGAACTTGCCCAGGGAATCGGTCGTCGCAGCCCAGTTTGTACCTGGAACAAAGACTTCGATTCCATTCAGGTCGGCATCTTCGCTCAGGACCACGGATTCTGCGACATCGGCAACCAAGCGCAATTCCGCTTCGATATCAAGAGCCTCGCCCTCGTAATTAATCAAGGCATAGTAGGCAGCAGAGTCTACAGAGGCCGAAAGACCATAAGTACCCTGACGAACAATCGGGAAGGCAAATTCGCCTTTTTCTGAAGTCGTGTCGGTAAACTGCAATGTGTCAACGGAAGTGTGACGAGCCAGAACGGCAACACCCTTTACGGGATTGCCCTTAAGATCTGTAAGCACACCTGCAACAGAATTGGTTTCTTCGCTAATGCCGCCAGCAACGGTAGTCTTATCGCTTTCGGAACAGCTGCAAAAGAAAGAGGCCGCAAAGACTGTAGCGACAAAAGGCAAAGCTAGATTCCTCATTTTGCCTCCTTGTCGTTTTCGTCGGTAGCCATGGGCTTTGTCAGCGGGAACAGCTGCAGGTTCATGCGATAAACCCGTTCGGCACCTTCGTCTTCCATGACAATGGCAGCAATACGACGGCGGAAATCAGCAAGTTCCTTTTGAATACGATCATAAGCCGTTGCAGAAATACCCATGGTCATGCCAGAAATGTCACGTTCCTTAAAGGGAACCTTGTCCAGGGCTTCAACGGCGAGTTCACCCATCTGACGATGCATTTCGCGAATAGCCATAGAAGCCACATCCAGATGTCCCGTTGTCAGGGACTTGGAAACCTGAATGTAGTTGCCATTCTCGTCTTTTTCTAGCAGGCCCGTATCCTGGAGAGTTTCCAGAGATTTCTTGACCTTCTTGGTATCTGCATCGAACACGCACAGGTTAGCCAGCTTGGCGGGAGTAGCCCCCTTCATCTTGGGAGCAATTTCACGCAGAACCGGATTCAGCCAGCTGTCGTAATAATCGTACTGATCCTCCCCCACCAATGTGAGAGAGTTATCCTTGGCCAGCTTGCGAAGCTCCTTATAGACTTCGCGCTTGGCAACAGAATCCTTTTCCTGGTCGAAATTTACCAGCAGGCGGAAATACTGCAGGTCGATGCCCGAAAGCCCCAGTGCGGCGGCAACACGTTCGATGCCAACCTCGCTAAGGTTGGCCTTGCCATCGCAGACCAGCTTCAGGAATACAGGCGAAGAATATCCTGCAGCCTTGGCAAAATCACGCCAGGTAAAACCGGTACGGAACTTGCGCTCCTGGTAGGAGTCTCGCAAGAACTCGCGAAAATTGTTGTATTCTATCACCGGTTTCATACATACAGCAATATATAATTTGTATCGCGAAAGTCAAGTGTATTTAGATACAAAAAGTTGATTTTTTATTAAATTTCGCAATTTTTATATCAAAAAACATCGTTTTCAAACCGAGTTATGATACAAAACAGACATTTTACGCTGATGAAAGTCACAAAAAATCCCCCTGCGCATGCAGAGGGATCTTTAAATTTTGTCGATTCTACTGGGAATTAGACTTCTTTAACCACCAGGATGCCGCCACGTTCGGTCTTGGGGTATTGACGCATACCTTCGCCACCTTTGCCACGGTCGAGAACTTCGAGAAGTTCGCCCTTTACGGAATACAGGTGCAGTTCCCAGGGAACGTTGGGAGCATTAAAGTAGCCGGAATTCTTTTGCACATTGCGCTGGAAGGTACGGTTCAGTCGGTCGGCCACACTGCGGGCCTGCACCAGGCTGATATCGGCCAGGCTCCAGGAAATAGGCACACCGCCCATATCAAAGAGCAGCAAGGCATCGTTATCGGTGTCTTCCTTCATGGTAAACTTCCAGCTGAAGTTCTGCCAGCTGGTGCTCAGGTCTAGGATACGGCCGTTTGCATAAGGCGTATACGTATCGTCGTCCTTCTTGATGTTCACATGGAGCGTACGAGGCTTGTCGGCCTTGGCGCGCATGCTGAACACGTAGGTAACACCATTGCGCAAGGCCAGGCGCTGCTTGAACTGAAGGTTCCAGGATTCCTTGCCGGCCTTCTGGATTTCGAATCGGGCGGCCCCATCCTTGATGGATACGTTAGCCGTACCGCCCCAAAAATCGGTTACCCAGCCAGATATAGCCTCTTCGTCGGTAAAGTCGCCATTCTGAATCAGGTTGGAGCCTGCAGACAGGGAACCCGTGGCATAATCCTTGTTCTGAATGAAGTTTGGAATAACGCTTGTATTCTGGATGCCGTTGGGACTGTCGAGGCAGATTTCCTTGCCCCAGGCCACAAGGGTATTAACGGATCCATGGACGGTCATATCCATTTCGGGACTGTCGAAGTTACCCGGGCCCCAGCTCCAGGCCAGCCAGCCAATATCAAGACGCTCGGCTTCTGACATGATGAGTCTGTAAGGAATATCTTTTGCGCCACCCACGGCGACAGGAGCAAACTCGCCTACGATAAGAGGCAGCTTCTTATCGACAGAAGCCTTGAGAACGCCCTTAACGCGATCTTCGACCGTTGCGTAGCCCGTAGCCTGAGCGTCGTGATGTTCCGAAGGCCACCACATGTGAATGGAGAACAGCAAGTTATGTTCAGGGTCTGCCTGCAACAGCTTAGGGCCAACATTCAGCAAGTTCTTTTCGCTCTGGCCCCACATATCCGCATCGATCATGATGGGGACACGGATACCGGCAGCACGCATCTTGGTAACAATGGCATTGTATGCCATGAAGAAGTCTTCTTCTGGCATTTCCTGTTCACCGGGTTCGTTACCTACGTTAATGATCAGGTACTGCTGATGATTTGAGATCATCTGGAGGGTTTCGTCACGAAGCCAGTAATCCAAGGCCTCGGGCAGCTTTTCCCAGTTACCGGTGGTATCGTGAATTTCGGGAATGGGAATCATGCCATTGGCAATGCAAAGGCCGATGATGTTATCAAGATCGCTAATGCGACCGCGAGTGTTCCAGACGATACGGACGCAGTTGGCACCCGTTTTTGCGATTTCGGGAATTGTCTTACCTTCGCGATCGGTCCAGATAAACATGTGGTTTACACCACGCAACACGACCTTTTCGTTATCTTTGCTAAAAAGATAGCGGTCCTGTACGAAAAAACCAGGTTTTGCCGGTACCAAATTCATAGTGCTCTTTTCTCCCATTACATCTAACCAAAAGATCTGCGATATTCTTTATTCAAATACAAAAATCACTTGACTTATACACAAAGAAAGATACAATTATTTGAAGCAAAAGGGCTTATTTTATAAAAATAATCGCAATATATGGGGAGAATTTCACAACACGTTTACAAATATTTTACCGAGCCGCTATTCGCGCAAAAGAATTAGCCTTTGCCACGTCTGACGGACGCATTATTTGCGGCGGACAGGCTGCAGCCAACTGGTTCCTTTCGTCACGCTCGGGCATGTGCTTCCAGTAGCGTACGGGCAGACATCGCCGCAGCAGCCGAGGGTTTTCACGTTCCTTGATGGAAATGGCATTGTAGTAATCCTTCCAAAGCTGAGTGATTGTGTCGGGAGGCATTCCCGCCTTGACGCTCTCTAGGTTGGGAATGGTAACTTCGGCGGCGGAATGGCCGTCGTAATACACTCCAAAATTCCGCCTTGAATCGTAAATGGCCCAGCGTTCGTTGGCAAACCTGTTACGGAAATGCGGCGTAAGAATTTCGAGAATGTCGTACTTTGGTTCGATTTCTGCAAAGTAGGTGCCATTGGAAGTCTTGCTGAAACGGACCATCCCCCGCATGTCGGCAATTTCTAGCCTGACAGACTGGGCAATGCGATACAGCGGAAGCATTTCTGGAGAAGCTGGGTTCCTTCCATAATTGGGATCGATTCCGGCAAACAGCTTTCGCAGGAAGGTTAGAATCTTCATTTCGACGCCATCTTCTTCGGAACGGAAGACGATATCGAGCATAGCCAGCACATCGCTACTGGCGGCGTTGGCAATGGCTCGCTTGAGACGACGGGCCGATTCTTCGGAGGTTTCGACCCAGAAGGGCTGCAGAAAAAGGTCGGTCGCCTCCCCTGCCCTGCGATTCGGGACAATGGCACCAACATCTAGACGCTGGCGGTAAACTTCGAAAACGACACTTAAAAAGCCATCGAAAGTAGAATCATACTGAATAGAAAGCATAAAAGACCTTGTGTTACGATGCAGTGAGCAGTGCTGGTTTAGAATCCAGCGCGTCAAGAAAGTTCAGCTGCTGCGGTTTTGTTTGCGCCACAAGCAGGGGGCGTACCATTTCGGGATAAAGCCTGCGGAGACTTGCGGGAGTATCGGGATGGTAGATGAAATACTGGGCACGCTTCATGACTACACCCATCTTTTTCAGCTGCTCTAGGCGAATCTTGCAGAACCTGCGACCGCTGGCAATAAGGTTGGCCGACTTCACCCCGATTCCCGGAACCCGAAGGAGCATTTCGTAATCGGCAGTCTGAATATCGACGGGGAAAAACTCCGGATGACGCAAGGCCCACGAAATTTTAGGATCCAGTTCAAGGTCTAGATTAGGATGGGCAGCGTCTACAATCTCGTTGTAATTGAACTTATAGAAACGCATGAGCCAGTCTGCCTGATACAGCCTGTGCTCTCGTACCAGCGGGGGCTTTGTGGTAATGACAGGCAGACGCTTGTCGGCATTGATGGGAACATAGCCCGAGAAGTACACTCGTTTCATTTGCTGCTGCCTGTAGAAGCCGTTTGAAAGAGTCAGTATCTGTAAGTCGGTTTCTCCGGCAACGCCCACGATCATCTGGGTGCTCTGACCTGCAGGCAGAAACTTTGGGCGATATCTGGAAAAACTGCCGCCGGCATTGTATTCTATCTTGCGCTCTGCCAGATAGTTCATGGGGCGAAAGACAGAAGCGTGATTCTTTTCGGGAGCAAGGTATTGCAGGGCCTTATCCGTAGGAATCTCGATATTTACGCTACTGCGGTCGGCATACAGCCCCGCCTCGTGAAGGAGTTCTTCTGATGCGCCGGGAATGGATTTTAGATGGATATAGCCGCCAAACTTGTGAACAGTACGCAATTCCTTGGCCACCTTCACAAGAAGTTCCATAGTATGATCGGGCGAAACAATAACTGCAGAACTAAGGAACAGCCCCTCGATGTAATTACGGCGATAAAATTCCAACGTCAGGTTGATGATTTCGTTAGGGGTAAAAGTCGCTCTAGGAATATCATTGCTGCGGCGGTTGACGCAATAGGCACAGTCGTACTTGCAGGCATTGCTCATTAGCACCTTGAGCAAAGAAATGCATCGACCATCGGCGGCCCAAGTGTGGCAAATTCCGGACTTGCATCCATTTCCGAGGCCTCCTTTAGGGGTGTTCCTGTTGGAACCGCTTGATGAGCAGGAAACATCGTACTTGGCTGCATCGGCAAGGATATTCAATTTTTCGCGCACGTCCATATCTACTTTTCCATCAACTACTTACATTTTGGACACTTGTTCTTTTGTTCACTACTAATATAAGTTTTAGTGCTCAAAAAGGCAAGGCCTTGCCTACTCTTTTTTTTTCGCTCTGTTGTACTATTGCCTACGCTGCAGAATTACTGAAATTATGCTTGTGAAACGAACCGACAGAGCAGGTTAAAAGTTACATTTGTGCAGCATTTATACAAAAAAGAAAGGGCTGACGAATTCAACCCTTTTTGCTAAGCGCACATTATAGTCTAGCTGAGCTTTAATTTTCCGAGGAGGCACCCAGAGCTTTCGCAATCAGGTCGTCGTAGTGCTTCTTAATTTTATCGTACACAGCCTGATACTCCTCCGGGTTTTCCACAATGGAGCCATCCGCACAAGTTTGGCTCTTGAACAATCCACCTGCGAAATAGCCATAGCCATCAATCACAACTTCATAGTTGCGATAGACCAGATTCTTCAGCCGTTTTTTCGCCTCTTCGCTAACACTTTCATCCTTCAGCAAGGCCTGGATTTCATCATAAGCGGCACGATTTAATTCTTCATCTATGGAACCCAGGCTCACATAATCCGAATGGGCACAGGAGAATACTCGACCATCTTCCGGATCCTTCGTTACGATTCCATCCCGTTCCATGTGGATATCCCGGATTTCCTCTTCGGTCACCACCATTCCGTTTTCTGCAAGATGGTAGGTTTTGCCATCGGTGCATTCGTAATATTTTCGGGGACCCATTTCACAGCCATATTCCGGCATGGCAAGAACCCCACAATTCAGCAAAGCTTCCTTATAGGCCTTCAACGTGTCGGCAAAGAAATAGCCTTCCTTGGAAAGGGCCTGCCTATACCATTTACAATCTCGATAATCTGGACTTAGAACAACACCCAGGCATCCCTCATAATCATAATCCAGTACGTGATCGCAAGTGACGGTAGAATCAGAATACCGTTTCAGCCCCTTTTGGTCCACCACCTTGCCTGAGGTGGATGAGGGAATATATCCCCAGGAAGAGCTCGTAGGTTGAGCATTAGAACTGGAAGATTCCTCTGCGGCCGAGGATTGAGGGTCTTCGTTAGACACCTCTTGGGAACTAGATCCTGACTCAGAACTAGCGGGAAGTTCCTGTTTAGAAACATTCACCCCATTATCGTCACTGCAGCCAGCCCAGAATAGTGCCGCACAAGCCACAAAGAATTTGTTTAAGTACTTATGAATTGTCATTATTGCCTCCTAGCACTCTAAAATTAAATTATCCCATGATAAACAACGTAAGGCCAAGGCATTTTCCGTTGTCAAATTGTACAAAACGCAATTTCTAGAATGATAAATCTATTGCCTACGCTGCAGAATTACTGAAATTATGCTTGTGAAACGAACCGACAGAGCAGGTTAAAAGTTACATTTGTGCAGCATTTATACAAAAAAGAAAGGGCTGACGAATTCAACCCTTTTTGCTAAGCGCACATTATAGTCTAGCTGAGCTTTTTTTAAAACAGCATTTTTACCCTGCAATTTTTATAGATTCACTTGATACAGTTGTAACAAATATCAATTTAGTAGAGTTGCAATGCATTAACAACCTTTATAGCTTTATGACTGGTGTAGAGAAAAGGAGAAACAATGAATTTCAAAAAGGCGGTCGCACTCCTTGCGATGACAGCGGTAACCGTTATGGCACAAAACAAAGCATATTCCGGCGCAGAACTCTACTCTTTAGACGAATGGATGTACGGCAAGTACGAAGCCCGTATGATGATGGGCGCGACTTCCGGTACAGTCAGCTCCATGTTCCTCTACGCCAACGGTTCCGAAAAAACCGATGGTCGCCCCTGGGTAGAAATAGATATTGAAGTTCTGGGCAAGAATCCAGGTAGCTTCCAGTCTAACATCATTACCGGCAAGGCTGGCGCACAGGTGACCAGCGAAAAGCATCATTCTGTCAATCCCGCCACAACCGCAGCATTCCACACTTATGGACTGGAATGGACTCCGGATTACGTCAGATGGACTTTGGACGGTGTCGAAGTTCGCAAGGATGTCGGTGGTCAGGTCGCAAACTTGACAAAGGCACAGGGCATCCGTTTCAATCTTTGGTCTTCTGAATCCGAGGCATGGGTCGGTTCTTTTAATGAAAACAACCTGCCCATATTCCAGTTCATCAACTGGGTAAAGCGCTACAAGTACACTCCGGGTCAAGGTCCCAACGGTTCTGACTTTACTCTGGACTGGACCGATGATTTCGATACCTTTGACGGCTCTCGCTGGGGCAAGGGCGACTGGACCTTTGAGGGCAACCGCGTGGACCTTACCGACAAGAACATCTACTCCAAAGAAGGCATGCTGATTCTCGCCCTTACCAAGAAGGGCCAGGAAATGTTCAACGGCCAGGTACCTAAAGATAACGAGCCTGCCCCTGTAGTGAGCTCAAGCAGTATACAGCAGCCTGCCTCTTCCAGCAGCCAGCAGCAGAATCCCTGGCAGCCCCAATCCTCTAACAGCCAGCAGGTCGCTCCAACATCTTCATCCTCTGTAAACCCGTGGGAACAGCAAATTTCTAGCAGCAGCCAGAATGACGCTCCTGTTATCGGTGGTCAGGTCGATCCGATCGTTGGCCCCGGCACAGTAGACCCCAACAATCCGCAGGCTATTATGGAGCTTCGCGGCAAGCAGTTGCAGCATAAGTCCCGCGGAACCTTTAACGCCAAGGGCGAACGCGTGAACAAGGCAAACGCCAGCCGCTACCGCATTGACTTCAATCTTTAATCATCGAGATTTTTATGAACTTCAAGACCAGTCTTTCTATCATGGCCATGGCAGCAGCCGCTGTTTGCGCCAAGGATTATTCCGGTGCAGAACTTTACACCACCGACACCTGGCAGTATGGCAGATTCGAAGCCCGTATGCGCATGGCTGTCGGTTCTGGAACAGTCAGTTCCATGTTCCTGTACCATAATGACTCCTATATGGGTTGCGATGAACCTTGGGTAGAAGTGGACATTGAAGTTCTCGGCAAAAATCCCAACGAATTCCAGTCCAACATTATTACAGGAAACGGCCCCGCAGAAGGCTGCCCCGACAAAAAGCAGTACAGCGAAAAGCTCCACCCCATGTCTCCTGCCGTAGATCAGTCTTACCATACCTATGTTATGGAATGGACTCCGGATTACATGAGCTGGGAAATCGATGGTCAGGAAGTTCGCAGGACCAAGGCCGGCGAACTGAACGAAAAGGGCCACGACCAGGTTGCAGAACTGAGACTGAAACCTCAGGGTTTGCGCTTTAACCTGTGGGCTTCCGAAGAACCGGCTTGGGTCGGTCCCTGGGACGAATCCATCCTCCCCGTAAACCAGTACATCAACTGGGTCAAGGTCTATAAGTATACTCCGGGTGCCGGCGAAAACGGCTCAGACTTTACACTGGACTGGGTTGACGACTTTGACGATGAGGACGTTTATCGCTGGAGTTATGGCAACTGGACCTTCGACGGTAACCGAGTCGACCTTTCCATTTTCAATGCTACCGTTACTCAGGGAGCCATGGTACTCTCTCTTACCATGGCTGGTGAAGAAGGCTTTGACGGCATTGTGCCGGCCGACCCCGAAGGCGGCATCAATTCCAAGGGTGGCGACGTTAGCAATCCTGGCGACGATGGTTCCGCCATCGGCAAGCTAAAGACTGAAGCTCGCCTCCCCACCAACCGAGGCACTTTTAATGCCAAGGGAGAACGGGTGAACAAGGCAAACGCCAGCCGTTACCGCATTGATTTCAAGCTTTAAAAAACACTCCAACCCCAAACAAACAGGCCTACGCAGTTTTATTACTGCGTAGGCTTTTTTACATTCAATGTTTTTGCGGTTCGAAAAAAGTTATCTTAACAGTGTGAAAAATCGAATTAAGCAATTCCTTCTAGAACAGCCCCATAAAGACGGAGATCGACTTCCGTCTATTCGCGATATCATAAAAATATGCAGAACATCGTCGGGAACTGTACAAAGCGCCCTAAAAGAACTTACAGACGAAGAAAAAATTTGCAAGATTCATGGCAAGGGCTGTTTCTGGGGAAAGACTCTTGCCAAGAGCGTCATTCCCATGGTTCGCGAAACTGTGGCAGAACGACTTTCCAACGCATTTGACCAGGATTTTGAAAAAGGTGTAATAACTCCCTCTAAGCCACTCCCGCAGTCTAAGGAACTTGCCGTACGTTACAATGTATCGCTAAATACCTTACGCAAATTTTTAGACGGGAAGGTTTCTATTGGAATCCTTAAAAAATCCGGAAGGCAGTATTTCTTTTCGAGAAATCGCATAGTCAACGACAGCAATCCCTTAAGCGAACTGATTTTCGTAACCCGATGCAATAGCTGGGGTGGCTTTACCCCCGAAAGTGAACGCGAACTGGATTTTTTGCGTTTGGTTTACAAGAAGGCTGGCGCCAATCGCTATAAGTTGACTTTGCTTGGCATCAATGATGAAACCGGCAAGATTGTAGACCGCAGCGGAAATGAACGCCGACTGTCGGACTTTCCGAATGCCGTAGGGGCAATCCTTTCTACACTTTTGGTGCAGCGTTTTCAGCCATTGCTGAACTTTTTTGCTGGAGCAAAATTTCCTGTGGCCGTATGGTGGGAACATCCCGAAGATGTGGCGCCTAAAACATTTTTGCGAAAATTGAACTGGACTTTTTTCAACTCTACTTTTGGCGAAAAACCTGGGCAAGAAACGGGTCGATACCTCATGAGTCAAGGCGTAAAGGAAATCAATTACTTTTCGCCTTACCATAATAGTTCCTGGTCTAAGGATCGTCTAATAGGGCTAGAAACTTCGGGATTGCAAGTTCACTCCTATGTTGACGATGAATTTGCAAGTCCGTGGGACTATAAGGAGATTGCTCGTAAAAAAGTCGAGAAGCATTCTGTTGAAACTTTCGCCCGCACCCTTGAAAAAGAAAAACTTGCTAATCTGGCCAAGCAAGCATTAGCAGAACGTCAAGGTAAACCAAACATTCCATGGGTCTGCGTCAATGACGAAGTAGCCAGCATTCTTATGGAAATGGTCGAGGAACAGCCAATGGGTTTTGTTCCTCCAGAAGTTGGCCCTACCCTTATCGCCTTTGATAATTCCATCGAAAGTTATTTAATGCGACTGCCTTCTTATGACTTTAACACAGAGGCACTTGTAGAGCAAATCTTCTACAGCCTAAGCTGCCCTTCGGATTATTACAACAAAAAGAAAATCCACCACATTCTCGGGAACGTTGTAGAGAAGTGATGGAGGTTCGCACGCGAAGCGTGCAAAAATAAGTGGAGCCGAGAGAATTGCCCACGCAGTGGGCAAATAAAAAAGGCCCGAAAATGATGTGAACCCCGAAAGTTGGACAAAACTTTCGGGGTTTTCATGTATAAAAA
>JAKSIG010000044.1 GCA_024398955.1 Fibrobacter sp. | reverse complement strand
ACGGCGATGGCAAGAATCCGGGCCCTGTCTGCACCGAACTCTTCACCAAGTACACTGCTATCCAGTTCGGTGAAGCTGAAGACCCGTTCGGCTGGACTGAAGTGGTTGACCTGTAATCAGGTCGCTTCGCTTTGAGGGCGGCCTTTGAGGTATGAGGTCGCCACTACGTGGCTAGAGGCTTTACGAAAAAAGCTCGCGATGGTTGTCGCGGGCTTCTTGTTTTATGACGCTTTTTCCTTAAGAAAAACTTACAACGCGGTGTAAAAATGTTATATCTACCTCTGTAAGGAGTATTTGAGGTATTTATGACGATGTTCCAGATTGGCTTTCTGGTAACGGCCCTTGGCTTTATGGGGCTCGACATACTGGGGGCCGTGCTATCGTTTAAGAAAGGCGGACCGGCAGGTAGACTGCTGGGTGTTACCTGTACTTTCTGTTCTTTGGTTGTCTTGACTTATTTGGCAAGCGTTATGAGTGTGGAGTATTTTTCCTACTCCTGTTTTACCAGTTTGCATTACATATGTGTGATGTCCATGTTGGTTTGCGTGGTGGCATTTACGTTCCATCTTGTGGAACTGGCTGACCGGCCTTTTGTGCCCTATGTAAATAAGTTGCTCCTGATACTGGTTAGCCTTGATGCGGTCTGCTGGATTATCAATCCTTTTAAGGAAATCATGTTGAGCTTTGCGGCTCGTCCAGAGGGATTCAACCGGTTTGACCTGGTTCCAAGTGTTCTCTTTGGGTTGCATCTGACGTTTACCTACGTGATGGCCGCTGTGGTAGTTTGTTTGCTGGTTTACAAGTGGGTCCGCTCCGATAGGGATTATCACCGCAAGTATCGTTTTGCATTGCTGGGCTTTTCAACGGTGGTCATGTTCAGCGCCGTGTCGGAACTGTTCCCCGGATTCTTGGGCTCGTCCCGTCTTGATTATACGGTCTTTGCGCTCAGCTTGGCGGCTGCCGCTTTTTACTGGTCTGCGTTTATCTTCTCGACGGAACGTTATGTCTATGACCACAGTGTGCCGCTGGAACAGCGAACCAACACCATGTTCGTGGTGACTGGTATTATCGGTACCACTTGCGGTTTGCTGATTTGCCTTGCTGCGTCAGTCAGTTTTGCGGGAATCATGGCGGTGGCTTCGGTTGTCCTTGCCATGATGGTTATTTCGGTGGTGGCACGTAAGACGGGGCACGAAGATCTTGGGTTCTGGATCCTGATTGCCTGTATTCTGGTGGCCATGCCTATTGTCTGGCTTTCGGCTGGAGGTGTGAGTAGCGGCGTGAACAGCTGGTTCGTTTACGAATTCTTCTATATCGCCTTTGCCCTGAAGGGGCGCCGCATGTACATCGCCATGGCAATCGCCTTTGTTCTAGATGGAGCCAGCTATGGCATTGGCTATTACCGCCCCGATTTCGTCTACCTTTTTACGAACATGGCCGACACCTACATCAGTACGGTGGCCTCCACCTTTGTGGTGGGCATAACGGTGGTGGTTACGGTACTCTACCAGAAGAACATCTATTACGATGAACAGGCCGCCCTCCAGGAAGCCTACAAGACTCAGGAACTGCTGAAGCGCGAAGCCGAAAAGGCCAACAACGCCAAGAGCGACTTCCTGGCCAGCATGAGCCATGAAATCCGTACGCCGATCAATGCGGTGCTTGGCATGGACGAGATGATCCTGCGCGGCGGTACGCCCGAAGAAATTGCGGAGTACGCCCGGAATATCAAGCTGGCAGGAAACATGCTGTTGTCTCTGGTGAACGACGTCCTTGATTTCTCTAAAATTGAAAGCGGCAAGATGAACATCGTCCCGGTGGAATACAGACTGTCTAACGTCCTGGCCGACTTGAAGACCATGATTGCGACGAAGGTGGAAGAACGTGGTCTGGAATTAAAGACCGAGATTTCTCCTGATTTGCCGTCGGTGTTGGTGGGCGATGATTTCCGCCTGCGCCAGATTATCATGAACTTGCTGACCAATGCGGTGAAGTATACGCCTAAGGGTTCCGTGACATTGAAGGTCTGGGGCGAGACCGCAGACTCGAAATGCAAACTTTATGTGTCGGTCAAGGACACGGGCGTCGGTGTTCGCGAAGAAGACAAACCGCGCTTGCTGGAATCCTTCAAGCGACTGGAAGAAACCCGTAACCGTGGCATCGAAGGGACCGGCCTTGGACTTTCCATTACCGAGAAGTTGCTTGAACTGATGGGGAGTTCTCTCCAGATCAAGAGCGAATACGGCAAGGGCTCCGAGTTCTATTTTGTGCTGTCCCAGGATGTGGTGAATGGGACCGCCATAGGAAACGCAGACCTTGAAAATGCAGATGGGCAACAGTCTGTAGGCGTATTCCGGGAATGCTTCGAGGCGCCTGAGGCGAAGATTCTTGTGGTTGATGATAACCGCATGAACCTGATGGTGGTTAGGGGACTGCTGAAAAATTCCAGGATGCAGATTGACTGCGTGGAGAGCGGTCAGGAGTGTTTGAATAAAGTAGAAGAAAACTGCTACCAGGTTATCTTGATGGACCATATGATGCCCCAGATGGATGGCGTGGAAACTTTGGAACGGTTGAAGGCGAAGTCCAATAACAAGTCCGCTGAAGCCAAGGTGGTGGCGCTGACGGCCAATGCCATGTCGGGAGCCCAGGAGATGTACCTGGCTCGCGGCTTCGATGACTTCCTGGCGAAGCCTGTCCGCGGCTCCCTGCTAGAAAAGGTGCTCCTGCGGCACCTTCCGGCAGAGATGGTCCACATGAAGTCAGACGAGGCGGATGTTGCGAAACCTGAGGTGAAAACGGAATCGGTGTTGATCGATTTCGAGAAGGGGCTGGCCCTTTGCGTTAATGACAGGGGACTGTACAAGGAAGTGTTGCAGTCCTTGCCCGACGAACATTTTGACTACTACCTCCAGGAGTATTACGAAAAGTCTGACTGGGCCAACTACCGGGTCAAGGTTCATGCCTTGAAGTCTTGCCTGGTGAACGTGGGGGCCGACAAGGTCTCCCTTATGGCGAAGAAGCTGGAAGATGCCGCTAAGGAAGAGAATTTCAAGGTGATTTTTGAGTCCCATCCGGCCTTGATGGAAGAATTCCGCAAGGTTCTGCTGGATATCCAGCGTTATTGCGATGATACCCTATGTTGACTTAAATACCGTGATTTACTAAATTTGCGCTCACTGTGAGAATAGAAATTGCACAAACCTTGACTGAACCCGAAGACCGCCAGGTGGTCTGGTCCCATGCCGATGCCCCTGAACTCTTCGACGAACTGCACCTAAAGGGCGATCTGGTAGCTCAGGTGCTGGTTAGCCCCGAAGGCGACAACAAGTGGCTTGTGACTGGCTCTATCTCTGGCGTTCAGACGCTGACCTGCTCCCGCACACTGGAACCGTTCGACCGACCCTTCTCCACTGAAATCGTGGTCGAAGTGGAACGTATCCAGGTGTCCAAGCAAGAACTGGATGAGGAGGACGTAGACGTTTATGCCTACAAAATCCCCCTGGGGCAGTACTTCGTCGATGTTTCCGAGTGCGTTCGTGAGCTAATTATACTGCAAGAACCGCAAGCACCCGTGAAAAATCCCGACGAAGATTTTATCTTTGTAACAAACAATCAAGCTGGCGAAGAATCTGTCGCTGAAAAGACGACCGACCCTCGCTGGGACAAACTCAAGGCCCTGAAAGACAAGATGTCCAAGGGGAACTAGACTAACAGGAGTTAAAAATGGCAGTACCTAAAAGAAAAACCTCTACCGCTCGTCGTGACAAGCGCCGCACTCACTGGAAGATGGAAGTGCCCGCTATGGCTACTTGCGATCATTGCGGTTCCGTGAAGCGCCCGCACCGCGTGTGCCCGGTTTGCGGTTACTACAATGGTGTCGAAGTTATCGACATGAAGGCCGAAGCCTAATTTTTTTGATTATATTAAGGTAAGTTCTAGCTTATGCTAGGACTTGCTTTTTTGTAATTAAAGATTTTGAATTACGACGTTTTGTTGTTGTATAAGGAGTTCATATGGTTAAAGTAGCATTGGATGCCCTGGGTGGCGATTTTGCTCCCGATGTAGTGATCGATGGCGCTATCAACGCTGCGAACAAGGATGCTGATCTGCATATCGTTTTGTGCGGACCTGAGGCCGAGGTCAAGGCTGGTCTCGAAAAGCGTGGCTATACTGGTCATGGCATTTCCGTTGTCGACGCACCGGATCCGGTGGCCATGGATGAACATCCTGTCATGGTCCTTAAGAAGAAGCCCCATTCTGGCCTGGTGACTTGCGTTGCATTGCAGAAGATGGGCAAGGTTGATGCATCCGTCAGTGCCGGTAACTCCGGCGCCATGATGGCTAGCTGCCTTATGCTTCTTGGCAAGACCACCGAAAAGTTTGGCCGTCCGCCTATCGGCTGCGTGATTCCCACCGCCGAAAAGCCCATCGTCCTCGTGGATGCTGGCGCTAACGTAGATGAACGCGCTTCTGTACTCGTAGACTTCGCCATTGCAGGTTCTGCATTTGCCGAAACCTACTTCGGTCGCGAAAAGCCGAAGGTCGGTCTTGTGAACATGGGCGAAGAAGAACACAAGGGCCCCGCAGTTTGCCAGGAAGCCTACCAGCTCCTGAAGAACGCTCCCGTGAACTTCATCGGCAACATCGAAGGTGAAGACCTGATCATGGGCAAGGCCGACGTGGCTGTTACCTCTGGCTTTACAGGTAACGTAATCCTCAAGATGATCGAAGGCTTCTACGAAATGCATCACAAGATGTTCGGCAACATCGATTCCGAAGCTGGCCGCAAGTTCGACGAAATGTGGGACTACCGCATGACCGGTGGCGCCTTGCTCCTGGGTCTCAACGGTACCGGCATTATCGCTCACGGCCGTTCCGACGCTCTGGCTATCGAAAAGGCTGTTGAAGTGGCTGCCAAGTACGCCCGCCTCGGCGTGGCCAAGGCTGTGAACGCCCGCCTTGCCGAAATCAAGGATGACGCCGCTGCTGCCGAAGCTCCTCAGGCTTAATTAAATGTCATGCCGGCGAAGGCCGGCATCCCCTTTAAAAAAAGACAGGTTTTAAACCTGTCTTTTTTTTGTGAGTTTGTATGTAGATGGAACGGCGGTTGAAATGGAAGTGTCTTACACGTAAGTCTTCCAAAGTGTATTTATAAGGTTTGTTTTGTTCTATTGTGAATCCTGATTGTCGAATATTTTTTACATTTATGTTGATTAAACTGAATCGTTGTTTACACTAAGGAAATAACAATGTCCAAGACTATTCTTCTTTTCCCTGGCCAGGGCGCACAGTACGTCGGTATGGGCCAGACCCTCGCTTCTACTTTTGAACCTGCAAAGAAGATCATGCAGGAAGCTGACGAAATCCTGGGCTTCTCTCTGTCCAAGCTCATGGCTGAAGGTCCGGAAGATGTTCTCAAGAGCACCGACAATACTCAGCCCGCTCTTTTCACCGTGTCCGCAATGGTCATGGAACTCCTGAAGTCCGAAGGTTTTGAATTTGACTACGTTGCAGGTCACTCCCTGGGTGAATACTCTGCAATCTATGCCGCCGGCGGTTTCAGCTTTGCCGACGGTCTCCGCCTGGTCCGCACTCGCGGCGAACTCATGGCCTCTGCCGGTTCCAAGAACCCGGGTGCCATGGCCGCTATCATGGGTCAGGAAGAAGCTAAGATTCTGGAACTCTGCGAAGCCGTGAAGGATGCTGGCGTCGTGGTTCCCGCAAACATCAACTGCCCGGGCCAGATTGTCGTGTCTGGTGCTCAGGAAGGCGTTGCCAAGCTCTGCGAAAACTGCGGTGCCGCTGGCATCAAGGCCATTCCTCTGGCAGTGTCTGGCGCTTTCCACTCTCCGCTGATGCAGTTCGCTCAGCCGGGTCTGGCCGAAGCTATCGCAAGGACTACCTTCAACGATGTGGCTAAGCCGGTCATCGCTAACGTGATCGCTGAACCTGTCACCTCCGGCAAGGAAATTGCAGACCTGCTGGTCCGCCAGCTGGTATCCCCGGTCCGCTGGAACGACTGCATGAACAAGGCTATCTCCCTCGGTGTAACCCAGGGTGTTGAAGTGGGTTCCGGCAAGGTTCTCATGGGCCTCATGCGCAAGATCAGCCGCGACGTGAAGGTCACCCCCGTCGAAACCATCGAAGCATTTGCTGCCCTGAAGGGTTAATTCAATTATAAAGGAACTATCAAATGGGTAAACTTACTGGCAAGAAGGCAATCGTTACTGGCGCTTCCCGCGGTATCGGTCTGGCAATCGCAACTGAACTGGCACGCGAAGGTGCCGATGTGGCCATCCTTTCCACCTCTGTCAAGGAAGACTTGGCTAACCAGTTGAGCGCCGAACTGGGGGTCTCGGTCAAGAGCTACGCCTGCGACGTGGGCAACTCTGAAACCGTTCAGACCGTGTTCAAGCAGATCATTGCCGACATGGGCACTGTAGATATTCTGGTAAATAACGCTGGTATTACCCGCGATGGTCTTCTGATGCGTATGAAGGACGAAGACTTTGACGCCGTCATCCAGACCAACCTCCGTTCTGTGTTCCTTTGCACTCGCGCTGTTACCCGCACCATGATGGGCAAGCGTGCAGGCCGCATTATCAACATTACCAGCATTAACGCAATCCGCGGTCAGGCTGGCCAGGCCAACTATGCCGGTGCCAAGGCTGGCGTTATCGGTATGACCAAGTCCAATGCTATGGAACTGGCTTCTCGCGGCATTACCGTGAATGCTGTGGCTCCTGGCTTTATCAGCACCGACATGACTGCCAAGATGGACGACGCTACCAAGGAAAAGTACGCCGCTTCTATCCCCCTGCAGCGCATTGGCAACCCCGAAGATGTGGCCAAGGCAGTGGCATTTTTGGCATCCGACGACGCTTCCTACATTACCGGACAGGTTTTGGGCGTTGACGGTGGCTTGAACGCTTAGTTAATTTTTACTATATTAAACACAAACACTTAATCCAACAAATGGAGAATAAAATGAACGAAGAAATTTTTAAGAAGGTTGTCGACGTTATCGTTGCCAAGCTCGAAGTTAAGGCTGAAGATGTGAAGCCGGAATCCGAATTCGGTAACGATCTCGGTGCTGACTCCCTCGACCGCGTCGAACTGGTCATGGCTCTCGAAGACGAATTCGAAGTTGAAATCCTCGACAGCGATGCTGAAAAGTTCCAGAAGGTTGCAGACGTTGTTGCCTTCATCGAATCCAAGAAGGCTTAATTAGCCCAAGATTCCTTGGAATTTAAAGCGGTCCCTGGTGTAAAGCCGGGGCCGTTTTTTGTATCGTGTCCGGCGCCTTCCTCGCTTGCGCCCTCGCTTGACGGGGGTGACGGGGATGACCGGGAATCTAGCGGTAATTTTTTTACCTTTATCCATTATATTTGCGGGGTGTTCCCGCAGACTTTATAGGAGTAACATTTGGAAAACGAAAATCTTTTACACAAGGTTTTAAAGCTCTGGTTTCGCCAGAAGTCCGAAGACGGGCTTGAGGCAAAGCTTGGGTACAGGTTTAGGGATCCGGAACTGCTGGCCCATGCACTGGTCCATCGTTCCTTCTTGATGGGAACGGATCTGCCCTACGAGAGCAACAATGAACGTCTGGAATTTCTGGGCGATTCTGTGTTGAATATGCTCACTACCGAATACCTGTACAAGAATTATCCCAACGATCCAGAGGGTGACTTGTCGAAGCGCAAGAGCGCCATCGTTTCGGGGCATGCCTGCGCCCAGTCCAGCAGGGAATGGGACTTGATCGACTACATCAAGATTGGAAAGTCAGAAGCCAAGATGGGTGGTCGCGGCAAGGAAACGATTCTTGCTGATGCTTACGAGGCTGTGCTTGGTGCCGTGTATCTGGATGGCGGCCTTGAAGAAGTTCGCGCCATTTTGAACAAGTTCCACTTTCCGCGAATCAAGGACATTATCGTTGCCGATGACTTTGTAAACCACAAGAGCATTTTGCTGGAATATCTTCAGGGCAAGCGCCGTACGTCGCCTGTCTATGTTCTGATTGGCGAAGATGGCCCGGAACATCAGAAGGTTTTTACGACTGAAGTCCATATCAATGAGAAAACTTATGGTCGCGGTTCTGGCCCCAATAAGAAGAAGGCTGAGCAGGAAGCTGCCCGAGTGACACTGGAAATGCTTTACGCCGAGGATGCAGCCTCTGCGGAGGCCGAAGCGGAAAGGGGTACTGTCGCCGATACGAAACCCAAGAAGTTTAACAAGCGTCACGTGGGATTGCCCTAGACATATGAGAGAACGGCGTTGAAGGCGCCTACAGAAGAGATACGAAAGATGAAGTTTTATAAGAATGTTTTGACATTTGCCGCGGTGACAGCCCTTGCATTCGGCCTGTCGGCTTGTAACGAAAAGTCCGGCTCCAAGTCTGCAAAGGCTGCAGCCATTTCCGAAGCGGACTGCCCGGTAATTCCCCAGGATCCCGAGGCGACAGGTGAGTTTGACCCGGTGGCATCCAAGGACGCTCGTGCCTGTGGCGCCATTACCCTGTGGGGTTCTGCCATGCCCAAGTCCTTCAACATGTGGGAGGACTACAACAGTTTTTCTGCAGAGCTGATGAGCATGATGTTCGAACCGCTGGTTGGCCTCCACAGCACCGAAGACAAGGAAGTGGGAATTCTTGCGGACAGTTGGACTGTTGGTGAAGACGGCAAGACCTTTACCTTCCATGTGGATTCCCGCGCCAAGTGGAGCGACGGCAAGTCCATCACTGCGGAAGACGTGCAATACTACTACGACGTCATCATGGACGAGAAAAACTTGACTCCTATTTTCAAGGTGGGGCTCAGTCGTTTCGACCGTCCTGAAGTTGTGGATAGCCTGACCGTCAAGATGGTTGCCAAGGAAGTCCACTGGGGCAACTTCTGGGAAGCCGCCGGCATGCTGGCCTTCCCCAAGCACGCCTGGCAGGGCAAGGACTTCAACCAGATCCGCTATGATTTTCCGGTGGTGTCTGGCCCCTACATCATCAAGACCTTCCGCGAGGACCGCTTTGTTGAACTGGCCCGCCGTGCCGACTGGTGGGGCTTCAAGAAGAACTGGAATCACGGTAAGTACAACTTCCAGAAAATCCGCTACCGCTTCATGAACGACCAGACCAAGGCGCTGGAAGCATTCAAGAAGCAGGACTTCAATGCCTATGCCATCTACACCAGCAGCATTTGGATGAAGCAGACCGACTTTGACGCCGTGCAGAAGGGCTGGGCCGTAAAGCAGCGCATTTTCAATAAGGAACCCATCGGTTTCCAGGGCATGGCCATCAACCTGCGTAAGCCCGAGTATCAGGATGTCCGTGTCCGCCGCGCCCTGAACTTTATGCTGAATCGCGAGGCCATGAACGAGAAGTACATGTACGGTCAGTACTTCCTGCTGAACAGCTACTACCCGGACCTGTGGGCTAACAACCAGAATCCGACCGCTACTTTGTACAAGTTTAACCCCGACAGCGCTCGAGCCCTGTTTGCGGAAGCGGGCTATAAGGTAAATGGCCAGGGCATTCTCGAAAAGGATGGCAAGCCCTTCAAGATCAACTTTATTACCAGCAGCGAAGACCTTCGCCACCTGACGCTGTTCCAGGAAGACTTGAAGAAGATTGGCGTTGTGGCGACCATCGAACAGATGAGCCAGAGCACCCTGCGAAAGCGACTGGACGATGCGGACTTTGACCTTTACTGGGTGAACTGGGGCGCAGGCCGCCTTCGCGATCCCGAGGCCAGCTGGTCTTCGAAGACTGCCATGGACAAGGGCACCAATAACCTGAGTGGCTTGCAGGATGCCGTGGTGGACAGCTTGATTGAATTGCAGAAGACCGAGTTTGACCTGGCCAAGCGTAACGAAATTCTGAAGGCCCTGGATAACCGCCTTTCTGAAATCGTACCCTACGTTTTGATGTGGCAGTGCGACCACCACCGCATTCTTTATTGGAACCGTTTTGGGACTCCCGAAAAGGTGTTGGACAACTTTAACCGCGAAGATGCCATTCCTGTTTACTGGTGGATGGATCCTGCAAAGTCTGCCGCTCTCGACAAGGCTATGAAAGCTGGCGAGGCTCTGCCGGTACCTGCTTACGACGTGAAGTAGAAAACAGAAGACAATTCGCAGTGAACAAGAACCCCCTGGCTAAAAACCAGGGGGTTCTTGTTGAATTTGAACACCTGCAATTAGTACGAGCGGTCAGTCTGTGAAAAAAGCCCGGCCAGGAGTCGAGCTTTTTGAGAGCGAGTACCTAACACAGGATTTAATACTTGCGTTTAGTACGAGCGGTCTATATTAGAAGTTGAAGTCAACGCCAGCATAGAGGCCGGTTGCGTCTCCGTCCATATCGCCGGAGCGGATAATGAGACGTGCGTCAAGAAGGATCTGCGGGTTCAGAGCGAACTTACAGCCCAGCCACAGGTTGATCTGGCTGTCGCCACTGTCGTCTCTGCCCCATTCGTGACCTGCATCATCTTCCCAAGTGTCTTCGGTCAGCTGCAGCTTGAATTGCAGTCCCAGGTAAGGAATGAAGATCTGGTTGGGAACGGCAAAGTCGGCTTCTGCACCCATGTGGATTTCGAGACCGCGTTCGAAGTTGTCGTGTTCAAAGCCCCAGTCAATGCCGCCTTCTGCACCGAAGGAAAGACCCTGAACGCCCTGGATCGGCATAGAGAACTGTGCACCGAGGTAAATAGCGACTTCGTCACTGGTCACTTCGTCGCCACCGATGGGAAGACGGAAGTCCAAGAATGCGTTGACCATGGGAGCGACCTGGTAGCGAGCGCCGATAGTCAGATCACGAAGGCCGTCACCGCCGTTGTAGCAACCATCGCAGTCCACTTCGCTCCAGAACTGGTAGCCCCAACCCTGAAGAGAAAGTTCCAAGTTGGGAATCAAGGTGTAGCGGGCGCCGATGCTGAGGCCGGCCTGAGACCAGTCATGATCCCAATCGTAGTAGAGGCCACCACGTACGGTACCCTTACCAGCTTCCTGAATCGGGAAGTAGTCCCAAGTTGCAAAAGCTGCAGAAACTGCGAGAGCTGCAGCCATAACGATTTTCTTGAACATTTTAACTCCTTGATTTTGAACTTCTGGGCGCAAATTTAGAAAACTGTGGTAAAGTTTGCCTGTTAAATAAAGTTAGTTGTACAACTTGTGATTTTTGACACTTTAAACCGAACTCTAATCAAAAAAAGCCCCGTTCCTGAGGAACGGAGCTTTTTTCAACTAACTTAGGAAAAATTAGAAGTTGAACTTGGCGTTGAAGTCGATAGACATCGGAGTGTCTTCGCCATAGTAGTCTTCGCCGAAGCCGAGACCGAAGGAGGCGTCGAGGCTGATCATCTGGTTGACCTGGTAGCCAACACCGAGGGTGAGCCACAGACCGAGGGTACCGCTAGCGTCGGACCAAGGAAGTTCATCACCATCGTGGGTGTATTCGCCCAGGTACATATTCATGTCAAGGCCGACGTACGGGGTAACGGGGCCACCGAGAACGAAGTCAGCTTCTGCACCGACGTTCAGGTTCCACGGGGGAGATACTTCGTCATCACCTTCGGTGGAGATGAGGAGGCCTGCTTCAGCACCCAGGTCGATCATGCCGAACTTCTGAGAGTATTGAACACCAACATGAATGCCGAATCCATCGTCATTGAGTTCTTCTTCACCAATGGGGAGAATAGCGTCAACGAAAGCGTTCATGGCGGGCATAAACTGGTAGCGAACCATGATGGGGAGGTTGCCGAGGCCATCGGGACCATCAACGCCATCGTAGTCAGTGAAAATGGTGTAGGGGAGAACGGTACCGAGTTCCAAGTTCGGAATTACGGTGTAGCGAACGCCGGCATAGAGGCCGAGACCGCTGTAGTCACCCTGCATGTCATAGCCCAGGCCGACCTTAGCCTGGCCCTTGCCTGCTTCGAGAACGGGGAACTTGTCCCAGGTTGCAAAGGATGCGGTTGCGGCAAGAGCTGCAGCGAGCATAATCTTCTTAATCATGATGTATCTCCTTGATGGATAAAGGGTTAGAGTGTTTCTTGAAAAGAAAGATAATAAATGTGTTTGTTTTGTCTAGGCTATTATAAGAACTTGTGTGGAAAAACACACTATTAATCTAAAAAGAGAGGGATTTGAGCCTAAAAAGGCTGTTTTTATCGAAAAAAATACGTGCAGAAAGTTCTTTGTAAGAAAAAGGTAGACTTCTGCTTTTTCTAACCAAATCTTTTTTTTTGCGCTTTATCACAGCGATGTCCTGTTTGATGGGCAACACACTCCAAAATCATTTTTTTAGTGTATTTTTGGAATGTAAATAGAAAAAAACAGAGGGATTTATGATGGCAAAAAAAAGCTTGTTTTTGTGGACCATGCTGCTTTCTGCAGGCATGGCTTTTGCCGTAAATGGGTCTGCATATTATGTTTTGCGATCTAACGGATTTAACTCCTATATACTTTCCCAGGAAGCCTATAGCTGTAGCCCGTCTTACGGCTATTATGGTTACGGCAACAACTGTATCGCTTCCGTAAAGGATACTCCGGCCAACCTGTCCAAGCTGTTGAAGGACAACTGGAAAGAATCCACAGGTTTCTGGAATTCTACTCTTGTTCTGGGCAGTGACATTGACCTTGGTGAATTTGGTGCTTCTACAAAGGTCGGTACCTGCGATGTAAACCACGTTCCCCTGTTCCACCCCTATATGGGTTCCATTGACGGTAAGGGCTATACCATTCGCAACTTGTGCTTCTCTGGTGCGGCGGATACGCCTATGGGCTTTTTCAGCGAGTTTCAGAGGGGTGACGTTTCAAATCTTAAAATTAGTGGCGTCCGCATCTACATTTCCGGGAGCAGCACCAATGGTGCAGACTACTATCCTGTAGGAGCCTTTGCAGGTGTCATTGATTCCTCTCACGTTAGCAATGTGACCTTGGCAAACGATTCTATCGATGCTCCCTTTGCTGGTGGTCTTGTCGGCCTGGCCTCTAACTGCACCATTGAAAACGTCAGCGGTGACGACGACATTCGTATTACCAATACCACTACGATCAAGGAAGGCTACGCCGGTTCTACCCTGTTGGGCGATTCCTATGGATTCAATGCCTATCTGGGCGGTATTGCAGGTGTTACCATTCGCGACAATAAGGATGTGGCAAAAACCTACTATCGCGATTCCATCAAGGTTGATGTTCTTGATCTTGCGACCGGCCATAAATCTGCTGTGGGTGGTATTTCTGGTGTGCTTGCCTCTTCTGGAGCATCCGTAGCAAACGTTACTGTCTTTACAAAGAGAAAGATCAATGGCGAAGTTCTTAAATCCCACATTGCAGGCGGCAGCGCCATGGGTGGCTTGTTTGGTTTTCTTTCTGTACACTACAAGAACAAGTCTGCAGAAGAGGGAACTATCTCTTTGTCTAAGTCAAAGTTTGATGGCGAAATCAGAGATGGCTCTACCGCAGTGTCTGGCACGAACGGTGATACCGTTGGCTTTGTGTCCATGGGTGGCTTGATTGGTCGCGATTCCATTCTGTCTTTGTCTGCCTTGAAAATCGACACAAGTTCTGCAGTCGTAGATATTGCGGACTCTGTCAAGGTTTCTGGAAATTTCCGCTATATGGTTGGCGGTCTCCTGGGTTCCACCAGTAAATGCAATAACACGCAGAACGACTCTTCCTATGTGTTTGTCAAGGGCTCCAAGGCCTCTGGTAACATTGATCTTGCGGGCTCTGGTGCAGCAGTGAATAAGCTGCATATGCAGACTTTTGTGGGTGGCATTGCCGGCTATGCTTGCCTGGCTTCTGGCACGAACGGAATGAGAAATGATACCTCTTCCGTAGTTATGAACGTGAGATCCAAGACAGGCACTGGCCTTGTAACTAACGGCGCAGCCGTGTTTGATACCATAGGTGTGGGTGGCATGGTTGGCTATGTGAACAACCCTTCTGAAAAGTCTCTTAAGTTCTACAAGGATGTCTTTGACGGAAGCATTGTTATTCAGGATAGCTTGAATACGGTGTCTGCAGGTGGTATGGTCGGTGCTTATCCTGAAGCCGATGGAGGAAAGACCATTGCGTTTGAAAGTGTTATTGTTAAGTCCGAGAATGTTATTGAGGTGACTTCTGCAAAGGCTGCCGCCATAACAAAGGGATACAATGATAAACAGATTAATCGCCTTGGCGGCCTTTGCGGTTATTGCCGTGCGGTGAGCGACATTTTGCAGACAAGTGTCTCCGGCAATATTTTGCAGAAGGGTTTCTTTGCTGGTGATTCTGTATTGGTTGGCGGACTTTTGGGTAATATCTACACAGGAGAAACGAAAATCCAGTCTTCTTTCATGAATGGAGACATCCTAGTTGCTAATGTAGATGAATCAAAGGTGATGGCCGGCTACATTTGGGGAAGCGGTATCGTCTATGGAAAATATGACATTAAAGCCAACTATCACTATTCTGAAGTTGACGAGCTAGAACCTTTTGGCGCCTTCTATTCTGGAAGCGATATTACTAAGACATGGAAAACCAACCAGAATATTGGATATGTTATACGTAATAGTGAAACGCAGAAAGAATTGACTCCCTTGGAACAGAATGGTTTCAAGACCTCTGCAAATATGAAGAAGGCCTCTTTTGCAGGGTTCCTGAATGAAAAACTGGACCCGTATGGCTGGACTTATGAAAAGGGCTTCAACAATGATTTGCCGTTCCCGGTGGATGCAAGTCATGGCGCCGTTGCTCCGGATAGTGTTGTTACTCATACCGTTAATTTTATGGATTACGACGGCAAGCTTCTTTCGACCCAGATCGTTCGCGAAGGGTATCCTGCCTCGGCTCCTGATGAACCGGAAAGAGAAGGCCATGACTTTATTGGCTGGGACAAGGCTTTCGACGATATCGAAACGAACTTGACTGTGAATGCCCAGTACAAGGCTCACAGATTCTATGTGATTTTCCATAAGGAAAATGGCGATACTTTGTCAGGCTTCTTTACTCCGGCTAACGCTGTGGATGAAGGTAACTTTGTTGAATATGGAACGGCTGTGGATGCTCCGGGCTCTCAGTATGCAACATTGCTGGCTAAGGAAGGCTATGTCTTTGTAGGCTGGGACGATTCCACTTACAGCTATGTAACCAAGAACATGGATATCTATCCTGTGTACAAGTTGAGTGAATTCTCTGTCAGCTATGTCAACGAGAACGAAGAACTTGTATTCGAAAAGAAGTTCCCCTATGGCGAGAAGTTGGTTATTAACGAATCTGCAGTAAAGGCAGCCAATGATTCCGTTACCTATGTCTTTGAAAAGTGGACCCTGGAAAACGGAGAGGACTTGCCGGCAACCATGCCTAGCAACGACTTGGTTCTTGTTCCCGTATTCACTGAAATTCGTAACACCTACACTGTGGTGTTCAAGGATTTCGATGGCAAGCAGATGGGTGATGCTCAGGTTGTGGAATATGGTTCCGCTGCAAAGGTTCCCGAAACTCCTGTAAGTGCCGGTCGCGTGTTTACAGAATGGAATGATTCTTCTTACTTGAGGGTTGTTAAGGATATTGAAGTTCTGGCTAAGTACGATACTGTGACCTTTAAGCTGACCTTCCTTGATTACAAGGACAGTGTCTACTACGAAGGCTCCTTTAAGTACAATGCCGATATGTCCGTGGCTAAGGGCCTGGAACGTCAGGCAACAGATGCCTATAACTACACCTTTAAGTCCTGGACATCTGTAGACGATCCCGAAGTTATCTTGGGTACCTTGAAGTCTGACATGGTGGTAAAGGCCATTTATGATTCCACCCTGAAGACATACACTGTGACCTATAAGGATTTTGACGGAACCGTTATCGGCGAAGTCCAGAACGTTGGTTATGGCATGTCTGCTGTTGTTCCCGCAGATCCTAGCCGCGAAGGTTATGATTTTGCCGGCTGGACCGAAGACGGTGCTGGTGTTACCAAGGACATTGTTATCTATGCCCTCTACAATACTGCTGTGGTATCAAGCTCTAGCAGCGAACCCGAAAGTTCCAGCAGCTCTGAAGAACCTGCTAGCTCCAGCAGCAGCTACAAACTGCTTGAAAACATGGTTGCCGGAATTACCCAGAAGCAGTCCGGCAATGCTGTCCGTCTGAATTACAATGCAGAAATTGCCGATCCGACCTTGAAGACAAGCGTGCTGGTAAAGTTGTCCAACGAAAAGGGACTCCTGATAGATTCAGTTCTTGTAGATTCCCTAGAAACCCTGACTTACGAAGGTTCCTGGGAAATGGTGCAGGTTCCTGCAGGCAAGTATACTGTAGAACTTGTGGTAACGAACGACTCCTTGGACGATAGCAAACTGCTTGAATTCGAGGTGGAATCCAAGATTGTTGTGGCTTCGGGCAGCTGGAATATGGTGTCGATTGCCGCCATGGACATGTCTGGCGTGGATATGGACAGTGACGCCAGCTTCTACTGGTGGGACGAAAAGAATCCGGTGGGCGATTACTGGCAGTATCGTGCCTACAATGGCGAAGAAGTTGAAGCTACCCGTGGATTCTGGTATGGAACCGCCGATGGTCGCCCCATTGTCTTGAACAATGCTGACGGTGATGTGGCTTCTGAAATTGTCTGGAACCTGGATAGCCTTTATAGTGGCTGGAACATGGTGGCTAACCCCTATGGATGGTACGTGAATCTGGAAAATGGCAAGACCGATAATGACGTCGATGTCAAGTTCTGGAGCTGGGACTCTGAAACCGCCAGCTATAAGATGGCTACTGTTGTTGGCCCTTATGAAGCCGTTTGGGCTAAGGTCAAGAAGTCTACAACCTTCCGCGTGTCCTCTGAACCAGACTACGATGCTGTTAAGGATATGGATGTTCCCCCTTCTCCGTCTCAGAAGAAGGCTGCCATGCATAAGAATGCGGCCCGCAAGGCTAGTGCGTCCAGCTGGACTCTGGCTGTAAGCCTTTCCGACGAAAATGGCAAGAGCGACAGCTGGAATGTTCTTGGTGCAGGTAGTGAGGCTGAAACCATGAGCGAACCTCCCGTAGGCATGGGTGAACGAGTGACCCTTGCTATTCGCGAAACAGAAAAGGGCTCCAAGCTTGCAAAGAGCATCAAGCCTGCTGCCGAAAGCTATGAATGGATTCTGGATGTGAGCGCCAACAGGTCTCGTGCAGGCAAGGTCTCTTTTGATGGCATCGGCGACCTGAACGACCTTGGCTATAGTTTGTATGTAACCGCCGATGGCGTTACCAGGGAACTGAAGGATGGCGAATCCTTGCCGGTGGCTCTGAAGAAGACTTCTCAGAAGATGACTGTGCGTGTGGCTTCTGCAAATGCCATGGCTGTTGCTTCTAGCAATTTGAATGGCTTTAGAACTGTTCAGAATGCTGGTGCACTTCAGGTGGGCTTTACCGCTTCTGAATCCTTGGCCGGAGCCCGTGGGCATTACGCTCTCGTAAGTGTAAACGGCAAGAAGGTTGCTGGCGGAAATTTTACTGCTTCTGCCGGAAGCAACGTGCTGAACATGGACGCTCCCAAGTCTGGCCTGTACTTTATGCAGGTTAAGGTTGGTAGCCAGACCATGAACGCCAAGGTGATGGTAAAATAGGGTATAGTTCCTCGGTTTTATTAAAAAATTGAATTGAAAAGCCCGGCGTTAAGCTGGGCTTTTTCTGTGCGATTTAGAGGTCTTCATGTTTACGTTTTTCTTACGATTGTCTAAATTTAGGGTGTAAGATTGTATGGAGAGTCCTATGGTTAAGACTGAATACTCCTTTAAGAAATCGGGTTTCTTTGGCAGCGTTGCAGCTTTTGTCTTGCTGGCGGCGTCGCTTGCGTTTTCCTACAACTCATTCGACATGCAGTGTGATGCCAGCGATGCAGACCGGCTAGTGTGTACCATTACGCAGTATAATCCTGGAACTAGAATTTCGGACGCTGAGGATGATGCGGACGGCTACCCAGCATATTCAGGTGAACTTACAAGTTGGGAAGATGTGGCTGCTGCTCTAGAAGGCGTAGAAGCAATAGTTGCTAATAAGCGCAATGAGCTTGAAATTTCGGATGAGTTTGTGGTTGAAATCAAGCTTGGCTCGGATATTGTATTTGATGCAATCGACATGGATAATCCTTCCTGCCCGACGAGTTTAGCGTCTCTATCTCAGGACGCGGATGTTATCCATATTTTCAATGGCAACGGCAAAACAATCAGATATTTTTGCCAGGATGAAGACTTGGATGGTGCAGAGCTAGGCTTCCTGAAAAATATCCATACTCCTAGAGGTATTGATCGTGGGGCTCAGGTTGTGGATGTCACTTTTGACCAAGCCTACATTCGATCAAAGGGTTCTATTGATAACGTGGCGGCCGTCATAGCTAGTACGGCAGAATCGGTTGTTTTCGTTCGTGACACGGTTATGAATTCTGTTGTGCTGGGTTGGAATGTTGCTGGTGTGGTTGCCCGTTCTAAAAATTGTGCCTTTAGTGATGTGGATGTGGAAAATGTTACTTTGGAAACCCAGGAAGATGTTTTTTCTGATGCGCTGTCGGATGATGATTTAAAATCATTGTCGTTGAAAGGTGGTGTTGCTGCTGGTGCCCTTAATTCAGGCTTTGAACAGGTCACTTTGAAAAAACTGAAAATGTCCCATTATGCCATGAAAGATCCCAATGGAAATCTTCTTACCGGCAGGCGTTATATGGGTGGTGTTTTTGGCGTAGATTCCATTACTGGTGCAATGAGTGCTTCTAGCCATTCCCTTACTGCAGAAGAATTGTCTTTTGTAAATGGTAGCCATGTCGGTGGTGCTATTGGTGAATTGTTGAAAAGTGGGAATGGTACACCGCAAAATCAGACTTTTGAAAATTCTTCTATAACGGAAATGTCGGTATCTGTGGCTTGCCTTGACGATGTTCATGTGGGCGGAATGATGGGGTCTTCCGATGCAGTCGTGTCTTTTTCTCGCGATACGGTTTCGTTCCCCAGTGGTTTTGACTATACGGCAAATAATTGTGATGCTAGCTTGCTGGAGCATTTTAAAAAGAGGCAGATATTCTTTGGCGGAATTCTTGGAGAAGGTCTCACCAATACAGAATCCATGGATGACAAGGTTTTCTCCCAGAATATAGTGTATGCTGGTGCAGAATTGAAACATGAAAGCGCTGATGAAAATTTCGCTTTGGACTATGTCGGCGGTATTGTGGGTAGAGTGGAGGCGTCAGGCGTTGTCTTTGCTGCGAATAAGGTCTACAGCAATCTTTCTAGTGATGTGTATGTAGAACTTAATATGGCGGATGTCGTTGCTCCTACGGTAGATGATGCCAGCAGAATTTATGCTGGTAATTTGGCTGGTTTTGCATCGGCTGGTTCTAGAGGCTTGTATGCTGTGGGGAACTACACAGATTGCGATATTCGTGTGGAAGGTTCTAGTATGGATAAAGGTTCCTTGCATGTTGGCGGCTTGTTTGGTTTTGCCGCCACTACGGAAACTGATGCGTCCTTTGCAATTCAGTTCAACCGTATAGATGGATCCTTTACTGCTTCTATTGACGGGGAAACCTCTCGAGATGTGGGCTTTGCTGTTGGCCTTGCATCTATAACAGGACTTGACGAGAATAAGATTACCCTCAGTTCAAATCTTTATATGTCTGATGACGACTTCAATCAGATTGTTGGTTATTCGGATTTCGACTTGGATAATGTCCGCTATAAAAACTACCGTAATTCTGTAGATGGCGAACTGAACCCTACGGGTGTATTGAGCCCCGATGGAGAAGGCGGTATTGTTGATTTTAATGGGGTCGTTTCGGACAATAGCGGAGTGCTGCCTGTAGAAGAAATCAGAACATTGAAGTTCCTCTATGTTATGAACCAAGGCTTTGATGAATCTCTGTGCCCTATGGAATTCTGTAGTGAGTACGGTTATCAAGTGTATTTCCATTGGAGCGATGCTGCAGACCCCATGCCTGTTGCCTCTGCGGAAGATCTACTCTATATACCTTATAGGAAAAAGATTGATGTTACCGATATATACGGTTCCTTTACGGATGACGATTTGGTGGCCGTCGAGAATTACTATGTGATGCGGGATGATCCTGCGGCGTCGTCAAAAGAACGCCTGCTTTATGACTTTACCAATTCCTATGAGTCGTTCTCGGATGAGTTCGCTGACGTGATGAACAATCTTTCGTTTGCTCCGGCTTTTAGAAGTGATGATGGATTTTTTATGGGTGTGAATTCTCTTGCAAGTGAAAATCTTGTCATGGTCAGGAATTACCGTCTTTTTGTATCCTACGAAGTGAAAAACGTTGACGGTAAATATATTCCGTTGGAAGAAATGGACCCTTACGTGGTTTTCTTTATTCCTAGAGCAATGGAAGTTGAACTCGTTGGTTCCGAAATCAAGATACCCGATGCAAAGTTGTTGAACAATATGAGCTCTGCACAGGAAATTTATGTGAACTGCAAGAACTCTGCAACTAGCTGTACGGATATTTCTGAACCTATTTCTGCAGCTACATTTAGCCAGGCTACACAGTCTATTGCGGGACAATTTACCGGCGACCATACGGATACCTTGCATTTGGTATACGGCCTGACGGATGATCATGCCAAGATCTATGTTGCCAGAAAACCAGAAAAACTGAAGTTTGCAAGCTATGGCGTTGACAATGATGGCTATGACGCTGAAATCAATTTTGCCTACTTTGATGAATCGTCTGCAGATGTCCAGAACTTGGCATGGGGCGGCAAGTTCGCTCCTAGAGCAAGAAGCGGCTATAAGGTCAAGAACTGGAGTGCCGACATTTGGCTGTCTGATTGGGAAAACTTTGACGCGGAAGACGTGGTTGGCTGCTATGAAGGCCTACGTTGTAATGAAAGGATCACTGTCGCCCTTTCAGGAAATGGTATTCCCCTGGGTGACGAAGATGACTTGATTAGCCGAATGGAGACTCTGCCAGAAGGCGGTGCCCTGAGGTGGTCTATGAAGAATCTTGAGCCGGATGCCTTTATCGAGTTGATTGATTTTCAGTCGGCGGCTATAAAGACTGTTGGCTCTGATAAGGTGCCCTTGATCTATGTGGATGCCGAGGAAGAATTAATCAAGTACCATGTAACCTTTGAACCGGAAATGTCCTCGGATTATTTCTATTCCATGATTAATGGAGAGCTGGACTGGAAGGATTCTGCCGTATACGATGTGGAAATGGACTTTGATCTGCGCATATTCCCTAGAGTGTATATGGTTGGTAACTATGCTGGCTGGTCTTATGACGATCGCGATCCCCGATGGGAGTTCAGTGAAGGTGAGGTTGAATACTACGATGAAAATCCGATACTGAGAGTTAAGGCTCTTGTTCGTGAAGATGGACAGGGCGGTTTTGGAGATGATGGCATTCCCGGAGCGTTCCTTCGTTATGAGGATGGTGCCGAGTATTTGAATGAGAAGGGTGAAGTTCACTTGACCCAGTACCTTCATCCGGATATGCCGATGGATCCGCACAAATTTGATGATGCGGGTATGATGGCGATTCCGGACGAGGAGGTTAATTTCCCCTTCGTTGTAGAACCGCACCCCTATCGCGGATATAAGATTGATTCCTTGTGGAGTACCTATTCAACCATAAATGATAATGAACCTGTGCGTGTTGACTTGATGCCCGAGGACAGCAGGAATATCGTAATCAATCCGATGAATGTTTTCAATTGGATGCTGCATGCTCGATATGCCTCAATACGGTATGACTTGGTTTTCAATCTGGATCGCAATAAAGAAAATCTGCATTTGCTTGACTGGGTTGATTCCTTGACGCTTTATGTGGACGATGGCAAGGAACATGATTTTCCTACATTGGCGTTCAATAATGACGGATGTATTCTTGGCTGGAAAAACGCAAAGTCCGATTCCCTTGAATTTACTTCTGAAGACGAAGGCTTTACTACGCTGGATCATTGGTATGATAATGGCGTGTGGCCTGTATATAGATGCCTTGTTGAAGGACGGAATGAACTTCATGCTGTTTGGGCTGACGCAGCCCGTTGCGATACCGATGTCTATGGGGATGATGAAAGATCCGGTTCCTATAGCCGTGTAGTCTTTGATACCGTGGGCGGCGTAATTGAGCTACGCATGCTTTTGCGTGATGACGATGGAACTGTCGTTGATTCTATCCTGTTGAATTCGCCGGGCAAGGATTATGTGCTTGTTCCCAGCAATTTTAATGGCGAAGATATTACTGTTCACTTTGCGTCAAAGCCTGGCTTCGAAGTTCCGGATTCTGTGCTCGTCTATCGGGATTTGAGCAGAAATGCCTACGATGATTCCGATGAGATGGAACTTATGGGCTCGATTCACGATGGGGACAGCTGGCCGTTCTCGTGGGATTTTGCCTATGTCTCTGCAAAGTTCATCTCGCAGGATTCTACAAAGCTTGCGTTTGAAAAGTTTGGACCTCTGGATGTCTATGGCGTTTCTGCCCGTCTAAAGCTTTCTACCAACAAGTTCAGCGTGGATCGTGGCGTAAAGATGCGAGTGTCCTTGATGGATGCCCTTGGCAATGAACTTGATGCCATGGTGGTCGACAGGATTCCTCGTGCTCCCTTTGATACCACTTGGGCGGTTTTCCCGTTGACTCCGGGTGAGTACGTTATGAAAGGTATGATGTGGGATGCCCGCGATACGGCCGTAACCGAAGAAGAACGCTTTACTGTGTCTACAGAAATTGCTGCAACCAAGGGCGGCTGGGAAATGGTGGCCCTTTCGGATGTCATTAAGGATTCTGTAAACTGGACGGACGGTGACCAGCTGTTCTTCTGGTGGAATGAAAATGCCCGTACCGGAAAGTACTGGCAGTACGAGGAATTTGATTCTGACGATTCTGTTTCTCGCCTGCAGGGTTATTGGTATAACACACTTGAAGGTCGCGCCCTGAAGACGGAGCCGACAGCCTCTCTGGCTGAAAACTTCGAGTGGGAAGTGGATAGCGCCTACAGTGGCTGGAATATGGTGGCTAATCCCTATGCCTGGGCTATCAAGGTCCCCGACAATCTGGACGTTCATGCCTGGGATAAGGAAAGCGCAAGCTATTACAAGCCTGAACTGATTAGGCCTTACGGTGCTGTCTGGATCCATACGGGTAAACGCATGCATGTGTCTGTTGATGCGTATCCGGCCTTCCCTGAAGATGATGCTAGCGACGAACCCTTGCTAGAAAAGGTTGCTCCGATGGCCAAGCGCGTCGCGCTAAAGGCTGCCAATCGTGAAAACTGGACTGTTCAGGCCGTACTGAGCGATAATCATGGTCACAAGGACTACTGGAACATTCTTGGCGTGGGTCAAACTTTTGAAGGCTTTAAGCCGCCTTCTGGCATGGGCGACCATGTGGAACTGGCGATTGTCAATGGCAAGAATCGCCTGTCCCAGTCGATTGTTGCTCCCAGAATCGCTCTTGCCAAGTCTGCCGCAGAAATGGATGAAGTTACTTACCAGTGGACCCTGGATCTTGCTGCAACAGAAAACCGCGTAGGTTTCCTGAAGTTGAACGGCCTTAAGGAACTTAACTCTATGGGCTTGCATGCATTTGTGACCGTAGACGGAAAGACTGCGGAACTTGTTGCCGGCGATAGCCTTAAGGTAATGCTGAAGTCCGAAGGGGTCAAGGCTCAGGTGCTGGTAACTACGAAGTCCAAGGTCTTTGCCGGCAATACTATTGAAGGAGTTCGCTTTACCCAGTCTGGCGGCATGCTGAATGTTGGATTCAATGTCAGCGACGACCTGGCAGGCTCTGTTCTGAAGGTGGATGTGCTGAACATGGATGGCAAGGTAATGGCTACTTATAGCGGAAAGGCTGTGGCTGGCTCCAATGCGGCTTCCTTTGAAGCTCCCAGGTCTGGCCTTTATATGCTACGTGTTCGGGTTGCCAGGGAACAGACTGCCGGAAAGATTATGGTGAAATAGCCCTGCAATTTTGCCCAAAAATGGCGAAATTTTACTAAAAACAGCTGTTTTTGTGAAAATAAGGCCTCTCTTCTGCTGGGAGGCCTTATTTATCATTATAAATGACAGACCCATAACCTCTAATGATATTTTAACGTTATAAGCATTGTCATAACACTCGCCTTTTACTAAATTTGCGCGCACTCATATGACAAAGGCTAACTCTATGACAAACGCTAAAAAAAAGGATGAATTTACCAAAGCTAAGTTCATCAAATTCCTTATAGCTACAATTCTTGCTGTTGTAGCTCTCTACTTGCCGTACGAACAGCTTGGTTTCGATGCTGCAAGTCCCATGGGCATCCTGAATCCGCTAGAAATTCGCGTCATTGGCGTTTTCGTCATGGCGGCCCTTTTCTGGATTCTCCAACCGTTCCCGATTTGGTCTACTTCCATGTTGGTGATCGTCCTCATGATCATCACCATGTCTGATTCCGCTCTTGCCCCGTTCCGCGTTGATGGCGTGACCATGATTAGCCACAAGTCCATTATGGCTACCTTTGCAAACCCCATCATCATGCTGTTCCTGGGTGGCTTCTTCCTGGCTGCTGCCGCCACCAAGTACAAGCTTGACTTGAACCTGGCCCGCGTGCTCCTGAAGCCCTTCGGCAAGAACCCGAAGTTCGTGCTTCTTGGCCTTATGCTCATCACCGCCGTGTTCTCTATGTTCATGAGCAACACCGCTACCGCCGCCATGATGCTCGCCATCCTCGCTCCGGTGCTGAAGCTCTTCGACGAAAACGACCGCGGTAAGGCTGCTTTTGCTCTCGCCATTCCTCTCGGTGCAAACATCGGTGGTATGGGTACTCCTATCGGTACTCCTCCTAACGCTATCGCTCTTGGCGCCCTGAACGACGCTATCGCCCGCGGCGACCTGGCTGCAAACCCGGTTTCCTTCGGTCAGTGGATGGCTTTCGGTGTTCCTTATGTTATTATCCTCATGGTTGTTGCTTGGGTTCTCCTCATGAAGATTTACCCCATCAAGATGAAGGAAATGGTCCTGAACATCGAAGGTGCCGGCAAGTTCGATACTAGCCCCAAGGCAATCATCGTTTACATTACTTTCGTTCTCTGCGTTCTCCTGTGGGTTACCGGTAAGGGTGTTCACGGCATCAACGATAACGCTATTGCTATGATTCCTATGGCTGTATTCGCCCTGACTGGTGTGATCACCAAGAAGGACCTGAACGAAATGAGCTGGGACGTTCTTTGGCTGGTTGCTGGTGGTTTCGCTCTGGGTGTTGGCCTCAACGCTACTGGCCTTGCCGCTCACTTGATCAAGACCATTCCGTTTGCAAGCTGGTCTCCGGTTGCTCTCATGGTCGGTTGCGGTATCATCTGCTTGTTCATGGCAAACTTCATGAGCCATACCTCTACTGCAACTCTTCTCGTTCCTATTCTTTGCGCAGTTGGCATTGCTTGCCAGGACAACCTGGTTGGCCTGGGTGGCGTTACCGCTCTGTTGGTTTCTGTCGCCTTCGCTTCTTCTCTCGGTATGTCTATGCCGATCTCCACTCCGCCTAACGCTCTTGCCCACGCTACCGGCTACACCGATACCAAGGGCATGGCAATCACTGGCGTTGTGATGGGTCTCCTCGGTCTCGTACTCTCCTGGGGCATGATGATCCTCCTGGCAAACATCCACTTCTTCGGTACTCCGGAAGTCAAGGCTG
>JAKSIG010000043.1 GCA_024398955.1 Fibrobacter sp. | reverse complement strand
CGCCCTGCAAGCTTTCGTAGCGCTGTTCGTCAGCCTTGGTGCCGAGGGTGCAGATCACGAGACCCTGGGTTTCACCGCGCTGGAAGATTGCGGAACCGTGAGCACGCGGGAGAACGCCCATTTCGATTTCGATAGGACGAACTTCAGTAGTGGTACGGCCGTCAAGACGAACATGTTCGTTCAAGATCATTTCACGCATTGCGGTGCGTTCATAATCGCTGAAGATAGCCTTTGCATCAGCAACGAGCTTAGCGTCGGCTTCGTCACCAGCACCGGTAATAGCGGTAATGCGTTCATCTTCAAGCATACGCTTGCAGAGGTCTGCCATTGCCGGATAGAAGTCGGTCTTCACCATGTTGGAATGAACATCCTTGTTCAGTTCTTCCCAAACGACTTCCTTAACGGTAGCGAGGAGCTTGTCGTGTTCTTCGCCCACATGCTGGGGCTTCAGTTCCATCTTGGGCTTTGCGCAACGTTCAACCAGCTTCTGCTGGGCCTTGCACATTTCCTTGATGACTTCGTGACCGGCGAGGATTGCGCCAATCATGGTGTCTTCGGAAACTTCGTAAGCACCACCTTCGACCATGCAGACAGAGTCTTCTGTACCGGCGACCACCAGGTCAAGATCGGCCACAGCGAGCTGGTCGTAAGTCGGCATCACGATGTTCTGGCCGTCGACGACAGCAACGCGCACTGCTGCAACCTGCTGTTCGAACGGGAGTTCGGAAAGGCCGATGGAAAGAGATGCGGCGCTAACACCGAGAACGTCCGGAGCAAAGGACTTGTCGGCAGAGAGAACCTGGACGATGACCTGGACTTCACGAGTGAAGTTTTCAGGGAACATCGGGCGGATCGGGCGGTCGATAATACGAGCGGAGAGGATTTCTTCGTCGGAGGGGCGACCCGGTTCGCGCTTGCTGTAGCCACCCGGGAGGCGACCAGCAGCGTAAGACTTTTCGCGATATTCAACAGTCAGAGGGAAGAAGTCTCCATCCTTTTCTTCGCCGTAGCAGACGGTGGAAAGGAGGAAAGCATCACCCATCTTGGCAACAGCAGAACCGCGAGCCTGCTTTGCCAGTCTGCCAGTTTCGAACGTGAGTACACGGCCGTCGGGAAGAGTAACGGACTCTTCCTTCGGATCGAGCATCTTGCCGTACTTGGCCTGGTATGCGTCAATAGACATAGTTTAAATCTCCAGTTGTATTAGCCGCGGAGACCGAGTTCCTTGATGAGAGCGCGCTGTGCGACGATGTCCTTTTCGCCGTAGTACTTGAGGAGGGTCTTGCGCTTTGCAACCATCATGGACAGACCACGCAGGGAGTGGTGGTCCTTCTTGTGCTGCTTGGCATGTTCAGTGAGGTTCTTGATCTTTTCGGTCAAGAGAGCGATCTGAACGCGGACGTTACCGGTGTCCTTTTCGTTTGCGCCAAACTTAGCGGTGATTTCTGCAGCCTTTTCTTTAGTAATAGTAGCCATTTTACTACCTGTTCCTTTTGGTTTGTTTGTTTTACTGATTTACACGTTTGCACCCGAGTATTCTACATTCACTCCCAGTGGAATTTAACTGGTCGGGAATACCAAGGTGAAATGACGTTGGGGTAAATATATTTAATTATGAATTATGAATTATGAATTATGAGAGATTTTGGCACGAAATATGGGGTGTTTTTGAGGGGTTAGGGGCTAGGATGGGCTAGTTCAGACCTCGAATCTCGGGCCTCATTGCTAAATTTGGCAGCGATTAACGTGGTTTGACAATGTTCGAGTCTCTAAATTTTCATTTTTCTTTTTACGACTGGCTGTTGGTCTTTATGGTAACGGCCCTGGGTACCTTGAGCGCCTACCTGAAGGACCCGCAGCTAAAGGCGGTTACCGCCACCATCCCCATCCCCTTCGGATTCGCCTACATCGCCGTAGGACTGCCCATCGGAGCAGCAAACGCCATTTCCGGATTCATGTGCATGCTGTACGCCAACATAGTCCGCGTCCTCCACTATAAGGCCAAGGTCCCTATCGTGCCGGCCATCATCATCGGGCTTGCCTGCTTCGTGCTGATGGGAACGTTCCTTATGCCCCGCATTCCAGACAGCGAGGGATTCTTTGTCGGAGTCTGCGCCTTTGACTTTATCGTAGGCCTCATCATGTTCCAGAAGCAGAAGTACAAGGCTGGCGTCCGCTACAAGACTCCCCTACCCATCTACATCAAGGCGCCGGCCATCGCAGGCGTTGTCAGCGTGCTCATGTTCATCAAGCAGCTCATGGGCGGTTTCTGCACCAGCTTCCCCATGATGAATTCCATCGTCAGCTACGAGAGCCGTTTTTCGCTGGGCGACCAGTGCAGACAGCTTCCGCTGTTCCTGATTGCAGGCCCCTTCATGTTCCTGGAAATGCACTTTATCGAGACCCGGCTGGGCTGGAACCACTGGTTGGTCTTGCTCAGCGGCTACATTCTTTTCAGCTTTATTTACGTTCCCCTAAACAACGAGTTAAAGAGAAGAAACGCCTGCAACTATAACAATCCGCAGGAATAGCCCTTCAGTTTTTTATAAAAATTGCTTAAATCAGGTCTTTTTCCTGTAGGAAAAAGGCCTTTAAAATTTAGTTTACAACAAAATTGGAACGCAGTATTTATATTAGGTATTGTAATACAAGGAACTCCCTATGAAGTCCAGAAACTTTGCTTACAAGGCCGCAATGGCCCTCTCTATGGTTGCTGCAATTGGCTTTACCGCCTGCGGCGACGATTCCAGCAACAGCACTCCCGCAGCCCCCACTATAGAAACTCCGGCAAGTTCGGCCACAGTTGCCGATCCCAACCAGAATCCCGCGCAAACCCCAAGCGAAAATCCTGTCGAAAACCCGGGGCAGGTTCAGGATCCTACACAGAATCCGATTCAGAACCCCGAAGAAAATCAGACCGTCCAAGATCCAGCCTCTTCGTCTACTTCGACCGAGGCCACCGCAGGCTGTGCCGCCGGCGACACTCCGGCTCCTGCAACTTTCTCGCAGGATGTTTTTAACGACATTGGCGACGTATACAAGAACATCCAGTGCAACGAAAAGGTCATTTTCCTGGTTCGTCACGGCGAACGCGAAAACTTTACGGGCAGCGCTTCCGCCCTGACCGAAGATGGTTTTGAAGCCGCCATCAAGGCCGGCCAGAAGATGCCCGGTACAGAACACTTCAAGTACATTTACTCTGGCATGGAACGAACCAAGCAGACGGCCATGGGCTTTGCTGCAGGCCGTGGTGAAATTACCTACACCACTACCTACGCAGAAGGATCCGATGAACTGGAACACTTCACTGTAATTTCTCCAGAATTCGTTGCCGACACCATGGCAGTGCTCCGAGACGGCTGGTTCCTGAAAGACAAGGATGCCAGAGACGCCAACATGAAGCAGGATTCCATTACCAATGTGAACGTACTTTATGCCGCCTGGGCTTACGATGGCAAGTACGCAGACGTGTTCTACGAACTAGACGCCCGGTCTCAGGAACTGATAGGCATGATCGTGAGCGACTACGCAGCCATGCCCAAGTACACCTTGGTCGCTTCTCACGACCAGGTTCTGATGCCTCTGACCGTGTGGGCTACAGAACGAAAGATCGACTTGCGACTCCACAACCCGGATATGCCCCGCAACTGGCTGAACTACCTGGCAGGTCTTGCCATCATCGTTAACGACAAGAACGAAATTCGTTACGCCCCCATCAAGGGCATGAATGACGTGGTCATGCCCAACGGCACAATTATCGACGGTGGAGTCCAGTAACACAGCAGATTTGTAAAAATTTCGTTTCTGTTGTGATTTAGTAAACATTTTCAGCAAAAGGGTGCCTTAAGGGTGCCCTTTTGCCGTATTTTGAAGGTATCTTTAAGTTGGTGTTTTGGCGCGGTACACATTACTCGTGCTTTTTTTGCATGTTTGGAGACAGAATGTTTGGAAAAATTGTAATGATTGGCCTTGCAGGCCTTGTCGCAACAGCCAGTGCGGAAAGCTACAACTGGGGAAACGTCCGTTTCGATGGAGGCGGATTCATGAGCGCCATTTTGCCCAGCCCCTACCAGAAGGATTTGGTTTACGCCCGCACCGACGTGGGCGGCATTTATCGCTGGGAACCAATTTCCAAAACCTGGATTCCCCTGATGGATTTCATAAGCGAAAACGACAGGGGCCTATACGGCACCGAGGCCTTCGCTCTGGACCCCAACGATCCCGCGCGCATTTACGTTTTGGGCGGCACCGGCTACTTCAGCAGGGGTCGAACTGCAGTTTTCAGCAGTAAGGACTATGGTGAAACCTGGGATACCAGCTATGTAGAAATACTGGCCCACGGTAACGGCATGGGCCGCCAGACCGGCGAAAAGTTGGCAGTAGACCCCAATATGGGCAACATCGTTCTCTGTGGCAGCCGCACCAAGGGTTTGTTCAAGAGCGAAGACTACGGCAAGACATGGAAGAACATTTACGAAGTGGCCATAAGCTCTGCCACCGAGTCCAGCCTGAACGGGGTTAACGGCATCGCCTTTGTAATGTTCGACGAATCCCAGGGCAAGCTGGCTGATGGCAGCACCGCCACAATCTACATCGGCATTTCCGACACCAAGGACAACCTGCAGGTTTCTAAGGACGGCGGCAAGACATGGAAGACCATTTCTGGCGGCCCCGCCAAGTATATGCCCCACCGCGCAAAAATTGTCGATGGCGACATGTTCATTACCTACGCCGATGGTCCGGGCCCCCATACCATCAACAGTGGCGCCGTTTTCAAGTACAACATCAAGTCTGGCGAATGGACTGACATCACTCCGTACGACGACGAAGAAGATGAAAACGGAACCGTACAGCATAAGAAGAACGAAAGTTCCTACGGTGGCATCTCCATTGACCCCAAGGACAAGAATCATATCGTTGTTTCTACCCTGGGCAAGTACACCGGCCGTCACGTCGCTGTAGTAGGAAAGGACGAAAGCGACAAAAGCATTGAAAAGGACAACTACGGTGACCGTATCTATGTAACTACCGACGGCGGCAAGAACTGGGTTCACGGCCAGCATTACGGCGACATTCCAAACATTGACGCCAACGGTACCGACTGGATTCCGGGCAATGCAATCCACTGGGCCGGATCCCTGGAATTTGACCCCTTCAACAACAAGAAGGTCTGGGTCACCAGCGGTAACGGCATTTTCACCACTGACGACATTACCGCAAAGGTTCCTGTCTGGAAGTTTGAATCCAAGGGCGTAGAAGAAACAGTTCCCCTGGATATCGTAAGTATTCCTGGAGGTCCGCTGGTCACAGCTATTGGCGACTACGACGGCGGCGTCTATACCGACATTAACGCTCCTGTAAAGCGTCACTTTCCCATTGTGGGTTCTACCGAAAGCATGGGCTATGCCCCCGTGTCGGGTACGCTGGTCCGTACCGGCGTGGTAACGGAGTACTTGCAGTACGAAAGCAAGAACCACAACATGATGTATCGCTCAGACGACTTCGGCGAGACCTGGACCGATCTTGAAGTAGATGGTCTACTTAAGGGACCTAAGGGTATCGTGGCGCTGTCTGCTGATGGCAAGGTCATTATGCACAAGCCCGAAAATGGTTCATCTTACTACCGTTCTGCAGATAACGGCAAGACATGGAAGGCAGTGGACCTTAGGGCAGGCAATGGCCGCCTGACTCCGGATGCGGTCAACCCCAAAGTGTTCTACCTGGCCGGCGATAACGGCGAGTTCTACGTTTCCGATGACGCCGGCGAAACCTTCAGTCAGGCATCCTCCCTCAAGACTAATGAAAACTGGTCTGGTGACGGCAATCCCATCCGCACGGTTCCCGGCCGCGAAGGCCATGTGTGGGTTGCCCGCGACCAGAATCAGCTTTGGCAGGCGGACGGCTACACTCACAATGGCCTGTCCTACACCGAAGATGGCGGTAAGACCTGGAATGATTGCGATATCGTAGGTACCGCAACTGCAGTGGGTATCGGCAAGGCCAAGGAAGGCTCCGATTACGAAACCATCTTCATCTGGGGTAGCACCAGGGATTCCATTGGTGAAAAGCAGTGGGGCGGCACGGAATACAAGTATTCCGATGTTGGCATCTATCGCAGTACCGACAAGTGCAAGACCTTTGAACGCGTTAACGATGACAAGCACCAATTTGGCGGTCCGGGTAACGGAAGGTTCGTCCAGGGTGACATGAACCACTATGGCGTGGTATACATGAGTACGGTCGGCCGAGGTCTTGTGGTCGGCGCTCCCGAAGGAACGAATTTTGCAAAACTCGGTCCCAAGGTCGCCAACATTTCCCGTTCCGCAAGCATGTTCCAGCAGGGCCGTAGCCTGCAGGTTTCTGCCCCCAGCGGAAGCCAGCTGAAGCTTTTCGCCATCAACGGAACATTAGCCCTTAGCCAAAAGATCAACGGCAATGCAACCGTTAACCTAAACAAGCTTCCTGTAGGCAAGTACATTGCACGCCTCACCAACGAAAGCGGGGCAAAGCTGCTTTCCAAGGCTGTCCTAGTCAAGTAGTTCTTAAAAAAGACTGCAATGCAAAAGGTCTCCGGTTTTACCGGAGACCTTTTGTTTCGCAATTACTAATTAGGCAAGACGTATTGAATACGCCGTTCCTTAACTAGTTTGCGCTAATGGTAAATGTTTCGGAGTAGTTGGAGCGAATGGTCATTTCGAGACCTTCACTATAGGTAAACAGCAGGTTGCCATAACCCAGTTTCATCTTTACCTGACCGCCTTCAACTTTGATGTCTGGGGTGAAGGGAGTATTGCTGGACTTGACGCAAGTGCTATTGGGTTTCATATTGAGAACGCCTTCAACTACTTCCCAGGTACCGTACATCACGCCATCGCTATCAGACAGCAGGCAAGCCCCAAGATTTGTAGTAGACGGAGCATTTTCGAAAGAGAAAGTTCCATCGCTCAAGAAAGTCAACTTGGCAGGATTGACCGTGTAGTCAAAACCTTCTCGCATCAGACCATCGGCATTTTCAAGACCGATAAAGCTCCAGGTACCGGTAGCACATGCGGTGGTAATGCCATTGGCACACTGAGTGCCCTTGGGAATAACAGGATCAGCAGAGCTGCCGCTATCGCTACAGGCAGCAAACATCAGGGAGCAAAGACCGGCAGCGGCCAACAAAGAAATCTTTTTCATATAAAACCTCGTAAAATTCTTACTGAATATAAGAAAATGCTAAGCTTTGTGCGTAGTTTTTGCGTTTATTTTACCAATTACCGAGTTTTTTTTATAAAAACTGCATTTTTAAGTGCATTTGTTGTAACAGGAAACAACGAAATCACAATTCCTTCCTTAAGATTCTCCCCTATACAGTTTATTTTATCCATGTTGTTTGGCGAGACTTCCTTTGCCACCATTCAAGGGAGTCTGCTTTTTTGGAGATAAAAATGGAGAAGAAAAAATCTTTTGCTGCAGCAGCGATGCTTGCAGCTTCACTTGCTGCGTTTAGCCACGCCGCACCGGACCCAAATTTTCACATTTACCTAGCCTTTGGCCAATCCAATATGGAAGGGCAGGGCGTTATTGAAAACCAGGACAAGACCGTCGATGAAAAATTCCAGGTCATGTGGTCTGGCAACAACGGCTACTGCGCCAACAGGACCAAGGGTTCCTGGTACAGCGCCACTCCCCCACTAGCAAGCTGCGACGGCAAGCTTGGACCTGTAGATTATTTTGGACGAACCATGCTGGATTCTCTGCCAGCAGGAACCAGAATCGGTGTTATCGTCGTGGCAGTTGCTGGCTGCGACATCCAGCTGTTCGAAAAGACGGGATACCAGAGCTATGCGGCCACGGCCCAGTCCTGGATGACCAGCAGAATCAACAATTACGGAGGCAACCCCTACGGTCGCCTAATCGACATGGCCAAGAATGCCCAGCAGGATGGCGTCATCAAGGGCATCCTGCTGCATCAGGGCGAAACAAACAGCGGGCAAAGCAATTGGCCAGGACGAGTCAAGGGCATCTATAACAACATCATTGCTGACTTGGGGCTTGACGCAAGCAAGACGCCTCTTGTTGCAGGAGAAGTACACCCCAATGGATCCTGCAAGGGCATGAACAGCATCATTGCCAACCTTCCCAAGGAAAACAGCAATTTTTATGTAGCCTCTGCGCAGGGCATTACCGGCATGCTGCAGGATGGCCAGAGCGTGCATTTTGATGCCGCCGGCTATCGAGAACTAGGAAAACGTTACGCAGCTACCATGATGAAGGCACTTCGCGCCATTGGACCTATTGAAGCGGCCACAGAATCTAGCAGCAGCCAGACGGTATTTTCTAGCAGCAGCGAAATGGCGGCTAGCAGCGGATCCGTAGCGCCAACCAGTTCCAGCAGCGACAGCTTGAATTCCAGCGATTCCGGGACGGCCCTCGCCGAACTCCGCCTACAACACGGCACAGCCGAAAACCAGATGAAGGTCTACTCCATTTTTGGGAATGAAGTTTTAAGCCTAGGCAGGAATTCTTCTTATGGCGACGCCATAAAAGCCTGCAACCAGAAGCTCCCGGCAGGAAAATACATTCTCGACGTTCGCGGCAATGGAATGTCTAGACACATCATCATTACCGTTAAGTAACATATATAGATTAAATCCTAATAAGGTCCAGGACGGTTAGCATATCGTTCTGGACTTTAAATTTCACATCAAACCCAGCAAACTTGAAACCGTAAACGCGTTCGGGGTCCTTCTGGTAGGCCGGGCGTGGGTCTTCCGCAAGGATTTCCTTCAGGGTCGCCAGTTTTTCGGCAGGAAAAGACATTCCTTGAATAGGGCGTAAATTGCCAGCGCAATCCAGCAGGCCAGCCGCAAATTCCACCTGCAGGCATTTTTCGCGAAGGGGTTCAGCAAATCCCCCAAGTGCATCGGGAACGGAATCGGCGTAAGGTAAGTACGGTTTTATATCCACGATGGGCGTACCATCCATCATGTCGGCGCCGCTGACAATGATTTCGGGACCGCTATAGTCGCCATCGGAAACGTTCAGACGAATTTCCTCGATTTTCACGCAGCTCATGGCTACGGGATTAGGGCGGAAGCTGCTGCGGGTAGCAAAGACGCCCAGACGCTTGTTGCCGCCAAGACGCGGGGGGCGCACTGTTGGGCTCCAGCGATTTTCGCCATCCTCTCCCACTCTTACATTTTCTGAAAAAATCCAGAGGATCCAGAGGTGGCTGAATCCTTCAAGCCCTCGCAGGGCGTCAGCTACGCGAAACTCCGGCTCAAAACGGATGGCGGAACGCAACTCCTTCAGGAGCCCGCTTTGACGGGGAATACCAAACTTGTCGGGAAAGTCGCTCTTGATTTTGGCGATGATCTTGAAGGGGTATACAGATGGGGTTTCGAAGGAACTGTTCACGGAGAACTATATAGAAATTTTTTCTATCTTCCAAACTGGAATAATAAACACCGGCGTTTTTCTACAGAGGAAACCGCCATAACCATGAAGAGGAACAAATGACTGTTGTAGTCTTTATTCTTTACCTCCTGATGATGTTGGGCATCGGTGCCTACTTCTCCAGAAAGGCAAATAGCCTCAACGCCTACTACCTGGGCGATCGTGGCATGAACAAGTGGGTGGTGGCTATGTCCGCCCAGGCTTCCGATATGAGTGGCTGGATGCTCATGGGTCTCCCCGGCGCCATCTACCTCAGCGGTTTTTCCGAAGCATGGATCGGTATCGGTCTTGTGATCGGTACCTACTTCAACTGGAAGATTGTGGGCCGCCGTCTCCGCAAGTATTCTCACTTCTGCGGCGATTCCATTACCCTCCCCGACTTCCTCTCCAACCGTTTCCGCGACCAGAAGGGAGTCATCCGCGTCATAGCCTCCTTCTTCATTCTGGCATTCTTCCTGTTCTATACCGTATCCGGCTTTGTGGCTTCTGCTAAGTTGTTCGGCACCATCTTCGGCCTGGACTACACCACCGGCCTTATCATCGGTGCCGTGGTTGTGGTGAGCTACACCTTCATGGGCGGCTTCTTCGCTGTCTGCTGGACCGACTTCATCCAGGCTTCCATGATGCTTATCGCAGTGCTGGTGATTCCTACCATCATTTGCGTTTCCGGTGGTGGCTTTGCTGCAACCATGGACGCAGTGAACGGTCAGAACCCCTACCTCATGAGCCTCTTCACCAACGCCTCTACCGGCAAGGCCATCGGTTTTGTGTCCCTGATTTCTAGCCTGGCCTGGGGTCTTGGCTACTTCGGCATGCCCCACATCCTGGTGCGTTTCATGTCCATCAAGAACGCTGAAGAAATCACACATTCTCGCCGCATCGCCATGACCTGGGTGATTATCTGCCTTGGTGCAGTGATTATGATCGGTCTCTTGGGCCGCTACTATGTAAGCGCCAACGGCCTCTCCGTAACCGACCCTGAGCGTATCTTCATGGTTCTCTGCCAGGCCCTCTGCCATCCGGCAATCGCCTCTATTCTTATGGCAGCAATTCTTGCCGCTATCATGAGTACTGCAGACTCCCAGCTTCTGGTTTCTGCATCCGCCTTCAGTAACGACATGTACAAGCACATCTTCCGCAAGAACGCCTCCAACAAGGAACTCATGTGGGTAAGCCGTGTGGTTGTGGCCGTTATCGCAATCATCGCCGTTCTCGTTGCACTTCAAGGTGCACCCACCGCTGGCGCCGCCAAGGAAGGCAAGAGCTTCCTGGACGTGGTCATGAGCCTGGTGAGCTTCGCCTGGGGTGGCTTTGGCGCTACCTTCGGCCCGCTGGTACTGCTGGCCCTCTTCTGGAAGCGTACTACCCTGCCCGCTGCCGTTGCCGGCATGCTGGTGGGCGGCATCACCACCTTCGTATGGAAGTTCTACCTCTCTGGCCTTAGCGCAGAAATCTTCCAGATCTACGAACTGGTTCCGGGCTTTGTCTTCAGCATGATTACCATCATCGTGGTAAGCCTTTTGACCAAGCAGCCCAGCAAGGAAATCCAAGACGAATTCGACGCCGTGGAACACACCCGCCTTTCCGACATGAACCTGGACGAAAAGGCTTAATCCATAAAGACTGCAGAACACCACTGCTAGCTTTATAAAAGAAAACCCGAACCTAATGGTTCGGGTTTCTTTTTGAATTTGGATTAATTGCAACGTTATTTGCGCCAGCGATTTCTTTCGTAATCCAGTAAAATTCTTAAGGCCGCAGAAGTTCTTTCTTTTTGAGCCATGAGTTTAGGACTGGAAGCGTCCATTTGCTTTTCAAAAGACTGCACTCGTTTAGCAAAAGTCCCCACCGTCTCGCCGGTTTCGCGGCGTAAGCCTAAACGAGCCAAATCCTTTTCGGCCAAATCCAGTTTTTTAGACCAACGTTCTGCATTGGCAGACTTAACTTCAACACGACGTAGATTGTTCTTCTTGTACTTGTATAGCCTGAAAACAACCAACAGGACCATCACTGCAGCGAGTATTGCATAGGGAGCGCCACTATCCAGGAAATTCTGAGTGCGGTTCTGCCAACTATCAAGAGACTTTCTCCACTCGCCTTCTTTTATAAAGTGCATCACTCGGGCAAGGCGTCCTTTGACTCCTTCAGCAAAATCCGTATACCAGTTCCGTTTTAAGTTAAAGAAGTTCACAACAGGCGGAGTCGGGTCAAAAATAAACCACTGATCATTGTAGAACACTTCAACCCAGGCATGGGAACTTTTCCGCCGGAAAGTTGCATAAGGGCGTCCGTCCACTTTTTCGGGGTTGGCAAATCCTGTCACATATCGAGCGGGCATTCCAAGACGACGCAACAGCAAGGTAGATAACGTGGCATAATATTCACAGTAGCCCACTTTTTCTTTCAGGAACACCGTCAAGGGATCTCGCAAGGCATTAACATCGCCCTCTTTCCAATGCTCGATATTTGGAATGGTCAGATCATAAGTATAGTTCTGCAAAAAATGATTCAGGATGTTGTCAAAGACCGAGGAATCAGCCTTCAAATCAAGAGATGCAATCACGGAATCCAGCAGCGGATAATAGCGTTCATTGACCTCCAGGTCATGTTCTGCAGGGCGGTTAATGGAATCCGAAGGAACGCAGGATTTTGAAGTACAGGCAAAGTAGTACCAGTCAGAACGTTTTCCGTTTTTATCAAGTCCCTTTACCATATTCCCCGGGAAATACTGCAAGGAATCGATGTCCTTAACGGCAAAGCCAACAGCACTATAGGGTGCAAAGACAAATCCAAAGTTTTTCAAGGTAGACTGAACCCACACTTGCTGAACAGCGGGCAGGCCATTTGAAGAAACCTTCGTCAAGGAATCCTCTACTTCCAGGACTGCGTAATCAACCATGTAGTAATTAGGCGTAAGAGTTTTTATAGGAGCAGTCGGAAACTTCCAGACCCCCGCCATATACTTTTCGTACACAGCAGCCTTCATATACCTTGGAGCCAAGGTATCCCACACACGAAGAACTACCTGATCATTGTACTTTCCATTGTAATTACTGTTAAAGCTACCAAGGGCAGAAACAGGATCAAAGCCAAGCAGATTTTCTCGCTGCTGGTAATCACTGACAAACTGATTGCCATACTGATAGCGCTGATTTTTCCAATGTTGCCAGCCTGCATAAGATACACCGCCAAGAGCAATCACAAGCAGAACAAAAAGCAGATACTTGTACCAAGCTGTACCGCGGCGACTATATGCAAACAACGCAAGCAACAGCCCAGCCAATCCAACTCCAGCCCACCCCTTAGGAACAGCATACATGCTTAACAGCAGTGCAGCCACCCCGTCAAAGGCGACAAAAACTTCAAAGCCCCCATTGCCGCGGCTACGTTCCTGGAGCACCGCCAAGAACAGCAGATATATTCCCGGCAAAAAAATCATCATGGGATTCACGCCATTTTCAACACCGGGCGTTACCAGCCATAGCAGGGCCAATGGCAAAATAGCGCCATAGGCAAAAAGCTTCCTGTACGCAGGACGCTTCGAAAATTCCCTGCGGCTAGAGGCATTCAAAAATCCAAATACAGCAAAGCTTGCCGAAAATATCAGACCAACCCAAACAAAATCAAATGTGTGGCCCAGATTGAAGGCTGTCAAGATCAAGAACAGGGTCTTAGCCACATAACGGATGTCTACTATTTCCTTTTTCATAGAGACACCCCCGACTTGACAGTTGCCGATTCAACAAACAGAACCTTATCCGAAGAAAGGCTTTCTGCAGAATTTTCAGGAACCGACTTTTTCGAAAAACGGCCAACCACAATATGCTTGTGAACCAGGGGTTCTTCCTTTGCAAACAATCCTACACGAAGTACAGGATCCATAGGGCGGGCCGCAGGAGACCAAGGACCAGGCTTTTTGGCCGACATCAGGTTTGCCGCAGGAATTCGGGCCAGAGCATCCATCAAATTCTTGCGACGTTCTCCGCCCATATCGCCGCTACCGGCTAAAGAAATTTCTTCATCATCGATAAAGAATCGTCCCAGAATATTTCTTTCTAAAAGCCAAAGTCCAATGCCCGCGGTAAGGCGAATGGCGGATTCCAAATGATGTCGTTCAGCAAACGAAGTTGCAGCCGTATCCAGAACAAGAATGGCTCCAGCTCCACGCTCCGTTTCAAACTCCTTGGTAAAGGGCTTTCCATATCGGGCAAAAGCCTTATGGTGCAAATCTCGCAAGGCATCCCCTTCACGATATTCGCGAACACCGACAAAATTCATGCCTCTGGTTAAGCTGGGCATTAACAGCGGGGCAAAAACCATACCGCTTGCTCCCGATGTTAAAAAAGGGAATTCCCCTACTTTAACAGGCCGCGGATAAACCAGCAATTCCGCTGAACCGCGATATTCAAAAGGCCATTGCAGAAGGCCCATAATTTCGGGAACATTTGCAGCAACCTTTCTTAGGGGGAAGGCGCCGCGATTTTTTGTTTGAATTCTGCATTCCAGCTTGCGAGAACCTTCGGCTGCAGAAATCCTGACCATTTCAGATTCCAGGCAGTTCAAACTTGGATCCATGCGGTAAGACGCCAACTGCACTGAATCCAGGCGTTCTCTGGAGCCTGTGTGACTTGAATTTACGCGGCCCAGCAGTTTTAGCAAAATGTTTGCAGAACGTTTTCGACCAATGGCATTTGTAGCGTCGGCACCACCAACACCAACATCAGCGGAGACTGTTGCTTCTTCGCCCTCGCAAGCAGGCGTTACCACCACATTCTCGATAGATACATAATTCAACTTGCTAGAAGAAAACAGCGAAAGAATCATCCCTAAAAACAGCAAGAAATCCAAGCCGCAAAAGACCCATGCAGCCCAGAACCCAGGTACCATGCCCATTGCCATAGACAGCGGGAACAACGCCGCAGCAGCCTTCCCCGCAGGAGTAAAGTATTCCTGCCACAGGTAATAAATATGCATCAGAATTCCCGCACGCCGAGGCGCACGAGGAATGCTATTTACAAACCATGAGAAGAAGGACATAGGGGGGGGGAGTTATGAATTATGAGATATGAGTTATGAGATATGAGATTTATGAGATATGTGATTTATGAGATATGTGATTTATTTTTTCTATTTAGGGATGGAGACTTTCTTCAGGATGCTTTGAAGGATGTTCTTGCTGGCCTCGGGATTGGCGCTATCCTTGGCAAACACTCGATGTTCCATAACCGGAAAAAACACTCGCTGAATATCATCGGGATTTACAAAGTCTCGACCATTAATAAAAGCGCAAGCCTGAGCCATTCGTACCATGTTTAAACCGGCGCGAGGGCTTGCAGCCAAACGCACGCCGCCATCATTACGGGTTGCCTGCACCAAGGAAACGATATAACGTTCTAGCGATTCGTCGATATGAATCTTGTAAACCTGCTTACGAGCTTCAAGGATTGCCTCAGGAGAAGTCACTGCAGTCACCTTATCGACAGGGCGACCTTCACGATGGCTACGAAGAATTTCCAATTCAGTTTCAACCGTTGGATAACCTACAGAAATTCGAACCATAAAGCGGTCCATCTGAGCTTCGGGCAGCGGAAACACTCCGTGGAATTCCACAGGATTTTCGGTAGCGAGCACCATAAACAACTCCGACAGCTTATGGCGATTTCCTTCTAGGGAAACCTGACGTTCTTCCATTGCCTCTAGCAACGAAGACTGAGTTCTGGGAGAGGCGCGATTAATTTCATCGGCCAGCAAGACCTGCGTAAACACAGGCCCTTTCTTAATGTCAAACTCACCGGTCTTGGCATTGTATACGGCGCCGCCAGTCACATCGGCTGGCAGCAAATCCGGCGTAAACTGAATGCGGGCAAAATCCGCCCCCACTGCAGCAGCCAAAGCCTTACTCAAAGTAGTCTTGCCCGTACCCGGCACATCTTCGATAAGAACATGACCGTCGGCAAGCAAGGCCATCACCAAAAGTTCAACAGTATCGGACTTGCCCAAAAGCACGCCGTTCAACGCAGAAATCAAAGAATTAATCATGATTTCAAATATATGTAAGTCCGGGCGAAAAACGCAAATTTTATAAATGAAATTTTAAGAAAATTCACGTAAAAATCAGCTAGCGGCAAAAGCCCTACGAACAACTTGCCTTATACAGCGCAATCCGTACGTAACCACATTCAGATTGGATTTTTCATCGGCATAGACCGTGGGAATTGGCAATTCCCCCATGGCAAAGCCGCGGGCATCAGCCACAGAAATCAGTTCCAGGTCTATGTCGAAGGAAGGACTCAATTTCTGAATGTCGACGGTGCGTAAAAACTCTGCAGAATAAAGAATAAAACCGCTATGACGATCTGTTAGCTTCTGGCGGAAAACAAGATTTTCTAGGCCCGTCAAAAAGGCGCCACCCATTCTTTTATGCAAGGGCATGCGACCTGCTTTGGCGCCACCTGCATTGGCATGACGCGAGCCTTGCAACAGGGCGAGTTTTTCAACTTTGCCATGGCCATCTGCAGTCCTGAAATTTTCCAGATGGTCCAGAAACTGATCCAGCAGGTCCGCAGGGTATTGTCCATCCCCATGAAGGCAGGCAATGAACTTGGCTCCAGAGGCTAGCCCATCGCTCAGGCCCTTCTTGACTACGGCGCCGTAGCCGCTGTTCTTTTCAAAACGGAAATAGCGGAGGCGCGAAACGAAATTGACCTGCAAGTCTGCGGATCTTGCTTGCGAATCGGCAATACACTCCTGCAAGCCTTCTAAGTATTTTTCATAAGAACTGCGGGTTCCATCCCAAGACCCATCATCTATAACAAGAACCTGGGATCTGCGCCACACGCATTCTGGAATTTTCGAAAGAACCCCAGCCAATGTCTTTTCCACATTGTAGGCAGGAACAAAAATAAAGGTGTCAAATTCGGCAGACATCACTCCGCCACAATTCCGTAATGTTCCGCAAACCAGGTCAAGGACTCGCGCAACACATCTCGCAAGGGAGTCAAGGCACGAAAGCCAACCAGTCGTTCAGCCTTCTGAACACTCGGCATACGGCGTAGGGAATCTTCATAACCGACTCCGTAATATTCTACGCCATCGACCATTTGAGTTACAGGAATCTCCGCCACAGAGATGCCCTTTACTTCTGCAAAAATCTCGGTCATCAGCCGGGCTAACTCGGCAATAGAAATTTCGTTATCCGGATTGCCCACATTAAAGGCCTGACCGCAAGCCGCTTCGGGATTTGCAAACAGGCAGAAAATAAAATCAACCGCATCGTGAACAGAAGTAAAAGTCCGTTTGGCCACGCCACCGTTTACAAGCTTTATGGGTTCGCCACGAACCAGAGCGCTAGAAAAGTTCGCCAGGACACGAGGAATGCCTTCTCCATCAACCCCGGGCATAAAGTCCATGAAGGGGCCAACAAAATTAAAGGGGCGCACCACGGTCCAGTCTAGGTTCGATAGGCCAGCCATATAACGTTCAGCCAAAAGCTTTGCCGTTGCGTAGCTCCATCGAGAAGCGCCCACACCACCCAAGGTAATGTCGGCAGAATCTTCGTCAAGCAAACCGGAATCTGCCAACGTCTTGCCGTAAATTTCAGAAGTTGAAAAATGGATTAGCCAGGACCCGCTCTTGGCACAGGCGTCAGCCAGACGAGCCGGATGATCGTAATTGCTCCGAATCACCGCCGCCGCCTCGGACATATAACGACTAGGCACGCAGATAGCTGCCAGATTCACCACCACAGGGAACTTCGCAATACGTTCCACCACTAATGGATCGGCTAAATCTGCACAAAGGAATTCCAGACGCGGATTTGACAAGTGCTGTTGGATACGATAGGATTCTAGGTCTACCGCAAACACCCGCCAGCATGTACGTTCCAGTACCGCCTGCAGCAGATGGCTACCAATAAAACCACCGCAGCCGACAATGGCTACGGTGATCGAATTGTCTTTAGGATTTAGGGATGCAAATTTCAAGAGGACTTCGAAAGTTCAACTCAAAGAACTATTCAGAAACCTTGAATGCACCGGAATTTGCGCCCTTGGAGGTCTTTTCGTAAGGAATTACGCGAATGACGGCTTCCTTAGACGGTTCGGCATATTCTTCATCCAGAACGACCTTCTGAACATAGCAGGTCTTGCCATCGGGATTCTTGGGGCCGGCAGATTCCTTCAACATATCCAGGCCGCCATCGTCTTCATCAGTCTTGTACACGAAACGATAGCCGGACCCCTGAACATCGGAACCGTAGACAACCGTAATAGTTTCACCCATCTTGAAGGAATCGCCTGCAGCGGGCTTAAGAACCTTTACACCACCGCTAACGGAACAATCCAGACCGGCAGTAACATCATCTTCGCCAGAAGCAGAAGAGGAATCATCGCTACAAGCCATAAAGCCGAACGATGCAGCAACCAGGCCAGCCAGAGTAATTACATGTGCAAACTTCATAAATTCTCCAATTTTTTCTGGAATATACAAAAATCAGGTAGTCTCTGCTGATTTTATTGAAAAACGTGAAGCAATCGAGACCCTAATCACATCCTATAAGCACAATTTTGCACCTTTGTGCAGTAATGTCATTTTTATGACAAGATTTTTTTCTACATTGCGACCAAAACGTATTTTTAGCCCCTTCGACAAAATTCTATTTCTACACGACATATGAGCGAAATGAACAACGACAACGAAAACGAAGTAGAAACTTCCAGCAAAGAACAATCCTTTAACGATGTTAAGGTCGGGGAACACCAGGACACCACCTTGGGCCTGTCCAACGTTCACCACCTCGAAAGACTTTACGACGGCTGGTTCCTGGATTACGCCAGCTATGTGATTCTGGACCGCGCCGTTCCGTACTTTGAAGACGGTCTCAAGCCGGTGCAGCGCCGCATTTTGCACTCTATGTTCGAAAATCACGATGGTCGCTATCAAAAGGTGGCAACCATCGTTGGTCGTACCATGGCCTATCATCCTCACGGCGACGCCTCTATCGGCGACGCACTTGTAGGTATCGGTCAAAAGGGCCTGCTTATCGACACCCAGGGTAACTGGGGTAACCCGCTAACCGGCGACCGAGCCGCTGCAACCCGTTATATCGAAGGGCGCTTAACTCCCTTTGCCGTAGATGTCGTTTTCAATAGCGAAACCACCGAATGGGTCCCCAGCTACGATGGTCGTAGCGAAGAACCGGTAACCCTGCCAGTCAAGTTCCCGCTGCTTTTGGCCCAGGGTGTAGACGGCATTGCAGTCGGCCTTTCAACCACGATCCTCCCCCACAACTTCCGCGAACTTTGCGAATGCAGCATCGCAATCCTCAAGGGCAAGAAGTTCGAACTTTACCCCGACTTCTTTACCGGCGGCATTATCGACGTTAGCGAATACAACGACGGTCAACGTGGTGGCAAGGTCCGCATTCGCGCCAAGATCGAAAAGGTAGACAACAAGACCTTGGCCATCCGCGAAATTCCCTTTGGCACCACGACATCCAGCCTTATCGAAAGCATTGTCAAGGCAAACGACAAGGGCAAGATCAAGATCAAGCATGTAGACGACAACACTAGCCGCGATGTCGAAATTCTCATCCACCTGCAGGCCGGTACCGACCCCCAGGTGGCCATGAACGCCCTGTATGCCTTTACCGATTGCGAAAAGAGCATTTCGCCCTGCACCTGCGTCATTGTAGACAAGCACCCCAAGTTCCTGGGCGTATCCGACATTCTGCGCATGAATACGGCCCATACCGTAAAGCTTTTGCAGTGGGAACTCCAGAACGAACTGAAGCATCTAGAAGACAAGTGGCACATGACCAGCCTCGAAAAGATCTTTATCGAAAAGAAGGTCTATCAGGTTATCGAAAATGCCAAGAGCCGCGAAGAAATGGTCCAGCTCATTGACGACGGCCTGAAGCCCTATGTGAAGAAGATGCTCCGTCGCGAAGTGACCGAAGATGAAATTTTGAAACTGGCAGAAATACCTATTCGCCGCATCAGCCGTTTCGACCGCAAGAAGGCCGACGAACTTCTGGCAGAACTGGATGCAAAGATTGCCGAAAACAAGTTTAATCAGGAACACATTACCGACTACACCATCAACCACTTCAAGAACATTCTCAAGAAGTATGGCGAAGGCAAGGAACGTAAGTCCCAGATTGCAGAATTCGGTAAGGTGAACGCCGTGCACGTGGCCATCGCCAACCAGAAGCTCTATGTCAATCGCAAGGAAGGCTTCCTGGGTACCGGCATGAAGAAGGAAGAATACCTCTTCGACGTATCCGAATACGACGATCTTATCGTGTTCAAGGCCGACGGCAGCTTCAAGGTAGTCAAGGTCAGCGACAAGGACTTTGTCGGTAAAGACATTGTTCTTGTTGAAAAGTTCAAGAAGGACGACGACCGCCATATCTATAACGTGATTCACCTGGATGGCAAGGACGGCGCCTACTACATCAAGCGCTTTAACGTGGGTGGCGTTACCCGCGACAAGGACTACTTCATGGGCAAGGGCAAGCCGGGCAGCAAGATTCTCTACATGTCCAGCAACCTGAACGGCGAAGCCGAAGTTGTCGAAGTCACCCTGAAGCCTCGCCCCCGCACCAAGCTGAACTTTGAAGTGGACTTCAGCACCATCGAAGTGAAGGGTCGCGGCGCCATGGGCAACATCGTGACCAAGTACCCTGTAAAGAGCATCAAGCGTCTGCGCAAGGGTGTAAGCACCTTGGGCGCCCGCGTGCTGTACTTCGACGCACCCAGCGGTATCATCAGTACACAAAAGAAGGGCGACCGCATTGGCGAATTTGGCGAAAAGGATAAGATCCTCATCGTCAAGGAGAACGGCACTGCCCGCGTTCACGATATGGCAGACCCCATCCTTATCGGTACAGGCATCAAGTACATCCACAAGTACGATCCCACTCAGGTGTTCAGCATCCTGTACTTCGAAGGCGGAAACTTCAACTACATGGTCAAGCGATTCAATCTTGAAGGCTGCCCCATGACTACGGAATTCAGCCTAATTAGCGATCACAAGGATTCTCAGATGATTGAATTCTTTGCGACAGACGACGCAAAGGAACTGATGGAATATCAGGTTGGCCGCGAAGTCCAGAAGGAAGAACTTGACCTGACTGAGGTTGCCGAAGTCAAGGGTTACAAGGCCCTTGGCAGCAAGTTTACCGCCAAGAAGGTGAAGCGCGCCAGCCGCATCTCCCCCGCCGATCCGTTCGACGACGGAAGTGAAGACGATGGCGCTGAAGATGACGGCGACAACGACCTGTTCAAGTAACACAAGGGTCGCAACCCGCGCATAATGTCATCCCGGGCTTGGCCCGGGATCTCCTTAAAAAAACTTCCCGACGATTCATTCGCCGGGATTTTCTGCATTTTCATGCAGCAACTTGATGCGATCCTCGTACTCAAAACTCATATCCTTGAAAACCTCACGAAAGCCAGGCTCGTAAGTCGGGTCCAAAAACGAACACGCCTTTTTAAATGGCGCATTTTTTGAGGACAAAAAAACACAAGGCGAGCGCCGCGACAGAATGCCTACATTCTGGCATGGCCGAGCCGAAGTTTTTCTGCAAAAAAACACCTGATTTTACTCAGGTGTCTGGAGACTTTTCGTAACGCTCGGGAGAAATAGCGTGCAAAACGAGTGTCGCAAAGTTAAATTCACTTAACTTTATGACCGAATGCAGCCGCGGACGCCGAAAGCGTCCATTTAGTTTATATGGAATTTTTGTAAAGGAAGGAAATGTAAAGGTTTGGTAAAAGTTTTAGTCCTTAAGGCAGCGCAAACTTCGACCGTCGTCCTTGGCGGATTGGCCTAAATCGAAGTTTGGTACATTTAGACCCAGGCTCCACGCTCTGTAGCTAGAGTCCTCAGAGGCTGTCCAAAAGAAGGTGACGTAGCCCCGAAAATCGAAAGAGACACTGTCCCTCATGAAACCGGCGGGGAGCGCCGAGAACCCATACATGTCGGTACCATTTTCGCTGCCACCCCAGCCGTTCATGGATCTCAACGATCCAGGAAAACTGGATCCATCTATGTAAATGTAAGTGAGCAGAGTGCTGTTCTCTTGTTTCGTGGGCACGTGCCAGCCTTCGGGACAAATGCCGCGGTGCGGGCGGTTGGGGGTACAGGTCTTGCCATAACCGCACTTAGTTCCTGCGTTCACGCTGAACTGGGCGGCACTATCCATCACGGCACTCCAGGTATAAAGGCGACCGTACTTGTCGCAGTTGGAAGCCTTGTTTTCGTAGCACCAGCTGGTGGAATCGGAAGTGTAACTATCGTAATTGTACTTCACGCCAGTGTATGCGTAATTCAGGTTCTCCGCCATCCAGGTTTGGTAGCCGATTTTTACTGTTTTATACACTTGGCCGTCGCGTTCATCAGTAAACTCACCGTAGTCAATGTTTGGGTTCAGGTAGGCCCAGTTCGCCTTGAAACTACTGCTAGATCCCTCGACTTCGCTCGGGATAACACTGGAGGAAGAGCCCGAGATGACGCTGGAAGAAGAAGACTTCGCGGAACTGGACGACGCAACGGAACTGCTACTCTTTTCACTGGAGCTGCTTGCTACCGACGAAGAAGACCTCGCCGAACTGGAACTAGCGACAGAGCTGCTAGATTCTTCGCTCGATGAGCTCAGAATGACGCTGCTGGAGCTCGGGGCAACGCTAGAGGAGGAATCGTCCTTTTCGCTGGAGGAGGATGGAGATCCCGGGTCGGTGCCCGGGATGACACTGGAGGAAGAGCTCGGGATGACACTGGAAGAGGAGCTTGCAACCTCGCCAACAACGTCCCAGGAGCCTTCCACGCAATTCAACTCGCGGTCTTCTTCATAAAGGTAAGCTGACAGGCCTTCTCTTGAGCCAGTACAGCCAGGCAGATTTTCTTCAACGTCAGCAATCATATCGTAATGATCCCACCTACGATTCTTGCAAACAAAACCTTCCTTTGTCCCATTAATAAAGTTAACGAAACCTTCCCTGCTTTCTGTACAGCTGGGCATATCATCTTCAGACTCAACAGAAGAAATGTTTGTGTTCTCATGATTATTTGACGGTCCGTTTGAAGATTCTCCGTCGCCGCAGGCCACAAGGCCCAAAGCCAGAACACAGGCCACAAAGCCAGCCTTAATCAAACCATTTCCAAAAATTTTCCCATTCATCGAATCTACTCCCTGGGGCAAGGTTTGCATACTCGCACCATACATTAACGTTTCAAGTATAACTTAATTTACAGGTTCTTGCCCGTGACCGAAATTCCAACAACGTTTGTCAAGCTATTCCCTAAAGCTTGCGTTCAGGGAATTGGTGAGCCAGTCGCCGAAGCTTGCGTCGCTGGGCATTCTCCAGTCGGCGCGGGGAGACAGACTGATGGTACCCACCTTAGGGCCATCGGGAATGCAGCTGCGCTTGAACTGCTGGGTAAAGAAACGACGAACAAAAAGCTTTAGGCAACGTTCCAGTTCTTCGTCGGGATAGGCGTCAGCAAAGGCGTGCTTCGCCAGGAACAGAAGCTTTGCAGGCTCCGCACCGTACTTTGCAAAATGGTACAGATAGAAATCGTGAATTTCGTAGGCACCCAAGATGGATTCCGTCTTCTGGGCAATCTGACCGTTAGCATCGGCGGGAAGCAGTTCCGGAGAGACCGGCGTATCCAAAATGTCGCGAAGTACTGCAGAAAGTGCGTCGGCAGCCTTGAAAGCAGAGGCTTCATCAGCGGAGCCTGCCGCAACATTCGCGGCAAAGAAATTGCGTGCACGGTCAGCATACCAGGCTACCACATGACGGACCAAGGTCTTGGGAATATCGCAGTTCACTGCATACATGGACATGTGGTCTGCGTTGTAGGTGCTCCAGCCCAAGGCGATTTCAGAAAGGTCGCCGGTACCCACCACAATGCCGCCTTCCTTGTTGGCAACGTCCATCAGGATCTGGGTACGTTCACGAGCCTGAACGTTTTCGTAGGTCACATTCAGTACAGCAGGATCATGACCGATGTCGCTAAAGTGCTGCATGCAGGCGTCCTTGATGGACACGGTACGCAGTTCGACGCCCAAAAGATTTGCCATTTCGACAGCGTTATTCTTGGTGCGGTTTGTAGTGCCAAAGCCGGGCATGGTCAGCACCAGAATTTCAGAAGCAGGACGATTCAACAGTTTGAACGTTTCTGCAATAACCAACAAAGCCAAAGTGGAATCAAGACCGCCACTAAGGCCCACTACAGCACGCTTGGAATGAGACGCCTCAAGACGCTTGGCAAGACCCGCGCACTGGATGTTGAAGATTTCCTTGCAATTTGCATCGCGGGCGTCGACGTTCCCCGGCACGAATGGCGTGGAACAGATAAAGCGGTTCAGTTCCTTCACTTCCGGTAACGGGCCAAATTCTGCAGCCGTTGCAAAATAAGGCGTTGCGTCAAAGTCCTGGAAGGAACCTTCACTCAAACGCTGCATATTCAGGCGCTGCACATCCACATCGGCGTAGATAATTTCGGAGTCGCGGCCATAGGTCTTGCTTTCGGCCAACATGCTTCCGTTTTCAGAAATCATCAGGTGACCGCTGAACACCATGTCCGTAGTAGATTCCTGAACTCCAGCAGAAGAATAGACGTAAGCCGCCATGCAACGGGCGGACTGGTTCATGACCAGATTACGACGGTAGTCACCCTTCCCTACCAGAGCATCACTGGCAGAAAGATTCAAGATGACGTTGGCTCCCGCCAAGGCAAGTTCGCCACTGGGCGGCATGGGAGTCCACAAGTCTTCACAAAGTTCTACGCCGAAGCAGATTTCAGAGCCAGCACCTTCAACGACGCATCCACCTAATGCGGAGGAAGCATCAGCAGCACTCAACGCACCAACGGAACTTACACCACTGCGAATAAAATTGGTTACAGGCACTTCGCCAAAGCCAGGGAAATCCCAGGTAATGCGGTCGGCGGAATTCAGCAGATCGCGACCGCTATTGAAATGACGCTTTTCGTAGAATTCTCGCTGGTTGGGCAAATGAATTTTCGGAGTCACAGCAAGCAACTGTCCGCGCTGCACAAAGGCGGCACAGTTATAAAGGCGCCCAAACATGCGGAGGGGCAAGCCCACCGCCACAATCATATCGGAATCGGCAAATGCTTCCGCAATTTTCTGCAGGCCCGCATAAGCATTCTTCAGCAGCAGTTCCTGATGGAACAGGTCACTGCAGGTATAGCCCGTAATGCAAAGTTCCGGGAACACCGTAACGGCGGCACCCTCAGCCTGGGCAAGCTTTCCGCAACGGATAATTTCGGCGGTGTTAAAGGCAGTATCCGCAACCTTCAGGTTGGGGCAGACAGAAGCAAATCGATAAAATCCGAACATACAATAAATATAAAAAAGGTCCCCTGCAGGAGACCTTTTTTAACTCAAATAAACACCTAAATCCGACGCGGTTCTAAACCCTACTTACTGTTCAAGCCCAGCTTGTTCATGCGGTAGTTCATCATGCGGGGGCTGACACCCAGCTCGCGGCCGGCTGCAGAAATGTTTCCGTTATTGCGCTTGATGGCTTCGGTGATGAGTTCACGTTCGTAGTTATTCATCATCACATCCAGCGGAGCGTTCTTCATTTCGGCAGAAATGATGGAGCCGGTGCTAAGGCTAGTCTGCAGCGAAGGCGGCAGGTTGTAGCTGTGGATGCAATCGTCAGCAGCAGTAAGCACGGCACGTTCCATGCAGTTTTCAAGTTCACGGACGTTGCCCGGCCAATGATAGCTCATGAGCAAGTTAATGGCGGTTGTAGACAAACGAGCCACCTTCTTGTTGTAGCGCAAGTTCATCTTATCGATAAAGTGTTCTGCAAGCAAGATGATGTCGCTTTGGCGCTTTGCCAGATCCGGCATAGAAATCGGGAAAATGTTCAGGCGGTAGAACAAGTCTTCGCGGAACAGTTTCTTTTCCATCAGTTCTTCAAGATTGCGGCTGGTTGCAGCAAGGAAGCGCACATCGGAATGAAGTTCCTCGTTGCTGCCTACGCGGCTAAAAGTCTTTTCTTGCAAGAAGCGCAACAGCTTTACCTGGGTCTGCATGGTGAGATCGCCAATTTCATCCAGGAACAAAGTTCCGCCATTGGCTGCTTCTGCACGACCGATACGGCGGTTCACGGCGCCCGTAAAGGCACCCTTTTCGTGACCGAAGAGTTCGCTTTCTACAAGGTTTTCGGGAA
>JAKSIG010000042.1 GCA_024398955.1 Fibrobacter sp. | reverse complement strand
TTTTTAAAATACAATCAATTTTTGTGATAGATAAATCACGAAAAGTGAATGTTTGCACTAATCACTACAATTTCACACCGGGAAAACACACTCATAGAAAAAATGTATTGGCATATACCCCCTAGGGGTATGTATATTTACAGCATGAAAAAAGAAAAATGCTGCTGTTCCTGCAAGAAAAAGGAACGAGAAGATTCCGAAATCAAGAGCCTCATGACCCGCTTAAACCGCATTGAGGGGCAGGTCAAGGGCATTCGCCGCATGATTGAAAATGACGCCTACTGCACCGACGTTCTGGTACAGGTTTCCGCCGTCAACGCTGCGCTAAATGCGTTTAGCAAGACTTTGCTGGCCAATCATATCAAGACCTGCGTTGCAAATGATATCCGAGCCGGCAAGGACGAGGTCATTGACGATCTGCTGAACACCCTTCAGAAAATGATGAAATAGGCAGGTAAAGCAATGCAGAAATTCAATGTTACAGGAATGAGCTGCGCCGCCTGCGTGGCCCGTGTTGAAAAGGCAGTGAACAGCATAGAGGGCGTTGAAAATTGCGCCGTCAGTCTATTGACAAATTCCATGAACGTGGAAGGTTCCGCCGATTCCGCAGCCATTATCCGCGCCGTGGAAAAAGCTGGATACAAGGCAAATGTGCCAAAAAGCGCAGGCGAGCCATCTAGCGAGAATGCCACCGGGATCGCGAACGATACAGGGAATGCCGGCGGAACTGCCGACACTCTGGAAAGCGTGACCACCGCAGAAATCAGCACTCTAAAAAGACGCCTGATTGCCTCCCTCATTTTCTTACTGCCGTTGCTTTACTTTAGCATGGGCCACATGATGTTTGACTGGCCCCTGCCCGATTGGTTCACGACTCCCGACAAGAATCACGTAGCCATGGGTTTGGTGCAGCTCGTTTTGGCAGGCATCATCCTTGTCATAAACCAGAAATTTTTCATCAATGGTTTCAGGGGATTGCTACACCGCGCACCCAACATGGACTCCCTGGTGGCCCTCGGTGCGGGAGCCTCATACCTTTACAGCATTGCCGTTATTTTCGCCATGACCCGCGCCCAAGTCGTCGGCGGGGTTTCCGCTGCAGAAGCTTGGATGGACAACTACTACTTTGAAGGTGCCGCAACCATCGTCACCCTCATTACCGTAGGCAAGTTGCTGGAGGCAATTTCAAAGGGCAAGACTACCAACGCCTTGAAGAGCCTAATGAAACTGGCCCCGCAGCAGGCAACGATTGAAGAAGACGGAGTTGAAAAAATCGTCCCCATCGAAAAAGTTCAGGTGGGATCCATTTTCATCGTGAAGCCCGGTGAAAATATTCCCGTAGATGGCGTTGTCTTGGAAGGTTCTTCTGCCGTTAACGAATCCGCATTAACCGGCGAAAGCCTGCCTATCGACAAGAATGTCGGCGACACCGTTACTTCTGCCACATTAAATCAGTCTGGTTATTTGAAGTGCCGCGCCACCCGCGTCGGGAAGGATACGACCCTTTCCCAAATTATTCAGTTGGTCAGCGATGCCGCAGCCACAAAGGCTCCCATTTCCAAAATTGCAGATCGCGTTGCAGGCATTTTTGTTCCAGCGGTTATCGGAATCGCCATTGTCACTTTCGCCGTATGGTTTTTCGTTGGTGCAGAAATTGGTTTTTCTCTAGCCCGTGCCATTACGGTGCTTGTCATTAGCTGCCCCTGCGCCTTGGGCCTTGCCACCCCAGTGGCCATTATGGTAGGCAACGGTGTGGGCGCAAAACATGGCATTCTCTTTAAGACTTCCGCCGCACTTGAAAATACAGGCAGGACTCAAATTATTGCTTTGGACAAAACCGGCACCATTACTAAAGGCGAGCCCAAGGTAACCGACATCATCGTCGCCGACAATGTTTCCAGAAACGACTTAATGGACATCGCCAAGTGCATTGAAAGCAAGAGCGAACACCCGTTGGCAAAGGCGATTTTGAATTATGAAGGCAGCGAATTGAACGGCGCAGCCTCCGACACGACTTCCAGCGCGAACCTTGCGGTTGAAAACTTTGAAGCGTTGCCTGGAAACGGTTTGCAGGGAACGGTAAATGGCCAGCAAGTTTTTGCAGGCAGCCAAAAGTTTATCGCAAGCAAAGTAAATGTGTCAAGCGCCATGACTGCCGCAGCCCACAAGCTGGCAGAATCTGGTAAGACTCCCCTGCTATTCGCCAAAGGCAATTCTCTGCTGGGAATAATCGCCGTCGCAGACACCTTGAAGGATGGCAGCAAGCAGGCCATTGCAGAACTGAAGAACATGGGCGTTCATGTGGTGATGCTCACCGGCGATAACGAACGTACAGCAAACGCCATCGCAAAAGAAGCAGGCGTAGATGAAGTTGTCGCAGGGGTTCATCCCGACGGAAAGGAAGCCATCATCCAGAAACTGCAGGAACATGGCCACGTCACCATGGTTGGTGACGGCATCAACGATGCCCCGGCCCTGACCCGCGCAGACGTAGGCATGGCCATCGGGGCGGGGGCCGACGTGGCCATTGACGCCGCCGACGTAGTTCTCGTCAAGAGCAATTTGCTAGACGTTCCCGCAGCCATTCGCCTGAGCCGTGCCACCATCAGGAACATTCACGAGAACCTCTTCTGGGCATTCATCTACAACGTCGTCGGAATCCCTCTGGCGGCAGGCTGCTACTACAAGCTTTTCGGATGGAGCCTGAACGCCACATTTGCAGCCCTCGCCATGAGCCTTTCCAGCTTCTGCGTGGTTACCAACGCATTGCGCTTGAATTTCGCAAACATCAGCAGTTCCCATAGGGACAAAAAACTGAAGAAATCCATTTCAGGAAAAATTATCAAAGTCAACGACGATCCCTCCGCAGAACTAGAATCCGACGCGGCACCTATAACAACCGCCAACAACCCCGGATCCAGCGCATCCCCTGAAGCTGCGGAATCTGAAGATTCCATGATCAAAACATTCACCGTCGAAGGGATGATGTGTAGCCATTGCGAAGCCGCCGTAAAAAAGGCACTGGAAGCAATCCCCGGCGTAGATTCCGCCAAGGCAAATCACAAGACAAACTCAGTAGAAGTCAACTTCTCCGAGCAGGTTTCTGTTGAAACCATTAAAGAAGCGATTACTACCGCGGGCTACGAATTTAAAGTTTAATTTTCTAAATTTGCAATTATGAAAAATCTTGATTCACTCCTGGCATTTGATGCAGAGCATTTGTGGCACCCTTACGCAGCGTTAAAGAACACGCCTGCGCGTTTTTTGGCAAAGTCTGCACAAGGTACCCGCATCGAAACTGTGGATGGATTGAATCTGATCGATGCTGTTTCCAGCTGGTGGTGCGTAGCACATGGTCACAACTGCCCAGAAATTACAGAAGCCATCCGCAAGCAAAGTGAAAAGCTGAGCCACGTGATGTTCGGCGGTTTCACTCACGAGCCCGCCATTGAGCTGGGCGAAAAGCTGGTGAAGTTCTTGCCCAAGGGCTTGAACAAGATTTTCTATGCAGACTCCGGAAGCATTGCCGTGGAATGCGCCGCCAAGATGGCCGTGCAATATCAATATGCTTTGGGTAGGCCCGAACGCTGCAAGCTGGTCGCTTTAAAAGGCGGCTATCATGGTGACACCGCAGGTGCCATGGCACTCAGTGATCCCGACGGAATGCACACTCTTTTCCGCGGAATCATGCCTCAGCATTATTTTGCAGAACGCCCCAACTGCCGCGCCGACGGTGAATGGGACGACCGCGATTTTGAAAGCATGGAGCAGGTGGTTGCCGAACACGAAAAGGAAATTGCAGCTGTCATTTGCGAACCCGTTTTTCAGGGCGGCAACGGCATGTGGCTTTATAACGCAGGCTACTTAAAGAGACTGCGCAAGCTGTGCGACGAAAAAGGCATTCTGCTGATCTTTGATGAAATCGCCGCAGGCTTTTACCGCACCGGTCCAAAGTGGGGCATGGATCACGCCAAGTTTGAAAACGGAGAATCCGTTCTGCCGGATATCATGACCATCGGCAAGGCGCTTACTGGCGGCCACATCACCATGGCAGCCTGCATTGCGTCTGAAATGGTGGCAGACACCATTACTAACAGCAAGATTTCCGCTTTCATGCACGGGCCCACCTACATGGCAAACCCGCTGGCCTGTGCCGCAGGCATCGCAAGCCTGAATCTTTTTGAAAGCCGCGACTACGCAAAGAACGTCGCCCGAATCGAAAGCCGCCTTCGCGCCAACCTGGAACCTCTCCGCAATCTGGAAAACGCCGCAGACGTCCGCGTTCTCGGAGCCATCGGCTGCCTGGAACTGAAGGCCATCCCCACCAGCGAAGACATTCTCCGTGTGATTCACGAAACCGGCGTGTGGCTCCGTCCCTTCTGCAACTACGTCTACACCATGCCGCCCCTCATTACAAGCGACGCAGAAATCGACCAGATTTGCGAAGCCATCAAGATGATTGGCCAATGTGAACCTGGCCCCGTCAGCGACGACGAATTCCACGAGTAAGTTTTATGGACTACTACAGCTTAAAAATGCGTGCCTCCGAAGAGGTCGAGGACGAAACCGCCGAAGTTCTTGCAGACGGAAGTCGCCCCACCCGCGAGCAGCATATTTCCGGTGCAGAACGCATCGTCACTCGCGACGCTGTAGAAGAAGTTTGCCAGGCCATGGTACGCCGTGCCATGAACCATCCCAAGGGCGACCCGGATAAAATCAACATCAAGATCGAAAAAGTCCCCGAAGAAGAAATCCAGATTCTGGACGCGCTTCCCGTGACCCGCATTGATGTAAACACCTGGCAGGAAGGCCTCGATAAAGCATTTCAGTTAGTTGAAGAATCCGTGGCAGACATCGCACAATCCTCCACCCCGCTCTGTCATCCTCGCGAAGGCGAGGATCTAGCAGCCCTTGCAAACTTCCGCGAAAAGCTCCCGGAACTTCTCCGCGCCACCTTCCCCATGCGCGGGGCCATGCTGTACGACATCCGCACCGGCAACCGCCTGGAACCAAACCTGGAACGCGGTGTTCGCGCCACCTACATGGACGCTCTAAAGTCCAACGCTGTTGACGCCCGCGAAACGGGAGCCGCTCCCAGCGCAAATAAAAATCATTTTAACGAAGCCATCGTCCTTGCCACCAAGGTGGCGAACGCTCCCGGCATCGTTGCAGAACTTTGCATCAGCGACGATCCCGATTACGTCACCGGCTACGTAGGCAGCCTGGAACTTGGCTACGTCCGCATCATGAAGCTGAAGGAAATGGGCGACCCCAACGGCGGCCGCATTTTCCTCTTCGATTCAAACAAGGCCACCGCCGAAGAATGCATCGATTTCTTGCAAAAGAAAAAAGTGCTGGTGCGCTGCCCTTAACTCGCTTCCAAAAATCCGCGACGCTCTCGTTTTTCGATGTTCACCCTTAAGCCACACGCAGGAATTCCCCGCTCCCTCACGCTGATGCTTGCCATTATGGCGGGCATTTCGGTGGCGAACATTTATTACTGCCAGCCCCTGCTGAACATGATCCGCATGGACATGGGGATTTCGGAATTCTACGTGAATCTCATGCCGGTGCTCACACAGGTGGGTTACGCCCTGGGCCTGCTTTTTATCGTGCCGCTGGGCGACATGATTGACCGCCGCCGCATTGTGCTTGTGAATTTCACCCTGCTGATTTTCGGGCTTATCTCCATCTACTTTTCTACAAACGCCGTGATGCTTCTGGCAGGTTCCTTCGTTACTGGCATCTGCTCCGTAACGCCGCAAATCTTTATGCCCATGGTTTCCCTGTTTTCAAGGCCCGACGAAAAGGAACTGAAAACCGGCATGGTCTTAAGCGGCCTCCTTACAGGAATTCTCGCCTCCCGCGTGTGCAGCGGCCTTGTGGGCGAATGGCTTGGCTGGCGTTCCATGTTCCTCATTGCAGCCATGATGATGTTCGCCTCCACCGCCATCGTTTTTAAAGTTCTGCCGGGCGTGCCCACCACTTACCGCGGCACATTTTTCAGCATGCTGAAATCTATCGGGGAACTTTTTGTGCGGTTCTCCCAGGCACGAATCTACAGCATCCGCTCGGGATTCGCCTTCGGCTCCTTTTTAGCGCTGTGGGCATGCCTCGCCTTCCGTATGAAGCAAGCGCCCTTCTTCCAGGACAGTAAAACCGTTGGCCTTCTGGGACTCTGCGGAATCGCCGGCGCCCTCACCGCATCCCGCATCGGCAAATACATCAAGCGCTTCGGCGTAGAAAAATTCTGCAACGCAGGCAACTTCCTCATGGCCGCCGCCTGGGCCACCTTCTACTTCGGAAGCAACAGCTACGCCGCCATCATCGTAGGCATCATCCTCATCGATATCGGCATGCAATTTATCCAGCTGGGTAATCAAAGTTCCGTGATGAAACTTTGCCCCGAAGCCACCAGCCGCATGAACACCATCTTCATGACCATCTACTTTATCGGCGGCTCCCTAGGCACATTCCTTTCCGGCTCCTTCTGGACGCTCTGGGGCTGGAACGGCACCATATTCGCAGGCTTCCTGCTCACCGCACTCTCGTTTATTACAACTGCCGTCAGTTACTGCAGGAAATAAAAACAGCTACTTTTCTTTATCCTTGTAAGACAAATTCCGTTCAATTTCTATTCGGTTTTCTGTAATCAGTTTTTCAAGGTCTTCCACTTTAGGCAAATTCAGCTGATACTTTGAAACAAACATAGCGCATCAGCTTTTGACGCCCCACAAAACAGAAGCCTTTCCCTAATTCCAGCAAAAAACTTTGCAGATGATCAATTAGCCCCTTTTCCACATCGGATTCATGAATCTTAGGATAGTCGCCAAGATCCAAAAAATCAAGAACATACGGATCCCTGATGAACTCCCTGGGATCGGCGGTTCCCATTTTTCGAGCAGCCTCTTCCTTTACAGACTCCTTATCCCGACTAGACAAAAGACGTTCGTAATAAAGTACAGAAATTTGCCGGTCCAGCTGGCGCGTGGACCAGGTTTCGTTGGCTGCCTCGTTCATATACCACAGCCTAGCCGACTCGTCCTTTATCTTTATAAGAAGACGGTAATGGGTCCACTGCAATTCGTGACGCAGTGCGTCACGTTTTGGAAAAGCGAAGAAGAAAAGACGCATGTAACGCAGATTACTAACATCAAACCCCTTGCCAAACTCCTGGGTGAGCCGATCAGCAAGGCTTGACAGAACCGCCTTGCCATACTCTGCGCGCTTTTCACCATTTTGTTCATGCTCAACAATAAGCTTGCCAATGGTCCAGTAAGCCTGAACCATAGTGAAATTGACCGCCCTATAAGCGACCTTGCGTGCATCAGAAAGAACAGAGCGAAAGCCCTCGTACAAAGAAGAAGGAAGATTGTCCACCACTTTTTTACTCCTAAGTGGTGCTCAACGCTGCAAAGACACTTTGTGTCACCTAGCCGGGTAGCGCTTACCCAGGTACCCTGCGGCAAAACCCAAAAGGGAGACGCCGCGACTGTCAGGCTGATAGTTTAACTTCCGGCTCGCAAGCCGGATTGCGAATACAAAACAAATCTATACAAAAAACAAACGCCCGTCAAGATATGGAATTTAGGCGAGGCGCAAACGCACTCCCACGCGCCTCGGCAGTACGAACACAAGTGTTCTTGTTGCTCTCGACTTTTGGGCGTTCCCCCGGCCTTCTGGGAAAATAACTCAGCTAAGCTTTCAAAAAAGCAATTTTCGTATAAAAGCGCTAAGTGGTTACAGGCCTAACATGAAAATGCAAAATGTTAAAAACAAGATAAAAGTTTTTAAAGAGACGATTAAATTTCTGAGTCTAGCATCTCAAAACTAATTTTTACCAAAATCCTGGATGAAACCAAGTCCCCTTGCATCCCTCTACTAAAGAATTTGCAGAAGCGAAAAAAACAAGGAACACAGACGGCACAAAATTCAGCAACGATAATCTACACATGTTTTTTAACACAACGAATTCATCAGGAATAAAAAACAACATCACCACAAAAACAAACGAAAAAAACAAAATCATTATAGAAGTTGACAAAAACAAATTAGCCTTATGTTCTTTTGAAGACGCTAAAATTCCAAGAAAAATCCATATATACAACGGTACAAGGCAGCAAATCCACACTAGCAAGGAGTCCGTTACAACAGGCGTAAGAATTCCGCCCCAAAAAAGGAAAAACGGAATAACACAGCCAAGAACAAAATCGTTCCTACTCATATTCTTCACACTAAATTTCATTTTTCCATTTCTCATACCTACAATATATATTCCTCAAGCGTCAAAATTCAACACCGTCGTAAAAACCAGCATATAGTCGATTCATAACTTGAAGAGTTTTTTACACAAACTTTATTTCAAGTTTTTTGCCGATGGCTTTGGCAAATTTTTCCAGGGTAGCAAATGTGACGCCAGTGCTAGGATCTTCAAGTTTGTATTGCTGCGGGGCAATACCCATCTTCTTGCAAATTGACGCTGCAGACTTTCCCCTGCGAGCTTCGAAAATAGTATAAGCAAGAGCAAGACGGCCCTGTACTTGAATAGCGTAGAAGCCATTCTTTTTATCCTCGGCGAGTGTGGATTGCGGGAGAGAATCTTTGTCTTCGAGTTTTGCTTCCAAAATTAGATTTAGTGCCTCCTCGGCCATAACCAAAGCCTCCTCTAGGGAATCTCCACATGTATAACATCCGGGAATATCCGGAAATTCCACAGTGAAGCCATCTTCTTCATGATTTATTTTTGCAATGAATTCCATTTTTTCCTCAACAAAATGTTTTCTGATTAGAAACTAGCGTTTTTTTGCATCGCTGAAATGCAAAATTTAAAGCCTTCTTGACAGCACTCGCACTGCAGCAACAATAACTGCATGACCATAAAATCTATAGGAATTTAACCATCTTTTTCATCATCTATTGTCTGTTCCATAAAATAGTAATATGGCCAAGGAATGCAATTTTCCATCCTATGTGTAAAACAAAGGACTGCAACAATCGGAATGGATATGAAGGAATTAATTTCCATCATTCTAATAGATATTCCTAAAGAACCATCCAATTCGCCAAATACGCAAGAAATAACAAAAAGAACGAAGCCGAACAAAGTTGTCAATATGGAAACACCAACAACATTTCTGGAAGTAAAAGTGTGACCAAAACCTTGCATAAGAAATAGGTACACATAGAATGGAACCAAAGAGAAAAACCACACCAAAACATCATCAATAACGAATGGCGTCAGAACTCCTCCAAAATATAAAACAAAAGGTACAACAAGCCCCAAAGAAGTGTTCCTTTTTATCTTCTCAAATTCCTTTCTAGAGCGTTCGTTGTATTCTTTAATTTCTTCAGGCGTCATACCTACAATATACATTCTTCAAGCGTCAAAATTTGTCTCTCCAATAAAATTTCAAAAAACATGCAAATTCCTCTCCGCCAAAATATTCTCAAACAAACTTTTTTCCCTTCTTGACTAACACAATTTAATTTCATATATTAAATCTTGTTAATCATGAGGCAAATATGCTGCTTGAATTTTTGAAAAAGAACTTTGGCCCTGGAAAGCCGATTTTTACATCCGATGCGGAATGTCTGGGTTTGTCCCCCGTAAATCTTCGCCAGCAGTTTAAAAAGCTGTGCGACAGTCATCAGCTATTCCGCTTCGAAGCAGGCGTATTCTTTTTGCCCGATCCTAATGGCGAATATTATCCAAAGCCTTCGGCCAACATGGTGGCAGAATACAAGTACATCCGCAACGAACAAGACGTGTACGGATACTATTCTGGCTACACCTTTGCAAACCAACTTGGCTTAACCTTGCAAGTGCCCTACAAAGAAGAAATTGTTTCAAATAACGCAACAGCTGTAGTTCGCGAAGTAAAAGTGGGGAATATTCCATTTTTCATCCGTCGTGCTCGAATTCCTGTTACACGAGAAAACTGTTTTACTTTGCAACTCTTAGATTTGCTAAAGGATGTCGAGGAATACACGGACTACGAGTGCGAAGAAGAAGCTCCCGACCGCATCAAGGGCTTTATTCAAAGAGCAAAAATCACCCGCGCAGACATAGACAAATACATCGGCGAATTTCCGCTGAAAACCTACAAGAGCATTTACGATTTGAGGTTGGAAAGTGTACTTGCATAATGACGAAAAAATTTTTCTTGACGCAATAAAAAATGCGAGCAAGGGGTCTAAAATTCAAGAAGACTTAATTGAAAAAGACTATTACGTCTCCCTCATCCTTGCCGAAATCGCGGCTACATCAGACCTTGCCGTTTTCAAGGGCGGAACATCGTTATCCAAGGCGCACCATGCAATCAATCGATTTTCAGAAGACATCGACATTGCATTTTGCGGTCACATCGGAGCTTCGCGAAGAAAAAAACTTAAATACAATGTAATCGCGCCTATCGCAACAAAGCTCGGGCTTGTCATTACCAACTTTGACAAGACGCAAAGCGATCGCGACATCAACAACTACACTTTTGCCTATAAGCAGTTGTGCAACTCCAGTGCGCAAGTCGTTCCAGAAGTCCGCCTAGAAACCAGTATGGTCACCGAAGCGTTTCCTGTTGTAGAAATGTCCATCGGGAATTACATTGCAACATACGCAAGCAACGTAGATGTTGAAAAGTATGGTTTGCAGCCGTTTCAAATGAAAGTGCAATCTTTAGAAAGAACCTTCGTAGATAAAGTCTTTGCCATTTGCGACTATTACCTCGCCGGAAAAACAAGACGCCTGTCTCGTCACCTTTACGATTTGCACAAGTTGTATCCGCAAATCACATTTAATGATGATTTAAAAAAGCTAATCCAGCAAGTTCGCAGCGTGCGGGCCGCAACAGACTCTTGCCCATCGGCCATGCCGGGCATCGATATCAACGAACTGCTGAAAGAAATCTGCGAAAAAGATTTCTTCAAAAAAGACTACGATGGCGTAACCCAGTTCTTCGTATTTGACAATGTGAAATACAAAGATGCCAAAAGCACGCTTGAGCAAATTGCGGAAAAATTTAGCGATTAATCCTTCAAGCATCTTACAGACAAGCCAAAGTGCTTGTAGGTATGGTACATGGAATCCATGAACAGTTGGCCATAATTGTCGCCAAAGACCATATAGGCCTGACGAGTTTTTTCCCGTTCACCTTGGTTCAACACTTCGGACTGAGTCCAGAAATAGACCTTATCGCCAATATCTTTAGATGCTTCAAAAGGAAGTTCCGTGCCATCCCATTCGCCGCCAGGCAAAGCGGAGAATCCACATTCGTCCGTAAATTCATCTTTTTCATTGGCCATATTCCACTCAGTGGAGTTTGCGAATAAGGCGCCCTTCGAAGAGTAGTTACACTTCTTCAGCAGAACTTCCCATTCCTTGGTAGAGGGAACATGCCAACCCATGGGGCACACACCTCTATCGGTTTTGCCATACTTGTAATAGCCATAGCCAGTCGTCAGAGTATCCATCAAAGCAGCCCAAGTGTAGAGGCGACCAAACTTCTTGCAGTTCAGAGTATCCCTGTCGTAGCAATAGCTCTTGCCTTCGCGAGTTTCATAATTCAGATTTTCTGCCATCCAAATCTGTGAGCCGATTTTTGTTGTGCGGTACACCTGGCCATCGCGCAGGTCCGTCAGGGTATTTGCGGTAGAGTCATAAACGCTACCCGGATCTTCGCTGCTGCTAGATCCCTCTTCTGCAGAGGAACTGGAACCGCTCTTTTCCGAAGAACAGGATGAATCAACATCGCCAGCTTCTTCATCGCAGTTTTCTTCGCCGTTGCATTCAACGCTGCTAGAAGAAACTTCATCTTTATCCATAGCACTGTTTGCAGAATTACTGGAATCATCGCCACATGCAGCAAAAAACATAACTGCAGAAACGCAAACAGCAGAGAAAATATTTTTCACAAACATTCCTTTTTTAATCGGCATTTTTTTCATCAAACCATTCCAAAAAAGAATGCTGTTCTCCATTAGCCTTGTAGCCAGGAAAGGTTTCTATGCAGACGGCATGAATGCTATTAAAAATACTCTTTTCAATACTGGGATTAATTCGTTTCAAGGACTTTAACAATTCCTTGATTTCTTTTCGCTTACTGTTACTGGAGCCATCTTCATTAACTACGGTATTTTCTGTAAGTCTACAGGCGCATTGAATAAATTCCAATTCGTTATAATTTCGCCAGGCAATAATATCCTGTTCGTGAATGCAGTACATTGGGCGGATAAGTTCCATGCCTTCAAAATTTTGACTGCGAAGTTTCGGCATCATCCCCTGTAACTGGGAACCATAAAACATTCCAAGAACAGTGGTTTCAATAACATCAGAAAAATGATGACCCAAGGCAATTTTATTACAGCCAGAATCTTTCGCCATACGGTACAGGTGCCCGCGGCGCATCTTGGCACACAAATAGCAGGGGGACTTTTCTGTTTTGTAAGCCACATCAAAAATGTTGGTTTCAAAAATCTGAATGGGAATTTCAAGAAGGGCGGCATTCTTTTCGATTTGAGCGCGATTAGCCGCATTATACCCCGGATCCATAACCAGATACTGAATTTCAAAACCACAATCACTATGACGCTGCAGCATCTGCATCAATTTCGCCAGCAGCATAGAATCTTTGCCACCAGAAATGCAGACCGCAATGCGATCGCCTTCTTCAATCAGCTTGTAGGTTTTTATGGCGTTGATAAACGGAGTCCATAAACGTTCACGGTAAGTGGTTGAAATACTTCGTTCCACTTTCTGAACATAAGAGAGCTGTCGTTTTTCAGTTTTCACGTAACGCAATATAGAAATAACGGTACACCCTAAACTTTGTATTTCAAGAAAAAGCTAGAAGGCCAAACGCCTTCTAGCTTTCTCACTCTGAAATTTTTATAAAGTGCATTGGGCAAGGTTCACTGGGCAGCAAATGAGACCACGCAGCCCCGCAACACTTTTTTCATTCTCGCCTCGGCAGGCTCGGCGAACTTATTCAGCGAACAGTGCGGTAGAAAGGTAGCGATCTCCAGTATCCGGGAGCAGAGCCACGATGGTCTTGCCCTTGTTTTCCGGGCGCTTTGCCAGTTCCTTGGCCGCCCAGAGAGCAGCGCCAGAAGAGATACCCACCAGCACGCCTTCCTTGTGGCCGATTTCGCGACCAGCTTCGAATGCGGCTTCGTTTTCTACTGCGATGATTTCGTCGTAGACCTTGGTGTTCAAGGTGTCAGGAACGAAACCTGCGCCAATGCCCTGGATCTTGTGAGCGCCAGCAACACCCTTGGAAAGTACCGGAGAGGAAGCGGGTTCCACAGCCACAACCTTCACGTTGGGGTTCTGGGACTTCAGATATTCGCCAACGCCCGTGACGGTACCACCGGTACCAACACCGGCAACGAAGATATCAACCTTACCGTCGGTGTCTTCCCAGATTTCCGGGCCGGTAGAGGCACGGTGAGTTGCCGGGTTTGCCGGGTTCACGAACTGGCCAGGGATAAAGCTGTTAGGAATTTCTGCAGCCAGTTCGTTGGCACGGGCGATAGCACCCTTCATGCCCTTTGCACCTTCGGTAAGAACAAGTTCTGCACCGTAGGCCTTGATAATCTGGCGGCGTTCAACGCTCATGGTTTCGGGCATCACGATGATGATGCGGTAGCCGCGGGCTGCAGCAACAGAAGCAAGGCCAATGCCTGTGTTACCGGAGGTCGGTTCGATAATCACTGCACCGGGCTTCAGCTTGCCGGACTTTTCGGCGTCATCCAGAATGCCCTTGGCGATACGGTCCTTCACGGAGCCAGCGGGGTTGAAATATTCAAGCTTTGCCAGAACCTTCGCACCGAGATTGTTAGCGGCTTCGATGTGAGTGAGTTCCAGGAGGGGGGTGTGACCAATCAGCTGATCTGCAGAAGTATAAATCTTAGACATTTTGAAATTCCTTTTTGATTAAAAATTTTAGGGTATAGGGGCTAGGGGTTTTATTCGCTGCTTCGCCGCCCTTTATAAAGTGCGCATAGCGCACCATTATTTTCACTAATCCCTAATCTCTAATTTCTAGTCCCTTAGCAATCCTTACACAGCATCCAGTGCCTGTTCCAGGTCGGCGATAATATCATCGATGTGTTCGGTACCGATGGAGAGGCGGATAGTGGACGGGGTGATGTGCTGTTCCTTGAATTCTTCTTCGTTCAGTTCGGAATGAGTGGTGGTGTACGGATGAATCACCAGGCTCTTCACGTCGGCAACGTTTGCCAAGAGGCTAAAGATCTTCAGGCTATCAATGAACTTCCAGGCTTCGGCCTGACCGCCCTTGATTTCGAAAGTAAAGATGGAGGCGCCACCCTTGGGGAAATACTTCTTGAAGTTTTCGTGGTCCGGATGAGACGGCAGGCTGGGGTGGCTAACGGAAGCAACCTTCGGATGCTTGGAAAGGAATTCCACAACCTTCTTGGTATTTTCCACATGGCGTTCGATACGCAGGGACAAAGTTTCAGTACCCTGGATGAGAGCCCATGCAGCAAACGGGGAAATTGCAGCGCCCTGGTCGCGGAGGAGGATTGCGCGGATGTAGGTCACGAATGCAGCACCCGGAACTGCATCGGCAAAGCTTACGCCGTGGTAGCTCACGTTGGGGTTTGCGATGGTGGGGAACTTGCCAGACTTCCAGTTGGTCTTGCCAGATTCGATGATGATACCGCCGAGAGTTGTACCGTGGCCGCCAATGAACTTGGTAGCGGAATGAACAACTACGTCTGCGCCGTATTCAATGGGGCGGAACAGGAACGGAGTACCGAAGGTGTTGTCAACGATAACGGCGAGGCCGTGCTTGTGGCCAAGTTCGATAAGGGCGTCGATATCGGAAACGTCAGAGTTGGGGTTGCCGAGAGTTTCCAGGTAAAGGATCTTGGTGTTTTCCTTGATGGCAGCTTCAACTTCAGCGAGATTGTGAGTGTCAACGAAAGAAGTGCTTACGCCGAAAGGTGCCAAGGTGTGCTTCAGCAAGTTGTAGGAGCCACCGTAAATGGTCTTCTGGGCAACCACGTGATCGCCAGCCTGAGCGAGAGCTTCAATGGCGTAGGTAATGGCAGCAGCACCGGATGCAACGGCGAGAGCTGCGGAACCACCTTCCAGGGCAGCGATACGCTGTTCGAAAACGCCCTGGGTGGAGTTGGTCAAGCGACCGTAAATGTTACCGGCATCGCGAAGGCCGAAACGGTCAGCGGCATGCTGGGAGTTGTGGAAAACGTAAGAGGTGGTTGCGTAAATAGGAACTGCGCGAGAATCGGTTGCGGGGTCTGCGGATTCCTGGCCAACGTGGAGCTGAAGAGTTTCAAAGTGAAGATTCTGAGACATGATTTAATTCCTTTTTTAGGGGATAGGGTTCAGGGTCTAGGGTCTAGAGCCATCACCGATTTTTTGTTTTTGCGTTTTAGCCCGCCGGCTGTCTTGCGAGCGTTTCGCTCGGGCTTTGGTTTAATGCGTTAGCCTCGCATTCGGAATCCGGCTCGACATCGCCGGTCATTTCTCAGGTAAGTTTTAAAATCCATTTTTATTTCTCCGTACAAAATTTTTCGGCCTATTTCCTACCATTTTTGTAGGTCTTTCAAACCAACGGCCATAATGTAAAATCATTTTCCTACTTTCCCAATAGGTTTTATAGGAAATTTCGTAACTTTTTTCATAAAATCCGCTTTTCTATAGAAAATTCCTATAACAAAGCTGCAATTTTTATAATAACAACAGATAACGGGGGCTCAAATAACATTTTTTCAGCACAAAACTTATATTTCAACCTGTATTTTAGGAGGACAACACCATGTTCAAGAAAATTTCTGCACTTTCCGCAGTAGGATTCGCCCTTTTCGCCATGAGCGGCTGCTCCGACGATAACAGCACCGCTCCCGAAACCCCATCCGGCAATACCGTAACCTCCTGCACCGCCAAGAAGACCTCAAGCAACACCGTGGAAATGGTCCTAAACATTCCAGGAATTTCCTCCAGCACCATCTCCACAACCATCGACGGTAACAAAGCCATCCAGGAAATTTATAGCATCTACAGTTCAAGCGTCCCCGAATCCGTCTTCCAAAAAGAATGTGAAGAAAACAAGCGGGAAGCCGAGGAAGAATACGACAACGCCACAGTCACCTGCAAAGACAGAACCCTTAAAATTACAAGCAAAGAAGACGCTGAAGGCATCACCATAGACAGGCTTCTCGAAAGCAGCAAAAAAGAATGCGCCAACTTCGAAAACATGTACAAAGACAAGGTCTTTGACTTCGATGAAGAAGACGACGGCGACGATTTCCCCGCCCACGAAAACAACAATCCTGGCTTCACCGACCCATCCACACCCAGCGATAACGACGACAATCCCATCGCAAGCAACAGTCCCGTCGGCTGCATGGTCTTAAACGATGTGGAAAACGAATTCCATGTCAGAGCAGTGGCCCGCGATTCCGTAACCATCGAGACGACCAACCGCTTCTCAAACGATTCCATTTACTCAACGAATATTTTCACCTTTGGGCCAAAAGTTTCCCAAAGCGAAATAGACTACTTTTGCGAAGACTACAGGACGATAGAAATCTATGATTCCAACGCCAAGGTCTCCTGCGAAGACAATATCATTACCTTTTCCTACATCGAAACCGATCCCTACTCCAACTTCAAGCAATCAAAGGATGAAGCAATCGCCGAATGCAACCTGATTCAGCAAAAAGGATCCTTCAATACAGAAGACACCGGCGACACCCCGCTTCCTGGAGACAACAGTTCCGACAACCGTCAGGGAAAGGCCACCTGCAAGATCAACACGAACTCGGCTAACGAATTTGAAATGGTCGTCTCCGACGCCGACACGGCAACCATGCTCACGTCCATCAAATACGACGGCAGCTACCTTGAACAAATCGGGATCACCACTTTCAACGAAAACCTTCCCCAAAGCTTCATCGACCAGGAATGCGCAGAAGCCAAGGAAGACGCCCTTAAAGATGACGACGGATCTATCGTCACATGCGAAGGAAACACCATCTCCCTCAGCCTTAAGATGGAATACCCAATGAATCCGATCTACGTTATAAAAAGCGAACTTGTTGCGATGTGCAACAAAATCCAGGAGACCGGAATCATCCCCGACGATGAGTAATCGCAGGAACACCCTGCAATCTTTATAAAAAAAGCCAGCGCAACGCTGGCTTTTACTTTATACAAAAAAAAATCCGTTACAGCCCGCAGCTCCAGTTTTTGCCATCGGGAACCTTCCCTTCGGCTTCTTCCGTACCGCGTACAAACTGGTCCAGCTTGACGCTGTCCAGGTAGCCGCGGATCATGGAATCCAATTCCTTCCACACCGGAAGGGTAACGCAGAAACTTGCACGGTCGCAGGTATTTACATCGTCATCGAGGCAGGCCACAGGCGCCACCGACGTCTCCGTCAGCGAAAGAATATCCCATACGCTGCATTCCGTAGGGTCGCACTTCAGCTTATAGCCGCCGCCCTTGCCGCGGGCTCCTTCCAGAAGCTTGCTGCGAACCAGGGTCCCAAGGATTCCTTCCAGATACTTCACCGAAATTTGCTGGCGAGCAGATAGTTCCTGCAGCTTCACGTAATTTTCGCGACCGTTCTTGGCCAGGTCTATCATGACGCGCAGAGCATAGCGGCCTTTAGTAGAAATTCGCATTTTTCAGCCTCCTTTACCAAAAATAAAAAGAAAAGCGCCCCAAAGAGCGCCTTTCCTTGAAAAACTATAGGATTTGTAGGTTATTAATCCTGTCCCAGGTATTCCACCGCAAAGATCAGGGTAGAGCCACCAGGAATGGGACCCGCACCGCGACTGCCGTAGCCAAGTCCAGGAGGCACAATCAGGATTCGCTTTTCGCCGGGGAGCATGTTCTGTACGCCCAGTTCCCAACCGCGAATCACGCGACCACCACCCAGCGGGAAGCTAAATACCTGACCGCGGTCACGAGAACTGTCGAACTTGTAGCCGTTGGTAAGCCAGCCGGTGTAATGCACATGAACGTTGTTGCCCTTCTGGGCCGGCTCCGCGCCTTCTTCACCCTGCTTGATAATGGCATAGCGCAATCCCTCGGGGCCGTTTTCAAAGGTAAGGGTTGTAGTATCCGGGAAGAAGTCCATGGATTCAGCCAAGGCTTCGTCAATTTCAGAAGAGACCAGTTCTACCCTAAAGATCAATGTGGAGTTAGAGGGAATCATGGAATAGGCAGTTGCGCCATAGCCCATATTGGGCGAAATCTTGAACCAGCGAACGCCGCCTTCGCGCATGCCGTCGAGACCCACTTCCCAGCCCTTGATCATCTTGCCAGCACCAAGCACAACCTGCAAGGGCTTGCCGATATCCTTGGAGCTACCGAACTTGCGGCCAGAAAGAAGCCAGCCCGTGTAATGGGTCTTGAGAACGGAACCGATGGCGGTAGGCTTGCCGGAACCCACCTTTTCATCGTAAACCTTCAGGCCCTTGGCAGCCTCACGCCACTTGAGGCCTTCAACATTCTTTGGGAACACATCCGGTTCCATGGGCTTTTCGGCAGAAACCAGTTCCACTTCGAAATACAAATCGGAATAGGCCGGAATACCTTCAAGGGAATTTTCGCCGTAAGCCATCTGGTAAGGAACATACATCTTGCGGATTTCGCCAATCTTCATGCCCACAAGGCCCTTTTCCCAGCCTTCGATGACCATGCCCATACCCAGGGTAAATTCCAGAGGTTCCCCCTGGTCGTAGGAGTTTGCAAAAGGTTGCTGGCCTTCGGCTTCGCTAGAATCGGTGGCAGAGCTATCGACTGCGGCAACACTATCCGCAACGGGAGCCACCTTTGCAGAATCCTTCTTCATTAGCGCAGTTGTGTCAACTTGTGTCACTCCCGCAATCTGTTCAGAACCTAAATCATTTGCCAGACGCAAGGAATCCGCCACGCGAATGGAATCTAGAACCCTTGCCTTTTCGGCAGCAATCTTTGCGCTGTCCAAAAACAGGTAGCCTTTGTAGTGGACTTTAATCAGCTGCCCAGCACGAATGGTATCGCCTGCACCTTCCTTGACGGTTTCCACCTTAAAGGGGATTGCAAGGGCATTGCAAACGGCCAAAACAAGAACAGCAGTAAAAATCTTCAATTTCGACATATAATCTCCTACCCTACAAAATAGAAAATGCTAGTTTTTGAGAGTAAGGCAAAAGTCCAAACGGAATTAAATATGCTGTCAATCATTATCGTTATTGCAATTATCGTACTTTCTATCATCCTGGCTGCAATCGGAGCCTACGTGGTCATCCACAGTTCCGACGAAAAAGATGAGCCCAAGCAGGTCATCGACGTTTCTGGCCAGTATGCAGTAGTGGTCCGCCCAGCCCGCGAATCCCTTACCGCAGTCAAGCCTTCCGAAGCCTCTCTCCGTTCCTGGCTAGACACACAAAACATGCCGGTCGAGCAAAAGGAAGCCCTCATTGCCCAATGGAACGCAACCATGGAAGAAACTATCCGCACCGTTGACGAAGGCGACAAGAACGGCACAGCCACCTACCGCATTGAACTTGGCCCCAAGGGCAAGCAGTATTGCAAGTTTGTAAACGAAGATAACTTCATTACCCGCGAACAGATCCGCAACCATGCAGAAATTTTGCCACCCTACGTTCTGGGTTGCGACTGCAAGTTACTGCCTAAGCAGCCCTGGGAAAACCCCAGCAAGTCCGGCTGGAAGGCTGTAGTCCCGTCTCATGGAAGCAACTACGACGTTCCGGATTGGAGGCAGCTTGCGTAAATCTCTACTTTCTGCGATTCTCTTAGCTCCGGCCTTGGCTCTTGCCGCAGGCTCTGCCATTATTACTCTGGAAATGCCCGTGGGTGCACGCCAACTGGGTATGGGCGAAGCAGGAGCAGCACTTGCCGACGACGCTACCGCCATGTACTACAACCCGGCAGGTCTCGCCTTTGGCCCCCTTGCCGACGAATGGCGCATGAGCTACCCGGCAGATTCCAAGAACGCCCCCTACTTTACCAGCATGGCCTCTCGCTCCAAGAACGGCTTCTTTAGCAAGAGCGAGCTTTGGGCAGGTACCGCCGAAGGCATCCTCAAGTACGACGGCGAACAGTGGGTCAACTACCACTCCATTACCCTGCAGGGCAACGCCAAGGTTCGCGACGCCGTTAAGGTTTACGCCGGTACCGAACACGGCCTAGACGAATACCTGCGCCAGGTCAAGGATTTTAACGACATCAAGACTGCCGACGACGAAAAGCACGTGGTAGAAGTCAAGATGCCCTGGAACCTGATTGTCAAGGATTCCATTACCGCAATTCTTTACGAAAGCCGCACCGAAAAACTTTGGGTGGGTACTCCCAAGGCTCTCTACCGCTTCGACGGCAAGGCCTGGAAGAGCTATGAATCAGAACTTGGCCAGCACCGCATTTCTGCATTGGTAAGCCAGGGAGCTTCCATCTGGATCGGTACCGACGACGGCCTCTTCGTTTATCGCAACGGCCAGTTCGAGCAAAAAGGTAAAGTACTCCCCAGCCAGAAGATTAACGCCCTGGCGTGGTCTGAACTCCGCAAGGAACTTTACGTTGCCGCCGACGGCGCAGGCATCGCCCGACTCATTCCCAAGAAGAGCGTTAACGACAAGGACCGCTGGAGCCTGTTCAACGAAGAAGACGGCGTCATGGACAAGAACCCCACCGCATTGGCAATCGACAGTTCGGGCCACGTGTGGGCAGCCCACCAGGGCGGTCTCTCCCACTTCAACCTTCGCAAGTGGGAACAGGTCCAGTTTGCAAACAACAACGTCAACGACATTTCCGTAGACCAGAAGGGCGGCATCTGGATCGCAACCGACAAGGGCGTATGGCGTCACCTGCCGGACTACGCTACCGCCAGTGGCCGTAAGGCAGAACTCGAACTTACCGAAGAAGAAGCCGCCGAGGGCAAGCGCGACGACGAATGGGTACATTACCATTCCGGCAACGGCCTCTCCGTAAACAAGGTATGGTCGGTACTTCCACAAGGCAACGACGTCTGGTTCAGCACCGCCAACGGTATGGAGCAGTTCAAGGACGCCGACTACCAGCTGACCGCCTTCTACGAAAAGCTTTTGCCTGTTCTCAACATTCCTGACCTGTACCACCTTTATGGCGGCATGACTATCCCCCTGAACGACTGGGGTACCATGGGCTTCTTCGTGAACTTCGTCAGCTTCGGTTCTACAGTAGCCTCCGGCGATGTAGACGCCGACGACCTGGTAGCCTACAACAGCTCTGAAATCGTAGGCGGCTTTAGCTACGGTACCCGCTTCCCCAACGACTGGGGCCTGGGCCTTAGCATTAAGTTCTTCTATTCCGACCTTAGCTCGGGTGCAGGTTCTGGCTCCGAAGAGGCAACCACCTTCGGCTACGCCTTTGACATCGGCCTCCTCAAGAAGAACCTAATCGTAGACAAGCTGAACTTCGCCGTGGTACTTGCCAACATCGGTCCCAGCGTCTACTACGTAGACAAGACCATCGAAGACCCCATTCCGCTGACCTGGCGCCTGGGACTGTCTTACGAACTACTCTCGCTGGCAGACTACAAGTGGGTCGTGGCAGCAGACTATAACCGCGAAGTGGTGTACGACGACGACAAGGGCAATCCGGAACCGTTCTACATTTCCAGCTGGAAGTCACTTTTGAATCCTGAACGCGGTGGCGACGGTCTGACAGCCATCAAGAATTCCGTAATGCAGGGTGTATTCAACATCGGTACCGAATTCATTTATGCAAACACCGTGGCACTGCGCCTGGGCTATCTCCACGACCAAACTGGCAAGCGCGACGAAGTGGACATGGGCTTCGGCTTTATGCTCTCTGACATGCTGCAGTTTGACTTCGCTACCATCAAGGACGTTGGCGATCACGACGGAGTCCGCGATGGCCAGATGCGCTTTGGCATGCTGTTCAAATTTTAGCCGCAGGCTAAAATTAATTACGAATTACGAGTTACAAATTATGAGAAAAGCGGGCCATCAAGGTCCGCTCTTTTGTTTTACAGCAAAGCCGCCAAACTTACTCTCGTAATTTATAATTCATAACTCATAAATAGAGTCATTCCACCCTTTCAAATATAACCAACGCACGTTCCTGGGTACTGTTGGGAATGGTATAAAAATGCTTTTCCAGCAGTTTATATCCGTAATCTTCGGGATGCAAGGTCTTTAGCTCATCAGCAGCGGCGGGGCCTTTCATAAAGAACACGCGGCCACCCACCTTCAGTGAATTTTCAAGACGGGGAAAGGTCTTTTCCATCAACTCAAAAGCACGACTGATAACACCGTCTACGGGGATAGTCATACTGCGGCTTGTAACCTTATGGCCGAACACGTCAATATTCTGCAGGCCAAGCTTTTCGATGACCATATTCAGGAAGTTGATACGGTTGGGGCGGGGTTCGCAAAGAGTCAGGTTGATGCTCGGGTTCACGATTTTCAGGGGGATTCCAGGGAAGCCGGCACCGCTACCCACATCGATCATACGGGCAGGCCACTTTTCAACAAAGGCATTGATCAGGGTGCAGTCCGCATAATGTCGTTCCACCATGGTTTCGAAGGCATTAAGACGAGTCAAATCCTGGTCATCGTTGTTAGCTCGGATCAACTGATGGTATGCCCAAATCTGCTTCAGGGTTTCTTCCTGAAGTTCCACACCGTAATAGTGCAAAAGCTTATCGAGACCTGCCAGCGACGGCGTTACACGCTTGCCGTTAAAAAGCGGGAACTCGGTGCGGGGCGCCTTCATGTGCGGGATAAACGCACTGCCCAAGGCGTCGGCGCCGCGAGCAGGGGTTCTACCCCAGGAACCCTTATTGGACTTTTTTGACCAGTTTGAATTTGCCATAGAAGCAAAGTTAGAAAACCCAACGAAAAAAGAGGAACTTTTTTAGACGTTTTTGACTTTCGAGCGTGTATATACGTTATGAACGCAAAAATAAATTTCACACCCCCAGCCAGCCTTATTTTAAATAAACTAATAGCTCTGGTCATATCTGCATTTTTTTTAATCGTGGGCCAGGCCCACTCCCTGGAAGAAGCCGCAATATTTGAATGGTGGGACAGCGGGCTTATTTCTGCCGACGAAGCCAACGAAATGCTGAACCTGCTAGAAGAAGGAAACCAGGAAGAGGCCTGCATGCTGGCCGAAGCCTATTCTCTAGAAAATTGCCGCCCAACAGCGAACGCATCAAAAAAAACACATTCCACACCCAAAAACGAAAACCACAAAAAGAGGCTCCAAAACAAGCGCCCCCCTCTATCGCCCCATGGATATGTCCAATGGAAAGGCCGCACCGATTCACTGGGCCATCTAGAGAGTTCCCGCCTAGACCTTCAAGTAGACTTTTACCGCTACCGCCTACGCCTCGGCTCCCAGGAGCTGCTGACCTACAGAAACGATGGCGTCGAGGCATACTTCGGGCAGATTTCCACACGAGAGAACCACAGCTATATCCCGCTAGACACCCTATGGGGAACAAGCCTGCTATATCCCGTAGGAAATTTTCGCATTGCAGGGGCCATCGACACGGCCCTCAATAGGCAGGCGCTCATCGGCTACAACATGGGGGCCCATCACGAAATTGCAGCAGCACTGGGGCGTAACGCCTCTGTCGAAATTTTCGGCTGGCAATCCCGCCAGAACACATCTGCAGGACTGCAGGCCCGCGCTTCCTGGGGGCAACTAGCCGCCTGGTGGCAGCACGGTCAAGAATCGCCCCTCGTCAAAATGCAGTTCCAGAATGACCCGCAGCCTCTTTCCTGGAAAGTTTCAGCCTACTTCCATGGCAGCGAAGTCCCGGAGCAGGCCCACCTAAGCAAAAGCATTCTGCAGAATCAGCTCTGGAGTTCCCAGACAATCACCTACTCCGACAGCAGCCCATGGAAAACAAAGCTTACAGCAAATTCCAGAATCACCGTCCCGTTAGACAGCAGCTCAACAGCCAAATACAGCAAAGCATCAGAATTTTTCAGCCTGAACAACGCCACGGCCCAATTCAAGCTGCAGGCCTCCTCAGGCCCCACGGTTCTCCGCGGTACGGCAAGCGTTACCTGCCTCGACGCCTCAAAAAATTGCAACCAGGACGATCTTAAAATGCAGGTTTCCTCCCGTATCCTGGAGGGTCCAGGCGAATCCCCTGGCCAGATTCTACTGCAAGGAAGTGTAAAATCCCGATACGCCCGCAAAATAGGCCTTGGCCAACCACATCTCGAAACGGGAATTACCTACAGTCAGGAATCCGTCAACTCGGCAGGCGCCACCCTCATCTTGCCCCGGGCAAATCCTGCAGAAAACCTACAAGTCAGGACCCAGGCCAACGTGGGAACAGACTTCCTGCAGACATCCTTTGCCGTAACCTTCAGAAAGAAACGTTCCGAATCACTGCACCCATTGCGCGCCTATCTACAGATAAAAGCCATTTTTTGACCAAATAACGGTGTATACAGCGCTGTATACTCGGGTATACAAGAAAAGTACGATTTTTTGCACTAGTCCAAGTTGGAATATGTACTTTATAGGTACCCAAACACTCCCTGAGCCCGCTAGGTTACCTCCTTTACCTCGCGGGCTCCTTTTTTTTACCATTTCAAGGCATCAGGTTCATTTTTTATAAAAATTGCAGGAATCCAATGCAATTTTTTATTTTTTAAGGCATGATGATCGCAGCTATAATCGGAGCCGTTACCTTCGCCCCCTCCATCGGGCTGAATATAGCCCTTGCCCTGGGAGCGCCTCTGGGAGCCTACGCCATGAGCGGAAGGCACCGTGTGGTCCCCAAGGAAGTGCGAAAGGCATTTATCGTGCCCATCGTCATGCAGTTTGTGGCCCTATGGTTCCTGCTGACCGCAGGAGCGGCGTTGCCAGATGCGGCAAACCAGCTGCTGCCTGCAATTATCACCAAAATTTTCGCCTTCTTTTTTGCCCTGTACCTGACCTTCTATACGGCTACGGTACTGTTCAGCGCCAGCCATCAAGAAAAAACCGTCATGGGATTTTTTGCCGTAGTCACATCCATCTGCTTCTGGATTACCGCCTTCGGGACGTTGAGTTATGAATAAGCCTGAGGAAAATGGAGCAAGACCGCCCAGGCACAATTACCAGCGGGACCTGGAATACATCATCCATGGCTTGCAGAAGCGTGGCGAAACGCCCACACTGCTCTTACACGCCTGTTGCGCCCCCTGCAGTAGCTACAGCATCGAATATCTTTCCCAGTTTTTCAGGATTACGGTTTTCTACTACAACCCCAACATTTCTCCCGACGAAGAATACCGCCATCGCGTTGCAGAAATCAAGCGCTTTGTTGCGGAGTTCCCCACGAAAAATCCGGTGACGCTGATCGAAGGCCCTTACGAACCCAAGAAGTTTTATGAGTTCGTCCGCGGACTTGAAAACGAGCCGGAAGGCGGCAAGCGCTGCCGCAAGTGCTTTGAAATGCGCCTGGCAGAAAGCGCCCGCATCGCTGCGGAATTGTGTGCCGATTTCGTCACCACCACCCTTACCATCAGCCCTATGAAGGATGCTCAAGTCCTCAATGAAGTGATGGAAGAACAGTGCCAGAAATACGGCGTGAAGCGACTGCCCACGGACCTGAAGAAGAAGGGCGGCTTCAAGCGATCCACCGAGCTTTCGGGACAATACCATCTGTACCGCCAGAATTTCTGCGGTTGCGTCTTCTCCCAGCGGGAAGCCAGAGAGCGTGAGGCGCGGGCTGCCGCAAAAGTTGCCGCCATGACCGCAGAAGGCAACGCATATGTCAAAGCAGAAACCACTGCCGCGACAGCCATTGCAAACGAAGACCGCGCAGGGATTGCGGTCAAAGCAACAGAAACCTGCGCAAAAGTCTAAAGCAATTTCAACAGCGCAACCAGACTGAAAATATCCCAGGGGTTTTCGTCCACAAATTCGCAGGGTACATGGGTTGCCGGCAAGATGTAGCTTAAGGTTGTCTTCGGCGCCCCAAAGCAGCGCTTATCCCTCATGAGGATTTCGCGGGGAGCGGGCACCAGACCCGTGGACGTTTCGCGATAGTCTATGGCATTGTGAACCTTGTTCCCGCAGGAAACGCAAACCCCGCTAATGGAATGACCTCCAGAAAGTACGGATCCGCCACACCAGTAATTATGAACGTCGCCACCGCAGTGAGGGCAGCCATGATGGGCAACGCCATAGCCGTACTTGTAGTAATTCAGAAGTTCACCCAGGCAAATGTACCTGCCCTTGAACCAGCAGTAGCTAAAACCCACATTGCTAAACTGCAGTGAGGCAAATTCCCGATACTTCATCACGAAGTCCCTGTGCTTCAGAATCAGCGGCAAGTTCTGCAAAAAACATTCCGCCGCGTGGTCTCGGCCTAAGGCCGCAGACATTTTCTTGCGCAGTTCATGCTGGGCAAGCGCTTCGGCCAGTTCTTTTTCGCCAATATCCAGCGTCGCAAAAACAAAGGAACGCAAACGCCTGGGGACGATTCCATTTTCCGCTATATGGCAAAATTTTGCCAGCAGGCTGGAATCCGTTTCCTCGAGTTTCACTTCCCGACTTTCGCAGTGGCGCTTGTACAGTTCCAGAAGATCGCCGGGAACGTAACCCTTCGCAGCCATGCGTTCCCGAATAATTCGTGCCAATTCAATAGCGGAATCCACATGGAATCCGTCGCAGAACTTCTTTACTGTTTGGGAATGAGAGTTGGATCCGTTCACCGGACGAAAATCAAAAGATAAAGCCATAAGGCCTCCTCGTTTAGCTGTTTATATATCCGCCCGCAAGTAAGGTTAAATCGGCGGTTCATTATTTATATCGAATAATCTACAAAAA
>JAKSIG010000041.1 GCA_024398955.1 Fibrobacter sp. | reverse complement strand
GGCAGCCGCAGCCCCCGTACCCGCAGTTACAGACTCTGCGCAGGTCGTTGCGGACTCTGTTCCCGCAGTCAGTGAAACTGCGCCAGCCGTCACCGATTCTTCTGCAGGCCAACCCCCTGCAGCAACAGACTCAATACCCGCAGTTACAAAGGAAGCAGAACCTGCAGAAGAAGTCATTACTCTTCTTGCCGGTACCGAAATCAGCGGAGCTATTCACGGTTTTCTTAAGGCAGCAAACTCCCCCTACCTGGTTACTGCAGACCTGCAAATCGAAAAGGATGCCGCACTCATTGTAGAACCAGGTGTCGTCCTGCAGTTTACGCCGGGAACAGGCTTCTACGTAAAGGGGCAGCTCGTCATTGCCGGTGAGCAGGCTTCTGTCGTACAGTTAAAGTCAGCCTCCAGCAAGCCTACAAATGGCGATTGGAAAGGTCTGTTCATTTCTGGCAAGGATATTTCTGAAATTCGCCACACCACAATATCCGGAGCAGCCAACGGCCTTGTTGTAGAAAACAGCCAACTGAGCCTGAATTTTTCGGCCATCGAAAACAGCACTGGCCGCGGCCTGTTTGTCAGGAATTCCAAAGTTCAAGTTAGCGACAGCCGTTTTGCAAACAACGCTGGCGCAGCTCTGCACATAGCAGGCTATGGCGAAGTCGAAGCCGACCGACTGGAATTTACAGGGAACAATGTTGCCCTGTACAGCGCCAACTTAGGTTACGCCGAAATCGGAGCGTCCTCCTTCAGCCAGAACAACATTGGCATTCTGGATCTCGGCAACAACCATCTGGTTTTAAGCAACACCTCCATCAACAACAACAAAATCGGTTCCGCGGCAACGGATGTGCTAGACAGGTCTGTTCTCGAAAGCATTCAGAACAACGAATCCAACCTTACGACAGATACAAAATCTGCTATGGCAGCCCTGGCTGCCGACCCCGAAATTCCTGGAGTAGAAAGCCGAGCCATCGATCCCAACGAAAATATCGCAGCCCTTATCGATTCAAGACTTCAGGCTGAATCCCAGGCAGATTCCCTGCCAAAGTCCTGGAACATCATGGGCAACGTCTTGATCGGCGACAACTTCCACTACGTAAAGACCCGCAAAAATCATAGCGACCGCGACGTCATTATCGGAAACGACACCATCGCACCGGGCTCCCATTACAGGAATCAGTTCCAGGTTCCCTACTTCGGAACAGAGTTTAGCGTATACATGCTAATGCAGTCCCCCGACGGAAAGACGATCGAATTCAATACCGATATTACCTCCGATCGCTGGAACAAGTTCTCGCCGAATCCGGTAACGCTTTCCTATACAGACCAGTTTAACAATTTGGTCTTGGGCGATTTCCAGAAAGCAGAAGGCGATATTTACATGTCCGGTCTCCCGCTTTTCGGCGCAGGCTATACGCTTTCTCTTCTCAAGAACAACGCCAACCGTCCCATTTTTGAACTGGGCGGATTCTTTGGCGAAGTTCGTCGCCCCTACACCATGGATTCCAAGCACCCGCTGATATATAACGAGTACATCGACGACGGCGAACTGCAGGCACAGCGACTAGCCTACGGCGCCTCCTTCAAGTGGGCTCCCCTACGCCGCTTTGACGCAACCTTCGGTTTTATCTACGCCAACGACGAAATGGAAGACCCGCTGCTGCGTGACGGTTCTGCAAAGGGTAGCACCAACGAACCCATGCAGACATCCCTCACTGTCTACGCCGACGGAAACTGGCTGTTCTATCCTGGCGACATCGAATTGAAGGGCATGATTGCCGTAGGCCGAGCCGATACCGCAGACGTCGCCAAGGAACACGCCATCAACAAGGTGTTTTCGAACGCTGGTCTTGACGTATCCTCCTATAGTCAGATTCGTCAGCTGATGAGCCACGAATCTAGAATCAGTTCACTTTCCTCAAAGGATCTAGACGCAATCTTTGGCGACAACACCACCTTGACTCGTGAACAAAAGATTGACTCCCTGCGAACCTTAATTAAGGCTGCCAAGCAGGCTAAAAAAGATGCAGACTCCGATCTGGACGACAGCCGAGTCATGGGCCTTAACTGGGGCAGTCAAAACTTTGCCATTGGCGCCTCCTTGTTCTGGAACATCTACAAGACAACCCTTTCTGGTCATATCAAGTATGTCGGCGAAGACTTCTACAGCGCAGGTTCTGCAGACCAACTTTCCGACACTCGTGAATTCGGTGGCCGACTGGAACAGATCATAACCAGCTTCTGGACATTGGGCTTTGGCTACGACCTGAATATCGAAAACGCAGCCAACGGAAGCAAGACAAACTTGTTAGGCCTAGGAGAAGGAACCCGCTGGGGACTCTTTAACGATACCGACAGCAAGTGGTTTGACGAACACGAACTTGACAATGACCGTGCCAAGTACATTCAGAACTTTGCACTTGACAATAAGTTCAACATCAACTCCAAAGTCACTGTAAACATTGGCTACAATCTTGAATACAGAACCCAGTACCGCCCCTATCAGCTTCACGGAGACTACATCCTGGAAGACGGCATCTATAAGGATTCCTGGTTCGAGGCATCGGACAAACGCGCCACCACGACCATTGTCGATAACGACGTGGAGACTGTAGTGGATTCCGCCCGCTGGACAATGTACATGAACATGGCCAACGAAAAATATCTCGCCTCCAAGTTCCAGGAAAGAATTTACAGGAATACCTGGAAAGCCGACGTTTCTGTCGAGGCGTTCAAGTCAACCTTCAAGGTTGGCGGCGTATGGAGCCTTAGAACCGACAATTCAAAGTTCTTTAAGGATAGCCTCATAGAAGATTTTGATCTGGCAGACACGACCTGGAGTAAGCTTGGCTACTATTATGGCGGTGCAGACTATTTTGAACAGACCTATCCCATTTCTGTTTCCACTTCGCTGGATAGAATCCAGAATCATTTTGAAGTCACTCCCCGATTCAAGAGCTACAAGCGCGATGACCTAACCGAAAGCGAAATTACAGTCAGGGATGAATTTGAAATGAAGTTCCTTGGAAGTTTCCTTACTCTAGGTCTTAGCGGAGAAATCCGCCACATGACAACCAGCTGGGAAGAAGGCGACAACGACAAGGATGAATCGGAAACAGACCTCCTTGGAAATATCAATGTAAAGCTGAACCATACAAAGCACCTCGGAACAGAATGGTATACAGGTACAGCGATGTTCTACCGTCCCGACAACCTGAGCGACGAATACAAGGACTTCTACGTTGGTGTCAATGTAAATTACGTATTCTAGCTGAATCCTTTCAGTCTTTATAAAAACTGCATTCCGCCCCTGTTGTTTTTATAAGCGCAACCTAAAAATTCTATCTTTGGCGATAATGTTTACTTACCGCTACAGAGAACTTCCCGTAGCCCTAAACAAGAAGGGCGAATACCGAGCCGCCTTGGCTCGGGAACTTCGCGTTCATCCCGAAGAAATTTTCAATCTTCAGGTGGAACGTTTTTCTCTGGACAGTCGCCGTAAGGGAGACCCCAAGTGGTCTTACAACGTAATTTTTGATGTAAAGCGACAGCTGCGAGCCACAGGCAATCACGCCAAGGGTCTGGTAGCCGCCTCCCGCGAAACGGAATCGCTAGAAACCGATCCGTTGCGTAATACCGTACCTATGGCAGGCCATGTGGACGTCATTGGTGCAGGGCCCAGCGGTTTGTGGGCTGCCCTTCATTTGCTTCGCAAGGGATTCCAGGTGGATCTCTACGAGCAGGGCAAGCTGGTAGAAGAACGCTTCCGCGACATCCGCCGATTCTTTGTGAACAGGGAATTCAACGCCTACAGCAACGTGCTCTACGGCGAAGGGGGCGCAGGTGCGTTCAGCGACGGAAAGCTGAACACCCGCAGTCGCAATTTATTTTCTGAAGCAGTCCTAAAGGACATGGTTTCCTTCGGCGTAGACGAATCCGTAGTCACATTCGCAAAGCCACACATCGGTACCGACCGACTGGTACTGATGCTGCGTCAGCTTCGAGCAGAAATTGCCCGTCTGGGCGGAAAGATTCATTACAGCACCACGCTGGAAGATATTGAAATCAAGGGCGGTCGCATTTGCGGCATTAAACTGCGAGACGTTTCCCGCCGCAATCTTGGGGAAGAAGTTTCCGCAGACTTTGCCGAAATCTGCCCCAGTCATTGGCAGCCTTGCGAAGCGCTGGTTCTTGCCGTGGGTCATTCAGCACGTCACATTTACGAAATGCTACATGCCCGCGGTGTCGCCCTAGAAAGCAAGGCTTTTGCCATGGGCGTCCGTGTGGAACATCCACAGGCTCTCATCAACATGCGTCAGCTGGGCCGCGATATCGATACCAAGCTGACGGGAGCCGCAGAATATTTCCTTGCAACGCCTACGCTGAACAAGACCAGTTCCGCCTACAGTTTCTGTATGTGCCCCGGCGGAGTCCTGGTGCCCTGCGCTTCTGAACCGGGAACTCTTGCAACAAACGGCATGAGCTACAGCCACCGCAATGGTCCGCTGGCCAATGGCGCCATCGCGGTTCCCATTACGCCGGGTGCCGAAGGTTTCAACATCAAGACTGCCGGCACTCTTTTTGGCGGTCTGGATTTACAGCGCAAAATTGAGGCCGACGCCTATGCAGTTGGAGGCAAGAACTATGCCGCCCCTGCACAGACCATCAAGAACTTTCTTGCAAGGCGGGTAGACAGGAACCTGCCCAAGACCACATACCCCTGTGGCCTTGTAAACAGCAATTTGTGGGACTGGATGGACAAGACAATCTGTGCCTCCCTGGCGGAAGGTTTCCAGAATTTCGACAAGAAGATTCCTGGCTTTATTGAAGAAGGCCTGATTGTTGCACCGGAAACAAGAACCAGTTCACCGCTCCGCATTACCCGCAATAACGAAACTTTAGAAAGCGTCAACACCAAGGGGCTTTACGTCCTTGGAGAAGGCGCAGGATACTCCGGAGGTATCGTCACCAGCGCCGCCGACGGAATCCGCCTAGCACATTTTGCAAAGAAACAAGGATAAATTACGAATGACGAATTACGAAATCTATAACTGCGGCTCCGCCGCCCTGCTAAATCTCGTAATTCATAATTCATAACTCTTAATTATTATGATTACTCGCCAGATTGACCGCAACTTCGCAAACATGCGACTCGACCGATTCCTCCGCAAGGCATTCCCTGAGGAATCCCTCTCCGTATTCTTCTCCATCATTCGCAAGAAGAAGGTTCGCGTCAACGGCGTTGTAGCCAAGGCCAACCAGATGCTGCAGGAAGGCGACCTGGTTAACATCTACGAAAACTTCAAGTCCGTTTCCGAAGAAGAAAAGGACATGAGCCTCAATCAGTCCGCCCAATATAAAGCCGACGTAGACGCCGCCTTCGCAGAAGCCCGTGCAGCCGCAAGCGAAAATTCCGACGGCAGCATTTTTGCAGAAACCAATATCATCTCCTTCCCCGGCACAGCTCCCATCCGCGACAAGTCCTTGGCAACAGGATTCGCCAAAAAGAAGTCTACCTGGGGCAAGACCATGAGCGGCGCCGAAAAGCAGTCCAACTGGGGCGCGCAGGAACTGGATATCGTCATTCAGACCGAAGACTACCTCATCGTGAACAAGCCCTCGGGATTGGCTAGTCAACCAGGCTCTGGCACCAAGCCCGGCGAAAGCTTGGTGGAATACCTTTGGGAATGGGGCCGCAAAGAACAACTGGACTTTAAGCCCACCATCGCACACCGCCTAGACCAGGAAACATCCGGCATGCTGATGGTCGCCCTCCACGGCGATACCCTCCGCGAGCTAACCCGCATGATCCGCGAGCACGAAGTGGATAAGTATTACTTCGCGCTAGTCAAGGGCAACCTTTCAAAAGACCGAGGCACCATCAGCGAAAAGCTGACCCGTACCGATGCGGCCAAGGGCAGCAAGATGAAGGTCGGCGAAGATTCCAAGGACGCCAAGGAAGCCGTCACACACTACCGCGTCAAGCAGCACTACATCGGTTACGACCTGGTAAAAATCAAGCTGGAAACCGGCCGTATGCACCAGATTCGCGCCCACTTTGCAAGCATCGGTCACCCCCTGCTGGGCGACTCCCGCTATGGCGATTTCGCCCTCAATCGCGAAGTCAAGAAGCAGCTAGGCCTGCATCGACTGTTCCTCCACAGCTGTCGTCTGGAATTTGACTGGCAGGGCGAAAAGAAGGTCTTCGACAGTCCCCTTCCCAAGGAGCTGCAGGCAGTCATTGATCAGCTGAAGCGCAAGCCCTACGAACGTAAAGAAAACAACTTCCAGCAAAGTCGTCGCAGATAGCGACTCTTTTTACAAAAGTTTGTAAAAAAAACAAATCTTTTTTCTAGATTCATAATCATGGAGAAAAGATTTTTTTTATTTGCGGCATTTCTTTCGCTTCTAGTTTCATGCGGAGACGATTCCTCTAGCAGTGGCAAAAGTTCAGAGCCAGCCTCACCCGACAACGACGAGGAAATCTCGTCTAGTTCTACCGAGGTTCCCTCGTATCTAAATTCCATGCTTCTCATTGAAGGAAGTTCCACTAAGGTCGTTCTTGGAACAAAAAACAAGAATGCACTCTCGTCCGAAAAGCCCCAAATGAACGTCATCATAGACTACGACTACTTTATGGACGTTCATGAAGTCAGCTGTGGAGAATATGCAGCAGCCCTAAAAGAGGCAAAAAAAGATTACCCCTCCTGCAAGAATGACAGTCTCCCCATTGTCGACATTACTTATTACGACGCAATCCTTTGGGCTAATGTCAAGAGTAAAAATGAAAACATTGACACAGTCTACGATTATACAAAGGCAATCTTTGATGACGAAGGCCACTGTACATATCTCAACAGTCTCGTCTTTCATCCTGAACGCGAAGGATTTCGTTTACCAACCGAAGCAGAATGGATAAAGGCCGCCTCCATTGACTGGGATTCAACGAACAGCTGGAATGCAGGAAACTCCGATTACAAGCTCCACAAAATTTGTACACAGGAACATGACTCGACCCAGTTCTGCGACTTAGCCGGAAACGCAATGGAATGGGTTAACGATTGGCTCGGCAAGTTCAAAGACACTACCGTTACCAATTATATCGGCGCCACCGATGGAGGAGAAATTGGAGAAAGAATTCTCAAAGGCGGAAGTTATAATACAAACGAATCAGCCATCAACCGCTACAGCAGAGGAGACGTCTACACGGTAACATCATCCACCCGAGCAGAATATGTCGGGTTCCGACTGGCCTATGGCGTTATAAAGAATCCACTCTGGCTCTCTAACGACGGCAAGGTTCAAGAAAGCATCGTCAATGTACTTGCAGACCCCACCGAAATTTACAGATTCGCAAAGAGCTATAAAGTAAAACTTGCTTTCCGCAACGACGAAACCTCCAATTTGGCTTTCATCGACTACACCGATGGATTAACTTCCGTCGTTGAAATTTCAGATACCATCAACGTATACCATCCAGAAATTTCTCCCAACGGAAGCCACGTGGCATTCTGTACCAGTTTTGAAGGTGTTTCGGGAAACTCCAGTTTATACGTTCGCGATTTAGACGCAGAAGGATCCAACCTCGTTAAGCTAGATGTTAAGACAGCTGCAATCCCCCGCTGGAAGGTCCTAGATAACGGGGACACCGTCATCGTCTATGTAACAGATGCAGGCGTCAACCAGGATTCCTCTACGTGGAAATCCTACAGTACCTGGCAGGTTTCCTTCAACAATGGAAAATTTGGAAAGCCAACGAAGTTGTTTGATGGATCCTTCCACGGAGGCATCAGCGAAGACAATCGCCTTGCCATCACAGGTGCGCGTCTGCTACGAGCAAAAATTGCAGGCAAGGATGCGGAACTTTCATCCAACAGCAAGGAAACCATCTGGTACAACAAAGAACAAGCTTGTAACGCATCCCTGGCACAGGATTACAGCAAGCGAACCGCATTCCTCGACTTTGCAGGCAAAACCGGCAAGGAATTTGTTGGGAAATCCTATAGCGTTCACCAACACCTGCTCATTGCAGATAGTACCGGAAAGCTGATCCAATCCATCGAAGCCCCCAAGGGTTACACCTTTGACCACAGCGAATGGGTTGTTGGCGACGCAAAGGACAATCTTGTAGCCACCCTTACCAATGCCAATGGAGCCCACAGGCGAATAACACTTATAAATCTCAAGGATTCTGTTACCTTGGATCTGGCCGAAGGTGAAGAACTGTGGCACCCCAGCTTCTGGATTGAAAAGAGAATAACTTTGCCGCCAACTCATCAAGATGAACCAAGCACAGAACCTTTTGTTTTAAACCTAGATAGTGCTGGAATGTATTACCAATCAGGTGTAAGCGATAAGGCGGCCATTATGCGATACAAAATGGAATTGCTTTGGCAATACCATGATTCCGTCAATGTCGTTATTCTTGGTTCGTCCAGGCCTAAAAATGGCGTCAAGCCATTAAGCTTCAGCGATTCTTTCAAAGCGATCAACCTAGCCGACTCCTATTTTTCAATCAACGAATCATATTTCATCTACAATAATTATCTCCAAAGTCAAACACCGAAACTCAGATATTTAATCGTGTCATTAGACATTGATATGTGGTGGAAAGAAATCAACAGCTACAAGAATTTTTTCTACAAGGACCATCTAAAGATTCCAGGATATGTTTATGACAAGAATCATAATTTTTGGAAGGATTCCGTACCTCAAGGGCTTTATCAAGCAACCTATGATGGATTAGGTACTAGCACAGGGAAAATTTTCCGAGAAACACTCGGATTCCATCCATTTGCCGCAGCCGATTGGGGTGGCGAAGATCTTCCCATTTATAATGACAGTTCCTGGTATCAGGAAGATAGTACACTCTTCTACGCCTCTTTAGATCTTTTGAAATCAATCATCAAGAGCGCAAGTGAAAGAGACATTCATGTTATCGGTGTTATTTTCCCCCAAAGCCCCGGATATAAAAATACGGGAGCTTATGGAGCATATGGCTTGCAAAGAAGTATTGCGCCTCGCTTGACGGAGATTATCGCCAACTTAGAAGACACCTACGACAATTTTATTTTCTTTGATGAAAATAAAATGGGAGACCATGATTATGGAGACGATCTAGCTCGAGACCGCGACCACCTCGCAGAACCTGGAGCAGATGTTATGACAGCCCGACTGGATTCTATCCTTAAGGTTCTAGACCAACATCGTCAGTAAGAATCCCGGCTAGTCCCTTAAAAAATTTTCCCTGGTCGTTTTATCATACAAATAACGCTTGAAAGTCCTCGGTTCCAAAGACCGAGGCTTTTTTTATTTCTAAATTGTCCCGCGTAATTTATGGGCTGCACTTTGTGCCCGCAGTTTTTATAAAAAAATTGCAGTACAAACCTGTAGTTTAAAAAGGAATAAAAGATGAAAGTTTCTTTAAGTTGGCTGAAGCGTCATGTGGATCTGCCGGAATCTGTGGCAGAAATTGAAAAGGCTCTCACTTCCATCGGCTTGGAAGTGGAAGGCATCGAAGAACCGGGCAAGGTTTACGACAAGCTGGTGGTGGCAAAGGTCCTCACCTGCGAAAACCATCCGGATAGCGACCACCTCCACATCACTACCGTCAACAACGGCACTGAAACCATCCAGATCGTTTGCGGCGCACCTAACGTTGCTGCAGGCCAGACCGTGGTTCTCGCTCCCATCGGTGCAGAACTGCCCATGAGCGACGGCACCGTCCTCAAGATGAAGAAGTCCAAGATCCGCGGCGTGGAAAGTTTCGGCATGATTTGCGCCGAAGACGAAATCGGCCTTTCCGACGACCACGGCGGCATCATGGTTCTGGACGACTCCATTCCCGCAGGCACTCCGTTTGTAAGCCTGGGCATGTACGACGTCTGCTTCGAACTGAACGTCACCCCCAACCGTCCGGACGCTCTATGCCACCGCGGTGTTGCCCGCGAACTGGCAGCCAAGTTTAACCGCCCCCTGAAGCCCCTCTCCTACAACCTGGTAGAAGAAGCCGACGCAGCCTCCTCCGCAGTTTCCGTGGAAGTGGTTCCCGGTTGCGGTTGCTCCCGCTATACCGCCCGCGTCATCAAGGGCGTAGAAGTGAAGCAGAGCCCCAGCTGGCTCGCCAAGCTTTTGCACACCGTTGGCATGAACTCCATCAACAACGTGGTGGACATCACCAACTTCATCCTCATGGACGTGGGCCAGCCCCTCCATAGCTTCGACATGGACCAGCTGAAGGGTTCCATGATCAAGGTCCGCCGCGCCGTGAAGGGCGAAAAGATCCAGACCATCGACCACACCGACCACGAACTCACTGAAGCCGAACTGGTCATCTGCGATGGCGACCGTCCCGTAGCCGTAGCCGGCACCATGGGCGGTGTAGAATCCGAAATTATCGACGCCACCAAGAACGTTCTTCTGGAAAGCGCCTACTTCAACCCCACCATCGTCCGTAAGCAGGCCAAGCGCCTGGGCATCGGTTCCGATTCCAGCTACCGTTTCGAACGCGGTATCGACACCACCACCCAGGACGAATACAGCAAGTACGCTTGCGCCATGATCCAGGAAGTGGCTGGCGGCAAGGTCCTGAAGGGCTGCGTGGAATACACCGGCGACGACCACCAGAAGGAACTCACAAAGATTGACCTCCGCGTCTCCCGCGTGGCAAAGATCATCGGCATGGACGTTCCCGCCGACGTGATCCGCAAGCACCTCACCAGCATCAACCTGAACCTGGTGGCTGAATCCGGCGAGACTATGACCTTCGAAATCCCGGGCAACCGTCCGGACCTGGAACGCGAAGTGGACCTCATCGAAGAAGTAGCCCGCCTCGTAGGTTTCGACAACATTCCTTACAGCCTGCCCAAGTTCACCATGCAGCCCAACGAACTTCCGGCTGTGGAACAGATGAACCGCAAGATCCGCAGAACTCTGAGTGCCATGGGTCTCCACGAATGCTTGAACCTGCGCTTTACCAGCAAGGCTCGTACCGAGGCTCTCTTCGGCACCGACGCTTCTGACCGTCGTGCAAACCCCGCAGCACTTCTGAACCCCCTGTCCGAAGAGCTGGGCGTTGTTCCCACTTCTCTTCTCCCCAACCTTTTGAAGAACGTTGCCGAAAACGAAAAGAACCGCCCCGGTTCCGTTCGCTTGTTCGAAGTGGCCAAGGGCCAGTTCAAGCGTGAACGCGCCGACGTCCGCGACAACGGCTTTGACGAATCCAACCTGGTGGCTTTGGTTGTGGCAGGCGCCTTCGACGTGAATCCGCTGAACGACAAGCCCGCACAGATCGACTTCGCCGCCTTCAAGGGTCTGGTTCAGACCTTCTTCAAGCGCTGCGGCATCGTGGTTGAATTCCGCGTTCCCGAAAAGCTGGAAGCCTTCATGCATCCGGGCAAGCAGACTGAAATCGTTGCCGGCAAGACTGTTCTCGGCACCATGGGCGCCCTGCATCCGTCTGTGGCCAAGTCCTGCGAAATCGGTTACGAAACCTATGTGATGGAAGCCGACCTGGACAAGATGATTGTGGCAAGCCAGAAGAAGATTATCTTCCAAGCCTTCAGCCGTCAGGTTCCTTCCAGCCGAGACATCTCTCTTGAAGTGGCCAAGGAAATGACTCACGAAGAAATCGTTGCTCGTATCAAGGGCCTCAACCCCAAGAACCTTGCAAAGATTGCCCTCAAGAGCATTTACGAAGGCGAAAAGATCGAAGCCGGCAAGAAGAACATGGTTTACAGCCTCACCTACCAGGCCATGGACCGCACCCTTACCGACGACGAAGTCAACAAGGCTCACAACAAGCTTCGCGACAAGCTGGTGGCCAACGGCGACATCGTGCTGCGCTAAGCGCTAACGCGCAAAGGCGTTTGCGCAGTTATGAGTTATGAATTATGAGTTACGAGATGATAGTCAAGTAAAAACAGCACAGTCTCTCTCGTGATTCATAACAGAGTCGCCTGCGACTCTCATAATTCGAACATCATAATTCATAATTGAAAAAAGCCTCGCACAATTGCGAGGCTTTTTCACATATAGGTCATAAAGAGATTCTCCCGTAAATGCGGGAATCCTACTTTATCCTAAAGCCAGCTTATCCGATCAGTGCTGCCTTGACCTGCTGAATCAGGTTCATTTCTTCGGGAGAAACGTTACCCGGATTATCGTCTTCCTTAGACGCTGCAGCAACGTTCAACATGCATTCCAGCACCTTGCTCTTAAAATCATCAGATTCTCCTGCCAGAGCCTGAATACACTTTTCGGTACGATCCTTGGCTGCAGGAAAACTTCCATAGACTTCATTGAATTCCTCCCAGGCGATTTCAGGAGTCAGTTCATCATGGATTTCATCCAGCACTTCACTTTCTGCCCAAGTCGCAGACTGAGAACCAGGGAGCAAGGAATCATTTTCTTTATCATGATAGATGCAGGCAACCTGCCAAGACAAAACCAGGAGAGCCATTTTTGGAGTCATTTAAACCTCATTCGTTTTCATAAAAGATACATTATTTAACCTAAAGCCTTCAACCTTTCCACTTTTTTCTATACTTTACGCCATGGCATACGTAGCAATGGCCCGAAAGTGGCGTCCGCAATCTTTCTCCGACATGGTCGGACAGGAACATATCGCAAGAACCCTCCAGAACGCAATTGAAGGGGGACGCCTTCATCACGCATTCCTGTTTACAGGAACCCGCGGTGTAGGTAAGACCACCAGTGCCCGTATCCTTGCCCGCACGCTGAACTGTACTGGCGGCGACCCCCTACACCCCTGCGGCGAATGCCCCAGCTGTAAGGATTTTGCCGGCGGCAACCCTATGGATATCTTTGAAATCGATGCCGCCTCCAATACCGGTGTCGACAATATCCGCGACGTAATCGAAAAGGTTCAGTACCCGCCTGTTATCGGCAAATACAAGATTTTTATTATCGACGAAGTCCACATGCTTTCCACCGGAGCCTTCAACGCACTGCTGAAGACCCTCGAAGAGCCCCCTGAACATGTGATTTTCATTTTCGCCACCACCGAAGTCAACAAGGTGCCGCAGACCATCCTTAGCCGCGTGCAGCGATTCGACTTCAAGCGACTTTCTGTAGAACAGGTCCGCAGTCGTCTGCGCTACATCTGCGAACAGGAAAGCATCAACGCCTCCGACGAAACCTTGGATGTTTTCGCCGAAAAGGCAGACGGTTCCATGCGCGACGGCCTTACCTACTTTGACCAGGCCTACGCCTTTACCGGCAGCGAAATGACCGCCGACGCAGTCCGCAGCGTTTTGGGCATTCCCCCTGTGGAACTGTTCTTCAGCCTCATCAACTCCATCGAAGCCCACGACCTCAAGGGCTGCTTCAAGATGGTAGACGACGCCTGCAAGCGCGGCATCGAATTTACCCCGCTTCTTGACGGTTTCGGCAAGTTCCTCCGCAACCTGCTGTACACCCGCCTCGAAGCCTTTACCGCCGACGTACTGAACATTTCCGACGAAATGTACACCAAGTACAAGAGCGCAGTCCCCTCCCTCAAGAATGGCGACCTCCTCCGCATCAGCAAGATGCTCATCGACCTGCAGGGAACTCTGCGCTACAGCACCAACCCGCGACTTCTGGTCGAAACCACATTCGCTCGAATGGCCTGGCTAGACAAGCTTACCGACTTACGACGAGCCTTAGCCGCCATTAACGATCCCGCAAACGCCTCGGCCAGTGCTGACCAAGAGGCGCTAAAAAAAAAAGTAACTGATGTCCAGAACATGCTGGAGGCCCAAGAAGAAGCCAAGGCGCTCCAGCAGGCTAACGAAAATCCCTTTGCCGCCATGCAAAGCGGGATTTCTGGGGGGTACAACGGCGACGTCTATAGCCGTTACGAAATCGCAGCAGCCTGGGGGTCTATCAAGGCCCGCATTGCCGAAGATTTTGACTTTGCCTTCTCTGTCGCCCTCAACGACACAGTCCTCGAAACCGGCAATCTGCAAGAGACCCCCTTCCCCATCGCCCTCACCTACCTGGGCGAAACCGGAAACGAAGCCTGGGGGCCAAAACAGATGGAAGAACACCCCGAATACCTGGACCGTCTCAGGCAAATTCTTGAAAACGCCCTGCAAACCCCTGTTTCCCTGTCTATCAAGACTCGAGCCTTCAATGAGGCCGAACGCCACCAGCGTATGCAGGCGCAGCTCTCCCCCTACGACCTGGATTTGCAAAACGAGGTAGGTCTTCAGCGTTTACGAGAACAATTTAATGCAGAATTAATCTATTCCCGCAAGAGTAAGCGTCAGGTAATCGTCCAGCAGACCGAAGACGAGCTCGAAATGGAGCAAGACAACTAACTTTTCCGGCACAAATAATTATGTTTGCCAACAAAATCCATCCTTTTTTATAAAAATTGCAATATCTTTACAGCAGACTTTATAAAAAACAGACATAAAACGATATAAAACAAGAGTTTTTAAACAAAAGCAAAGGAAAACACACTATGGATATGAGCAAAATGTTAAGAGACCTTCAGAAAATGCAGAGCAAGATGATGAAGGCTCAGAGCGATCTCAAGGCACAGAGTTTCGAAGCCGAAGCCGGTGGCGGCATGGTCAAGGTAGCCATGAATGGCAAGGGAGTTCTTACCATGATCAAGATCAATCCCGATGTTGTCGACAAGGACGATGTGGAAGCATTGGAAGACCTTCTGATGGCAGCCATCAACTCCGCCGTAAAGAAGAAAGACGATGCTACACAGTCCAGCATTTCCGACATTACCGGCGGCATGAAAATCCCCGGTCTGATGTAATCTAAAGAAGTAAAACGATATTCGTTTTCTGTAAAAAAAGCCCCTTTTTAGGGGCTTTTTTCTGTTATGGGAAGACCATATTTCTACCGGAACCATTCCAAAGATCTTTCATCCTTAAAATAGACCATTTCATCCAAAAACACAAAAAAGAGCCTTTTCAGCATAATACGATTTTTTTACATTTGGCCCGTAAAAAATTAAACAGGAGAATTATGTCTAAGCAACTTGCTATCTCGGCCACAATGGCCGTTACATTTGCCCTTAGCATGGCCGCTCAGACGTTCGCAGGTCAGACCTACACCCGCGAAGAAGCCATCAAAGTGGCGCTGGAAAACTCTTCCGAAGTAAAGAGCGCCGAAGAAGATTTAGTCAAGACCAACGCCAAGGTCGACGAAGGCTACGGAAGCGCCTACCCCAGTATCGACTTGAGCGCAACTGTCACCCGCATTTTTGGCCTTGACGACGTAAAAAAGTCCTCCGACCTGACTGACGCAGCAAAACAGATGGCCATGGGTTCTGTCCCTGATGCCGACGGCGTAAACCATCCTATGGCCAACGCCTACGACCAGCAGGTTATTGGCCCCGCATTAGACGGTCTCCTCTACGGCATGAAGTCCCAGGGCTACCGCTGGCAATCCAGCGTGGGCATTACCGCCACCCAGGTTCTTTATGCAGGTGGCAAGGTTGGAACCGCTATCGAAATCGCAAAAGTGGCAAAGACCACCAGCGAGATCGCCCTCGACGACGCCAAGAGCAAGGTTCGCTACAGCGTTGACGAAGCTTTCGACAATGTCATCATCCTGGATAGTTCCGTCGTCATTACCGAAGAAAGCATCGCCCTTCTCCAGACCGCTGTAGATCTGGCCACTCAGTCTTACCAGAGCGGCCTGGGCAAGGAACTGGACGTGGTTCGCGCCCAACTGGAACTGGACAATCTGAAGTCCACTCTCGAAGACCTGAAGAAGAAGCAGGTCCTCGCCCGCAACGCCATTCTGAACACTATGGGCATGCCCTACGACGCAGATGTCAAGTTCGTTGGCGACTTCCGCAATCCTGAAAACTTCACCATGCCGGATACCGCCATGGCAAACGTCCTGAAGCGCCGCAAGGAAATTGCACAATTGAAGGCTGCCGAAGAAATCAACTCCAAGTTGGTTGATATCCAGGAAGGCGACTACAAACCCACCGTAGCCCTGGTCGCCGGAATCCAGTACAAGAACAACCAGAACGAATTCTACAAGTGGGACGCACCGGACTGGGACGAAAACATCAACAAGTACATCGCCCTGAACGTTTCCATCAACCTGTTCAACGGTAAGAAGACCGTATCCGGCGTTGCCCAGGCAAAGTCCGACCTTCGTTCCATCCAGCTCCAGCGTGAAACCGCAGAACGCGGCTTCCGCCTGCAGATCGAATCCTGCGTAAGCGCTCTCGAAAACGCAACCCAGCAGATCGAAATGAAGAAGCGTTCCCTGGAACTGTCTCAGAAGAATTACGACTTGACCGAAGCAGCCTATAAGGTAGGACGCGAAACGCAGATCAACTACCTTACCGCCAACAACAGTCTTCGTCAGGCAAAGCTGGCCTACACACAAGCAATTAAGGAATGGAATACTGCATACAACGCACTGCTCCAGGCCACCGGTGAATATTAAGAGATAGAGGATAAAAATGAACAAGACCGTAAAGACACTCGTTACCCTCATGGCAGCCTCCCTGCTTTTCGCTGGCTGCGACCTCAAAAAGGAAGAAAAGGAAAACAAGCCCAAGGTTGCAACCATCGAAGAAATCCAGAAGCAGAACGGCAAGCCCGCTCGCGTGGTAAAGGCATCCAAGGCTAAGCTCACCGACGTCCGCAAGTTCAGCGGCACCATCGAAGGCATGCAGCAGGTCAGCGCAATTTCCAAGATGGGCGATCCTCTCGCCAAGATTAACGTTCAGGTGGGCAGCACCGTCCAGAAGGACCAGGTTCTTGCCGAATACCTGCGCTCCGCAGACAATACCCAGCTAGAACAGACCAAGGAACAGATTGCTGTTCTCGAAAAGGCCACCGAACGCATGCGCGAAGTGTACCAGAAGGGAGGCATCAGCCAGCAGGACATGGACTCCCAGGAACTGCAACTGAAAATTGCCAAGATGAACTTGGAAACCTTGGAACGTGCAAACAAGATCCTGGCTCCTGCAGCCGGCGTCGTTACCGAAATGAAGTTCCAGGTGGGTCAGGTTCCTGGCCAGGGCGTTTTCTGCACCATCGCCAAGCTTGACCAGGTCATCCTCAAGATGAACATTACCAGCCAGGATATCGGATACTTCAAGAAGGGTGCCGCCGCAACCGTCACCCTGCCCGATGGCACCACCATGAAGGGAAAGGTTACCACTATTCCTCTGGCAGCCAACCCCCAGACCCGTTTCTTCCCTGTAGAAGTTACCTTCAACAACAAGGGCAAGAAGCTTCTTCCCGGCATGTACGTTACCGCCGACCTTGACATCCAGCAGGTCAGCGGCGTTGTCGTTCCTCTCGAAGCAATCGTCTACCGCAACGGCCTTAACTCTGTCTGGACTGTGGACGCCGAAGGTAACGCCAAGCGCAAGATTGTTCAGATTGGCGTACAGACCAAGAGCGACATCATGATTCTGGAAGGCATTAACGACGGCGACGTCGTAATGGTCGAAGGCCAGTCCAAGATGAACGACGGCGACAAGGTTCTCATCGTAGAATAATCCCGGGAGAATTTCTGAATGATTAAGGCAAGTATTTACAAACCAATCACCATGCTCATGGTCATCTTGACCGTGGTGGTGTTCGGTATCTACACCTACCGTATGATGGTGGTGGACCTGATGCCGAAATTCGATATTCCCGTTGTGACCGCCGTGGTTGTCTACCCTGGTGCAAACCCGGAAGAAATCGAATCTACAATTATTAAGCCCGCCGAAGAACAGGTGGAACTGGTAGACGGTATCGACTACGTGCAGTCCATCTGTATGGAAAACTACGGCATTATCGTGGCCATGTTCAACATGGGCATTAACGTTGACGTTGCCGCAAACGACGTCCGTGCCAAGGTGGAGCAGGCCGCAGCCGACTTCCCCGACGCAGCAGAGGCCCCCATCATTTCCAAGGTGGACATTAACGCTTCTGCAATTATGTCCATCTCCTTTACCGGTCCCGCAAACTCTACGGAACTCCGCCAGAAGGTGGAAGACGACATTCAGCCCCTCTTTACTTCTGTTCCCGGTGTGGCTAGCGTAGATATCTTCGGTGGTACAACCCGCCAGATTTCTGTGGAACTGGACAAGGAAATGCTCAAGAACCGTGGCGTAGATATCGCCACCATGATGGGCATGTATGGTGCAGCCAACCTGAACAACCCTGTGGGTGAAGTTATCGGCAAGCACAAGAATACTTCTGTACGTACCGCAGGTAAGTTCCGCAGCCTCGACGAAATCCGCAACCTGGACCTTCCCACCGCTTCTGGCATTATCAAGCTCAGCGAAGTGGCCAAGGTAAAGGACACCGTCAAGACTATTACCTCCGCCTCTCGTTTTAACGGCATCAACTCTGTTTCTCTTGATATCAAGAAGCGTTCCGACGCAAACGTGGTGGAAGTGGCTCAGGGCGTGATCAAGCGTCTGAACGAAGTCAACAAGACTCTTCCCCCGGGCTTTGAACTTCACCTGGTTTACGACAAGTCTGAAGCTGTTAGCGAATCTATCGACAACGTGATTCAGAACATTATCGTCGCAATCCTCTTGACCTCCGTATTGCTGCTCCTGTTCCTGGGTAAGATTTCCACAATGCTTATTGCGGCATTGACCATGCCTATTTCCGTGGTTGGTTCCTTCACTCTCATGTACTTCGCCGGTTTCGGTATCAACATGATGAGCTTGATGGCACTTTCTTCTGCAGTGGGTCTATTGGTGACCAACTCCATCGTGGTGCTTGAAAATATCAACGCAAAGTTGCAGGAAGGCCTCGACCCCAAGGAAGCCGCCTACAAAGGAACTTCTGAAATCATGGTGGCCATCATGGCCTCTACCCTCACCAACGTCTGCGTGTTCGTGCCTATCGCCTTCATGAAGTCCATCGTGGGTATCTTCTTTAAGACCTACGGTATGACCATGGTGTTCGCAACGGTCGTGTCCCTCCTTATTACCTTCACCCTTACACCGCTTATGGCAGCATACCTGTTCAAGGGCAAGAAGAAGGACGAAAACGGCAACATCATCGAAGAAAAGCCTGGTATTATCGGTAGAATCTTCGGCACCATTATGGGAATCTTCCCGGCATTCATGAACGGAGTCCGCTTTGTCTACCTTAAGACTCTTAGCTTTGCTCTTTCCATTTTCGGTGTGATTTTCCAGGTAGGCGCTCTTGTCGCCATGGTAATGTTCGTGGGCTACATGGTCAAGAACCATATGACTGTAGAACTTTCTCCCCGTCAGGACCAGGGTATGATGGCCGTGTCCCTCGAAATGCCTGTGGGTACCAACATCGAAACTACAGATAGCGTTACCAAGATTATCGAATCCCGCCTGAAGGGTATTCCCGAAATCAGCCAGTACAGTGTAACGGTCGGTGGTGAAAGCGGTTTTACTTCCGTGAACCAGGCCAAGATGCGTTACAAGATGATCAAGCGTTGGGAAGGCCGTACCCGCAGTACCGACGAAATCGTGGACTCTATTCGTCCTTACCTGGCCGACATTCCTGACGCCTACATTTCTATCAAGAGTACTTCCGCTTCCGAAATGAGCAACAACTCTGCCGGCGACGTGGTGCTTGAAGTCAGCGGTCTCTACGCAGACTCCGTGATCAAGGCAGCAGACATTCTTAGGGCAGCCGTCATCGAAAAGATCGAAGGTGTCGTAGAAGTCAAGTCTAGCTACGAAGCCGGTAAGCCCGAAATTCGTATGATTCCGAACCGCCAGGCCATGGCAGACTACGGAACCACCGTCCAGCAGATGGCAACCTACAACTACATCGCAGTCAGCGGTTACGAAGCAGGAACCTACTCTGAAAACGGTGAAGAATACGACGTCTACTTCCGTATGCAGGAAAAGGACCGTGCAACTCACGCCGACATCGAAGACCTTCCCATGCTGACCCCCAAGGGTTACGTTTCCGCAAAGGAACTCTTCTTCATCGAAGATGGTGCAGGTCCTACCAAGATCGAACGTAAGCGTAAGCGCACTCGTATTGACGTTTCCATGAACCTTCTCCCGGGCCACACCACTGGTGAAATCATGGGTAAGGTTGGCGCAATGGCAGCCGAAATGAAGGATCAGCTTCCTGAAGGTGTTACCACGGGCTTCGGCGGTAACGCAGACATGCAGAATGACATGGTGCAGGAATTCATTGCAGCAATCATCATGGCAATCCTTATGACCTACATCTTGCTAGTTGCCCTGCTGGAAAGCTTTGCACAGCCCTTTATCATCATGACTACCATTCCTATGGGTGCTATCGGCGTGTTCCTTGGCTTGATCTTCACTGGCAAGGCTCTGTCCATGATCGCATTGATGGCTATCGTGATGCTTATCGGTGTGGTGGTGAACAACGCCATTCTATTGCTTGACGAAGCAAACCGTCTGCTCCGAAGTGGCGCTATGGGCCGACGCTCTGCAGTGATGACAGCAGCAAAGTCCAAGTTCCAGGCCATTGTTCTTGCAACCCTCGCTTCTGTTGTGGCACAGCTCCCGCTGGCATTTGCCATGGGTGGTGACGTGGCCGCCATGACCCAGCCTATGGGTATCGCATCTGTGGGTGGCTTGATCGTGTCCGCAATCCTTACCATGTACCTGATCCCCACCTTCTTCTGGCTGCCCAATGCAGTCTTTAGCAAGGCTAAGAAGGGAGTCAAGAAAGTGGCAAACAAGGTAAAGCGTAGCAAGAACTAATCCTTTTATACATTAGAGAGAGGAAACCCGCAGGAGAATTCCTGCGGGTTTTATTTTGCAACCTAAAGGCGACACCCAAATGCAGTCTGTATTTGTATCATTCTGGCAATGGAATCGATCAGTTCAAAATGGCTAAAGAGGATTTGCGCCTGCCCTATAAAAGATCCCGACAACAATAGCGGAAGCCTGCAATACGTTGCGGTAGAAAACATTCACGACGAATTCCTGATGGAAAAATTACGGCGGGAACTGAACATAGGGAGAGTCGCCCCCAAGGAATTCACTGCAGGACAAATCCGGCAGATGATAGCACAACGTACCCTGCCGCAGGAACAGGTAGACGAGCTTACAGAAGACGCCCTGAAGGAAGCATTGAATTCCTGGGAGTCCGAGCCCATTATAAACCTGGTGGATTCGTTAATGGAGCAAGCCTTAATCCAGGGTGCTACAGACATTCATCTGGAACCCACAGGAAGCAATCTGCGAGTACGATTTCGCAAGAACGGTTTCCTTGAGGATTTCAAGCGCCTCCCCCTATGGACCACAGACCCTATTCTTGTTCGCCTGAAAATTCTTTCGGACATTGACATTACAGACAGACGAGTTCCCCACGACGGGAGCTTTATTTTCAATGGATTGCAGTCGCCAGCAAATGTTCGCGTAAGCACGCTCCCTGTACAGGGCGGCGAAAAGTGCGTTTTACGACTGCTCCATCAGAAAGATGATCCGGATGAATATTCAAGAGGGCTTGATCGCCTCAATCTATCAAAAAAGACTGCAGATGCACTCCGGCTTATTTTCAGTCAGCCTCAGGGAATTTTCCTTGTAACAGGGCCTACCGGAAGCGGAAAGACAACTACCCTTCATTGCGGGCTTCAAGAAATCATTCAAAAGAAAATCAATGTGGTCACCGTCGAAGATCCTGTTGAATACACGTTGGAAGGCGCCAACCAAGTTCAGGTCAACGAGCGTTGCGGATTCACTTTTGCAGCGGCCCTCCGCTCCATTTTGCGTCAGGACCCAGATGTTATTCTCATCGGAGAAATCCGCGATTCCGAAACAGCCCAAATTGCCATTCGCGCAGCCCAGACAGGCCATCTAGTATTATCGACACTGCATACCAACAACGCCAAGGCCGCATTTGCCCGCCTAGAAGATCTGGGCATTTCTCAAAAAATGCTAAAGGATTCGCTCCTAGGTATTTTGGCCCAGCGTCTTGTCTGCAAAATTTGCGGTGAAAGAACAGCAGTAACCGAACTTTTGCTCCCTAACGGCACCTACGCCGATGGCACACTCCAGGACTCCGCCAGCAGACTATTACAGCATAAGGCCGTTACAGCCGAAGAAATCCAAAGAGTCCTGGGAAATCTTTGCTATATTACGCCACATGAAGATTTCTGACCGCACCATAGGCTACCTCAGCATCATTATCTTGCTGTGTATCTTTGCCGTTGTGGCCTACAGCATGTACGAAGCCCATCAGGAATCTACACAAATTGCACTGGTCGACTTTCCCGAGCTGGGCACCCTGCAACCCGAAGACCAGGTCGTAGTTCGCGGCTATACCGTAGGAACCATCGGAACGGTAACCTGGCTTGGAGACCGCGCCCGCGTTCAGATCAAGTTTAGCGAACCCATTATCATCCGCGAAGGAACGGTATTCAACAACGTTAACTACGCTATCATGGGTCAGCGCCGTCTAGAAATCATCCCTTCCAAGACTGGCAAGGTTCTTCCCGAAGATTACGTGCATACCGGTGAATTCGAGCCTGGCATTGCCGAAGTCCTTAGGTACATCGAAAACGTCAACGACCAGCTAACCGTTATCCGCGACATGGTGCATCTGGTTGTCGAAGGAGATTCTACCCACGCATCTGCCACCCAGATGCTCGAAAACGTCATGTCTACTGTAGAGGGCACCATCAAGAATGCCGAAACGATGGTATCCAAGCTGCAGCCCGCCCTAAACAATGTATTTGCACAGGTTGACACCGCCAGCAAGACATTGATCAACGTAACCAACCAGGCTGACACGGCCGTCAAAGTGGCCACAGACGCCATCAACGAAAAAATTGCCCAGGCAGACAGCGCCCTTAAGGCCATTTCCGATGGCGCCGCCCGAACTAACGAAATTATTTCCAGCATCGAGCAGGATCCCCTTATCGACAAGTACCTGAACTCCACCGAAACCATTGAGCATCTGAACCAGCTCGTCGAAAAGTTGAGCACTCTGGTTCAGGCAATCGACACCAAGGGCATCAAGATGCTTGACGACAACGGAAAGCCGGTGGAACTCTTTACCTGGAAGAACATCAACCTGATTGGCAAGACCGCCCGCGAAAAGGCCAAAGAACGCGCCGAGGCCGCGCAAAAGTCCGGCAAATAGGCAACCGGTAAAGCCCTATGGATTTGTCAAATCTCCCAAAGATGGGGCCTAAAAGTCTTGAGGCTCTAAAGTCGGCAGGTATTGTATCCCTTTCGGATTTTCTCTATAACATTCCAAGAACTTACCTAGACCAGACAAAGGTTTCTAAAATCGGAAACCTCCATGTAGGCGAACGAGTCGTCTTGATCGGAACCATATCCAGGGCAGGACTTATCCGTGGAAGGTCCAGCAGATTTGTAGCAACCCTAACGGATGGAACGGGCGAAATTTCACTGACATTTTTTCAAGGGGCAAGCTACCACAGCAGGCGAATACAGCCCGGAACCCACTGGCTGGTGACCGGAGTTGTGGGGGAATACCGCGGATTCCAGATGACCCACCCCGACATGCAGCCTTTTGATGCCGACGAACAGTTTAACGGCCAGATACTGCCGGTGTATTCCATGACCGAAGCCATGGCCAAGAGTCGCATTACGCAGAAGGCTCTTCGCAACTGGTACCGAACCGTATTCAACTTTCCAGTGCTGACGCTTCCCAACGTCTGCCCAGCGGCACTTACGGATTACCTGCGTTATAAGCCTGTAGTCGAAAACCTAAGGGCGCTGCATCTGCCCAAGGACTTCGGTTCCATAAGGCAGGCCAAGTTACAGCTGAAAATTCTGGAACTGCTCCCCTTCTGCCTGCGAATGATTCGCCGTCGCGAAAACCAGCAACTACGCGGTCACGAGCGACAGGTTGACCTGGGGCAGGTCATGAACGCCAAGGCCCGCCTCCCCTTTAGCCTAACCGCAGGCCAGGACGCAGCCTTAAGCACCATTGTTTCGGGACTGAACGGGAAAAAGCAATTCCATGCGCTGCTTCAGGGCGACGTAGGCTGCGGAAAGACCGTTGTAGCCATGTTGGCCATGCTGGCGGTTTGCGGATCCGGCGAACAAAGTGCATTAATGGTTCCTACAGATATTCTTGCCCGCCAGCATTACAAGCAGATGAAGCCCTTCTTTGAGGCAGCCGGAATGCGGGTGCAACTACTGGTGGGAGCCACTCCTGCGGCAGAACGTCGCCAGATTCTTGGCGAACTGCAGATGGGACTTTGCCAGGCCGTTATCGGCACCCACGCCCTGTTTTCCAAGGACGTTGAATTTGCAAAACTGGGATTTGTCATTATCGACGAACAGCACCGCTTTGGCGTGGGCCAGCGCGAGGCGCTGCTGGCAAAGGGGGAATACCCCGACATGCTGGTCATGAGCGCAACGCCAATCCCCCGCAGTCTTGCCATGACCTTGTACGGCGACCTTCAGGTTATCTCCATCAAGGAAAAGCCTGCAGGACGCAAGCCCATCAAGACCCGCCTTGTAACTAGCGACAAGCGAAACGACATGAAGCGGTTCATCGTCAACGAGGCTAAGGGAGGCAATCTCTGCTACTGGATTGTAAGCAAGGTAAACGCCTCGGACGACAGCTCCGGATCCAACAGTACCGCTCCCGCACGAAGCGTAGACGACGTTGTCAATGAACTTCGCTCCTTCGACAAAACCGTCGTGGTAGAAGGCATTCATGGACAGATGGACGAAAGCCTTCGAGACGAAACCTTAAGGCGATTCGCTGCAGGCGAAGTTCATATTCTTGTAGCCACCACCGTTATTGAAGTAGGCGTCAACGTACCCCAGGCCAACATCATGGCAATCGATTCTCCAGACCGTTTTGGGTTGGCACAGCTCCATCAGCTGCGAGGACGCGTAGGCCGCGGCGATGTACAGGCCTGGTGTTTCTTGATGATGCCAGACGGTAGCGCTGCAGAAAATTCAGTGGAGCGTCTGACGCAGTTCAGCCACACCGAAGACGGATTCGAAATCGCAGAACTGGACTTGAACACCCGCGGTGCGGGAAACCTTGAAGGCAACGAACAGAGCGGTAGCTGGGTATTCCGCTGGTTTGACTGGATTCAGGACCAGGAACTGATTTCTCAGACCCTGCAGATGGCCGAGAACATTTTAAAAGACGGCGCCGCCTTCGATGAAATCGCCCGCGAAAAAATCCAGCTCTGGTACAGCGAAAAGAAATCCGCCAACGAAGACGGAATCCATTAAAAGTTCTTTATAAAAACAGCAGTCCTAAAGAAGATTGGTAATTGTGCCCACGACTAGGGAACACAGCACCAGGTTCAAGAAAAAGAAAGTGCGACGGGCCACTATAAAGAAAAGGGGCAGCCACTGAAGCATATTGTCTATAGGAGCAACCAGTTCCTTGATTCCAAGAAAAACGCTAATCAGGCCTGTCACAACCATCATCAAGGCGCCAATAAAGTAGCCTTCACCCCATACAAAGATAGTCAGGCCCGCTCCAAGAATCATGGAAATAATCCCGATGATTACCTCAACGCGCAGGATAATATTTTTTATGCTTTTTTTGTCGATCACTTCATGAATGTAGAAATTTTCAAGTGAAGGCATTCAAAAAAAGAACCCCCGACAAATGTCGGGGGCCTTTTAAATTCATAGGGGCAGTTGTAAGCCGGGTTTTGTACCTGTACCATACGCCCTAAGGACTGTGTACTAGGCGATGACCATCTCTCTGGACGAACTGTTACCAGCCGCCTCAAGCGACCTACCCGGATATCCAACAGGCACGAGCCGCACCTGGCCGGAGTTGCCCCCAGCGGATTCCTGCTTGGTCTTGCACCGGATGAGGTTTACATTGCCACCCCTGTCACCAGGAATGCGGTGAGCTCTTACCTCGCCATTTCACCCTTACCTGCTTGCGCAGGCGGTATAATTTCTGTTGCACTTTCTATCGCGTTTCCGCGCCTGGACGTTATCCAGCATCCTGCCCTGTGGTGCCCGGACTTTCCTCCAGTCTGAATTGCTTCTCGCCGGCGGCCATCCGCTGCCCCGCCCCAATTATAGAAATTTTTTGCAAAGCTTCCAGCCCCGTTTTACCTAAAGAAACAGAGGAAGTTCCGCTTTTTTTTATATTATACGAATAATTCTGGATTTTTATGAACCGATTTCTAAACGCATTTTTTGTGACCCTTTCTGTTTTTGCCGCGGCAACCTCTTCTGTCTTTGCACAGGAGGATTCTACGTTCAAGGACGAAGGCGCATTCAAGATCGATTCCATCCAGTATCATATCGGCGATGCCTTCGACGATTCCAAGTACCATACCAAGTATGACAAGTGGGCTTACGACCTGCTGAACTGGATTCACATCGAAACTCGGGAATCCACCGTCCGTAAGCTGTTGCTCTTTAACCAGGGCGACTATGTAGATTCCATAACCATCCAGGAAACGGAACGATTCCTGCGAACGCAGAAATACCTTTCGGATGCAAGCGTTACCGTTGAATCTGCAGAGGGCAAGAACATCGCCCATGTCAATACCAGCGACAACTGGACCCTAACCCTTCCCGTAAGCATAGGCTTTTCGGGAAGTGAATGGAATTACGACAACCTGAATTATGGTATCGGAATCCAGGAAAGCAATTTTCTTGGACTAGGCCAGACCCTTGGGTTCTATTACGGCCATAATGAATTCCGAGACATGCTGCAACTTGAATATAGCGATCCGCATTTCCTGTTCCGCTATAACCATCTGGACTTCCTTTACAGCTACAATACCGACGGCTACCTGGCCAGCTGGAAGATGTACATTCCCTACCTCAGCAGAAGCCAGAACCAGTGGGCCTACACTTTGGAAGGATTCAAGAACAAGCGTTTTGCCTACTTCTACGGCAGCGGCGACGTTTCCCCAAATACAGTTGCCTATGAGACAGACACTGACATCGAGGAACTCCCCCTCTACAACGGCAAGAAAACCGTTCAGCTCTTAAAGGTCAAGGACTTTGTGGACGACTCCCTCAGTTTTCGCCTCAGTCGCTCCTTCGGTGGAGTCTACCGCAAGTTCTATGTAGGCGCCACCTACGATTACCGCCGTGAAACCGCTTCCGACGGTAAGCTTTCTCGATTCATCTTTACCGATGGCGACGACACTTACGTTATAGACTCCG
>JAKSIG010000040.1 GCA_024398955.1 Fibrobacter sp. | reverse complement strand
TCGAAGGACCGACCGTTCCCGCGTGAATTGACGGCATCGTCGGCACCATAGCGGCCAAGGCCCTGCGGCATGTTTACCACGATCTTGGCGTCTTCCAGTGCTCCGCCGAAGTAGCTTTCGCGCACCTCGGTGCCGATGCCGGTGTAGTGCGTCACGTTGTCCACATACCAATCGCCGTCGGCGGCAGTTTTCATCATGCGAGTCTTCGAGATGCGGCGACCGGAACCGTCGTAGGCCATCACGAGCTTCACGGAATCACACAGAGCAAACCCATGATAATCATAACAGCCAATATTCCGCACAAACTCCGTCGGCATACCTCTCCAATCATAGGAAATATCAGGGACTAGAAAAAAGTGTCCAACCTTTACCATTCTTCGAGTTGAACCGCCTTTGGCCACTGGCTTTTATTAAGCATTAAAAGACCCTCCATCGGGGACACATCTCCAATTCCGTAACCAAATACTAAAGTTTTTCCATGCACTAAAATCGTATCCGTTTTAACCTTGTGTTTTTTTAAATTTTTATCCAAATACAAACGTTTCAACTTTTCACACTCAAAAACGCCCATCGGCATTTCTTCAAGTAGATTATGCCGAAAATCAATAGATTCAACAGAACAATCTCTAGGTATCAAAGCTTTCTTTATTTTATTATAAGTCAAATCAAGGTGTTTTATATTTTTCTGGTAAAGCCATGTAGGAACCGACTCTATTTCATTTGTATTGAGTATTAGCGTATCAACCCAAACGTTTTTTATTTTTTCAGGAACTGAATCAAGGTAATTTCGATGTGTTTCGGTTTCATGGTGACAGTCATTCTTAAAATACCAATTAGAATCGTTATAATGCGAACCATATTGAGAATACCTTAACTTGTCACCAGCAATACATATTGATCCCAAGTCCAATACGACCTGAGAATCTGGAAGGCAAATCGTATTTAAATTGGGAAGCATCATTCCAGAATAATCAACATACTTTACGAAACTTTTTGACTTGTCAAAATTTTCGCATCCTATCAAAATAAACAAGGCAAAAAACACACTAGTAATCTTTTCCATAAGCCCTATACTCGAATTCCTTACCTAGTTCTCGCGACCCGCCGTTGAACCCCTTTTGCGGATATTGTTCATCTGGATATGGCCTATTACCATTATTCAAACGTCCATAGTAATCATTGATATAATGTACACTTTCATGGAAAATAGAACTTCTAAGCCGCATATCATATTCGGCAGCATCGTCATTCATATCAAGCCCATAAGTTGTCAAATAAATAGCATCCTCTCCATGCTTGTAAAAACCATTCATTCCCTCAGATTTCGGTTCTCCGCCGAACTTTACTTGCAGGCCAGAAAAGAACGCTCGTAAGTCATCTACTGTCAATCCTTCAAATCTGTCGTACGTATTCACAAACGTTGTAAGTTCGTCTTCAGTCGGTTCAAAGGAATTGATGTAATCATAGGCATCTTCTGAATAATTTTTTATGCCAATATCAGCTTCTGCCATTCCTGTAGGATCTATTAGATTAATTGGATTTCCCCTTAGATAAATATACGGGCTATGATACTCTCGCACAGGGTCCACGCTTGTCCACAATCCGAGCATGGGGTCGAGATATCTTGCGCCGAAGTAGTTGAGTTCGGTTTCGTCGTCCTTTTCCTTCCCCGTGAAGTTCTCGGTCACCTTTTCGGCGGGGACTGTCAAATCAACTTGTTCACCGAATGCCCTGTAGTCGTAGGCGGCGAGCGGTGCGCCCACGTCGGCGAGGTTTTCGTCGTCAACCCACTGCGTTCCGTACACGAGCATCGTGCTTCCAAGATGGTTCTTAAGGTACCATTCGAAGGACCGACCGTTCCCGCGTGAATTGACGGCATCGTCGGCACCGTAGCGGCCAAGACCCTGCGGCATATTAACAACAACCTTTGTTTCGCTGGGAGTGCCGTTGTGGTAGTTTTCACGAACTTCGGTGCCGATGCCGGTGTAGTGCGTGACGAGCTCGGTCTCCCAATCGCCACCTTCAGCCTTGCGCATGCGGGTCTTGGATACGCGGCGGCCAGAGCCGTCGTAGGCCATCAGCAACTTCGTGGAATCGCAAACAATCTGCTCACGAATATCAATACAAGAGTTTTTGCGGACGAATTCAACAGGCATTCCTCTCCAATCATAGGAAATTTTGAGGGACTTGGAACGGTCCTCGATGAGATTACCCTCGGAATCGTAGATGAAGTTGTTTTCTATAATAAAGGATTTTTTGAGTCGTCGTTACCTTTTAAAGATTTCTCAAAATCATCATCTAACTTGTTTTCTTTTTCGTTGTTCGTTATATTTCCAAACCGCCAGCCAAAATTTGGAACAAAAAGAGCACACCCTTCAAGCAGCCAAAATACAAATATATCCAGCCAGTCAATTTTCCCATAAAAAATTAAATGGAAAAGAAAAAGTAATGGCAAAGACAAGAACAATGCTATTAGTTTTAACTTAACATTACTCATTTTCTATTATCAAGTCTCCATACGTTACATTTCCATTGGGTTCAAGAGATTGTTGAACTTTATTTGCAAAATCATGAGCATCTTCGGGGGATGAAAAACTATTGTACGAATCCCCACCATTACTAATCATTCGAGAATTAAAATTTTCAATAAATTCGGGAGAATCATATTCCAGCATTTTAAAAGATCTATAAGCGTCAAAAACACCTAACGCAGCACCGACTCCTTTGCCAACAGCTTTATTTTCATAACTGGTTAATTTTTCAGCGCCTTGAATAATCAAGTCTTTCCCTAAATATCGACCATTTTGTCCTTTAGACGAATTTTTTTCATCTATGTAATCTTTGACAATCGTGAATGCAAAGCCCGGACCTTTCATAAAAAGAGGGGTAAAATCCTTTATAAACCAACCCGAAACAGCCTCTGCTTTGCTTACTGTTTTTATTTCGTACGATCCACCTCGCTTTCTTACCAAATAGTCTCCATTCGCGTCAATACCATTTGTTGGATTTGTTCTGTTTCCTGCATATGCGTAAGAAGCAAAGAATTGCCTTGCGGGGTCCACGCTTGTCCACAATCCGAGCATGGGGTCGAGATATCTTGCGCCGAAGTAGTTCAGTTCGGTCTCGTCATCAAGTTCCTTGCCAGTGAAGTTCTCGGTCACCTTCCGGGAGAAAACGAACAGGTTGAGCTGTTCACCAAAACTGCGGTAATCGTACGCGGCACGGAATACTCCATTCGGAGATATGCCGAGCGGGTCGGGGTATCCTACCCCGTACACTACCCGTGCGCTACCCAGGTGGTCCTTCAGGTAAAATTCGTAGGCGCCCTGTAGCAGAGGCTCTTCGTATGCCGCGTTCTGCAAGGCATGGCGACCAAGCCCGTTCGGCAAAGGCACAACAACTCTAACCGTGTCGGGCAAGGGACAGGTCGTGCTCGCCGTACCCGCATAGTCCGGGTTAGCGGAAATACAGTGCTCAACGCCTTGCGAATCCGTGAAACGCACGAAGTTCCAAGGCTTGTACTCTCTGACTTCCGTGCCGATGCCTGTGTAGTGGGTCACGAGTTCACGCTCCCAGTCGGCGCTACGCGTATTCTCAAGTACATTGTTTGCTCTCGTTTCCATCCTGAACTCCACCAGCATTCCCCTCCAATCATAGGAAATTTTCAGGTTCTTGGATTTGTCCTCGATGAGATTTCCCTCGGAATCGTAGATGAAGTTGTCGTCAAACCTTATTTGCTATGCAGTTTTAGCCAAACTGCGGTCAAGCACTACAGTCCGCTATTTACTTAAAATATAGTTTTTCAACAATTTTTAAGCTGTCTTTAGAAATTTTACCCCAACCACAGCCTCCTTTTATACTCAAATACTTCATATTTGCGTTGGGGTGAGCCTTCTTATACTGATTTTTTAATCGTTCAATATTTAAATCACATTTAACAATATGAAATTTTTCCTCCTCTGATATTGAAAAAAGATAATCATCGATAAAAATATCATCTCTATTTTTTGAGAACTCATTCCAAAAAATATTAACTAACGCAACATCAGCGCCAAACACTTGTTTTGTATCGATGCCGTCTTTGGCCATCAACGATGTCGCACAAAAAACAAAAATAAATAAAATTTTATTTGTCAATTTCATTTGTATTTCCACTTTTATCATATTCAAGAACTTTTCCATCGGGTCTAAAGAGAACACCTTTTTCCGTTGTTAATCCTTGTATATCTATTGCAGATGGATTTTTCCAATCGTAACCTTCATCTCCTCTTGAATGGGTATGTGCATCACCATTTTCCAATGGATACGAAGCTTCTATAATTATGTCAGGATGTTTTTTGTCATACACATCTTTAGGCAGTTCGGGATCTAAAGTCACACGATCGATAGTTCCTCTATTTGGTTTAGTATATGAGTAAGTGCTCCTAATTACCCCGTCTTTTCCTACTCTCTTTGTTTCGTAAAACAGAGTTGCATATTCAACATTTTCTTTTATCGACTTAGTATTATAAATTTTCTTGAAATCATTTCGGGCCGCGCGAGGTGTTTTAAACTTATCGCCATATTCATTCCCATCCGGATCCACCCCATTCACCGGATTCATCCCATTTCCCACATAAAGATACGGACTTGAGAATTGTCTCTTGGGATCCACACTAATCCACAATCCAAGCATTGGATCCAGATATCTTGCGCCGAAGTAGTTCAGCGCGGTTTCGTCGTCGCGTTCTTTTCCGGTGAAATTTTCAGTAACTTTTTCAGTGGGTTCTGAGAGCGTTATCTGCTCGCCGAAGGCGCGGTAGTCGTAGGCTGCAGAAACTTCTGCTGGAGCGTTAGAACCAGTAACCTTTGCGACCATCATGGTGCTTCCCAAGTGGTTCTTTAAATAGAATTCGTCACCATTGCTTGTCCCATTGTCAGATTCAATGGCATAACGTCCTAGCCCCTGCGGCATATTGACCACGACCTTGGTCCCATTCTGACCATCTACACGAATTTCAGAGCCAATGCCGGTGTAATGGGTTTTCTTTTCCAGGTTCCATCCAGTTGTGCCATCAAGTTTGCGAAGTAAGGTCTTAGATACACGACTTCCTGCACCATCGTATGCTATCTCCAGCTTAATGGAATCGCACACAACCTGTTCATGGATGTCATAGCACTTATCTTGACGCTTAAACTCTACCGGCATACCGCGCCAGTCATAGGCGATAGTCATGCGTTTGGATTTGTCCTCAATAAGGTTGCCGTCCCTGTCGTAGACGAAATTTTCGCTTGCAGACATGTCACGCTTGTCAGCAGAACCGTCAATGTCTCCTGCAACGGATTTCAGCATGTTAGTATTTTCATAATAGCTGTAGACACCATCAGCGCTATTTTCATCAGCATTACCCGCTTTTTCACCACGGAGCTGTTGCACAATGCGTCCCTGAGCATCATAGGCAAACATTTCATCCATATCCGGAATTTCACTATCCTTTACGTGTTCAAGTCGATTGAGGAGATCATAAATGTATGTCACATTGCGTTCATTTGAAACGCCATTCACGTTATGCGCAAGATAATGTGTCATCTGGCTGACATTTCCGTTGTATTGAGGTTTACAGTCAGTACTTCCGCAATCCTCGTAAAACAGAGTCTCTTTATAAAGTGGCTTATCTTGGAACTTGCTAGATGTTGTTGCACTTTTCACTGCACCAGAAATATGGTAGGTGTAGGTCACTGTAATGTTATCGCCCAAAGTCACCGATTTCAAGGTTCCTAAAGGATAATACTCATAAGAGGCAAGAAGCTTTTCATTAGAGTAACCGTTTTTGACATATATACTATCAACTCGTCCAAGACGATCGTAGGTGTAGCGCTCCCCTATCCTCCTGTCAACGCCACCGGCAGCTACCCCGTAGGGGTATTTCGTCACCTTTGTCACCTTTCCGCCCAGGTCGTATTCGCTTATCACGGCAAGCATTTTCAAGCTGTCGGCGGGCATGGTCGGGTCAAAGGTGTACGAGGCAAGCACGCGGCCGTACTTGTCGTAGGAATTTGCTGTGGAAACGCGAACCACATTGCCCGAACCGTCAGCGAAAACATCGGATACCACAGCAGCGACGCGGTTTCTGGTGAACCCGAATGCGCTCGCCGGGATGTCTGCCGGATAAAGCGATACGCCAAGGGTGTCCATAGCTGGCATCCGGTCGTAGAATGTGCGGATCACGGTACCGGGCGTGAGTTCCGCGACTGACGGGCTGTTTCTGTTCTGCACGTCGTTAAAATACACCCTTGCCGCCCCGCTGTCAAAAGCCGGCCTCCATTCGCCTGTGTAGATAATCCTATCCAGGTGGTCGTAGCCGACAACGGAATACGCACCGGAATCTATCTGCCTCTGCGTCTGGGTGGCACGGACACGGCCCGTCAAGTCGTAGAATGTGCGGGTCTCGCCGGCGTCGGGTTCCCTGCTCCACACCATCTGGCTCTGGGCGTCGTATCCGTATTCACTGGGCGCAACACAGTTTGCAGGCCTTGGCGTGTACCCGCAGCTCACGGGCGGGTGGCTCTTGACGATGTTTCCTCGTGCATCCAGTTCGTTTATACTCCGGGCGAGAAGTTTGCCCGTGCTGTCCAGGGAGCCGCTCGCAATTACGCGGCCTTCCCCGTCCTTCACCGCGAACGCTCTGCGTCCGTCCTGGTCCACGTTCATCTCCCACAGGTGCGTGGGGTTCGCATCCCTCATCGCATGGTGGTTTCTAACGCCATCATAGGCACGGCCATTGACAACCGCGGCCACGGCAGAGTTGAGGCTCGCCGAATCCAGCAGATTTATTCCCGATAGGTTTACGCCGGAAGAATAGGCCCCCACAAGGTGGCTTCCCTGTTCATCGCCATCCACTCCAAAGGCTTTGCCGGGTGCGCCCTCCACGTCCCTGGTCGCCAGCGGGTCGGGTTTCCACTTCGTCTCCACATACGGGACTCCTCCCGCATCGGGGTAGTCAGGGTTCGCCGCCGTGTAGTAGGATTTTGCCATGCCAGGGTTGTACCCCGCTTTGCGCTCCGAATTGCAGTCGGCTACCCCCTTGCAAAGGAGGGCGAAGGGCAGGTACTTCCTCCAGGTGCGGCCCATGGCATCGTGCTCGGAATCGGTAATCAGCAATTCCTCTGCACCATCATAGGCTCTGGTCTCCAAATCCTCGCCTAACGGGTTTGTGAAGCGCACCGCATAGGTGGAGGGCTGCACACGCAGGCCGGGAATCAAGACTGCGTCGTCCATATTCGCAGCCCCATTGGCTGTAATGGAGAGAGTGTAGACCGCGGAGGCGTCAAATAGGGATTTTGAAAGGAAAACAGTGTCCCTTTCCCATGTAGTGCTTCCAGATACAGTCCTTGAATCCACGGAGGTGCCGTTCTTTAGAACATCTATCGCAAGATTCCCCGTATGCCAGAATACAAATGTGGCTCCGCTATCCGCAAGCAGCATCCCTGCCTGCAAGGGCAAATCCTGCATGATGTTTGCGCCGCTAGAAAGTTCCAGGTGTCTAGAGCCCTGGGGAGAATTGCCGCGAACACTCACAGCGGTACCGGAAATTTTCCAGCCATGAATCCAGTCTGTCTCGAAATCCCCTCCTGAAAGCAGTTGACCCATGGAGTACATGATGGCATCAGTACGGTTCGCCACCTGAGCGGGAACTGTCAAACTTGCATGAGCAAGGGAAAGGACGACCTCTCCCGCAACAACGCCCTGTACATCAGGCGATGGAGCCGACGTGTCAGGGCTGCCATAGACAAGCTCCCCGGTGGAACTGTAGATGGCAACCTTTTCCGTCTTCACGGGGTTCCATGGTGCGGAAAGACCATCTGTAGCAGACCAGTCGTCAGCCAGGCTCCACTTGTAATCGTTTTCACTGCCCGTTGGGCAGTCCGTAATGCACTGGTCCAGCAAAGTGAAGGTTATCGTGCTCGAACTTGATGCCGGAAGACCTCCGTCAAGGATAAAACGGAAGGTGTGCCTATCCCCCGATGACATCCTCGAGACGGAAACGCCTCCTCCCAGGGAAAGGCTTGTTCCGGCTATGGAAAGCGTATCACCGCCTTTGGCCAGCATGGGAACCTGGCCGCTTGGGTGAGTCACAAAAAAGTCCACGTAGACGGGTCCCACAAGGCTTGTATCGCCATCATTCCTGAATTCCAGCTGAACGCTGCCGATGGCCTCATTCACATAGCCGTTTGGAATGCTCATGCCCTCCAGATGAACCGTTTCATAGACCGTCAACTTCAAGTTTTTCTTCGTATAACCACTGCATGGCCACATTTCTGTTCCGTGGACAAGGTTGCCCTGGGTATCAAAGAGGGCGACACCCGCTATCCCCGCCCAACTATAATTCTGCCAATCGTCGCGGTGGATGGAAAAATGCGCCGGTGACGCTGGCAGGCTGGACTGCGGTTCAATTTGCGCCCCTTGAGCAAGCGTAACCTTGTAGGCGAAACGGTCTTCGGCACACTGGATGGAGTTCCTTTCCCGAATCATGGACAGGCTCTGGTAATTTTCAAAAACCAGGTGCGTTGCGTCTAGGGACCCCTCGCTGCTGTAATAAAACCGCAGCTCATAACCACCGATGGCAGCAGCTGCCGTCCCGTTGTTCACAATGTCAAAATCGAAACTTGCAGAATTCGCCGACGCGGGATTGCTGGAAAATTGCACCGCCAAATCCGTGAAGGCGTTGAACGAAGAGGACGAAGCAGAAATAGCGGACGACGAGCAGCTACCGCTTGACATTGCAGAACTGCTGGACTCCCACGAAGAACTATTGCCAGGAATAGAAGACGAACTAATTGAATGCGACGAGGAACTACTTTGCACCGCCATTGAACTAGAAGACAATGGTGGCTGGCTTGACGACGATGTATAACCTCCACAATCCATCGCCCAAGCGGGAGCCTCACCCCACAGCAAGGATCCGTCTCCATCAAATAGCGGGGCCCTGGGGGCATACCGCCTTCGGCGCAGCGTGTCACCAGCGGCATAAAAGTCTGAAATGGACCAGTCATCCATTTTGTCCATCAGACCGCCGGAACCATAGAAGAAACCCGTCTTGCTGTCTTGGTAAAAACGGACATCCTTTTTTGAATTTGTTCGTCCATCCAGCCTATTGTTCTATTTGCATTAAGCATCGGCTCATAACGAGAAAGGACCTCAGATGTGTCAATAAAAAAGGGATTATCGCCATCACTCAAGTACGTTTTTATGGCCAACACCATAAAAAGAAGAGACGCAAGAAATGATGCGGTGATTATTTTCATTTTTACTTTGTTCGATGTGATGACAGCGCCAACTAGCACCATAAATATAATATCAAAAATTTCAAGCAGCGCATTTTAGCTACCATATTGGCTGATTTCTAGATGATGTAAGGAAGATTAACGAAAAATTATATGGCTGGTCTGAGAACAAGGCAATCATCACTATGGGAAAAAGACATCATTGATGGCAATTCCCAGTTTAAAACCCGCAGGAAAAACCTGCGGGTTAATAAAGTCTACCAGTTTTGGGACTACTTATTCATTGCTTTCACAGTTCTAGTGAACTTCTTGGTCATCGACTTCACAGACTGGTGCCTAGTTGCGCCCTTCTTGGCGAGGTAGGATTCGTCGCCCCACATAGCCTCGCATTCCGATTTAGTCATTGCCGTCAAGCATGCAGCCATGAATTCAGACTTTCCATCCTCTTCCATTGCCGGGCCAACAGGTTCATCTTCCTTGCTCTTCTTTCCTTCGTTGGCAGCAATCATGTCTTCCACGCAATCCGAAAATTCACCGTAGTTGCTCTTGTAGAATTCGTCTGCTTCATAGAACTTGTTGCCATTCTCATCTTCATAAGAATCAAGATCAAAATATTCCGCGTTCTTTGCAGAGCACATGGACTTTGTCACCATATAGGCCTCTTCATAATTAAGGGTGCATGTGTTTCCATTGGAAGAAACCTTCACCACAGCAGAATAAGATTCGTTCATCTCATCCTGTTCCACATTTTCCACCTTGATGGAATAATCTACGCCATCGATGGTGTATGTGCCACTAGTCTTAGTCACAGAGGAAGCCTTGACGCTCTCATTATCCTGAAGATATTCAAACATCTCTTCTGTATAGTCATCGAAAAGTTCATCTTCATCCACATCAATGCTATTACCACGAGCAATGTCCTTCACCAGATAATATACGAATCTGGAACTCATATAATCATCAAAGGGCTTTGCCTTACTTTCAGATTCAATAGTGATAGAACTGCCAGAAATCTTGAATGTGGTGGAGAAACGCTCCTTTGCGTCTTTCTCACATTCAATTTCACCATCATAATACCAGCAATTATAGAGCAAGTTCCAAGTTCCTTTAAGGGAACCCTGAGAGCCGCCAACAAACACCATCCCATCGGATTCGATATAAGAGCCTTCCTTCTCACGAAGAATCAGAGTATCACCCACAAAACTGTACTTGTAGGTTTCACTTTCCTGTACAGTTCCAAGATTCTTCCACACGAAATCACCGCCATCCTTGATGCACTTCTCCACATCTTCGGTAAACGTCATGGTGAAGAGCTGTGCATCCTCATCGATTTGCAAATCCGCCTTCATGGACGTGGAAGAACCGGAAGAGGAGGAACTATCGCTACCGCAGGCAACGAATGTAAAAGTTGCCATAGCGGCAACACTTGCGAGAATAAACTTTTTCATAGGAAATCTCCTTCTTTTTGTTACTAATGTAAACAAATGTAGACAAAATTTTAGGGTTCTTCAATAGTCCTAAAAGCCATTTATCTGAAATTTGCCACCAGATTTTGCACATCTTCAGGAAGAATGGTCCGTGTCTCCGCCATTTCTCCATCACTCCAGCCTGTGAAAACGCCCCCATTAGACTTTGCCGTCAAAGTAACGGGCATTCCCTTAAAGAAGTTGATTGCCATAGACGGTTGATCTAGCGGAAGATTGTGGACAAGGATCGTTCCGTTTCCACTGGAGGAGAGTGTTACGGATGCCAAGCTACCCAGACCAAAATATTCCTGCATTTCATTTAGAATCACTTGCTGACGCGTTGTGGCAAAAGTCCGCATTTTCGTCAATTGTCCATTCATGTAATTCGCGTTTAAATTCCAGCGTTTTTGATCCTTAGAAATTTCAGATTCCACCTCTGACATCAAAGCATTAATACGGGCAAGCAAACGCCCAGATTCAAAGTTCATGGAAAGGAGTGTCGTCATGCGATTGATGAACGCAACCTTGAAACCATCATTCTCCAGTAGACGGCGTAGCAGCAATGTTGATGCGGGGCCATTAGGCCAATCTGGGCCGCTCGCGGAAGTAGCAAATTCAAAAATATTATTCGTGTATTCGCTATACTCATTGCCAAAACCGAAGTCCATGTCGTAGATGAACCATTTCCACTTGGTCTTGGGATTCGTGCCGCGCCACTTCTTCAAATTGTTCGCAGGCCAATCACGATTGTTCATGAAGATTTCCGTCTCCATGTAATTCAAGAAGTTGTCCACATCGATTTGAGAAGCCACATAATCAAAGTTTTCCTGATTATTTAAATGGTTGGTTTCCAGCCAATTCATCAGTGCCGTGTACTCCGTAGATGAGCCTGCCGTTGCAGAATTATCTGCTTTCAACAAATCCACTTCATCCGGATTTATTCCGTAATGGGTTTCAAAGTAATACTCCGTGGAGCGTTCACGAATGTTGTGAATACCGTAATATTCGCCATTGTAATACACCACCGTTCCCCGACCCCGCTGGTAATCAACGCCAAGGCCTTCAGAAACGGAACTGCACAAGCGGTCGCGAATATAATCCGCCCCAAAGTTGCCGCCATTATTGCGCAATAAGAATACCTTGAATGTCGTCAAGGACGGGAAATCCGGGAAAAGTGCGTACTTCAATCGCTTGCTGCCATATTTTTCGCGGAATACGATGGCCGCAGATTTCTTTGCATTTGCACGACTATAATTTCCAAAAATCTTGTAACCCGCATTTTCAGAGAAAGCTGGAGTTGCGGCGCCCGGCTCCATCAATTCCACAAAGACGGGAATTTCTCTATCAGCCCAATAATTGGCGCCATAATGAGGGTCTGCAGATTGTGCATAAGGTCCCGGCATATAAATTCCCGTGTCTGGATCAAAGAAAGACTGCGGATTTCCAGCCAAGAATACAACGGGCGTCTGTGGGCGTGGTTCAAAGACGTATGTTCGCGTGACAATATCGCTACGTAATTTGCCTTCTACAAAAGAGGCACAGCGAAGCACTGTAGTTTTGTCAATGATTTTTGTGGTGACTAAAGGCGAAGCCTCAGAAGGTTCGTAGCCGCCCTCTTCACAGCGGACGAATTCTTGTTCCGGAAAACTCACTTCAAGGGCTTGCGTATAAAAACCGGAAACCGGAAGATTTTCCTTAGGAGCGGCAGACTGCTCCAAAACAACGGGTGTCGCAGGTGCATTGTAGGGGCTGGGATCAGCAAAGCCCCAGACCTTTGTGCCAGTCGCCAAATCCAGAGACCAGGTCTTTCCCGTAGGCATTGCGGGATAGTGGACGGAATCCACCACAATCTGAGATTCATTTAAGAGATAGAGACTGCCGCCGCTCTTTTTAGATTTGAAATTGGCATGGGGTTCATGACCACGATTGCGCGCTATGTAAGAAGTGATTTTAAACGTTAATGGCAGAACCTCGTTTTCATCGGGGCTAAAACGTGTGCCATAGATATGAGACAAATCTGGGAATGTGGAACCCGTTGGCACAGGAATCGTGTAAGTGGTATTGGAATCTCCTGTACCTGTAACCGTTGTACTCCAGCCTTTCCAATCATCCAAATCCGGCTGGGCCAAGCCCAATTTAAGAATGCGATTTGGAGTGATATACCCGGTCATCAGAATTTCATTAGTCTTGCTAATATCTTTTGCGTCTGCAGAAGAGGAATTTCCCGTGCCCACGAAATAGGAAATAGAATGCCAGCCCAGTTCAACATTTTCGCCATACTGCATTTTCCCGCCAAACACGCGGTTTCCATTTTCATTGAAGCAGGGCTGAGATTGTCCTGGTAGAAATTCTACCGTACTAAAACCTGCAATAGGCTCATTTTGGGCATCCGTCCAAGTCCAGCAACCAGGGCCAATTAAATTGACCGTGTCCGAAGGCGCCACAAAATCGGGATAGTCCTTGCCCGACAAGAATACCAGCATATAGGACTTAGGCGGAACAACAACTTTTCCAAAAGTCCACTTCTGAGGAATCTCCGCAGAATCCGTCAAGAAATATCCCGACAGATCCACAGGGATGTCGGACTTGTTATAGAGTTCCACCCAGCCAGCATCACCGCCCTCATGGTCCTCATACACCGTGTTGATAGGGTCCACTTCCGAAAAGAGTACTGGGAAATCCAAAACCTGAATTGCAGATTCCGCAGAATTGTCTCCAGAACAAGCAGCAAGAATTGCCGCCCAGACGCACAATAAAATCCCGCAAAATTTACGCATAGAAAGTTCCTTAAACTTTTTGAGGCGTGGATTGTGAACGGCGAGGGCGACGCACTACAAAAAGTGCCGCACCTGTCAAAACCAAGACAACAGAAATGATCTTCCCGATGGGGAAGGCCTCCGAAAACACGAGGGCCCCAGCAAGCGTCGGGACTGCCGCGCCCACCGCGGCACTAAAGGGAATGATGAACAGGGCGCGGCCGCGTGAGAATGAAATCTGGGAATAGAGAAAAGCTATCCCATACGTGACAATGTAGCCCCAGACCCGCAAATCCAGAAGCAAGTTCCCAATGGTTCCCAAACCCACATTGTCCAAATCAAAATCCATGGCGACGCTTTTATAAAAAGCGGCGGAGATTCCAAACCCGACACCCATAATCAAAGAATCCACAATTTCACGATCTTTGCCGAAGAGATGAATAATGAGCGTGATTCCGCAAACCACGACCGCATAAATCCAGAGCATGGACACATCTTGCACACTGGTAGATTCCCCTGCCGTTTCCACGGAATACAAAAGACCCGCCACCACAAATACGATTGCCAAAATGATGCGTTTGGTGAGTTTTTCCTTCAAGAGCCAAAAGCCCATCAATGCCGTAAGCACAGGATTCAAAACCATCATGGGCTGCACCTGGCTCAAGTCATAACGGGCCATGGCAATGTAATAACCGATTGTCGCAAAACCCGAACAGAAAATCCCCAGCCACCAGAATTTGTTGCTCACCACTCCCTTGAAAAAAGCCCAGGGGCGGGACACGCCGCCTGTAACCTTGCCCACTTTGGAAACTCCGGATTTTTCCAGGATGTTTCCGCAAGCAAAGAGAAACGCAGGGCCTATGGTGAGGAGGAGGAACAGCATAAAACTACATCATCTAAAATTTGTCGTAGATTTCCTGATAAATCCAGTAGTTGCCCATGACGCGCTTTACATAATCGCGAGTTTCCCAATAGCTGATTTCTTCAGCACGGACATCCCAGGGAAGCCCCGCACCAGCCGCCTGCCAACGTTTTGTGGGCTTGGGGCCAGCGTTATAGTTTCCTAAAACATACATGTAATCGTCTGCATATTCTGCTTTCAAATCCACTAGATAACGGACGCCCAGACGGATGTTCATGTAAGGATTATAGAGCAGCTTCGGGTCAAACCAATCGGATATCCCCTCTTTCGCTGCCAGCATTTTTCCTGTAGCGGGCATAATCTGCAACAGCCCGCAGGCGCCAACTGGAGATGCTATCTCGAAATTGAAAATGGATTCCTGACGCATGACGCTATACACGAAGAAGGGGTCGATGCGGTCTCCCGAATGGAACAGCACTTGCTCCTTAAAGGGAACAGGATAGAGGTAGTGGAGTACATCTATGGGTGGCGTCATCAAGCGACGGCGATCGATATTGTTCTGGAACTGCCTTGCCAAACGGTAGCCCGCAGCAGTCTCGCCCATTTCATAGAAGAGCTGTCCATACTCATACAAGAAATCCAGGCGCTTGGCGTTTTTCTTACGAGCCTCGTCATAGAGGGCAAAAGCTTCATCGCTAAAGCCATATTGGAACAGCAGGCGAATGCGGTTATAGCGCTCCGTGCTGTAAGAAGTATCAGGCTTTCCGACTTTCTGAGAAGCGCGAACCCAGGCTAAGGTTTCTTCTGGAGTCATGGTGACGCCATGAGCATAGGGAACTTTGGCGACATCCATCAGTTTGTTTTCCACAAGCTTCATGCGACTGCGGTGGGCATAATAGGCCAGCGGGAAATCCTGAATGCAATCCAGGTAGGCTTCGCGCGCAAGAGAATCCTTCCCCAGCTTCATGTAGGCATCGCCGAGGAACATGCGGGCGCCACTTCCACTCCACAGGAAAGGCTCCTTTGAAGCATCGATGAAGGCCTCCACCGCCTCATTCCACTTTTCTTGCTTGAAGTAGATGAAGCCTATGCGGAACTTGGCCCATTGCCGCTTTACATTATTCTTGAAACGCTTGTTGGAAAGCTTCCGGAAGCATGTGAGAGCGCTATCATACGCCTGCTTCTGTTCGTATTCAAAACCGCGAACCCAGAGGTTATTGGCATTCTCCTTGCTGTACTGGCTCACATCTTGCAATAAGGAATCCATGAACTTGATTTCCTTATCGTACTTCTTGGCGTCATTACGGTACAAGCGCAAAATGGATTGCATCCACAAGGGGCGCGCATCCACAGAATCGATGAGGTAGCGGAACTGCCTGATAGATTCCGCCTCACGACCTAGGCCGCGGAGAGCAACAGCGCGCCGCTCCCAGAGAATGATGCGGGTATCCATATCCAAGGTACTTGCCGGAAGAAGCTTCTGCAGGGAATCTTCCGGAGCCGGGGCGGCCATTTCCGGATGCTTCGCCAGCTGCATAGAATCCAGAATATGAATGGAATCCAAAAGAGAAAGACAATTGGCGGCATCATCTTTTGCGCATGCCATCTTGGCGTAGGCAATCTTTTCGGGCAAAGTCTCTGGCGCCCCCTGCACAGTACGCAGCCTGCGGATTGCCGCAAATGCAGAATCCTTATAGACGGTGCTACTAGTGAGAAGCTGCATATAGAGCCGCTTTGCCTGTTTCAGCTGCTTGAACTGCTCCTGATAAACTGCGTAGCGATATTTGAGGGCCGCCGCATCTTCACTTTTCGGGTACTTGTCCAGAAAAACTTTCAGAGAATCAGAATGGGCCTTATCGCTAAGGGTTGTGTCTGCCATTGCGGCTTCAATCCGCAGGCGAGAGGCCGTTCTATCAAAAGAAGCGTTCTTCTCATATTTCTTTCCGAGTTTCAGCGCAGCACGCATTCCCTCGTAATCATTGAGATTAAACTTGGTGCGAGCCATCCGCAAAATGACACTTCCATCCAACACGGAATCTCTCCCACGAAGGGCATCGTAAGCCAAGTAGGCGCTGTCCCAGTTCTTGGTATCGTAGTAATAAGCCGCTTTCGCAAAATCACGAATGTCCTGCGGCATGGCAGGATTTTCGCTCAAGGCCTTTGCACGAGAAGCGCGCACCACCAGATTCTGGAAATTCGCAGACGGTATTTTTTCCAATTCCTCATAAGGGTCTGGAAGAGCCGTAGGCATGGAATCAATCAATTCTTTCGTAGCTGTTGCTGGTACAGGAACGGAAGCAGAATCCTTGGGAACAACCACTGCAGTACTATCTGCAAATACATGACCTACAAACGCACAAAGGAACAAGCCTACCAATCGTGAAAGCAACTTCAACACACTCTCCCATTCTACAACTATTTATCCAACTGGCCCACAAAACTAGAGATTCCCAGATTCCGAATCGTCTGGGCATACTTCTTATGCAAATAACTATTGACGCTTTCCGCATCATCCATCTGGAGCACGTTCAAAACAGTTTCACGCACATCTTCAAAGTTGATGGAACGAATAATCTTCTTGGTGGCCATCACGCTCCATGGCGTCATAGAAAGTTCGTCAATCCCCAAACCCACCAGCAAAAGAACACTCATGGGGTCTGCACTCATTTCACCGCAAACTGCCACAGGAATTCCTTGCCTGTGCGCGGCCATCACCGTCTGGTTAATCATGTTGAGTACAGCCGGATGATGAGGCTGGAACATATCCGTAATGAGTTCGTTGGTGCGGTCCACCGCCAAGGTAAACTGAATCAAGTCGTTCGTGCCAATGCTGAAGAAGTCCGCTTCCTTGGCGAGCAAATCCACCAGCATCACCGCCGCCGGAACTTCAATCATCACGCCCACTTTCACTTCAGCGCATTCATGACCTTCCGCCACAAGTTCTTCACGACAGCGGGCAATGCATGCCTTTGCCCGGCGCAGTTCTGCAAGCCCCGAAATCATAGGAAGGAGAATTCGCAAATTCCCTTGAGTATTGGCAAGAAGTAGTGCCCTCAACTGCGTGCAGAAAATATCTTCCCGGTCCAAGCACACGCGAATGGAGCGCCATCCCATGAAGGGGTTCGCCTCATTGCTGGCTGAAATTCCGGAAACCAGTTTGTCGCCACCGGCATCCAGAGTGCGGATGGTCACCGGGCAAGGCGCCATCGTTTCTAGAATCTGCTTGTAAGCATCCCGCTGTTCTTCTTCGGTAGGAGCGTCCTTCCTAAAAAAGAGGAACTCTGAACGATAAAGACCAATGCCTGTGGCACCAAAATCCGTCACCTTCTCCGATTCAGAAGGGAGTTCAATGTTTGCGTGAAGTGTAATGTACTTGCCATCGCGGGTCATGGGCTCCAGACGACGCATGGTGTACAGTTCCCGACGCTGGCGTTCGAATACCTCCTGACGCTCATGGAACCTGCGGATATCCTCTTCATTAGGATTCACCACCACCATGCCACCAGAACCATCAACGATGATGGTATCGTCAGCCTTTACTAAACCCGCAAAATTTTTCAGGCCAGAAACTGCCGGAATCTGGAGCGAGCGCGCAAGAATCGCCACATGGCTGGTTCGGCCGCCTGTATCCATGGCGATAGCCGCCACCTGGCCCGGTTTCACTGCCATCAAAAGGCTAGGCACAAGTTCATGAGCAACCAGCACAACGCCGTTGGAACTAGAGACTTCCTCCAAGGCCGGTCCGGAATCCTCCATGGCCACCATGAGGCGGTTGTACAAGTCCCGCAAATCTGCGGCCTTGTCCCGCATGGCAGGAGAATCAATCTTTTCGAACTTGTCGATGTATTCGCTTAAGACCACATGCATGGCCCAGCGAGCGTTCTTCCGTTCCTGCTTGATTTTGTCCAGGACCCCGTTCACGAGACCCGGGTCCTGCAAAATCATCAGGTGGGTCGCAAAAATGAGGCTGTCCCGAAGGCCAGTACGGCTTTCAGAAATCTCCTTAATCTGGGCAACTTCTTTAGCGGTCCTACTCACCGCCTTCAAGAAAAGTTGCTCTTCCGTGGTAATGCGACTTTCGGGAATGGTTTCTTCCACCACCGTCACTTCACGGTTCACAACCGGGAACACCTTCCCCATGGCAAAGCCAGGAGAAGCAGGAACCCCAACCAGAACTATGCGGGATTTCTCTTCCAGATTACGGTTTTCTTGTGGCAAATCAGCCAGCTTCCTCGTTGAAGTTGTCATGGAAGAGTTGCTCCAACTTTTGCACGACCAGTTCTTCGTCCTCCCCATCCACTTCGAACTTCACTTCGGAGCCCATGGGAATGGCAAGCATCATCACATTCAGGATACTTTTCGCGTTGGCTTTTGCGCCTTCAAAATCAATGACTACATCGCTCTTGGCAGGGCCCGTAATATCTACAATCATCCCTGCAGGCCTTGCATGCACACCCAACTTGTTAGTCACTTTTAGAACTTTGACGATCATCGCTTCCTCAGAAAATATCCACATTCACATCCAGGCCATCATGCAAGATGACGCGGAAAAGGCTGTCTGCAGAATGCACGGTTTTCACCAAATCGTCATGCAAAGTTCTGTCGTTCAGCAAAGCTCCCACAGTGTTGTCTTCAGACTGCACCTTGGCAATGAGCTCATCCAAATGCTTTGTCACGCCTTCCAATTCGGAAATCAGGTTGTTCGCCCCACCCATGACCTTGTCGGCACTGCCAAACAGGTTGTCGATAGGCTGCTTGACGCCATCCACCAAATCGTTCACCTTCACCGTCACCTGGTTGAGTCCGTCCAGGCTCTTCTTCAGTTGCGGGTCGGTAGTATTCACCATGTTCATCAGGCGGTCTTCCAGACTTTCCGCCTTCACCAGAAGGGTCTTGAATCTATCCTGGAAATCCGGGTTGGCGATGGTTCCATTCAAAGCCTTCTTCACAGATTCCAGCAAAACCTTGGTGCTGTCACAAACTTCGCCAGCAAGGCCAAGAGCTTCAGCAATACCCGCATCAAACTGGCCCGTAATGGTATCCCCAGGTGTAAAATACTCTTCGGAATCGCCCAAAATCATACCAATCTGGCGTTCGCCCATGATACCGATGTTCTGTACCCGGATTTCGGAATCCTTTGGAATCTTCACATCCGTGCGGAGGCGTACACGCACCACCACGCGGTGGCCAGCAAGTTCAATATTCTCCACCTTGCCAAGCTTCACGCCATTCACCTTCACCGGGTCATCCAGCACCAAAGTGCTGACCTGGGTAAAGCGGAGGTAGAAGGTATTGAAAGCCTCGCGAGGGTCCTTCTCATTCAAAAAGAACATTCCAAAAATAAGAATCACTATAGCCAGAAGGACTACAAGACCGACAGAGAAGTATAGAGCAGAATTCTTTTTCATTCTAAAATCAAGATAGCATATTCCAGATTTTTCACCTTGGGAAAAACCGAAATTTCCCGCTTTTTAGGCCTCAATACGGGTAATCGGGCTGTTATTCTCAATGCCATTCACGTGCCGATCCAGCAAATCCCGCAAAAGAGCGTCCCTTTCTGCGGCAGGCAAGGCAAACTTTTCGCGGCCTTCCTTCTGCATGAACACATCCAGATAGGTCATCAAAACGCCGCCTGCGACAGACACATTCATGGATTCCGTAATGCCATATTGCGGGAGCTTGAACTCGTAATCCGCATGGGCAAGCGTATCCGGATGGTTGCCGTGGAATTCACTACCCAAGTAGAAAGCGGTGGGCTGGCTCAAATCCAAATCCAGAACGGAATTGGTGGTATTGGTGCTTGCGACAGCAATCTTGTAGCCCTTGGCGCGAAGTTTTTCCATACACAGCATGCGTTTTTTATACAGATAAAGACTCATCCACTTGTAAGAACCCTTCAAGATGGATTTATTCACGCTGTAGGCATTGTCTTCTTCAATGATATGCACATCCTGAAGGCCAAAAACCTCCGCCGTACGAATCACTGCGGAAATATTATGAGGGTCGAACAAATCTTCCAACACCATACAAAAATGGCGCGTACGGCGAGACACCACGCCTGTCAAAAGTTCCTTGCGACGATCTGTCACACGAGCAAGTAGAGACTCCAAACTTTCCTGTTCCATCATATACCTCTATTCTTCCATTTTCAGGGGAATCATTTTCTGCTGTTCTTCGGCACGAGCCTTCTGCAATTTTACAAAATCTCCCAATTGCCAAGGGGCACCATTCACCACATTCTCAAAATCCAGCACATACTGGACATTTTCCATGGATTTCAAGGAAGCACTCTTCAGCATGGGCTCCTTGTCTCCACCAAAATACTTCCCGGAGGCCTTCTTGATGTCATCCACGATGTGATCGATTTTATCGTTCACCACCTTCTTGAAGACCTTCATCTGCATGATGGAATTCAGGACGGAATTGCCCGGGAATACGATAGCCGTCAGTTTGTAATGAAGCTGCTTGTTGGAAATGGGGTCCATATCCAGATAAGCGATAGCTGTTCCATGCAGCGCCCACTTCAATACTTTCGCATGTCCATACCCGAAAAAGAGATTCCGCATGCCAAGCTTTTGACCAGCGCTATCCTGCAGGGCCCAGTAGAATTCGCCCGAAAGGCTACGACCGTTACTGCCCGAAAAAAAGCGGCGACTCGGATGCGTGTATTCCAGCGAATACTCGGTTCCGAGATAGGCATTAATGAGCTGCGCCGTGAAAGGCATGTTGTCGAAGAGATAGCTGATGACGTTTGCGCCTAGAGGGAGATTTCCCTCGTTAACGTAGATGGCCCGGTACTGACGGCCCAACCGCGTATACACTTCCGTCGCCATGGTGACTTTCGGGTCAGCTGGGAACCCACGCTTGGTAATCTCGATATAGGGAGCGCAGAACTCCTCGTCATACTTCACTTTCGGCCAAGGCTTTTGATCTTCCTCCGTGCAGCTTCCGTAATCGATGTTCAGACATTTTTTTACGCCAGAGCAAAGGGAGCGAAGTTCGTCAGCACCACCGGCCTGATGCATCAGGCGTGCGTGGGCCCTATTTTGTGCAACAGAATCCGCAGGTGCAGCAAAAGATGCCCCGCAAAAAATGGAAGCAAGAATCACAATCGCTGCTACTGCGGAAGCCCTCATCTAAACTCCAGACTATCCAGAGGCACTACGGTGAAGGGCTTGAGATTTTCAAATTTTGCGACAGGCCCGACAATGGAAATGGTCATCTTGCTCTTATCGAAATACTTTGCAATCATGGCCTTCACTTGTTCCGCCGTAACTGCATTGATTTCCTTCACATAATCCAAGTAGTGGTCGTCCGTTTTCCCCAACAATTCGCCTTTCGCAAAAATCAAGGCTGTAGAAGCCGGAGAATCAAAAAGACTGGGCAGGCTTTCAATCAGGGATTTCTTTGCCAACGCCAATTCCTCTTCCGTCGGGCCTTCTGCCGCGAGTTTATCAATTTCGCGATAGATGATTTTCATGGCGGAATCCACAGTCTCCACCTTCGTCTGAAGGGCAATCGTCACCATGGCCGTGTCCCGATAATCATTCCCTACGGTGCTGTAAATGCTGTAGGCAAGGCCCGCTTCCGTGCGTACGCTGTTCATCAGGCGTGACGAAAAACTTCCACCGCCCAAAATGAAACTCGCCACCGCCGCCGGATAATAATCCTCATGAGGGCGACGCACAAAAGGCTGATTCATGGAAATGTTCGCCTGAGTGATGTCCTTGTCCACTACATAGGTGCCAGGTTTGCGAAGGAAGGTGAGAGGGGTTGGCTTGATGGGTTCACTCTTGGGAGGAGCCACCTTCCAACCTTCAAAAAAATTCTTCAGGGTAACGATGGCGGAATCCTTATCCACATCGCCAGAAAGCGCGAATACGATTCGCTTTCCGCTAAAAGTTCCTTCCGCGAGGCGTTTTACATCGGCCGAAGTGACTTTCTTGTATTCCTCCAAACTAGCATCCCAAAGCCTCGGGTTCGTTCCCTCATAATTCACCTTGGAACGGAGCGCCGAAAGAATCTTGGCCGGAGTGTCATAGCGCTGCTCGTAAGCCGTCACGAAATTCGCCTTCAAGATTTCCAACTGTTCTTTATCAAAATTCGGCTGCGTCAGCACACTACGGGCAAGTTCCATCATTGCCGGGAAATCCTTCGTCAAGCAATCTATATCAAACATGGAAGTGAAGGTCCCTGCCGAGGTGCTGAGGCTTGCGCTGATAAACTCTAACGAATCATCCAGAGCGTGGGCTGAGATGCCGCCGCCACCGCCGCGACGAAGCATGGAACCCACCATTTCAGAGGCGGCCTCATCCTTCAGGGCAGAAACTACCCGCGGTTCCTCGAAGTAGACCGTAAAACTCACCAGCGGAAGGCTTCTATCGCTGACGATATAGCCGGAGATGCCCGGCGCAATTTCCACACGATAATCCTTCGGGTAGGGCGCTACATACTTGAATTCGGGATACTTGATATCCTTATAGCTGGCAGGGATATCCGACGCCGCTGTTTCCATCGCGACGCCAGCAGAACCGTCCGCCATCGCGGCCTCTTTTTGAAGCGCCTTCGCCAAGTTCGACGAATCCGCGCTCTCTACAGCCAGCGACGTTTCCGCCTTAGGCGCAGGTGCGCTACTGCAGGCCGCAAAAATGGCTCCAAGAGCCACCACCGAACAAACTAATGGATATACCTTTCGCATCAGCCTAAATATATAAATCCATAAGCAAAAGCCGGAATATCTATTTCCGGCGGTGTGCTTTTTCACAGATGTTTTTCAGATTTAACTAAATCTTCCGTTCAGTTGCTTGCGACGGCGGCCTCGTTCCGAAACAAGGGCTTCCAGCAAAAAGAGGAGTGCTGCCATCCCGAGGAAAATCTGATAGCGGTCCTGATAGTTCTCCATGCGGTCGCTGGACTGGTCCTTCTTTTCCATGGCGGCAATTTCCGTCAACACTTTCTGCAACTGAAATTCTCCAGGACTGGCATAGAAGTAAAGACCTCCCGTGACGCTGGCGATCTCCTGCAAAGTCGCCTCTTCCAAATGAGTCGTCACGATATTCCCCTGCATGTCTTTCTTGTAGGAGACTTCTCCCTTGCGGTTGGGAACGGGAATAGGCACACCTTCGCGAGAACCTATTCCAACGGTATATATCTTGATGCCCATTTCTGCAGCTTCTTTTGCGGCATTCACAGCTTCCGCTTCCAATTCCTCACCATCACTCATCAAAACCATAACGGAATACTGGCCTGCTCCTCCAGAATTTTTGAACAAATTCATTCCCTTTCGGATGGCATTTTCCAAATTCGTTCCCGGCATAAGCCAACCAGGATTCAATTCCCGAAGCATCATCTGCACAGTGCCATAATCTAACGTCAAAGGCACCATTACCTGAGCCTCTCCACTGAAAGCCACCAGGCCGACCCTATCCCCTGTCAAGGATTCCAAAAATGCCGAAATCTCGTGCCGGCTACGGGTGAGACGGTTGGGCTTCACATCCTCTGCCAGCATAGAGAGGGAAATATCCTGCAACAACACCAAATCAAGGCCGCGGCGTTCCACATGCTCCATTTTCCGGCCCCACTGCGGGCGGGCCAGCGCCACAAACAGGAAGGCTATGGCGAGCAAGAGAATCAGAACTTTAGCCAGCCGCCTCCATGGAGAAACGGAGGTGGAGAGCTTGGGCAACATGGACAAAGACACAAAACGGGCCGCCAGAGCCTTGCGGCGGCGGTAGGCATAATAAAACAGCAATGCGAAAAGGGGCAGACTTAAAAGTCCCCACAAAAATGTCGGTTCGGCAAATCGCATACAGGCTCCAAATCTGAAGGGAATATACAAAAAATCCACATTTTTGACCCCATTTTAGCCCAAAATTGAAGAATTTTCGCTAAATTCCGCCTTTTCCCGAAAGCACTTGCAATTTTGAAATTTTATTATATTTTTCTTACTTGAGAATCGACTTATGGAACAGTCCCTTATCTCCATCGAAATCGACATCATCTGCGCCGTTATCCTACTGATGATTTTTAAAGCCAGCCATTCCACTGGTTCGCTTCGGTTGCAAGCCAAGACATTCAAAATCATGCTCCAGGGACTCACGGTTTTCATGGTTGCAGATGTGGGCCTCCTTTTGACATGGAACTCCCTGGAACCAAAACTCATTTTCAGCTGCCTCAAAATCTTCTCCTGGACCTTAGCCTCCTTCTGCTGGCTCCTTTACATATTCTTCACCACGGGGCATGACTCCTACCACTTGCGAAAATGGCTGCCTCTATTCCTCATTCCCCTGTTAGCGACAGATGCTCTCGCCGTCGCCGACTTTTTCATCAGCATTAAACGCGGTACCGTCGAAGACAACATTCTCCTATGGATTGTTCTCAACACATCCACCATCCTCTACATCCTCACTGCTAGTTGCATTTCTGTGGTGCGTGCAAAAAAATGCAGAACTCCTTTCTTACGCAAGGAGTTCCTCTACTTGGCTTACATCATGATCATCCCCATCGCCGCAACATTTTTGCAAGCCCAAACGCTAAGCATCGCCATTCTCGCCCCCATTCTGACGCTCGTAATTCTCCATATACACCTAAACACACTGCAACGGCAAATCACCACCGACCCCTTCACTGGACTAAACAACGACAACAAGCTTTGGAATTACATGGAGTATATCACTCTCCACGCCAATCCTTCCAAGCGCCTGTTTGCACTGTGCATTGAAATCGACAACTACCACAACATTCGAAAAACTTTTGGAAAAGACCAAGCCTTCCTCGGCATAGACAACATGGCCCGTTTTTTGAGGAAAATTTGTGCAAACCAAAATGCTTTCCTAGCTCGGTTTGAAAACAAAAAATTCATCATTGTCTTCGAAAAGGAAGACTTCACAGAAACGGAAAACTTCTGCAGTCTGCTAGCTCAGGGCGGTAGCGCTCCTGAGTTACAGAACGGGCTAAAATGGACGCTGACCTTCTCCATTCACTGGAGTGAATACGGCACCGAAAAGACACCCAACATCGAGATGTTCTTTAAGGATTTTGCCCGAAACTGCTACAAACCAGCGAGCAAGCTAGAAGTTTAGGGAATCCGCACAAAGCGGGTGTTGGAAAGTAAGAGCTCCAAGAGGATTAAAGCCGCTCCCAACAGCAGCCACGGATAGAATTTTTCCGCATAGCGTGCGTAGGCGATAGTCTCAATTTCTGTCTTTTCCAGCTGGTCAATTTCTGCGTAGATTTCTTCCAGCTGCTCCTTGTTTTCGGCACGGTAGAATTTACCGCCAGTTTTTGTCGCAACCGCTTGCAGAGTGGCTTCATCGATGCCTTCCTCGGGAGTGATTTCCCGTTCGCCCCAAGAGATTTCACCCGTCCAAGGATTCTGCTGGAAGGAGAGAATCTTTCCCCGCTTTTTCCCAACGCCAACGGTATAGACTTTTACACCCAAGGACTGCGCCACCTCGGCGGCTCGAACCGGAGAAATCACACTCGCATTATCCTTGCCATCAGTCAAAAGCACCACCACTCTGGACTTTGCATCGGACTTTTCCAAGCGGGCAAGTGCATTCATCAGGCCATCACCGATAGCCGTGCGGCCGCCAACCGTCGAATCACGAGCCAATTCGTCCGTTACTTTTAAAATCTCCAGAAGGCTGCCGTAATCCAAAGTCAAAGGGCACTGCGTCACGGCACGGGCGCCAAAAGCAGATAACCCGATGCGGTCGCTGTGACGCTTCTGGATAAATTCTGCTATCACCTCTTGCGCATAGCCCATGCGACTATACTTCCAGTAATCGCCAGACTTCAAAATCCGTTCCGCATTCATGACCCCAAGCTTTGCCTGCTCTACGCGAGTGAGCATATCCAGCGTACCCATGGAGCCCGAAACATCCAGCGCAAGCATGATGTCCACGCCATCGGTATTGGTGTATTCCACCTCCATGGCATTCTGGGGGCGTGCAAGGGCGATGACAAAGCAGCAAAGCGCCGCCAGTCGAAGGGCAGGTACAATGTGGCGAAACTTTACACGGCGGCTGGGAACCGTCTTTTTAGCAATAGAAAGTGCAGGGAATTTTATGGTACTCTTGCGGCGCCGTTCCCGATAGACGTAAACGCCAACCAAAATAGGTACAAAAATAAGCAGCCAGAAGGCTTCAGGATTCTGAAAATGTAAACTGCCAATATCCATAACCGAGAATATACAATTTACGACTCGCGCAAACGAGCTATTTTCGCTTTTTTACGTTTCTTCCGCCAAATCTTGAATTCCATATACAGCGTGCTGACGGTATAAATGAAAATCAACATTTTCACCGTGTTGGCAGGAGTATTCAAATTGCAGAATCCCCAAGCCATGGTGATAATGGGAAGGTGGATTAAGTACGGGTAGAAACTGGCGCGGCCAATCTTACGCACAATGCCGATGCAGAAGAACCGGGCAAGGAACCCCTTACCGCTTAAAAGAGAAAGCACCAGCATGCCGTAAATGAATATGGGGAGGCTATGATGCAGGAAGTAGTTCACGCCGGGATTGTTGTTCGGGCCCATAAGGAAAAGACTTCCATACAGCGCAAGGAGCATCAAAAGCTGCATGATGCCGCTTGCAAAATCCTTCTTCAAAAAGTCAAAAGAGCCCTCCTTGTACAAGCGATAAATCACCATGCCAAACAAGTATTCAAAAATGCGGACAGGGGCGAACATGTGGAAGAAGCGGTACTTGCATTCGAAATCGTTGAACCACAAATTCTCCGTGGTGCCAAAAATCGCCGCCCAAACCATACCGGGAATGAACACGCCACCAAACAGCATCCAAAGCGTCTTCTTATTTTGTTTGAAAAGCCAACGGCTGAACCAGGGTGTAATGGCATAGCATACAAAGAAGCTGGTTAGAGACCAGGAAGGTTCATTCAGTTTCATCCCATAATCAGGCGCCAAAGACCAGGTAAGCGTCAAATGCATCACAAGGCTTCGCCAGGGGTGGGTCATGGCGGCAAGGCCCTTGGAAGCGCAATCCGAAAATTCTGCAAAGAAGGCGCCACCACCAACGCCCGGCAAGTGAGTGTAGCCGCTGAACTTGAACACCAGCACCACAAACATGAGAAGCGTCATGAAGAAATGGAGGCGGTAGAGTTTAGCAATACGGCTGAACATGAAGGGAATCACCGGAATGCGACGGTCCGGATCGCTGAACTTGCTTGCAAAGAGGAATCCCGCCAGCACATAGAAAATGCCCGCTGCAAAAGCAGGAGCGTTGATGATGGGGGTGAGCCACTTGAAATCGTTCATGTAGACGAGAGCGTTGGAACTGCCCAAATGAAGCATCACGATGTTGATGCTCGCTAAAAGGCGGAGGCCGTCTATAGCCGGGAAGTAGGCC